>JBBIUX010000038.1:0-19205 GCA_037440025.1 Candidatus Fraserbacteria bacterium | reverse complement strand
TCCCGTTCTAACTCGTGCAACCTGGCGACGGATTCCCGGATGACTCGCTTCCAGTCGATACCACGCATCTTCATCCCTCCAAACGGAGTTTACTCCTTCTGGGGACATCTTGCAATAGATTTAGTATCAGAGGATGTCTGAAAAGTAGTATAATGAGGGTTGTACAAGACTCTATCTGGAGGTCTTAGGCGATGAATCGCAAACCCTATCCTAGCGATGTAACCGATAAGGAATGGGCCATCCTTGAGTCCCTGATTCCACCTCCTCAAGCCGGCGGCCGCCCTCAGACGACAGAGATGCGTGAGGTAGTGAACGCCATCTTCTATGTCCTGCGCGGCGGCATCCCCTGGCGCATGCTTCCCCACGATCTCCCTCCTTGGAAGACGGTCTATCACTACTTCCGCCTGTGGCGCTTCAATGGAGTCTGGGAAGCGATAAATGCAGGCCTCCGGGAGAGGCTGCGAGTCCAGGCAGGAAGAGATCCGACCCCCAGCGCCGGCATTCTCGACAGTCAGTCAGCCAAAACCACGGAAAGGGGGGACCTCGAGGGTACGATGGGGGCAAGAAGATCAACGGAAGGAAGCGGCATCTGCTGGTAGACACCCAAGGACTTTTGCTGAAGGTGAAGGTCCACGAAGCCAGCGTGCATGATAAAGAGGGGGCCAAGCTGCTTTTGGCGCCGCTGGTGGGGATGTTTCCGCGTATGGCGAAGGTGTGGGTGGACAGTGCCTATCGTGGTTTGCAAGAATGGCTGAAAGCGACGTTGGGTTGGGAGCTAGAGGTGACCAAGCATTGGTGGACAGGGATTAGAGGGTTCTGGGTGCTGGAGGATCAAGAGCCTCCTGAGCTACCGCGTGGGTTTCACGTCTTGCCACGTCGGTGGGTGGCGGAGCGAACGTTGGCGTGGTTGGGGAGGAACCGCAGATTGGCCAAGGACTATGAATTTCTGCCTGAGAGCGAAGAGGCTTTTGTCTATGCAGGGATGGTACGCTTGATGCTCCGGAGATTGGCAAAAGAGGGGTGAAAAGGCTTTTCAGACATCCTCTAACCTCAAGATCTTCATGAATTATAATGGACAAGGGGCTGCCATACCAGGCAGCCCCTCCCTTCGATAGCCACTAGCTAGGTCATGGTCCTACGCGTAAGGTCGCCGTACCGCTCAAGTCAGCAGTTTGATAAGAGTCATACTCTGGGATGTAAATGACGATCTCATGCATGTTCTCTCGTTGCAGCCTCAGGGCGGTATCGAGGAAGGAATCTACGTTCTTGAGCGGAAAATTAAAGAACGAGCTTGCCACCTCAAATGCTTCCTTCTTCAGCTCTCGCGCATTCACATCTCGACCTTGGAAAGCTGCCTCGCGCAAATTGAAGGTACTACGCAGCTCGGCACCAGGCTTTCCTTGCCAAAAGGCTGACTCCCCTATTTTTCCATCCTTTGGACCGACGACGATCTCTTTGAGATCGACGCGCTGGAAGGGATTTAAGGCCAAATTGGCGATGATCTGCGCCAGCTGCAACCCCGGCGCCAGCGCTATGTCTTTCCATTCAAAGAAGACATCGCGCCGGATGACGCTGAGCGGAGTGCCGTCCTTCACCAATCGAACAGTATAGGCGGCTGCCTGCCACCCCGGTCTCCAAGAATGTGAGCCCTTCATCACCGAGGCGGAAGCGGCCGACTTGTTCGAGTGAGATGGGCAAGGGAAGCTCTGTGGTCGGTTGCAAGGTCAGGACATCGTCGCGCTTGGGGCCTGCTGTCAGCAGCACCTGGAGCGGCGCGGCTGGATCAGACGCAACGGCCACGCCGTTGAGGTCCTCGACCCAAAGGCACTCAAAGGGCTTCTGTAGCACTAAACCGTAAAGACCGCGCTCATGCGATCCCGCGGGGCAACGGCAATCTCTACGGAAGCTCCATTCAAGTGTCGCTGCACGGTTTGGAGCGCCAGTTGAGGACGGTTGTTGTTCTTGCTCAAGTGCATGAGCACGGCTTTTCGCAAGCGCCCCTGCTGCGCCAGATAAGCAAACACCCGTCCGGCGTCGTCATTGGAGAGATGGCCCACCTCACTACGGATACGCCTCTTCAGGTCCTCCGGGTAGGTCCCGTTGAGGAGCATCTCTACGTCGTGATTGGCTTCTAACATAACGAGATCGCATTGTTGAAAGCGTCTCCGTATCTCATCGGTCACCACCCCTAAGTCGGTGGCTAAGCCGACGCGCTTGTTGAGGTTGTTAAAGAGCGACTCTTCTTCAATCAGAAAGCCACAGGGCTCGACCGCGTCATGAGAGATACGAAAGGGCTCGATACAAACGTCCCGCATTTGAAAGGCCTGATCCGGCTTGAACGATCGCAGCACCTCCCGTCCCTTGAGCACGGGTTCGAGAGCTGGTATGGTGCGCTCGCTGGCGTAGATGGGACATTCGAGCGTGTTCGCCAAGCGCCCCAGTCCGCTGGTGTGATCCGTATGCTCATGGGTAACGAAGATCGCATCAATACGGGGAAGGAGCCCAAGTATTTTCTCAAGTCTTTGGAGGACCTGCCGCCTGGAGAGACCAGCATCGATCAACAAGCGAGTGTGCTCTGATTCAATGAAGGTGCAATTCCCACTGCTGCCGCTGGCCAAGGAGACAACACGCATACGCTACGCGTACAACCCCCGTGCGCGCGCTGCTGTTGCTACGCGATCCAGCGCGACACAATACGCGGCTGTGCGCAAGTCTGTGTTTTCGCTATCGCACGCTGCCTGCACTCTGCGAAACGCTGTACTCATAAATCTATAGAGCATCTGGTCTATATGTTCGGCATCCCAAGAGTACGCCCTCCGGTTCTGGACCCACTCGAAGTAACTGACCGTGACGCCGCCTGCGTTGACTAAAATATCCGGCGCGACGAGAATACTTCGTTCATGGAGAATTTTATCGGCTTCCAGTGTCGTGGGGCCATTGGCCAGCTCAAGTACCGCTTGTGCTTTGACCAGGCCGGCATTCGAGTCGGTGAGCTGATTCTCGACCGCTGCCGGCACCAAGAGATCGCATGGCCGCGTGAGCAGCTCTTGGGTAGAAATACTCTCCGTACCGGGGAAGTTCCGCATGCTGCCGGTGGCTTGCTTATGTTCTATGACAGCTGTGATATCAAGGCCGCGCTCAGAAGAGATTCCCCCAGACGAATCACTGACGGCGATCACACGGGCGCCGGCTTGGGCAATATAGCGGGCAAAACTCGTGCCGGCATTTCCAAAGCCCTGAATCACAATGGTCGCTTGTTCGACGGGGATTTCTAACGAGCTGAGCACCTCCATAGCCACAAAGAACGCGCCGCGGCCGCTTGCGGTGTCGCGCCCGACAGAGCCTCCTAAAAGCAACGGCTTCCCGGTGACCGAACTGGCCACATATTTCCCTCGAGCGTGCATACTCAGCGTGTCAACAAACCACGCCATCTCGCGCTCTCGTGTGTAGAGATCGGGTTCGGGGATATCCCTCTCTGGTCCGAGCAGAGGGGCTAGCTCCGACGCGTACCGTCGTGTCAAGCGTTCTAGTTCACTTGGGGACATTGCTTTGGGATCACACGGTATGCCGCCTTTGGCACCGCTGAAGGGCAGACCGAGCAGCGCTGCCTCCCACGTGGCCAATATCGCGAGCGCTTCGATCTCTTCTAGCGTGACGTCCGGGTGATACCGAATGCCGCCCTTGCACGGCCCCAGCACAGAGTGATGCTGCACCCGGTACCCCTCAAAATAGCGAGCTTCCCCAGAGTCCATCTGGATGGGGAAGCCCACGATGAGCTTTCTCTTGGGGTAGCGCAGCAGCTCCCGCAATGAGGACTCTAATCCTAAACGGTCTGCGGCTTCATCGAAAAAGTGCCGGGCGGTCTCAAGCAGTTGAGCCTCGGAGCGTCGTTGAAGATCAGCCATAGTGAATTCACACGGTGTGGAGCCACCACAGTAGCCCGACCAGTGTTTTGGCGTCCTGGAATTGGCGTGTGCGGAGCATCTGTAACGCTTCGGTGCGAGTACAAAAACAGACCTCGATCTGCTCATCACCGGCGGCCTGGCTGTGCGAGGCGACCTGAGTTTCTTGAGCGAGATACAGCCACATTTTCTCGGTGCAGAAGCCGGGTGCCGTGTAGAATGTCTGCAGGTGAGTCCAGCGATGAGCAGTCAAGCCAGTCTCCTCCCAAAGCTCGCGTTGAGCACACGCCAATGGTTCTTCGCCGGGTTCGAGCGTCCCCGCAGGGATCTCCAGGAGAGACCGCTCGGCAGCTTTGCGGAATTGTCTGACAAGGGCGATCCGTTGCTCGCTTCCCTGGCCGTGGAGAGCAATGATACCAACGGCACCGGGGTGCTCAATGAGTTCGCGAGTTGCTTGCTGCCCGTTCTCTAAGAGCACATCATCCACGCGCACGGTCACCAAGCGCCCCTCGAAGACACGTCGCGATGTGAGGGTTCTCTCACGAAGATTGTTCAAGGTTCTCCTCACCCTCACTCCCGCCCTCTCCCTGCTAAGGGAGAGGGCGCAGGGCGAGGGTCCGGTTGCACTACAGAAGAGAGGTGAGCGTTCGGCGCAGCAGTGCTCTCGGCCAGCTGCTGCCAGTCGGGCTCGTAAAAACGAGCGCGCCACTGCCGGTGTCTCTCCAGCTCGTTCTTTTCCCTCTTCATGCTGGCAAGCCAAGTCGTGAGCGATTCCTGAGCAGGTCGTCGTTCGCGGCGCGTGATGAACTGTTTGACAGATTCATCAATCACAGCCAATCCCTCATCTAGGGCCCTTTTGACCTGCGTCACTTCATTGTGAAAGAGCGCCGCATCATGATCTTGCCGCGAGACTCTTTTGAGCGAGAGATTGTACTTGCCTTCCTCATTGCGTCCGATGACCTTGACCACGACCTGTTGACCAACCGTGAGATACTGAGAGATATCCCGCACGTACTCCACGGCGATTTCGGAGATATGAATCATCCCTTGGTCACCAGTTGACAAGCGCACGAAAGCCCCATAAGGTTTGATGGCTGTGATCTCGCCAACAATAGACTCTTCCGGTGAGAGATCCATAAGACAGCCTCCTCTGTCTAGTGTACTCTCTTTACAGTACAAATTTCTCTACTGGTGCGCAACTCTTCCCGATGCTCTCATGATGTCGGCCAGCAATTCTCGAAATGACAGAGGGGTAAAACCGAATTCTTCTTCGATGACGGCAGGACTCGCAGCGATATGGTCGCGCGAGAGAAAGTGTCCCGGCGCAAATGGCATGTGAACACCCCAACGTTCCAGCCAACGCACACAGAAGCGGGTCGCACGACGCGGAAGATGAAGCTTGCGTTTTTTCACATGTAATACATCGAGCACAGCGTTTACCATCTGTTCGTATGAGAGTATTTCCGGGCCGCCAACAGTCAGAGTTCTGTTGGCATATGTGCCCACTGAGATAATTTGGAGCAAACAACGCACAACGTCATAGACAGAGACGGGCTGCAATTTCGTCTGGCCAGAACCAATGATCGGCACAACGGGCCATTGCTGAGCAATCTGGATAATGCCGCCAAGAAAGGGGTCCCCCGGACCAATGATTACGGAGCAGCGCAAGATCGTGTGAGTCAGAGCACTCTGTTGAATCGCTTGCTCAGCAAGCCAGATCGAGTGCGCGTAGGGCCAGGATAACCTGTTCGAAGCCGTCACCGTGCTGAGATAGAGAAACTTCCGGACTCCGGATGCTTGAGCAATCCGAAGGAGCTGCACCGTGCCATCGGCATTGGTGCGCCGGATCAATGAAGACAGTCCCTTATGGAGCGAGGCCAAGTGAATGACGATCTCGGTGCCCCCCAGGAAGTTTTCCCACGGTTGAGACCGAAGAAGGTCTCCTAAGACAACCTGACAGCCTCGTGCTCGTAAACGAGCTGCCCATAGATCAGAGCGCACGAGACACCGCACTGTGTGACCAGCTTGGATCAACGCCGGCACCAGATGGCGCCCGACCAAGCCGGTCGCGCCGGTCAGAAAGATTTCGGCCATAGAAATTCAGCCGAGGGGAGACCCGTCCGGGTGGGGAATCGGCTGCAAGTCGATAGACTTGACCTCACCTGCCTTTCGTGTTACACTTTCAGAAGCGCAAAGGCGCGAAACCTGGCGCTGACTGGCAACGCCCAGTCCGCTCTTTGACATAGTGCCGGTATGGAGTTCCAGCCCCGAAACCCTGGGCCGGGTAAAACCCGCAAGGTCTCTCATACAGAGCGTTCTTCCAGGCCGGGACGCGGCCTTCAGGCTCAGTCCTGAGAAGCATCCGGCTTTAGCCGGGTGAGTCGTCACATGTACTCTATCATACCAAATAGTTTCGTATGCGACTTTCTGCCCCTGGGCTGGCACCTTGAATCTGGCACCCCCAAATGACTATAATGCTTGCGGTGATCTCTATGCCTGATGCACATATTGCTGAACTCAAAGCGCGTATGGACAAAACCATACAAGTCTTCGAGCACGAGCTGGTGAAATTGCGCACCGGTCGGGCTAATCCGGCGATGGTTGAGGATGTCAAAGTGGACTATTATGGCACCCACACGCCCTTAAAACACTTAGCTCGCATTACCGCTCCAGAACCAGATATGATCGTCATCTATCCCTTTGATAAGACGCAAGTTCATGCAATTGAGAAGGCTATCCAGGCAGCCAATTTGGGATTTAACCCGACAGTAGATGGCGAGCTCCTGCGTATCAAAGTCCCACGGCTGACTGAAGAGCGTCGCAAAGAGCTTTCGAAGGTCATTCACGACAAGGCTGAGGAGTCCAAGGTCGCCTTGCGCAATATCCGACGCGAAATCAAAGAACACTTAGATAGAGAGCAAAAAGATGGAAAAATCTCCGAGGACGACCACGACCGCGTGATGAAGGAGATCGAAAAGGTCACCCACGAGTATACGGCAAAGATAGATCAGACAGCCCAAACCAAGGAGAAACAACTGCTGAGCGTTTGACAGAGAGTGTCTTAGAGGGTAGAATAACGCACAAAAGCCGTGGCGGGATCACAAGAGGGAGGATTGTCGTTTCACGGTGGAGACCGCAAGCGCGAACGATGAAGTCAACGCACCTTTCTTGACCTCTTCTTGCTGGAGTATTTTTTATTTTTTCTGTCGCGCTCCGCTCTCGAAAGGAGCCCAATGACCCAGGATGTTTTAGAGCACATTCGCCAAGCCGAAACCCAAGCCGAAACGATCACATCCAACGCAGGCAAGCAAGCCGATGAGATACTGGCCGAGGCTCGTCAAGCAGCGGCTGCCCTCATCGAGGAAGCGAAACGAAAAGCGCGCGAGGAAGGTGCAGCTTTGATTGCTGCCGAAGAGGGCAAGGCCAAACAAGAAGCCGAAGAGCTTCGTCGGCGCGGAGCGCACAAGGCCGCGCAACTCCGCCAAGCAGCCGAAGCGCGGCTTTCGTCAGCGGTGGAGTTCGTGCTCAAGCACGTGGTGACGCGCCTATGAGCTTGGCGAGAATGCAAAAGGTCCGGCTTGTCGGACACGAAGCAGAACGCGATGAGGTTTTAACGACCCTGCAAGAGCTGGGAGTGCTGCAAATCTCCGATCTGACGAACAAGAATGAGCACGCGCTGATCGGCTTTCGGCCGAAATCCCTTGACTTCAATGGCCTCGAAAGCCAGCTCGCCGACTTGCGATATGTGCTCGATTTCATGGCGCGATACGACAAAGAAAAGAAAGGCTTCATCCAGGGATTTTTTAACCTCAAAGAGCACATTCACCCTGACGAGATCGCAAGGATTGCTCGTGCGTATGACTATCGCCCTATCGGGCAGCAAGCACGCCAGCTTGACCAAGAGAGCATTGCGCTGCGCTCAGAACGAGCCCAGCTCGAGACGCTCCGTGCTGAGTTGACTCCCTGGGTTGATCTCGATATCCCTCTCGAACAGGTGCGCTCGACAGCTACGACAGTCGTGACGTTAGGCTCAATACCGAAAGCGGGACTGGCCGACTTGACCCAGAAACTGCACGCTCAACTGTCGGGATTGGTTGTCGTTCACAAAGTCAGCGAAGACGAGCTATCGAGTTATATATATGCTCTCGTTCCAGCCGAATACGAAGAGTTGTTCTTGAAAACATGTGCCGAATACGGCTGGGAGCGACTGACACTGCCGAGCTTCCCCTCCAATATTCGTGGGAAGCCCAAAGAGATGTTGGCTCAGATAGAGCACCGCCTTCAAGAGATAGACAGCCGTCAGACGCAACTTATCCAGAAAGCCGAAGCGCTCCTGGCCGAGAAACGCTCGCTTCAAGCGCTCTATGAGTATCTGCACAATGAGTATGTGAAGGCGCAATCACAAGCGCGCTTGTGGGGAAGCGCACACGCATTCGTGCTCGAAGGCTGGGTTCGGACGACCGACTTCACTAGGTTGGAGCGGGCTATCCGCAGAACGAGCGATGCTGTCCACCTGGAGCGCGTTGCGCCCGATCCCCATGAAGTGCCGCCGGTGGCGCTAGAAAACCGACGACTCTTTCAACCCGCCGAGTTTTTGGTCAAGCTCTTTGGCTTGCCCAACCAACGCGAACTTGATCCAACGCCCTTTGTGTTGCCGTTCTTTGCCATTTTCTTTGGGATCGCGCTCACAGACGCTGGCTATGGCTCGGCTTTAATTTTGATCTTTGGGGTGCTCAAGCGGCGATATCGTCATAAATTAGGCTTTCAGCCATTTGCAAATCTCATTATGCTGGGCGGGTTTTCAGCCGTCGTCGCAGGCGCGGTGACGGGTGGGTGGTTCGGCCCGGATTTGGCCCAGACTTTCACGTGGTTGAGAGCAGTGATGCTCTTTGACGTGAGCACCCCTGCTGGGTTGATCGCATTTCTGTTGTTCTCGTTCGCACTGGGGTTTGTTCAGGTTTTATTAGGCAACGTGCTGGAGTTCTATGACAAGGCTCGACAAGGGCGCTTCTGGGAGGCCCTCTGGAGCGAGGGCAGTTGGATAACATTGATGCTTGGGTTAGGAATCATTGCTGGTGTGGGCGTCCCGGCAATTATGCCTGCAGAGCTCAATGCGCCGGGGCTGCCTGCTCCGTGGATGCCTGTGGGGATATATGTGGCGTTGGCTGGGGCGTTCTTGGTGCTCTTTTTCAGCCGAGTCGAATCACCTGAGAGAGTGAGCCAGCAGGTGCCTTGGCTGATCTTAACGGCCGGTTTCGTTTTGTGGTTGGGGAGCCCCTTGACACTGTGGGGAGAAGTGCTGGCCGGCCTGGGCTTTGTTGGGGCCTTGGCCGTGACGCCGCAACTCAGCCTCGGGGCACGAGTGCGCGGCGCCTTGGGGCGCATAGGAGCCGGGCTCTTTAAGCTCTACGGAGCAACGGGACTCTTGGGCGATCTCTTGTCCTATAGCCGTATTATGGCTCTGGGCATCTCTACTGGGCTGATCGCCGCGTCTATGAATAAGCTCGCCTTGATGGCCTGGGGCATCCCGATCGTTGGAGCCGTGATCTGTGTGATCTTCTTAGTGGGGCTGCAGATCTTTAGTCTGTTGATCAATTCGCTGTCAGCGTTCGTTCACTCTGCGCGGTTGCACTACGTCGAGTTTTTTACGAAGTTCTACGAATCGGGCGGAGAGGCGTTCAAACCCTTCACGCGGGAATCGGTCTATTATGACATACGGAAAGAGTAATTCTCTGAAGGAGGTCTAAACAGACATGCAAGGTGCAATGGAGACGGTGAGTACGGTCTGGGGATTGAGCGGAACGAGTTGGGCGTTTCTGGGAGCGGCGATCGCTTATGGGCTGGCCGGTATTGGTTCAGCTATTGGGATTGGGATTGCCGGCAAAGTGGCCAACGGCGTCTTATCCGAGGACCCCAATAAATTCGGGTCGCTGCTCTTGCTGACGGCGCTGCCGGGCACCCAGGGCTTTTACGGGTTCATTACTGCATTTATGATTTTATTTGTGTTTTTTGGCAAGGCCACGACGGCGGTCGCCGGGTTTCAGATGTTCGCGGCTGCGCTCCCTATTGCGATTGCAGGCTTTCTGTCAGCGATCTATCAAGGGATGGTCTGTGCTGCCGGCGCCGGCATGATCGCCAAACGCCCCGAAGAGGTCGGGAAAGCCATTGTGTTAGGGGTCTTCGTCGAAACGTATGCCGTTTTGGGTCTGATCGCCTCTATCTTGTTGCTGACCGCGATTTAGTAAAACAATGAGTGCTGAGAAGATCGTCGAGAAGATCCTGAGTGACGCGCGAACAGAGGCAGAGCGTATGCTCGAAAGCGTACGCCAGCAAGCGGCTCACATGCGTGAGCACGCTCAGAGCGAAGCCCGGCGCCAACGCGAACTGATCTTAGCACAAGCGCATGAAGAGGCGCAAAGCCGTCGTCGGGCGCAGGTGGCGGCAGCAAACGCGGCCGCACGGAATGCGGCGCTGGCGGCGAGACGCGCGGTGCTGGATATGGTTTTTGAGCAGGCGGCGGCCAGGCTCGCAGCGTTGCCACAGAACGAGTATAGGAACTGGCTGCTGCGGCTCATTCCACAGGCTGTCGAGACCGGCGAAGAAGAAGTGATTCTCTCCCCCGCAGACAGGCAAGCCTTCGGTGAGGCGTTTGTCAAAGAAGCCAACGCTCAGCTTGTCAAGCACGGCAAGAAGGGCGCTTTAAGGCTCTCCCTGGAGACACGCGACTTCGGTCGCGGCTTTGTGCTGAAGGGCAAGAACAATGAGACAAACGTCACCGTAGCAACGCTGTTGCAGCGTGCCCAAGACGCGCTGGAGATCGAAGTCGCGCAGATGCTCTTTGGGACGGAGAGCACGGAAGGGACTGGCCGTGGTCGTTGATCTGTTGGAGACCCGCTTTGAGCAAGAGGGTGCGTATGCGTTTGCTACGGGGCGCATTCGGGCTCTTGAGGCGAAATTGCTCAGTCAGGCTCACTTCCAACGGCTGCTGGATGCAGCGGATGCTGCGGAAGCCTGGCGTGCCTTAGCCGAGGCAGGCTATAGCAAAGCTGCCGAAAGCAGACTCGAACAATACGAAGAGGTGCTCAATCATGAGCTGCACCAGTTGTACGCTCTCTTGGCGAGTTTGTCGCCGGTGCCGGAGCGCACGGCGTGGCTCCAGCGACGGTACGATTTTCACCACTTGAAAGCGTATCTGAAGGCCAAGCTGTTGGGGGAAGACCCAACGGAGAGCGTGCTGGAGGGCGTGGGGACGATCCCGCCTAAGCTCATCGAAGCATCCGTCAACACTGGAATCTGGAGCGCGCTGCCTGAGGAGCTCGCTCGTGCGGGCGAACACGCCATGCGCGAATATGAGAATTCCAAACTTGCTCAGGCTCTCGATACAATAGTCGATGGAGAGCTTTTTGCGTACTTGAAGGGTGTCTCGATGGGGCATCCGTTCTTGGAAACGCTTATTGCGGTCTGGGCAGACCTGCTCAATCTCAGATCGCTCGTGCGGGCGAAACTGATGGGAAGGGATCGCGTGTTTGCGAGCCGGGTGCTGGTGGCCGCAGGCTCTCTGGAGGTTTCTCGGTTGCTGACGCTGATGGAGGCGAGCCTGGAGACGTGGGCCGACGAGTTGCGCCATACGCCCTATACAGACGTGCTCAGCCGAGGCTTGACACATTGGGGAGAGAGAAGATCTTTGGCGCTCTTTGAGAAATTAAGCGATGATTTTGTCATGAACTTTCTCAAACAAGCTAAGCTCACGCTCTATGGTGCAGAACCGCTCATGGCGTACGCGCTCGCCAAGGAGACGGAGCTGAAAAACCTCAGAATTGTGCTGGTCGGCAAGCTCAACGGCGTGGACAAAGAGACGCTAGAAGAACGTCTGCGGGAGCCCTATGTCTAAGATCGCCATTGTCGGAAAGAAAGACGTCTATCTGGGCTTCAAAGCACTAGGGGTAACGGTGTGTGATGCGCGGACGCCTCAGGCGGCGGAGCGAGCCATTCTCGATCTGGTCTCGCACGGATTCTCGATTATTTTTGTCTCCGAAGCCTTGGCGCACGAGTTGGGACCTCTGCTAGACAGATTCAGCAAGCAGTCCACACCGGCGGTAGTGATGATCCCGGACAATACAGGCAGTTTGGGGATCGCGCGCGAGCGCATCAGAAGGCTGGTTGAGCGCGCGGTCGGCATGGACATTCTGTCGCGTGGAGAAAGATAAAAGATAAGAAGAATTGAGACCAATGGAGGAGTTTTCATGGCAACCGGAAGAATTGTGAAAGTCGCAGGGCCATTAGTAGTGGCCGAGGGGTTGACCGACGCGAAGATGTACGACGTGGTGCGCGTCGGCAAAGAGAAACTGGTCGGCGAAGTGATCGTCTTAGACGGCGACTTGGCTTCGATTCAAGTCTATGAAGAGACAGCGGGGTTGGGGCCGGGTGACCCCGTGGAAGGCACGGGAGAGCCACTTTCGGTGGAGTTAGGTCCTGGCTTGATCAGTGCTATTTATGACGGAATTCAGCGCCCCCTTGAGGCAATTCAAGCCAGATGGGGGGCTTTCATCCGGCGTGGAGTTGAGGCCGCCGCTCTCAACAGAACGACCAAATGGCGCTTTGCCCCGACGGTCAAGAGGGGCGATACTGTCGGCGCAGGCGACATCATCGGGACCGTTCAAGAAACGACGCTTGTCCAGCAAAAGATCATGATCCCGCCTGGACTTTCTGGAACTTTGGAAGAGATCAAATCAGGGGATTTCACCGTCGAGGAGACGATTGCTATTGTGAAGGACGATCGGGGGAAGCGCCATGAACTGAAGCTGATGCAGCGTTGGCCGGTGCGCAAGGCCCGCCCGTACAGAGAAAAACTTCCTAGCGAAGAGCTTTTGACTACAGGCCAACGGATTATTGATGCGCTCTTTCCCATTGCCAAGGGAGGGACGGCCTGCGTGCCGGGCCCCTTCGGCTCTGGGAAGACGGTCATCCAGCACCAGCTCGCAAAATGGGCCGATGCAGATATTATTGTGTTCGTTGGCTGCGGCGAGCGCGGCAACGAGATGACCGACGTCTTGATGGAGTTCCCTGAGCTCGAGGACCCTAAGAGCGGCGAACCATTAATGAAGAGAACAATACTCATTGCCAACACTTCAAATATGCCGGTCGCAGCTCGCGAAGCGTCGGTTTACACCGGGATTACTATTGCCGAGTATTTTCGGGACATGGGGTACAGCGTCGCGTTGATGGCCGATTCTACTTCGCGCTGGGCCGAAGCGATGCGCGAGATCTCTGGACGCTTGGAAGAGATGCCCGGCGAAGAGGGCTACCCGGCGTATTTGGGCTCACGGGCAGCAGACTTTTACGCGCGTGCCGGGCGCACCATCTGCTTGGGCAAGCCCGAACGACAAGCGAGTTTGAGCGCCATCGGCGCGGTCTCGCCCCCCGGCGGAGACCTCTCCGAGCCCGTTACCCAGAACACTCTCAGATTAGTGAAAGTCTTCTGGGGCTTGGATGATAAGCTCGCCTATAGGAGACACTTCCCGGCGATCAACTGGCTGGCCAGCTACTCGCTCTATACGGAGGATTTGGCGCCGTATTTTGAAAAGCGGGTCGGCCCGGAGTGGAACGAGTTGCGCCGCGAGTTTATGAAACTGTTGCAGATCGAAGCAGAACTGGAGGAGATCGTGCGACTGGTGGGCGTGGAGGCGCTCTCGCCGCCGGATCGCTTGAAGCTTGAGGTAGCGCGCTCCATTCGCGAAGATTTTCTGATGCAGAGCGCTTTTGATGACATTGACACATACTCATCATTGAAGAAACAGCTGCGCATGATGCAATTGGTGAAAGCTTTCTATGCGCTTGGGCAGCAAGCATTGGATCGAGATGTGGCTATTCAGAAGATTATAGAGCTGCCCGTGCGGGAGCGTATTGCCAAAGCCAAGTTCGTTCCTGAAAGCGAATTCGAAATGCGCTGGGCCGAGATCAACCGCGAGATCACCCAGGCGTTTGAGCGCCTGATGGCTGAAGCAGGAGGAACTTATGCAGAAAGAGTACACTAGCGTTTCAGAGATTTCTGGACCTATCATGATTGTGGAGGGCGTGAGCGGGGCAACTTTTGAAGAGCTGGTGGAGATCGAGCTGGCCGGTGGAGAGATCCGGCGCGGGCGCGTCTTGGAAGTAGATCGAGATAGAGCCGTCATCCAGCTCTTTGAAGCTGCTCAGGGCTTGAATCTACGCCGGAGTCGCGTGCGCTTTCTGGGCAAAGTGATGGAGCTAGGCGTCTCAGAAGACTTATTGGGGCGGGTGTTCGACGGCGCGGGGCGTCCCATTGATGGCGGGCCGCAGATCATCCCCGACAAAAAGCTCCCCATCTCCGGCGAGCCACTCAACCCGTATTCTCGGGACTATCCCAACGAGTTCATTCAGACGGGGCTCTCTGTCATTGACGGCTTGAACACGCTCGTCCGCGGGCAGAAGTTGCCCATCTTTTCCGGAGCGGGTCTGCCACACAACCAATTGGCAGCGCAGATCGCCCGCCAAGCCAAAGTCTTGGGGCAAGCCGAAGAATTCGCAGTCGTCTTCGGCGCGATGGGCATCACGTTCGAAGAAGCGAACTTCTTTATTACTGATTTAAGAAGAACCGGAGCACTCGAACGCGCTGTGATGTTTGTAAACTTAGCCGATAACCCAGTCATTGAGCGTATTACGACGCCGAGACTTGTCTTGACGTGCGCCGAGTACCTGGCGTTCGAGCGTGACCTGCACGTCTTGGTAATCTTGACAGATATGACCAACTATGCTGAAGCGTTGCGCGAGGTCTCTGCAGCTCGTAAAGAAGTCCCTGGCCGACGCGGCTATCCCGGCTATATGTACACCGACTTAAGCACTATCTATGAGCGCGCCGGGCGCATCAAGGGCAAGAAAGGGTCTATCACCCAGATGCCCATCTTAACAATGCCCCAGGACGACAAGACCCATCCCATTCCTGACCTGACGGGCTACATCACCGAAGGGCAGCTCTTCTTGTCAAGAGACTTACATCGCAAGGGCATCTATCCGCCTTTTGATGTTTTGCCTTGTCTATCGCGTCTGAAAGACAAGGGCATCGGGCCGGGCAAGACGCGCGAAGACCATGCGGGCGTGTTGAATCAGCTTTATGCCGCGTATGCACGCGGCATGGATGTGCGCGAGATGGCTGCCATTCTTGGCGAGGCCGCCCTGAGCAAAAGCGACAAGCTCTACGTCAAGTTCGCTGAGGAGTTTGAGCAAAAATTTATTCAGCAAGGCGAATACGAAGATCGGACGATTATCCAAACTTTGACGATTGGTTGGGAGCTGTTGAGTATGCTCCCGCGCGGAGAGCTCAAGCGCGTGCGCGACGAGTTCATCGAAAAATATCTGCCGAAGGGACCGGATGCTGAAGCATCCGGCTCAGCAGATGCAAGCCTGCTCAAGCAGGCTGTGTAGCGTGCTTCAGCACGCTTGTTCAGTCGCTGGCCAAGAAAGCGGGTGAGAACCTATGGCGGTCGCTCAGCGGGTCAACGCGACCCGGATGGAACTTCTCAAACAGAAGAAGCGTCTGGCAATGGCCAAGCGCGGGCACAAGCTCCTCAAACAGAAGCGTGACGAGCTGATGCACAGATTCTTGCAGCTAGTCGAGGAGACGCGGGGCTTGCGCGAGCGCGTCGAAGAGAAGTTAGCCCAGGGCTTTCGCAGCTTCTTATTAGCCCGCGCCGAGATGTCCAAAGAAGTGATGGAGGAGTCCCTCATGACCGGCGCGAGCAGCAACGGCGCGCTCTCAATGGAGATGGAGTCGGTGATGAGCGTGTGGGTGCCGCGCTTCCAGTTCAGCGATGACCGCGATATCTACTCGTATGGGTTTGCAGCGACCGCGGCCGAGCTTGATACGGCGCTGACGCTCCTCAAAGAGATACTCCCGGAGATGGTCAAGCTGGCCGAAATCGAGAAATCGCTCGAGCTGCTGGCCGAGGAGATCGAGACGACGCGGCGGCGGGTCAATGCCCTCGAGAGAGTACTGATTCCTCAATTGGATGAGAATATTCGCAGAATCGCGATGGCGCTGGACGAGATGGAGCGCAGCACGCGGGCGTCGCTGATGCGCATCAAAGAGATCATTCGCGGTGAAGCGTAAAGTTCATTCCGCTCTGCTCTGGTGACAGCGTCGGCAGCTTACCAGTTCTGACTTCTGACCTCTGACTTCTGGCTTCTGATTTCTGTCTTCTCACTTCCTAAACCCCGGCGGCCAGGGGTAGTCGGGGGGACAGAGGTCACCTTTGAGATTCTCCCTCATTTCGTTGCCTCCCCCGAGAATCCGAATGAAGGCACTCTCTCTGCCAAGAGCAAGCTCCGGATGAGGCAGAGACGTCAGGCACTCCTTCTTGAGAATCATAACTCCGTATTCTTGATTTCGGATGATGTTGTTTCCATTCATCCAGAGCCAACTGCCCGCTGCTTCTTCAGCCATCGCGCTAAGGATAACCCCCACACCGTTCTCAGAGATCTCGTTGCCGTCCAAAGCTCCCATATATTGGGGGCCATACGCTGCTGAAAGCACACGCAGATCAATCCCCCAGAAGCGGTTTTTGCGTACTGTGCTGTGAGTTAAGTACAAGCTATCCCCTATAAAACCGATCTCGTTCTCGGATATGTGTGAGCGCAGAATGGTAATGCGGGCAGAGGCTGCCAAGACGGCTCCCCCATTATGAACCAGTCGCACCTCTTCCAAAATGGCTTGGGATTGGAAGCGCAAGAGCTCCTCGTTATATTCTGCTAGAGGGAAGATCACCACAGCAGTGGTTTGCCCCCTAACGGTAAGCTGCCGTAGAGTGGCCTGGATAGGGCCAATGATAAAGATTCCTACTCCTGGCGGTATGAACGTAAAGGGGCCGGTGGGAGCGGGCAGTTGCTCTCTGCTAAGAGCAAGCCCTTGGAGATAAACTTGAAGCGGAGTTTGAGAGGTCACATAGACGACCGGCTTTTGATCATCCACCGCCTGGATGCGGACTTGCTCTTGGCCAGCACCTTGGAGACGAATGCTTTTTCTGATCTGCACGTTCTCTTTGTACACGCCCGGCCCGATGAGCACCGTGCCCCCCTCAGCCACGGCATCGATGGCCGCCTGAATAGTGGGATAGTCTCCAGGCACGCGCACGACAAAACGCTCTAGCTGCAGGGCCTCGATATTGCTGATCGAGATTGGCGTATTGAACTGGGGTGCTATGAAGGCCGATGGAGATTGATGGCTGAGAGCTCCTACCACAAGCCCAGCAAGTAGCAGAACCAGCCCGAGCTTAGCTATTGGAACAGATCTCATAGTATCTATCCTCCTTGGGAATTTGTTCTGCTCATGGAGTCCACTCAACAGGTCCTCCATCGTCTGGAGGCGGTGGTAGCTCGCTTGTATCTGGCTTCTTATATACCCATTCCCTAAAGTTACAACCTGGGGCTAGGCCTGCCTGTCTACAGGCTTCGTCCCTTCGCTGCTGTGGGGTCATTTTACCACAGCCTTGGCCGATGCACACAAACCAACCTTGACCTGAAGGATCAGTCCAGACCACGAAGATCGCTGCCTCGGTATTACCATAAGCAGCATAAATTTCTTTGATGATATTTTCCAGCCCCACGCTTGGGTCCACTATGACTAAGCCAACAATGGCAAAATTGGCTCCGTATTCCTTTAAGAGGCGTTCAAGATTATCCATGATGGCTGCTAGCTCTCCCATGATACGGTCTTTGATCTTCTCGCAGTTGCCGCCGCATTCATAAAAATTGATAAGAGAGAGGGCGTCAACCCATGTTCCACTACCTGCCAGATAATAACCTGGTTTGTAGAGCACCAGATCAATGGATTTTCCTCCCACCTTCTTGCGGATGTCTTTCAGAAACCACCCATATCCTGGATTGTTCGGATCGCCTGCTGGCCGAACCGAAACGGCAGCCACATGTAAGAGTGCTTTATTCTCTTTTGTGGCATTACCCTTAGCTATGTCACTAATTACAGCTTTGAGCCCCTCAGCAAGGTTGGCTCTCTTCTCAGGATCGCTTACTGTATCAATAAGATGCTGAAGCAAATCTTCCACGTCTTTTCGATACTGCCCCCTTTCTTCAAGAGGATACTGACCTTCCGCAAGACTAAACTGGAGCCAGAAGTCGTATGCCCACACTGCTGCTATCGCATGAGCGAGCCCCGGAGGATAACCCAAATTAAAGGCCTGCTGAAGGTAAATCCAAAACGCCTTAGCAGCTACCGGATCACCGATTCCAAACGGCGGTTGCTCCATTATTATAGTTATGGCTTCGTCCAAGTCGTCAGCTTCAGTTGCTGCTAAATCTCTTATGAATTGATGGATAACTACCTTCACATCCTCTTGGCTGGTCGACAGAATGACCTGCATTGCCTGGGTAAAGCGATTAAACCATTCTTGTTGGGACAGACGAGTATATTCTTGCTCAAATTGTCCTGCTCGTTCCGCTAACACCAACGTCCACAACCACTCTTCTATTTGCTGTTCACCTATCGTTCTTAGGGTTTCCAAGGCTTGGGCAACCTCCGGTGGGACCTCTCCATCCTGGGGAGAAGCCAGTTGATCAAACATACTCATAAACCCAGTGACATCGTCTGCACTTAAGCTAGGAAAACCAGCCAAAGCAAGTCCCCGATCAGCATCTCGCACGTAGAGGGCTCCATAGTGGCCCTGCTGCACTGCAGCATTGTAGGCAGCTACCGCTTGCTGGATGTACTCCTCACGAGTCATGGCCCTTCCTACTATAGGAACCTCCTTGGTGTTCGAGCCAGTAGTCAAGCGCACACTGCTGGGGAAGACCCCTGAGCCAGCAGGAGTAAACCGCACCATCACGTCCTGGCTCTGGCCAGATGCCAAGGTGAAGGAGCTAGTGGACACAACAGAATAAGGCTCGCGTGTGCTCACGGTCAACGGCACAGTTGTCACGCCTTGATTCTTCACAGCCAGCTTTCGTTCCCGCGAGCTACCAATAAATACTAGCCCATAACTCAGCTCCGCCGGGCTGAGCTCGATCTTATGCACCACACCCGTCATGGGAGGAGCACTCACGCTCCCCTGCCCGCCATTGATCCCCACCTGCACGTTCCCGGTGAACGTCCCAGACTCAGTTGGGTCAAACCGCACCGTCACCTGCCCGCTCTGCCCCGGAGAGAGCGGCGGCAGCACACTCACGATCTTGTACGGCGCACTCGCGCTCAGGGTCAGTGTCACCGAAGTCGTCCCCTCGTTCTTCACCGTCAGCACCTTCTCTATCGGCAGCCCCACCTTCTCCGTGCGCAACCCA
>JBBIUX010000037.1:0-19499 GCA_037440025.1 Candidatus Fraserbacteria bacterium | reverse complement strand
CTTGCGTTCCTCCGCAGTCAACACCACATTATACTTCTTACGCATCTGGGCCTCCTTGGTCTCAAAAATCTCTCAGAGCAAGGATGGCCCATTTGTTCGTTCAAAGCAAGTGTGACAGAGCACTAGGAGTAGAGTTTATCCATAAACTCAGGAAGGAGTTCCGGAAATTCTCAAAGGATGTCATGATGGTTGACGTGATGGGTGCGAAACAAAGTCTACAGTCACAGCTCAACATAACCGAGGTAGAGAGCCGAGAGGGAGCTGGAGTCATCCCCACTCAATGCGCTATTTCGATTGATTTTCGGCTCGTACCATTTGACAGTGCTATGGGGGGACTTTTAGGCGCACAGGAGCAAAGTACAGCGGCACGAGACGTTGAGAGTGCTATCGAAGACATACTGTCTTACTTCGAGAGCTTGGTTCCCACCGATTTGTTCTCCTACGGAATGGACAGGACCAGTGACTACCCTGGTTATCTTGTAGACGATCGGGAATTCTTCAATGAGTGCACAAGAGAGTTGACGGCATGTGGTTTCGAGGTTAAGCCGCTTATCGCGCCATGGCGGGCAGATTCAACAGTCCTACAGAACACTTGGCAGATTCCAACCTTTGTAATAGGCCCCGGGCAGTTCGATCAGTGCCATGTGCGCAATGAGTATATTCGGATAATGGCGTTTCAGCGGTGCTCTGAGGCCATTTGGAGGATAGTTCAAGCTCACGCTTATTAAGGGTTGTCCGATGTACAGAAGCAAAGCAAGCAATTTCTCGCGCTTAATCAGTTTGAGATGAAAACTGCGAGATACCCTATACTCTCAATGAATGTATTCTAGCGCTAGAGACTGAAAACACATTATCCACAGTGGCCTCAGCTTTGCTCAGGCCCCCACGACGATGCCGTGGGGCTACCGCACAGCCTATCTGCAGGATCCAGCCGGTCATACCGTCGAGATCTATACGCCCGTCTCTCACCCCAAAGCTCCAGCTTAGCGGCTGGGCAACCGCTCCAAAGCAATGATCCCCTGCGCGATCTCCTTGAAGATCGGCGCGGCCGTCATGCTGCCGTAGTACTCGCGACCGCCGGGCTCGTCAAGCACGACTAAAATGAGATGCTTCGGCGCCTCTGCCGGGAAGAAGCCGACAAACGACGCGACGTACTTGCCCTTCACGTATCCTTGGCCCGGCACGGCCTTCTGTGCCGTGCCCGTCTTCGCAGCGATGGAGTATCCCTCGATCTGGGCCAAGATTCCCGTGCCGGAGCGCACCGTCTCGATCATCATCTCGGTGAGTCTTTGGCAGTTCTCTTCCGAAGCAATCCGCACTGGGCCCTCACCCCGACTGACCTCTCCCCCATCCCCTCCCCTAAAGAGGGAGGGGAGTTCCCCCCTTCCCTTTAGGGAAGGGGGCCAGGGGGTTAGGGCCTTGATAATGCGCGGACGGATGAGCTGCCCCCCATTGGCGATCATCGCCACTTTGGATGCCAACTGAATCGCCGTCACCGAAACCGATTGCCCGATGGCAATCGCCCCAATCTCTAGAGCCGACCAGGACTGCACTGATGGCAAGTATCCCGAAACTTCGCCGGGGAGCTCAACGCCCGTCTTTTGTCCAAAGCCAAACTTTTTCAGTGCTTCATAGAGTCGTTCTTCACCCACCCGCTGGGCAATACGAATCATCGCCGTGTTGATAGAGTTCTTGATGACGTCTGTGGGGGTGCCCATGCCGTACTCTCTGCCATCGGCGTTTCTGAACGTGTGATGCGCGATCCGATACGTCGCGCTGCCGGAGATGCGCTCGTCAAGCGCTATCACGTTATTTTCTAGCGCTGCTAGCATTGTAAAAACCTTGAAGGACGACCCCGGCTCGAAGGGGGAGACGACAGCTAAGTTGCGCCGCTCCGCAGGCTGCGACACCTGGAAAGCGTTCAAATCATACGTGCCGTTTTGTGCCATGGCTAGGACGTCACCGGTCCACGGGTCGAGCACCAGAGCGATCCCGGCTTTGGCTTTATAGGTGCGCACGCCACGGGCAATGGCGCTCTCGGCCAAGTGTTGCATACGGCTATCTATGGTGAGCACGAGGTCGCGTCCGGCGGTGCCGGGACGGGTCTGACGGCGCTCGATCTGGGTGCCGTCGGCCATGCGCACGAAGGCCCAGACTGTCTCTTCACCCCGCAGCGTTTCGTCAAAAGCGAGCTCTATACCCTCCAGGCCGTGTCCGTCCGTGCCGGTGAACCCGATGACATTCGAAGCGAGATCTTTCTGGGGATATTGGCGTTTCCAATCTTCCAAAAAGATCAAACCGTGCACGCCTGCCTCACGAGCGGCTTGTTCTAAAGCATCGGCCTGTGCGGGGGGGATCGCGCGGGCGATCCAGGTGAAATACCCAGGTCGGTAGAGTTTCTCCCGGACGGTCGCCCTAGGGATTTTTAGATGAGTCACCACCAACTCTTCGAGACGATCCGGGCGCGTCATATTATAGTTATCTAAAGCGACCGAGATAGCCCGCACGTCATCGGCGAGCAAAACCCCGTTTCTGTCGTAGATGCGTCCACGCTGGGCAGGGGTAGTGACCGACCCCTCTTGGAAGCGTTTGGCCAACGTGCGCCATTGGTCAGCCTGGACGATCTGGAGTTGGACGAGCCGACCGGCAACCAGGGCGAAAAAGCCCAGCAGACAGACCAGCGTTACCGTGAGGCGTCGGTTCATGGTGGGGGCAATCTAAGAGTCTTCGGGGGTATTTTTTTCATCCCCAAGCGTTCTGAGGCGATCCGTTCGATATTTTCCAAAGACCAGACGCGGATGACTTCCAGCCGCAAGTGATTTTTCTGGGCCAGCAGTGTGTTGCGTTCCAGGCGGCTGGCGATCACTTGACTAGAGAGATCAGTCAACTGCCAGCTCTGCCAGACGTACCATAGGGCCAGCACTGTCACCAGGGTCATAGTCAGCAGGGCGACCAAAGATCTATTCATAGATAATCTCAGTATGAGCATAGGGGCGAGAGGGCTTTGCCCCAAGGACGATGGTTACCTTAGGATGAGGAATATAAGGCTCGCCCGACCTGTAATGGGGCAAGAGATGGTTACCAGGGCCCAGGACCCAGGCGGTGGAGATTCTATCCAGCACTATCGGCGGCAGCACCGCGCCTTCAGCTCCTGAAGTTGATTTCTTGTACTTTGTGCAATAGAATACAACGGATTGCCAATGCATAAGACAAGAAAAGGAGGCTTTTGTGGCTTCAACTGTGACACCCATCCAAGAGTGGCTGACTGTGGCGGAGGCGGCTGCGTATCTGCGCCTCTCCCGCGACACGATCTATCGCTGGGCCAAGCAGGGCAAGCTCCGACTCTATAAGATCGCGGGAACGGCGACACGCGTGCGCAAGAGCGACCTGGATGCCCTAGCCCAGCCCCAACCTCCGGACCCTTGGACGCAGCTTTCTTCTGCAGCCTTCGACACCGACTGGGATAACCCCGAAGACGCCATCTACGACGACTGGAACCAGCTCTATGGCCTATCCCGTGGATGCTCACTTGAAGCACGCCCTGCGCTTGTAAAGACATAGTTATCACCGTATTTGCAAGCGTAGAGTCGGAATTTCGCTGGCTTGAACGGTCATTTCTCACACGCGCCGCTGCAGCTGACTGTGCGCCACGATCTGCACCCCTAACGCTCTCGCCTCGTCCAACACCCGACGAAAGCTTTTGTCGGCTTGCAATAGCTTCCACGCTTGTTCGTCATCTACGTCCACGCTGCACTGCCAGACGCTGTCGTCCCTGGTCTCATGCTTCTGATAGAGTGCCAGATCGTAGATGCCCTCGATCTCCACGGCGATCTGCCGCGCCCGCTGGGCCAACCCAAAGAAACGTTCATCCGAGACCGTCTCCGGTTTGACCAGATCGAACGTTTTGATCACAGATGCCTCCTTGCCGTGCCTTTGCTGAGGGGTGGAGCGCAGGGGCGAGAGCCCCTCACCCCTTCCTGCCCAACCCTCCGAACCGCGCTCTATTTCCCGCCCCCGAAGCCCGTGGGGAACTTGTTCAGATCACCGCAGAGATTCCCACCCGTGTTACCGGAGATGTTATTATTCTGACCCGTGATCTTAATGTCGCGGTCGTTATCGGTGTGGACGCCACATCCCCGATTGTTCTGGACGGTGTTTTGAGAAATCTCCGCTTGGATGGTTTCGTTAGCCCTGTCGCTCGATCCGAGCAAGATGCCCTGAGCAGCATTTTCTCGTATCGTGTTACCAATAATAGTGCTCTTGGCCCGATCGAGCAGACGTATCCCACGCTCGGCATTACCAACGATTTGATTCTCACGAATTGTAGCTTTGCTGTCTCCTTCGATGGTCATCCCACGCCCAAATTGCCCTTGAGCATTGGGACGTGTGCGGTTAATGCGATTGTTGATGATCGTCGCTTCGGCGAACCTACCTAGGACAAAACCAACTACTCTATTACCGGTGATATCGTTGTCTTCCACGGTCGCCCGCGCATTGTCGCTGACGTAGACTCCGATTTCGCTGTTATCGGCGACGGTGTTCTTCCGAATCGTCGCCTGTGCGTTTTCTCGCAACACGATCCCCGGCCCAAGATTGCCCCGTGCATCTGGCCTATTCTCCGTGATCCGGTTATTCACGATGGTGGCTTGAGCCGATTGCCGCATGAAGATCCCTGTCCCGCCGTTGCGCGTGATCGTGTTCTCTTCGATCGTCGCTGTCGCGTTGTTAAACAAGCCGACCCCTTGGAAGGTGCCGTTCTCTGCGACTGTATTCTTGCGGATCATCGCTTTAATGTTCGCTTGTAGACTGATCCCTTGGTTGGTGTTCCCAATGATGGTGCTGTTCTCGATAGTGATCGTTTGACCGTTTGCTGCTATGCCGATAGCACCGTTCTTGGCAATCGTGCTGTTCTGAAGAGTTACTTTGGCTTGTTGCATCGTCGAGAGGCCGTGGTTTTCCTTCGTCTCGGAGATATTGACTTGATCGAGGGTCAATGTGCTATCATCCTCGACATAGATGCCGACGTTGGTGGAGCCGGCATTGCCGTTCCCGTCAATCTTCACATTGCGCAGAGTTACTTGGCCTGCCGGCCCGGTGGCCACATGCACCCCACGCCGCGCTCCTGTCACCCTTAACCCTTCGAGTGTCACTTGCACTTGATCGGTGGAGACTGTTACCCCTGTCCAGTCTGATCCGGGCGCCTGCAAGACCGTAAACTCCGGTCCCTCGCCACGGATGGTGACGCTCTTGTAAATCTGGACTTGCTCAGTATATGACCCCCCACTTAGCGTGATCGTCCCTCCAGCTTTAACTCTGTTGAGGGCCTCTTGAAGGGTGGACGCATCGCTGGGAACGGAGACCTGATCGGCGATCCCTTCGGCAGGGGGCTGCGCCAAGACCGTCAAGGGGATGTTACCACAGAGATTGCCGCCCTTGTTGTTTTGCACCGTGTTGTTGCCGCTCCCATCTTCCACTCTTGAGAGCGTGACTCGCAGCCCGCAGTCGGCATTATCCGTGATGGTGTTATCGGTTAGTCTCACCACCGTTCCAGAAGCGATGATACCGTTGCCGAAGCTATCTTGGAGATCGGGCTTGGTGCCCTGCACGGAATTGCCCTTGATCTGTGCTTCAGAACCACCATCAACGATGATGCCCTGGCGTAGGTTGTTCTCGAAGGCGTTGGATTCTATGAGCAGCCCGGTCGCATTGCTCGCCCATAAACCCCGACGACTGTTGACGACTTTGAAGCCGCGCACGGTGATCCTCTGGCTGTTCAGAATGCGAATACCGGGGATGAGCTCTTCTTTTGTGGCTTCCGGGCTGCCATCGAGCGTCACTTGGTCACGTCCCGCCCCTTGCAAGATTAGCTCTTGCTTTTCTCTGATAGTCAGATTCTCCACATACGTTCCGGCCCGAACTTCGATAGTGTCGCCCGCAGCAGCAGCGTCAATCGCCTCCTGGATCTTGGCGAAGTCGCAGCCACTGGTACAGACAGTGATCGTCTTCTGTGCTACCACTTCACCTCCTCCTCCGATCAACAACCCAAAACCCGCCCCAGCGCACAAGAGCACTAGACCCAACTGTCGCAACAATTTCAGCTTTCTGATGTCCATGGAGACACTCTCCTTATCTAAGATGCTCCTATCATAAATATCGAGCGTCACGAAAACGTCTCGGAAATACTGTAGATTGGAAGCGGCGCTCCGCCCGTATGTTGCGTTTTGCAACCGCATCCGATAGAATATCCCAAGGTGATTCGGCATGGCCACGCTCCACGTGCGCAATGTGCCCGATACGCTCTATGAAATGCTCAAAGCCCGCGCGCAGGCCGACGGGCGATCCTTAAGCGCCGAAGTGCTCATGATTTTAGAGCGCGCCCTGCAACGGCCCCACTATAGCCAGCGAGAGCTCTTACAGAACCTGCAACGTCGTCAGCGTTTCAGCCCGGCCAAGGCGGGAGCGCCCTCGAGCCTGGAATTGCTGAGGGAGGACCGCCAACGGTGAGCGACATCGCCGTCGTTGACGCCAGTGTGACTATTCAGCTCTTTGTCGAAGAGGCGGACTCCCCCAAGGCTCACCAGCTCTTCTGGCGCTTGACCGAGCCCGATCCTCTCGTGTTGTTCGCTCCCGACCTAATGTACATCGAGTGCGCCAACATCTTGTGGAAGTACAGCCAACGATTTGGCTACGATCCGCAGCGCGCCCAAGAGAACTTGGACGACCTCGCCAAACTGGAGATCGAGACCGTGCCCACGTATGACTTTTTCATCCAGGCCTATCAGCTCGCCCAGCGGCTGGGCATCACCGCTTATGGCGCTTGCTATGTCGTGCTGGCTCAGGAACTCGGTTGCCCCTTGATCACGGCAGACCAGCGATTAGTGCACATGATCCCCCGGCAGACCGCCACGGTGCAGCGACTGGCGGATTATTGAAGTCCCTTTCACTGGCTCGGCGTCAGCGCCACATCGAGCACGGTGAGCGGCCCGTCCGTGACCGTCACGCTCTTCGTCTCCTTCTGATAGCTCTCTTTGGAGATCGTGACGGTGTAGATTCCCATCGGCAACAAGCGATAGAACCGTCCGAATTGGGGATCACTGGTGCGCGGCTTGATCTGATCACTGCTGAACCCCACGACTTCGATCTGCGCCTGCAACGGCTGTCCAGTCTGGGCATCGGTCACTCGCCCGGTGATCCCCGGCCCGCGATAGATGAACTGATTATCTTCTTTGCTGTGCAAGAAGTTTTTCAGCCACTGCTTGATTCCGTCTGAGAGATTACGCACATACTCCAAAGCCTCCTGCACCGAGCGCGGGTCATCGTCGTGGGGATCGGGCGTGTAGAAATAGCGATCACTATACGTGCGCTGAGAGATTTCGACCGTGTAATGAAACGTGCCCACGGCTGCATAGTACCAATTGGAGGATTGACCGATGGCACCTAGACGGCTCATTTCAGGGTTGCGGCAGACTGCTGCGTTGAAAATAGATGTTCTAGCCTTGCAATCGCGCAGGGGCTTCCCTGAGAGCCTCCTTTATGCTACAATGGCTCTGAAGGAGAAGTGTTTTCGGAGGATCAGACTTCCCTCGGATCGCTATGCTGCGCGTTCAACTCTTAGGCGGCTTTCAGGTCGAGCGCGACGGGGTCCCCCTCACCGCTTTCCACTCTCAGAAAGCCCAGTCACTCTTGGCCTATTTGCTCATCTACCGCGACCGAGCCCACCACCGCTCAGTTCTCGCCAATCTCTTCTGGGGCGAATCCGACGAAGCCCGCGCCCAAGCCAATCTGCGCCATGCCCTGTACTCGCTGCGGCACACCATCGAAGGCCCTGAAGGGCGCTTCGGACGATATATTCTCGCTGAAGGCAGCGCGGTGCGCTTCAACACCGCCAGCCCGTACTGGCTGGACACCGAGCAGTTTGAACAGACCTTCGAGTGTGCTCAGAATGCTCCGACCAAGGAGCGCCTTGGGCTCCTTCAGCAGGCCGTCGCACTCTATCACGGCGACCTCCTCCCCGGCTTCTACGACGACTGGGTGGTGATCGAGCAAGAGCATTTGAGAGAGCTCTATTTACACGCACTCAAAGAGCTCGCTGCCCATTACACCGAGCAGCAAGACTACCCTCACGCCATCGAGTGGGCACGCCGTGCACTGACAGAAAACCCCTTGCAAGAGGACCTCCATCGCGCGTTGATGCAGCTGTACGCTCTGATCGGTGATCGCACCGGTGCTCTGCAGCAATACAGTGAATGCGAGTTCGTGCTCCACAGAGAACTGAACGCTGTCCCTCTGCCGGAGACCCACGCTCTGTACGAAAAACTTGTGCAGGGCAAATCATTGGAGAGAGCCTCACCGAGCGATCTCCCTCCAGAGACGCCTTTCATCGGACGCGAGCGCGAGTTGGAAATGCTCAAAGAGCTCTGGCACCAAGTCCATCAAGGCCACGGGCAAGCGGTCTTCATCGGCGGCGAGGTCGGCGTGGGCAAGACCAGCTTGGTCCAGCGGTTCATCGAGCAGGCCCTCACGAGGTCAGGGGATGGGGTTAGGTCGGCAGAGGGAGCTGGGGGTGAGGGCCCTGTACCCCTGCAAGGCGCAGCTTATGCCCTGGGAAGCGAACTCCCCTACCAGCCGCTATTACAGGCAGTCCGCCAAGGGCTGCAGGGCTGCTCACCTGCCAAGTTGGCCGAATTATCTGCTCTGGCGCGAAGGGAGTTGGCACAGTTCTTGTCTGAAGTCCAAGAGCAGTTCCCTGAGCTGAAGCCTAATCCTCCGCTCCCACCCGCACAGGCAAAGGCTCGCTGGTTCGCGGCGCTGACGAGCTTCTTTGAGCTTCTGGCTCGCGAGCGCCCGCTCGTTCTCTTTCTCGACGACCTACACTGGGCTGATGAGGCAACGCTCGAATACCTCGGCTATCTGTCCGAGCAATTGAAAAATCTTCGCATCTTGCTGATTGGCACCTATCGCGCTGAAGAAGCGTTAGAAGGGAGCCGCCTGCGCACCTGGTTAGATAAGCTTGGACCAGGGCGCTCCTATCACCCGCTCACGCTTCCTCGACTCTCGCCAGCAGAGACAGACTCGCTGGTGCAGCTGCTGCTGGGGGTAGGGGCACGGCGCGCCGTGCCCCTGCTGTACAATGAGACCGAAGGCAATCCGCTCTTCCTCACAGGGCTCGTGCGCTCGCTGGTACAGAGCGGCGCTTTGCTTCAAGACCAAGAAGGGCGCTGGCGGTTGGTCACAGAAGAGATCAGCGCGGCCCACTGGCCGGAGAACCTACGGGAGTTGATCGGGGCGTCGCTGCGGCGTGCGCCGGGGAAAGCTCGGAATCTCCTTGGCATCGCGGCCGTGGCCGGACCAAACGTAGATGTGGCCGTCTTGCGCGAAATTCTACGCCAGCCCGAAGAAGAGCTGCTCGACACCTTGGATGAACTGCGGCGAGTTTGCTGGGTGACCGAACGGGAGGGGCGTTACCGGTTTTATCACGAGATCATTCGTCAAGCCATCTATGAGGATCTGAGCGCCGACCGGCGCAAGCTATGGCACCGACAGATCGGGCAGACGTTAGAGAGATTATACCCAGACCGTCTTGATGAATTATCCGGAGAACTGGCACGGCACTTCGAGCGAGCAGCTATCCCGCTCAAAGCCATAGAGTATGGAAAGAGAGCTGGACAACATGCTTGGCGGGCCTATGCGTATGAAACGGCCTTACACTTTTACGATCATACCCTCAAGCTCGCTGAGAAAACAGAAATTCCTGATCGTGTGGAGACCATCGTGAGACTGCACTGTCGTCGCGCTGAGATATTTGATCGTCTCGGTCAACGGGAGAAGCAAGAGATAGCCCTGCAATCTGCCACCCGTTGGGCCACACAGGCGGGCCAACCCGAAAGTCTGACTGTCCGCAACCTATGGGCCGATTTTTATATAGCCACAGGTCGCTACTCCCAGGCCCTTGCTGAAGCTCAGGCAATGATGCAAGATGCTCGCTTTCTGGGCGACCAGAAGATAGAGGCACGAGCGTACCAGCAAATCGGACTTGCCTATCTCAACCAAGGGGAATATGGCAAGGCCATCGAAAACTTTGAGGCCGCAGCGCCGCTCTGTGAGGAAATCGGCCGCTTAGATCATCTTGGGCTGACGCTGACGAACATGGGGGTAGCCCACAGTGCTTTGGGAGATCACGGTCGGACCCTGGATCTCTATCAGCGGGCTCATGAGATAGCAGTGCAAACAGGCGACCAACTCGGCCAAGGACGAGCCCTGACGAACTTGGGAATTGTCTATAAAAAACTGAGAGACTTCCAAAAAGCTTCCGAATGCTCCGAACAAGCTTACCGTATCTGGCAGGAGATCGGTGATCGCCGTGCGGAGAGCCATACCCTTATCAATCTGGGAAACTTATTCCGAACGCTCGGTGAGTTGGACAAAGCACAAGAGTACCTGGAACAAGCAAGCACATTGAGTCGCGAGATCAAAAACTTACAGGGGCTGGCCATTGCACTCCACAATTTGGGCAGTTTGCACGGTGAACAGCGACAGCAGTACACAGAAGCCCTTCGATATGAAGACGAAGCCTTCGCTATAGCAGAGCAACTGGGCCTTAAAAGCCTGATGGCTCACATCTTGTTGAACAGCGCTATTTTTTGTGCTCAGTTAGGACGACAGCCGGAAGCCATTAAACAATTGGAGCAGACGCTCCGTTTACTCCAAGAAACACAAGGGACACCAGACTCACATCTCATTTACTGGGGCTGTTACGAGCTGCTAAGCTCCTTGGGGCAAGCGAGTTCGGAGCAAGTTCGTTCGACACTTCAAGCTGCTCATGAGTCGTTACTGCAGCAAGCCCAGACCATCACAGATTCCGTGCAGCGCGAGGATTTTCTCGCTGCACCTGAGAATCGCAAAATTCTCCAAGCCTGGGAGGCTGTCCAACAGAGAAGCCCCTAGTGGCTTTCCCCACCTTTTCCAGGTAGAATACATATCACACACACGAAAGGGGTTGTGATGATGCTTGCCCGATACCGTGCCATCGCCCTGCTCGTACTATTGCTCATCTCCGGTCTGGTGAGCCCGTTTACCTCCGCACAGACACAGCCCGAAGTCGTCTTCCCCGGCGATGAGAAATTCTCTGAGCTCGAGAACGCTTTCCAAGAGAAGACCAAGATCACGGGTTCTGCGTGGACCGAAGAGTTCCAAAAGCGCCAACCCTTCGGACAAGTCCGCAGCAACACCGGCCTGACCGGCGTGCTCTTCTCTGAATCGTTCGCCCTTGTCGCACTCGCCGCTGGCCAAGTCCCCTATATTGTGTACGGAACGATCAACATCCCGCAGGGCTCTAAATTAGCCCAGCGAGAGTTTTCGGGCAATTATGGGATCGTCGTCATCGCCAATCCCTTTGTCGCAGCACTGATTGATATGGCGACGGGAGCTACTGGAGCTTTTGTCGTGCTTCCCGTGAATATTCAGACGACTCCATTTTTCCCCTTCTTCCCACTCGCACCCTGGATCGGTCCTCTGGGGATTTTTCAGGTTCTCTTCTCCCTGATCACTGTACCGACGCCTGCGCCGCAGGCGCCGCCAGCTCCTCCATTCCCCCAGCCCCCTCAAGTACCGGCGCCGACCTGCCCGCAAGACTTGCCCCACAAGAGCGACGTCAACACGCCCCTCAACGCGCCCGCGATCATCGCCACGATCTCCGACACAGCAAAGCTCTTTGAGATCGGTGTCGCACCGCCCGCGTTTTTGACCGTACAATCGTTCGGACCATCGTTGCAATTATCGTACACGACGGCTTTTCAGCGACGGATCGGCTTTATCATTGGGCTGGGTATTCAACAGATCCCTGTGACACTGGAGCTGCCCTTCGCGCTCTTTGTGACCAATGGCCAGAAATCAGCGTGTTTGCAAGCGACACCGAAACTTGTCAACGGCATCCCAACTATTGTCGGGACGCTGAGCACAAACTAGGGTGAATGCAGTATGACACAGAAAGCCTTTCAAGACTATTACCCAGATAATTTGAGTTACTGCTACGGCTGTGGCCGGTTGAACGAGCACGGCCTGCACATCAAAAGCTACTGGGACGGCGACGAGTCCGTCTGCACTTTTACCCCACGGCCCTATCACATCGCGATTCCCGGCTATGTCTACGGGGGGCTCATCGCGTCGCTCATTGACTGTCATTCGACAGGCACAGCGTCGGCGGCAGCATATAGAGCGCAGGGGCGCGAGATGGGCACTGACCCCCACTTGCGATTTGTAACAGCCTCTCTGAAAGTAGATTATCTGCGTCCGACGCCGCTGGGTGTGCCCTTAGAAGTCCGGGCGCGCGTCAGAGAGATCAGCGGGCGCAAAGTGATCGTCGAGTCGCGGCTGATCGCCAACGGCGAAGTCTGCGCCTGCGGGGAGGTCGTCGCCGTGCAGATGCCAGAACACTTGGTTTAGTCTCTAATGAACTGTATACTGAGCAACGAAGACCTGAACAAAAAGGAGATGATCGGTCGTGATCTACCGTGTTGTCAGATGGTCCCTCGGAGTTGCTAGTGCAGCCCTTGTTCTTTTTGGAGGCAGTCTGGTCCTAGCGCAAATCTTCGGCCTGGGCCCCTATCAAGGAGGAACACTGAAGACGGTCTATCGGTTTACGAGTGAGGGCGATCGCAACCCCGGCACCATGACCCTCGAGATTCTCCCCGAAGGCGAGCGCTTCCGAGTGAAGGTGCTCTACGATTCCCTCGAGAAACCGGAAGATATTGAAGAATTGAGCAGATTGTTTGTCGGCTTCGGCCACCGAAAGAAGAATGACATTGACTTGATCCCGCTGCTGGCGCTCGACGAACGCGAGGTCGAGCCGAATAAAGACCTCGTTCTGCCGGGTGGCGCGCGGCTCCAAACCCAAGAGAAAACGAAGATCGCCGGAGTGGACGCCGTCATGGGCATTTACACTCATAAAGATTTCCCTGACCAGCGGGTGATCATCGCGATCAGCGATGTGGCGACCAGAAAGCTCTTGTTCTATCCCCCTTTGTTGCAACTAGAGAAGCAAAAGAGTGGCCAATTTCAGGTGCAAGATAAGATCGAGCTCTTGGAGTTTTCCTACAAGAAGTGAACGGCATGATCAAGCTCGAAAACGTGCGCAAAGTCTATCCCATGGGCGACACCCTCGTTCAAGCCTTGCGTGGCCTGACCCTCGAAATCCGTAAGGGTGAGTTCGTCGCCGTTATGGGGCCATCCGGCTCTGGGAAATCGACGCTCTTGCACCTGCTGGGGTGTCTGGACCTCCCCAGCGATGGAAAAATCCTTCTTCAAGACGTTGATGTCAGCAGATTGGCGGAAGACCATCTGGCCCAGGTGCGCGGGATGCAGATTGGATTCGTCTTCCAGACGTTTCACTTGATCCCGACGCTTTCGGCGTTGGAGAACGTCGAGCTGCCCTTGCTCTTCCAAAGAGTCCCGCGCGCTCAACGAAGAGTGCGGGCCCAAGAGCTTTTACAGAAAGTGGGCATGGCTGACCGGATGCATCACAAGCCGGCGCAGCTTTCTGGAGGCGAGCGCCAACGGGTAGCCATCGCGCGTGCGCTCGCCGCTGACCCAGAGATCATCTTGGCCGATGAACCCACGGGCAATCTCGACTCCGCCTCGGGCAAAGCCGTCTTAGAACTGCTCAGCCAGCTTCACCGTGAAGGAAAGACGATCATTCTGGTCACCCACAATCCAGAAGCTGCTGAGTATGCTGATCGCATTGTCCGGCTGCGGGATGGTCAACTGTGGGATGGGGGTGCCTGATGCGTGATTATCTCTCATTGGCCATGCGCAATCTCCGCCATCGCCCTAAGCGCAGTTGGCTCACTATTATTGGGATTCTCATCGGCATGGCCGCCGTTGTGGCGCTCGTCTCCTTGGGACAAGGCTTTCAACAAGCCATTGACCGAGAGTTCGAAGGCTTCGGCTACAACGTCGTTTGGATCATGGGCGGCGGCTCACTACACTATAGCTGGACGAGCACCTTTGAGCTGGACTTGAATTCAGTTCAGAAGATAGACGGCGTCGCGACGGCAGGCGCTATGCTCTGGAAGACGCCGTATGTGAAGACCGAGAAAAAAGAGGGCTTCTTGCCGGTCTATGGACTTGAGCCGTCGTTGATGAGAGACTTTTCAGGCTATTATGCCCCCAAGGCCGGGACCATTCTCAAAGGAGGAGAGACTCGAACGGCTATCTTGGGCAGCGACGTTGCAGAGGACTTGGGCTTATCGGTAGGAGATCGGCTCATCATTGAGCGCCCGGAGTACGAGTTCACCATCGTTGGGATTCTGAAAGAGCGCGCTGACCCTGATTTCAACGACTCTATCTATGTTCCCCTTTCCGTGCTTCAGGAGATCATCGGGGAGACAGAAAAGTTCTCGTTTGTGCTCATTAAGACCAAAGACGGCTACGACGTGAAGAGCGTTGCGGACAGAATCGAAAAACAACTCAAAGATGAGCGCGGCAAGGACGACCTGAACGTGCAGACAATGGAAGAGCTGCGCGACCTTATGGGAAATATTATCGGGATCGCTCAGGCTTTTTTGGGCGGCATCGCAGCAATTGCGCTGTTAGTCGGCAGCATTGGCGTCATGAATACAATGTATATGGCCGTCTTAGAGCGCACGCACGAGATCGGCGTGATGAAAGCCATCGGGGCGCGACGGCGCGATATTCTGACGCTCTTCTTGTTGGAGTCAGGCTTTATGGGGTTAGTCGGCGGCTTTTTAGGAACGCTGCTGGGGTTGGGAATCGGCATCGGGACGATGCTCTTAGTGAGAGCGTTGACGAAAGAAGCGCGCTTCTTAGAAGCAGCGATCTCTGTAGAACTCATTATGAGCGCCTTGGTTCTCTCGTTTGTTCTCGGCGCGGTATCGGGGTGGCTGCCCGCGCGAAACGCAGCGAAACTGCCGCCTGTGGAAGCTTTGAGGTACGAATAGCAGGATTTACTCTCTTTTGAGCCGATGCGTCCAGACTATCAATGCTTCCACGAGCGCGCGGATGCGCTGGCGCGTCTCTCCGTCCATGAGCCTGCCGTGCGCATCGAACTTCTCGGCGGCGTGGGGTATGAAGACTTCGGGCTTGTTGAGCACGAGCATATTGAGCGCCGCGCACGCTTCCCGCAAGTGCAGCTGGGCTCGCAGAGTGCCAGAGCGTCCAGTGCTCACTCCAAAGACCGCCACGGGCTTGCCGTCACAAGGTTGGTCGGGCGGATGTGACGCCCAGTCCAGAGCGTTCTTGAGCACCCCGGAGATCGAGTGATTGTATTCGGGGGTCGCGATGAGCACGGCGTCGCTCTGCGCGATGCGCTCGCGCAAGATGCGCACTGCCGGAGGAAATGGCTCAATATCTTCGTTATAGAGGGGGATGGGGGTCAGATCAAAGATCTCCAGCGTCACGCCCTGAGGGATCAGCTCCTGGACGGCCCGCAATGCCGCCGTATTGTAGGAGCCCTTGCGCAGACTTCCCGATATCTCTATAATCTTCATGCTCTAGATTATAGCGCAAGGAGGCCGCTGATGCAGCTTTTGGTGAGCGTGATTATGGGATCGAAGTCCGATTGGGAGACGATGGAGCATTGCGTAAAGACTTTAGAACAGCTCGGGGTTCCCTGCGAAGTGCGAGTGCTCTCGGCCCATCGCACCCCTGATGCGCTCAGCGACTATATCGAGTCAGCCGAGCGTCGCGGGGTCGAAGTCTTTATAGCTGCGGCGGGAGGGGCAGCCCATCTTGCCGGGGTGATCGCGTCGAAGACGCTGGTGCCCGTGCTCGGTGTGCCGATGGAATCGAAGCTTCAGGGGCTTGACTCGCTGCTGTCTATGGTGCAGATGCCAGCAGGGGTTCCGGTAGGGACGTTCGCCATTGGCAAAGCGGGGGCGGTCAACGCGGCGCTTTTTGCTACAGCGATCTTGGCCAACAAACACCCAGAGTATCGGGAGGCGCTGAAAAAATATCGCGAGGCACAAGCCAAGGCGATCTTGGAGCATCCCGATCCGCGAGAAAACACATAGAGAGAGAGGGCCGGAGACCCCGGCCCTCTCTCAGAGACGCTCGCTGATTTTATCGAACTTGCTCACGGCGCACAGAAGTCCACCTTTCTGCCACCGTCGCCCTCGAACTTCCACTCCTCTCGATTGATGGACACTTGCTCGGGTTCGGAGATCTCTTCCTCTTTGTTGACCGTGATCCGCAGTCCACCTCGATCACAGCTGCCCGGCCCAGTTAGTGTGATCTGGTTCTTCCCGGTGGGAAGTGTTGAAATATGCACTGTACCTTTTACGGCGATGACCTCCGAAAGATCTTTCTCCTTGTCATAGGCAACCCTGAACAGAGTGCCGCGGACACCGAGGACCATGCGCGGCGTCATGATTTTGACGGCAGTCCCAACAGGGCAGCGCTCCACTCTGCTGATGCTTGTACCGTAAATGAGGCGCGATTCGCCGCCAACTGCTGAGAAATCTTCAAGTTTGACGTGACTATCAGGGTTTATAGAAACCTGGAAGCAACCGCAGACAATAAGTACCCAGCCGTTGCGGGGGGTTATGATCTCATCGCCCGGCTGAACCCTATCCCCCTGCTCCAACTGCCTCCATTGATCATCACCAACCCGTTTGATGTTGACATCACCGCGCAGAGCGATGACCTTGCACTCCACCAAGGCGGTGGAGTCCGCCTGACTCCGATTCAGGGGAATGTCGCTCGGCACAAGTCCATACCCCGCACTTCCGACCAAAAGCACCAGGCCCAGGGCCAAGAGCCCCAGCGCCTGCCCGATCCGCTTACGACTGAACTTACGATTCGTCATTGCGATCCCCTCCTTGGGAATCTCTGAGTTTGGGTACGACTCTGCTACGGCTCTGTTGTGCATCATCTGTGCCACACTCCGTTTGGTTTGTAGGGGCAAGGCGTGCCTTGCCCTCACTCTTTCTCAGTCGCCCGAAACGGGGCGAGCCTGACACCTGTATTATATCCCCGCGATGTGCGGAAATTGTGCGGTAACGGAAATGCGCATCAGAAGCGAAGCCAGCGGCTTGCACCCTCTTAGCATCATGGTGTCTAATAGCCAGTAAGGTGTATATCTGTACCATGAAAAGGCATCTGCCACGGCCAGCCGACCTTTACGGGGAGTTTCACGAGCCCGAGCTGAAGGAAAGCGAGTGGTAGCTTCATGGATTGTCGCTAGGAAGCTGAAGTGCCATATCAGTGCCCATGTGCGGGCGTCCATCCCATAGCTGACCGCTGACAGCTGAATGCTCCCCTTGCCGGTGGGGCTTGCAAACAGAGAGAGGGCCGGAAGCCCCGGCGTCGCTTACTTCCTTTTCTTTCCCCGTTGAGGTTTAGGGTGAAGTGGGAATGCTATTGCAAAAGGCGGCATTCTGCAATATCACAGTCTCCTGTCGCCTGGGCTGTGAAGAAGCTTAAGCGATCAGCCCTCCGCTGATAGCTGAACGCTTCACCGTATTTTTACTGTCCGATTCAAGAAATCCAACTCCAAATAAGAGAGCAGATTCGTGCCCAACAAGGCGTCATCCGATTCGGTGAGCAGGATGTTCACCTCTCTTTTTGATTTCCCCAGTTGAGCCGTTCCTGCAAAGACCAACTCTTGCTTAATCGTGCCGTCCGCCAGCTCAACCCTCGTCAGGTCCTTAAGTTTCAGCCCGAGCTCAATCCCCAGTTGGATGGGCAAGCAAAGATCGCCATCGAAACCCGTGTCTATGACGACATCTACAGCGATCTCTTTATAAGGGCCTGCAACGGTGATCCTGACTCTGGGCTGGCCGTAGTCATCAAAATAGCCTTCGAGGGCTTTCCTTGGCATGGGCTTCAGCGGCGAACCCAGGTGGCTCGACGGCCTATCCGAATCACATAGAAGACGCTCTTGGGGTATTTCTCGCGGGCCTTCTTGTCGGCTTCTTGGAAGGTCTTGCCCAGAAAATAATCGCCGCTCTCCACCTCAATGGCGACGAACTCTGCCGGGTGCTCCTTCTCCAGCTGGTCTTTAAGCTTAGCGTAGATGCTCTCCCCTTTGGCCGCCAGTTCCGTCTTGTTGATCACTTTGATGCTCATGCTTTCACCTTGGGTATTGTAGCGCAACGCGGGATGTCTCGCTAGTGTACAGGCATACCGCGATGGGTTCTGCTGCGAGTATCAGCCATCAGCCCCAACCAAGCTGAAGGCTGACTGCTGATAGCTGAATGCTCCCCTTGCCAGTGGGGCCTGTAAATGCAGAGAGGGCCGGGCTGCCCTCGGCCCTCTCCTCTTCTATTGCGCTCGTCAGCCGCTACTGCTCGACCGTCACCTTGACTAAGATGCGCGCGAGCCCCATGTAGACAAGCACGGTGTGGCTGTAGAATTCGTAGTCAATCCCAATTATCGTCTCGCCCACGGCCTTGGCGGCGAACTCAATCTCGCCGAATGGCTCTCCCCACGGATCCGGTGTCGAGATCACCTTCGCCTCAGCCACCTCCAGCTTGCTGTTGAATACGACTACCGGCTTGAACAGCTTTTCCCCATAGAGCTCTGCGGTCTTCTCCTTAAGTCCCGTTAGCTTCTCCGCCTGCCCGACCTTGAGCTTGTACTCCCGCCTGGCCAATTCTATGGGCCAGAGCGACTGGTCGAAGAAATGGGTCGTGATGATCGTCCTGTTTCCTTCAGTTCGAACCCGGAAGCCATTCGAGCCCGGTCCGTCTCTCAGCAGCCGGACAAAGAAGATCGGGGCTGGCTATTGAAGGCTGGCAACTCTGGCATCGCTGGCAGTCTGATTCGTTGGAGCCGGACAGCCAATCGCAAAGAGTATTTCGAGGAGATCACCGTTGTCATTATCGCGTGCGCCTATACGCACGTCCTCGTTTGCGGCCACAGCATGTTCGCCATTCAGCTTGCGCTTATTCACCTGATTGATTTTAACGAACGTATTCGGCCGATTGGGGAGTGCACTCCGGAGCGCACCCTTCCCATTTCTGCTGTTCTTAAGTACGTTATGTACGAAATCATTGCGTCATGACAAGGGTCATGAACCTGCCCATATCCTCCATTGCCGCCCAACAGCGCCAGGCTCAGGGCAGCAGCCCCAGCGCCTGCCCGATCCGCTTACGACTGAACTGACGATTCGTCATTGTGATCCCCTCCTTGGGAATCTCTGAGTTTGGGTACGACTCCGCTTTGACTCTATTTGGCGTCATCTGCGCCACCTCCGTAAGTTTGAGTTTCGTCACTCTCTCAGTCGCCCGAAACGGGGCGAGCCTGACAGCTGCACCGTCACCTTCCGGGAAAATCCGGCAGCTCGATGTTCTTGTGCACGACCTCACACTGTTCCTTGGTCAGCTCGACTCCCAGTGCCGCTGCATAATTCAGAGATAGAGTCAGTAGATCACAATGGCCACCTTAGACGGATCTAATCGGCAACTGCACCGCTTCGACCGCCCCCAACCGTCTCTCCACGGCATGGGCCAGGAACAAGAGCAGCCGCACAAAACGCAAGCCCG
>JBBIUX010000036.1:0-20517 GCA_037440025.1 Candidatus Fraserbacteria bacterium | reverse complement strand
AAGTGTTGGCCTGGGCATCAGAGCGGAACGCGAGAGGGGTGAGCGTCGATTGGCAGTTTACCACCAGCGATGCCCGTATCAAACTCAAGAGGCTTTATCCATCACTCGAGGTGTGACAGAGCACTAGATTGGGCCCGCGCAGCCCGACCGTCACGTAAACGAATCCGTACGTTAAGAGCACCGCGAGCCAGACTATCACGCCCCACAAGAAGAAGAGCGGGGTGGACTCCACGGTCGCCCGCCGCGTTTCCTCCATCACCTGACGAATGTACTCCAGATGTTCACGAGCCTGCTCCTCAGTCATAAATCCTCCTATGCAAAGTACTTTATATTTCAAAGTACTTTGCAATTACTATAGTACAAAATCGTACCGTTGTCAAGAGAAAGAGGGCAAGAGTTTGACAATAGCGAACAGATCAGCTATAATCGCGCTCACGCACAGGCTGTGAAGGGGAAGAGTACGTCGGCCTCCGCTCACAGAGAGAGAAGCCTAGGAGCTGAGAGGCTTCTTGAGCTGCGCTGACCGAAAGACGCCCCGGAGCCGCCGCCCGAACCGCTTCGCGGGATTTCATCAAAGAACTGCGAAGCCCAGTAGACGCGGACGGGAGAAGCCCGTGATAGCTTCACAATGAGTGCTCTCACGCAAAAGTGAGAGAACCAGGGTGGCACCGCGGAAGGGTCTTACCAGACAGGTAATCCTTTCGTCCCTGAATGGACGAAGGGATTTTTCATTTGGAGGGATCTTCTGTGAGGCGTACTCTGGCGTGCGAAGTACCCCAAAAGATCGGCGAGACGGTCCTTCTGCAAGGGTGGGTCAACAATCTGCGCCCGCTGGGCAAGCTCTGTTTTCTTGTGCTGCGCGACCGCTCCGGGCTCATTCAAACAGTCCTGTACGACCGCCCCGATCTGGTGAAAGATTTACAAGAAGAAGCTGTCATCGAGCTGACCGGTCACGTGCGCCCTGACAGCAGAGCCCCTCACGGCTGCGAAGTCGAGGGACACGAGCTGAAGATTGTGCGCACACCCGCTGGCACCTTGCCCATCCAAGTCAATCGCCCCCATGAAATGCTCAACACAAAACTAGAGACGTTACTGACCCATCGGGTGCTCAGCTTAAGAAACCCAGAAATCGGTGCGATCTTCAGAGTGCAAGCCGAATTGATTCACGGCTTTCGCGACTTTCTCATAAACGAAGGCTTTTTAGAGATTCATACCCCCAAGATCGTTGCCTCCGGGACTGAGGGCGGAACGGAGCTCTTCCCTGTCCAGTACTTTGAGCGCAGGGCATATTTAGCCCAGAGCCCGCAATTCTATAAGCAAATGCTTGTCGGGGCTGGGTTTGAACGGGTCTTTGAAGTCGGGCCTGTCTATCGCGCTGAGCCCCACAGCACCACGCGACATCTCAACGAGTATATCAGTTTAGATATCGAGATGGGCTTCATCGAGAGCGAGCAAGACTTATTAGCACTCGAGGCCCGATTGCTCCGACACATGTTCGAGCGGGCGCGAGACCGCTGCGCTAAAGAACTCGCGATATATGGTGCAACCGTACCCGAGGTGCCGGAGCGCATTCCCCACATCACGCTCTCTGAAGCCCAAGTGATCTTGCGAGAGAAATTTAACAAGTACAATTCGGGAGACTTAGACCCGGAATCGGAGAGACTGCTCTGTCGCTACGCTGAAGAGAAGTTGGGGTGCGAGCTGCTCTTTGTGACACATTATCCCGTGGAGAAACGCCCCATGTACGCCATGCCCGACCCCGAAAACCCAACGTTGACACGGAGCTTCGATTTACTCTATAAAGGGCTAGAAATTACAACGGGAGGCCAGCGCATTCATGAGTACGAGCGGCTGGTGGAGAGCATTCGCAAGCGCGGCCTCGACCCGCTCAATTTTGGGTTCTATCTCGAAGTCTTTCAGTACGGGATGCCGCCGCATGGGGGATTTGCCATCGGGGCTGAACGCCTCACGATGCAATTATTGAATCTGGCGAATGTGCGCGAGGCGTCTTTCTTTCCCAGGGATCGCACAAGATTGACCCCTTAAACCATTGTGCCGGTCGCCCATGAGCGGCAATGTTTCGCGCAGGTGAGGCTGGAGACGATAATGATCTGGCGACGGTCGGGCTTCCGTGAAAGGCGAGTGTTAGAATATATACCACACCGGCAAGGGCGCGGTCAAATTGAGTTTGCTTTTCCGTATCACCCGTGATACAATAGACCATGCCCACGGTGGCGGAAGAAGGGGAGTTCCGGTTCGTCGTGCGCACGCGGGACCATCCCCCGGCCCATGTGCACGTGATCTGTGCCGACGGCCAAGAGGTGCGGATCAACTTAAACGACGGCTCTTTTATGGACGAGTCCCCGCCGGGCAAGAAGGGAGCTCTCTTGAGAGCATTCTACAAACACGCCAAGACGGTCCGAGACGCCTGGGATCAATACCACGGGAGAGGAGCGTGACCGCGATGGTGCAGACGGTGCTTTTGCCTCAAGCGCATAAACTGATGGTCCGTGTCGAGGTGGACCATGCCCAGCGTCTCTTGCGCGTCTGGTTCGCTGACGGGGCTGTGGCGATTGTGCCCGCCCGCAAGATCGAGAAGGCTGGGAAACCTGCTACCTTGGACTTGAACACGGTCCGGCTCTCCGACCCGCATGTGATCCTGGTGGACAACATGGACGGGGGGACTGAAGAGATCCCCTGGGATTTCATCCGCCATTACTGCGACGCCGAGTTTGCCCGCTCCGAGCGGGAGAAGGATCGCCTATCGCTGAAAGCCTTGGGTGCACGGGTGCGGCATTACCGTGAAGTGACAGGGCTCTCTCAAGAGGAGTTGGCTCGCAAGGCCAAGATCGGTCGGATCACCCTCAGCCGGATCGAGAACGGGAAACTCTACGCCCAGACCAAGACACTGAGCAAAATCGCCTCGGTGTTCAGGATTGGCTTGGCAGAGTTGATTGCTGGCCCGGCAGCGACGCCCCAGAAGGCTCCAAGGTCGAGAAGTACGGCGCGGCTTGGGGCAGTGAGAAAGACCTAGTCTATGGCAAAGAAGAGACGTTCGCAGGCCGAGATCAACGGGGGACTCTGGTATCAATCCCTCAATGACTCAGTCGCTTGGGTGAGAGTCAATTCACTTTGAGGGACTTTAATACTCACGGGACTCGGTTGATTTTCGCTTGTTTTGAGGGGCACCGTCCTCTCCCTGTGAGTGGGGTGATTTTTCAGGTTGGCTTTGCCCTGGGGTGCCGAGGGAGGGAATCGAACCCACACGGTGTTGCCACCACGGGATTTTGAGTCCCGCGCGTCTGCCAGTTCCGCCACCTCGGCCAACAAGGGGATTATAACTATTCAGATCAGCCCTGTCAATCGGACACGAGCAAGAAGTGTCAGAAACTGGACGCCCATAGTTATAATATGCTAGGATACAGGTCGGCGTCCTGTGCACGAGCACCGGATTGCAGTCTCTCATGGAATACGACCTGAGCACGCTCTGCCAAAAAGCACGCTTGGCATATGCGGAACATCTGATTCGGTGTACCGATCTGGATCCCAGCGAGATGGAGGATCTTTTGAGTTTAGATGGCGACCTCGATCAGGCCCAACGGTGGCTGGCCTTCGGCTATGCCAAGCGCCGTTATGATCCCGACCATGTGCGGGGCTTGCTCGTCTATCTGTTCAGTCATTACTATAAGTCGTCGCCCGATGATCGCTCCAAGCGAAAGTTGCTCGTGCAGGCAATCAAGCGCAGGGCCATCGAGTTGAGCGAGTTGACCATTGAAAAACTCAGTGGCACATATCTCAAATGGGATGAGATCTTCGAGCTAGTGGGAAAGGAATTCAATCCGTCGCGCGTCAAAGAGCGCGTGCGCGCTATTTATGAAGAGCTGAGAGATAACACACAAACAAGGAGCCCATTATGAAAGAACATCAGAGCGATAGCTGGTTTATCGAGTTGCTGAAGCCGCTTCGGGACATCGCTCCTGGGAATGTGCACCCCTCACGAGCCATTCTACACGCTTATTTGAAGGGACGCCTTCCCGACATATGGCGTGTTGGAGATCGCCCTCCAGACCCAGACGACTGGACGCTGACCGAAGTCTCTCACCATGTCCTGGCCTGTCAAGCCTGTGGGCAACAGCTCACACACATGCGACGCGTTGAGATGGAACATGCACAAGTATGGACCAAGAGCTTAGCCCGAATTCCCAGCGCCATCCGCGTGCACGTCGCACTCTACGCATTGGCCCTTATTGTACTCTTTGGGTTCAATGGAATGTTGCTGGCGCTCTTCCCCCCGCTGACTCCTTCACCGTGTAGCCCTTCTTCTCCGCAGGATACTGCCGGGACCTATCAAAGAGTTGACCAACGTCTGAAACTGGAAGGGGTCAACAAACCCGTCGGCTTGCCTGGTGCTTGCCCACCTGCTCCCACACCGCAGCCCTGGCAAAGATGGTGGGCTCCCTGGATTTTTATATTCTGGACGCCGTTGTTAGGCTTGCATGCCCTGTGGGGTTGGAAGACCGGGATAGGTCTGGGCCGTCGTCACCGGACCGCAGCGACTACCTTCGCCCGTTTGACCCCTGCCGAATCACGCGGACTGCTCCTCGTGCCCGTCTTGAGTCATCATGGGCTGGGTCCGGTGTCTCTCTGAGGGAGGGGCGCGGTTGGGTGAGCTCCACGGAGAGACTGTGTGATCGCGACCGGACCCCCAGCAGGGGTGGGGCCGCTTGCGCCCGGAGATGTTGTCGAGGTCAAGATCGTCGGGATCGGCGTGCTGCGCAATCGTGTGGCTAGAGCATCCCAGAGAGAGCTTGTGCCAGCCGATCAAATTCCTCGATAGAAAGGGTCTCGCCCCGGCGCTGAGGATCGAGTTGAGCTTGCTCCAAGGCTGTGCGGGCTGTCTGAGCGGGCAGTGCCAAGAGCGGTGATCGGGTGAGAGATTGTCTGAGCGTCTTGCGCCGTAAATTAAAGGCCGCGCGCACGACCTGCAAGAAAAGCCCTTCCGGAGCTTGAAAGACGGGCTGCTCGCGAAATTTCAGGCGTATCAGGGCAGAGTCTACGTCCGGCTTAGGGAAGAAAACGTGTCGCGAGACCGACAGCAGCTTTCGGACATGGGCGAAGCTTTGGACGAAGATAGTGATGGCACCAGCGGCGCGCGTGCCCGGCGCAGCGCAGAGCTTTTCGGCAACTTCACGCTGGATCAGCAGTGTCGCTGCCGTGAGTATCTTATGCGCTTCGACGAGCTTTTCTATAATGGGGGCTGTCAGAGCGTACGGCAGGTTGCCGACGACGGTGATCTTACGCTCCGGCGCGACCGCCTGCAAATCGAATGTCAAAAAATCTTGGTGGACCACATACACGTTGGAGTAGCTTTGAAGATGCTCCTGCAACAGGGGGATCAAGCGGGAGTCAATCTCCACGGCGACAACACGTTGAGCCCGTTGCGCTAATTTTTGGGTGAGCGTCCCGATTCCCGCGCCGATCTCGACGACTACATCATCACGGCCTCCTTGAGTAGCAGCAATAATTTTCTTCAGGGCATGTTCATCAACGAGCAAGTGCTGGCCCAAGCTCTGTTTCAGGCGTATCTTGTGCTGGACTAAGAGATCGCGCACCAGCGACGGACTCGCGAGAGACATAGTGTTAGCGCCATCGTGTCAATATCTCTTCACGTCGGAAGAGCTTGACGGCAAAGCGAAGCAAGACCAGATCGAAAAGCAAGATCGCACCGCTGAGCAAAACGATGAACGAGACGTTGGTGAGGGCCTGTTGGGTCGCAAAGAAGATAGCCGGCAGGAGAATGGGGAGCATCACGAAGCTGCTCAACTGATATGCCGCCCGCACGTCGCTCACACGCGTGGCGATCATCATGGAAGCTGCGGCCATCAGCAGTGATGTCAGAGGAGTGAAGAGGAAAATCGTCAGCAGCCATGCCGTGCCGAATTCACCCAGGGCGAGCGTGACCACCTGCGGCGGCAACAGGAGCTTCATGAATAGCCCGAAGAGCCCAAAAGCCACCCAGGTGACGCCGACCGCCGGAACGATTGATGCCAACGCCTTGCCCAGAAAGAGCTCATAGGTTGTCAAGGGGGTTGCCAGCAACGGCTCCAAGCTCTTTTGCTCTTTCTCGCCGATGATCGCAGAGACGGCGACAGAGATGGGGATGACCATGGGGAACATCATAAAATAGAGCAAGGGGAAATTGAAGAGCGCCCCCACGAAATGCCGTACGTTCTCGATATCGGCATCATTGAGGTCACCGAAGGTCAGCATCAGATAGACGGAAAAGCCGAGAAAGAGCGCGGGCAGGGCGACCGTCCCGATCCAAATCGTCTTGCTGCTTTTCAGTGCTTCACGCCATTCTTTGAGCATCAAGACCCTCACGCGCTTGTTCATTGTTTTTGCTCCTCCGCAACCAGTTCCAGATAGACCTCTTCGAGAGAGCGATCGTGTTCGCGCACAAACTGAATCTGCGCCCCCAGCTCCAGGAGCCTGCGGATCAGCGCAGGGTTGTGTCGTTCGGGGTCGTCCAGCTCGACAAAAAGCTGCCTGCCGTTGGCTTGCGCGCTCCGCACGAAGGGCAACTGCAATGCTTCCCCAGCAAGTGACAGCGGCTCCTTGAGGTCTATAACGATCTGGCGCCCGTAGAGGTCGCGCTTGAGCTGCTGGGGCGAGCCGACCCTGATGAGACGCTGTTTGATTAATCCGAGGCGCGTGCAGAGCTGCTCGGCTTCATAGAGATTGTGTGTGCATAGGAAGATCGTGCGCCTCTCTGAGGCAAGCTGGGCGATAAAGTCGCGCACGGTCTTCGCGGACTCTGGGTCGAGCCCCGAGGTCGGTTCATCGAGAAAGAGCACTTTGGGTTCGTGCAAGAGCGCCCGCGCAATAGCTAGTTTTTGCTTCATGCCTTTAGAGAAAGCCCCGACGGGGTCGAAGCGGCGCTCCCACAGGCCGAGCAGTCTGAGATACTTTTCGATCTGCTCGTGCGGGCGGGGAAGATCATGCAGGTCGGCGTGAAATTTGAGATTGTGCCAGGCCGAGAGCTTTTCGTAGAGCCCGGGGTGTTCAGTCAATATGCCTACTATGGACCGGACACGCTGGGGGGTAGCGCACAGATCAACGCCAGCGACCATAGCCCGTCCAGCAGTCGGCGCCAAGAGCCCCGCGAGCATCCTCACGGTGGTCGTCTTGCCCGCGCCGTTGGGCCCCAGAAAACCAAAGACCTCTCCCTCTGCGATCTCTAAAGAGAGATGGTCCACAGCGATACGGTCTCCGAAGCGGCGCGTGAGGCTTTCAGCCAAGATCATAATAAAGCTTTCAGTCATCAGCTATCAGCTGATCGCTCTCTCATTATATGACAATCCCAGTTCGCGGCCCAATCGTTCAAAGAGATACACAGCGATCAGTCCGGTCACCAGCCCGCTGATCAGTCCTAATAGCAACATAAACGGCAGATAGTAAAAGAGCCCCTTGATCTGAATAAACAGAACATACGCCACACACAGCTGGGTGACGTTATGCGCAATCGCCCCTACGATGCTCACTCCCACAAGCCCCAACGGCGGACGTAGATAGCGCAAACTCAGAGCTACTATCAGAGTGCTCACCAACCCTCCAGATAGGCTTAATAACGCCCCCGGAGCCAGCAGCGTTCCCGCGATAAAACTCCCCAAGATGCTTCGTGCTACAGCTAAGAGAATGCCCTCCCCGTACCCCAGGAAGAGCATGGTGAAGAGCACTAAAATATTGGACAACCCTAACTTGGCCCCCGGCACGGGCACCAGTGGCGGGAAGAGCCCTTCTAAGACATAGAGCACGATTCCCAGCGCCAGCAGAGCCGCAAAGAGAATTCTCTTGAGCAGCCAGGCTTCGGGAAGCGTGCTGCGGGTGTAGGGTGATGTCAACTTCGAGCGAAAGGGCATGTTAGCGCGAGATCGCGTCAATTCCGGAATTGCCGGGGATCTCTATCGTTACGCGGTTGGGCACACAAATAAGGGCCTCGCCCGGCTTCTGAATCCATCCTTGGCGGACACAGACCTGCTGCGGCCCCGGTGATTCCACCACGCGGACACGCCCCGCGTGCACTTGGATGACTGTCTCTCCAGCAGGGCCGATAATCGTTATCTCTCGGTCCTCCGTCAAGGGCAATTGCTCGACCATCTTCCCCTCCAAGCGTACTAAGGCCCACTGCCCTCCAGCCTCAACAGGCCTTCGCAGCAAGGAAACTGTCGCCGCAGCCCCCAAGAACACAAGGCCAATCACGATATAATCGCCCCAGGTCAAATATCTGTTTACCGTTCTCCAAAACTCGTTCACGGCAACTCCGTCGGGAAGTTTATATCGGCCAGCCCCGGCGATTTCAAGATGCGCCGCTCGTCGGTCACCATTATACACTCAATGTTTTCTAAGCGTTCAACGAGCTCCAGTCCCTTCTCCGGCCCCAGAACGAAGACCGCCGTGCTCAGCGCGTCGGCCTCCATCGCCGTTGGCGCTAAGATCGTGACACTGATCAAGCCCCGCGCGGGCATCCCCGTCTTGGGGTCAATGATGTGATGATACCGCGTCTTTCCGGGCTCATCAGCGTAGCGACAGGGGAAGATATTTCCCAGAACGTCGGCGAAAAAACATCGCTGATAGTCTCCCGATGTCGCCAGGGCCCGATCTTCCCAGATTGCTAACACTCCCAAGACTTTCTGCTCATCGCGAGGGTGTTGCACGGCAATACGAAAAGGCCGACGGTCCTCCCACCACAGCACTCGACGGGGATAGCTGTTGAAGACCCGAATGTTCCCTCCAGCGTCTACCAAGGCATTATCGAGATCGCTTTCTTGCAAGATTGCTACAACTCGATCAACGATATATCCCTTGGCGATGCCACCGAAATCGATTTCGACACTGGCACTGCTAAGCTGTCCCGTCTTTGTCACCAGATCAATTGAGAAATCGCGTGTGTCTTCTAGCAACGGTCGAAGCACTTCTGGGGAGGGGACGCGCCCGACGCCAGTGCGATCCCAGTCTTGGGTGAATCCCCAGCTGTCTACGAGCTTGCCGATAGTTGGATCGAACGCGCCGTGACTGAGCTCGCGATATTTTTGGGCGGCCTCAAAAACAGTGATGACATCCTCGGAAAGCTTGACCGGCTCTTGGAACCCCCGACGATTGAGCTCCCCTAATGATCCCGCTCCGGTACGGCTGAACTCCTCGGCGAGGCGTTCGGCTTCCTCAAAGGCCGCTTGCACAGCTCTCTCAGCTCGTTCGCGGGAGCGACTTTGTGCTTTAATACGAAAGTACGTGCCCAACAGATACTTTTCGTCTTGAACGACAGCGACCTGCCCTTGGAAATAGATAAAAACGAGCGAGAGCGCCAGAATCCCAAGGGCCAGAATTTTCAGAACAGAGATGGTTTGCCGCACAACTTACCCGATCCACTCCCTGGGAATCGTGCTGTAGTCTTCATCGAGACGGATGTCTCCCACTTCATCTGGCCCAAGAGCCAGCTCGCGCAGACTTCCACCGTCGTAGCGCAAGAGCACTCCCTGCTCTTCCGTGACTGCTGTGAGCGGCCGCTCCGGGTGGATGCGATTGCGCGTGGGATCAGGGTCTTTGACTTTTCTCTTGATGATGGTCTTGAGATTCACAGGGCGACCCCACATATAATAAATATTCTTGAGCACATCTTTCGCCTCATCGAGATTCAGTCCTACGCCATTAAACAAGTGCAAGAGCAAGAGTTCACCCTTATTGCCGTAGTTGCCCGTCGCGACTTTGATCATGGGCCGTCCGAGATTTGTGTGTTGGAAGAGCAGTTTTTTCTTGACGTCTGCAAAGTCGCGGGAGGTAATGTGATAAGCCCCCGTCTCAGGGATGTATTCGTACGTGAAGAGCTTCAGTTTTTCAAAGAGTTCTTCTGTGAAAAATTCAGCTAAGAACGTGATGTCGTTATAGTTGCGCCGCACTTCAAAGAGTTTCTCCGTGCCCAGTTTCGCTTTGGTGTCCCATTTTTTCTTCTTTTCAGGGTCTTTGCACAACTCCCAGTCGCGCCCGAAGCGACCCTTGTCCCAACGCTCTTTGATGTCCTCCCAGATCAGCTTCCCTAACGCATAGGGATTGAGCACCCCTCCGGCAAGCACCTTGCTCATCATATCTGCGTGGTCTACGAATTCATCGGGCTGGGCAAACTCGGCCATCAGTTTCGATTGCCAGTAGCTATTATGATTGATTAAGCCTGCAGCAGCATACCGATGGGACCCTGCGACAGAGATGTCATAGACATCCGCATAGCCTCGCTCCAGAGCGATGATCTCATCTTCCCAGGCCTCTCGCTTGAAGAACCGATGGGCGTTGAGATAGTCCGCGAGCAGCTGGCGCTTGCGCGTCAAGCCAAAGCCTAGCTTCTCCTGAAAGACGAGGGCTGAAAATCCCGCGATGTGGACATGCCAGGTGCCGTCCCGTTGGCGACGACGGCGCGACAACGCCCCAAAATTGAGCAAGAGCAATTGAGTGCTCTGGGCTAAAGACTCGCTTGCTGTTGACAGAATAACCCCTTGAGGACCAGCATGGGCGTCGCAGTCGAAATAGGCACGCAAAAACGCAGCGACGACCGACCCTGGAGAGCGCAAGATCATCGAGGGGATTTCTTTCAAGGGGGCTGACCGGCCGGTCTTCATACCCAGATATTCCAGAAAGTCTATGAGGTTGAGCGAGTAGAACGAGACGCGCCAGCGCCCCCCAGCGCGCCGGAGCTGCCCAGCTAAGCCAAAAAGCTTCTCCCCCACTTCTTTGAAGCGCTGCGCCTGCTCCCAGTCCCCGCTGGTAAACCCAACGACATGCTTCACTCGGCTTATATGCCCATCTCCCATCAGATAGCCAAGAAACTCAGCAAGTTCTTCATTCAAGACCGGCGGGAGGCGAATGGCAGTGCGCCGTCGCTGCACGGCACCAGTTACAGTCTCTTCATACACTGCCAGAGCTGCGGCGATCTCTGTAGGTTTTCGGACGGCCCACCCGCGACGGTACCGTATCACCGTGTCTACGGAGACGCCCGCCTGTTTTGCTACATCTGCGAGGGTCAGGCGCTGGACAGCTCTTCCGATCTGGGGCACATAGTAGGGAGCCCAGGTGCCCAAGCCTGCTCCTAGGTGTATCCTATCCCCGATCTTGACCTCATCGAGGCGCTTCCAGGTTCCATCGGCCGTGAGAATCTGATGGGTGAGCGAGCCAGCGAGCGTCAATCCGCGTCGTGTGCGCACTGTCATGATCTCGCGATGGGGGAATCTCGCCCAATCATAGATCTTTCTCAAGCGCTCTCCATCGCTGACCCACAGCGTCTTCTGCCCCGTCACGATCTCTTCAATGGGGATAAGCCCGTGATTGGTGAACACGAGCGTGCCTGCGACGACACAGGCCCAGCCTTCGTTCATGATTTTTGTTTGAATTTGCGGGACGAAATAATACGATTCTTCGCGAACCATAGCCAAGATATCTTTTTGCCAGTTTTCCAACCGCCCGTGCTTCATGATGAACCACAAGGCATCTTTGTGTGGTTTGGCCAGGTCCGTCTCATCCCGGAGCTGTCTGACTTCTTCTTGGGCTTGCTTGAGCTTGGTTCTCCGTTCATCGACCCATTGGGGCGGGTTGACGAAGCGTTCCATATAGTCGCGCTTGACGGGGATGCGGACGGGCTCTTTCTCCTGTTCGTCAAGAACCTGTCGGCCCCACCGGCGTTTGATGAAAGGAGCATGCTGGTCGATCTCATACTGAAGAGAGAGCGCCTTGTCGACAAAAGACTCCACTTCGGTCACACCGTACTTGTTCATATATTCTTCGATGCGCTCGGCGTGCGTGTGCATGATTTTGATCATGTCCTTCGGGGTTTTCGTGAACCAGCGATTATGCTTAAAGAAGTCAACATGTCCGTACACATGAACCATGACCCCCTTGTTTTCCAGGGGTGTGTTGCTCTCGCGCAAGTAGGCGATGGCCGGATTGGTGTTCAGCACTAATTCATAGGTCCACCACCCCGAATAAGCTGAGCGTTTGCGGAAATAGTCATAGCTCATGCCGAAGGACCAGTGCGGGAACCGTTCGGGGAAGCCGTCGTAGGCCGAATATTCGTTGAGCTGGCTGTAATCCACGATGCCAAAGACCACGGGCCACGGGTCCAGCCCTGCACACTCAGCAAGTCGTCGCGCCTCCGTGCGCAGTCTCTCCAGTTCACGAACTTTCTTCGCTATCATCTGTGCATCCTCACATCTGCCACGTACAACTGTTTTAACGTCCCCTGCCTAAGAACTCTTTAATGGACCGTAAAATATCTTCGCGATCTGAGATGATCGACGTGACCAGACGGTCATGCTCTTCCATGCGCTCTTTGAGCTTCACCAAGTGCAGGCCCGGCGAGCGCCGGCCCAGCGTCACCTGCCCATAGCAAAAGAGATTGACTTTGGATAGGAGCTGGTCACGTAAGAGTGGCACACAAGCGTTTTCGGTGTCGCCGATCCAGTTTTCACCATCGCTGAAGTGAAACGCATAGATATTCCAATGCCGCGGGTCATAGCGCCGGTCAATAATGCGGTCACACAATTCATACGCGGCACTGATCCGTGTGCCGCCACCGGTGCTGAGACTGTAGAAATCATCTTCGTTGACCTCTTGGGCTTCGTAATCATGCAAGATATAAACCCTATCTACGTTTTTATAATTTGTGCGCAGCCACAGATCAATCCACCAGTTTTCTTGGCGGATGATCTCGGTCTTCTCTCCGGACATCGAGCCGGAGGCGTCGCGCATAAAGAGAATCACGCAATTGGCCTCCGGCGATTCGCTGGGCTGGCTGTAGAGATAGCGCATATCTTCTTTAATTGGCGTCACAATAACGGCATCGGGCATTTTGTGGCAGTCGGTGCCCACCATAAGCATCTGCCGCAACAGTCCTTTTTGAAAAGCCCGGCGTTTCATTAAGAGCGCCTTCGGGCCGACGATCGAGACGTCTTCATATTCTTCATTCCCGCTGAGAACGTGCTTGTGGCCCTTCGGTTCAATTTTAGGCAGTTCCAACTCTTCGCCTAGGATCTCGGCCAGCTCGCGGACTTCGATTTCGACTTCACGAAAGTGCGGCCCCGGCCCCTGACCGGCTTGTCCCACCCCGTTGTGGTCCGGATCGAACTGGACTGGCTCACCGATCTCACCGTCGCCTGCTCCGAGGCCGCCTTGCTCGTGTGGGTCATATCGGAACTGAGGAATTCGGATGGATTTAATGGGCACTTTGACGATATCGCCACCCTTTTGCCCCACGATCGATCCGGTCTCAATGAGTTCTTTGAGATTCTTGCGGATCTCGCCACGCACGATCTTTTTGAAGCGTTCAAGATCTTTCAAGATGCGCTTGGGCATTATTTCAACCTCCTCAGCGCCCCACCATCATTATATATAGCAGGGGCACGACGCACTCCGGTACGCTTTAGCTGATGCGGCTCTCGCGTTCTTCGAGTTCTTCGCGCGCGACCTCCGCGCCGGCATAGTCAATGACGTTCTCGGCACAGACGTCGCAGTATTTGTACTCACTCTTGAGGCGCTCGATCCATTCGGCCTTGCGACGCTTGTGCTCCGGATCGGTGGTCTTGTCGCTGACCATCGCTGTAAAATTGATATTGTGCTTCTTATCTTCCCAGAGCTTCTTCTCCAGCGCCCGGCGCAAACGGTCGTTCTGTTCGGGGTTGAACTGCTCGCCTTTGCGGGCACGCTCGCTGATCCAGTTAGAAATCTCTTGTCTAAAGTCATCTTTCTGCGCCTCGGTGACTCCGATCTGCTTTTCGATAGAGCGCATGAACTCTTCGTCCGGCTCCATCTCCTCGCCGGTGTAGCGATCTTCCACCTTCTCATCGTTGAGATACGCCATGACATGATCTAAGTACTTTTGCCCGACTTGGCGCAGTTCATCAGGGTCATGGCTAATGACACGACGGACTTCTTCCTGGCAGATGGCTGACAGCTCTTCCTTCACTTGTTCAATATACTCTTTGTATTCTTCCACACAGTTCTCATCAATGCTGGAGTGATGGGGGAGATTATCTTCCAACATCGCCAGCACGCGATACGGGTTGATACAGCCCTCGACGTCATTGACTAATGCCTTGCTGATCATATCAATCACATAGCGCGGGCTGATGCCGAAGAACCCTTCTTCGCCCCGGCCTTCCTCCATGAGCTTTTTGACATCAACAGTGCGGTTCGGTATAGACTCACCATCGTAGACCTTGGCTTTTTGCAGAACCGAAATGTCCGCGCCGGGCTCTTCTAGGCGGGTCAACACAGCCCAGAGCGCTGCCATCTCCAAGGTGTGCGGGGCGATATGCTTGCCCCAGACACGATTCTTGCCAAAGAATTTTCTGTAGATGCGCACTTCGTCGGACTTGCGCAGCACATAGGGGATATCAATTTTGCGCGTGCGGTCGTTAAATGCTTCCATCTTTTCATTGCTCTTGACGCGCTTGTACTCTGGGTTATTGGTGCGTCCTAAGATGACCGTATCGATGTCAATGCGGGGGTTCTTCTTAGGCTTGATGACGTGCTCCTGCGTCGCGTGCAAGAAGTCATAAAGAAATTCTTCTTGGAGCTTCAGCAGTTCTTCGCCATCAAAAACGCCGCGATTGGCGACGCACAGCTCGCCGTCATAATTGAACGCACGGGGGTCAGAGTCGCTGCCGTAGACCTGTACCAAGCGCCAGTTCATCCCGCCGGTCAGTTCTTCTTCGTCTTGGTTTTTCTTATCTTTGGGCTCAAAAGTAGCGATGCCTCGGCGATCCTTCTCGCTCAAGACTAAGCGCCGCACGGTGACGTGCGCCAAGACTTTGTCAAGCTCATCCTCGTAGAGTTTCATCAAGCGATTGAAGTAGAAACGACACTTCGGGCAGAGATCCCCTTCGACGCGCAGCTCATATTCGGCGTGATATCTTTCTCTGAATATCTCGTTGAGCTGTTGGACAATGCGCGTGCGCTGTTCTTGGGGGATGAGCCGCAGCGGCTCCTCGAAGATTGGACAGGGAATGACATCTGTGGGCTCATCGTGAAAATCCGAGACATCCCACTCGAACGTGTACAGGCGGCCATCCTCGGTCTTGGAGTGCTCTTCGAGCCCGCGGCGAAAGAGCCGACCGATAGTAGACTTACTTGTCGCTACAGGTCCGTGCAGCAGAATGACTCGGCGATCGGGTCCCAAGCCTTTGGCTGCCGCGTTGAGCGTGTCCACCAGATTTTTCAGGGCCTCGTCAATGCCGTAAATTGCATCCTCGCCCTTGCCGAAGGGGTCATCAAAAAAGTTATATCGAATCGTCTCTTTGTCGTGTACTTTGGCGATATGTGTGCCATGGCTGAGGATCATGTCATACAACCGTTGGTACGCATTGCGCACCAATCGGGGATCCTCAAAGACCATCTTCAAATACTCTTCAAACGCGATGGGACGATACTTATCACGAACTTGGGCTTCTTTGAGCTCACGCGTGATCTCACGCACGATGCTTTCCATTGCTGGTCACCTCCCGGTGTCCTGTAGGCTTTCGGCCCCGACGCTATTATAGCAGAAGCGTGGAGGTCTTGGACGCAGTGCTTTTATCTTCGGTCTGCCGTCCGGTTCTGTGTTTCACGGTCACTATATACTCGCCGTGCAGGACGAAGTTCCCAACAGGAGCGGGACAAGCGACCCTACTCGCGCCCGTGTTTTTCGAGGAATAGGGGTTGACTTTGAGCGTGACTTGCGCTATTCTTAATATCAATGAGGTGAAAGTGATCCACAGTCGGAGAAGACAAGCCATACAACGGCGTCGAGTTCTCGTTCTTTCCTTTCTCTTGCTTCTTTCTGTTGCAGTGAGCGCTGCTGGCTATTGGTGGTTTAAGAGCCGTGTCGAATCTCCCCCATTAGAAGAGCGTGTTCAGGTCTTAGTATTAGGACTTGATTATGTAGAAGGGGCATCAGCTCAACGCAGCGATACGCTCTTGGTCGCCAGCCTCCGTGAAGGCGATCTGCGTCTTGTAGCGATCCCACGTGATACGCATGTGAAATTTCCTGATGGGCGCGTAGAGAAGGCGAACGCCGCCTACGCGTTCGGCGGAGCCGAGCTGGCGCGAAGGGTCATCTCGAATTTTCTGGGCATAGATATTAAGTATTATGTCGTCGTGGACTATAACGGATTTGCAAAGCTCGTGGATTTGGCAGGAGGCGTGGCAGTCAACGTGGAAAGGCCACTGAAAGACGACAAGACTAAGCCTCCCATTGATATCCCTGCTGGAAACCAACGCTTGAATGGCAAGACGGCTCTAGGGTATATACGCTATCGGGACGATATCACGGGCGACTTAGGTCGGCTGCAACGCCAGCGCCAGCTCTTGGAGGCTTTTCTACGACAAGGAGTACGTGAAAAATCGCTTGACGGTTTGCAGCAGATGGTCACGACCGCCCACCAGCACATCGAGACAAACTTGGCTCCCGTCTCGCTATATCGCTTGGCCCAGAGGCTACAAAACCTGCGCCCCGAACACGTGCAGATCAAGCAAGTTCCGGGAGAATCGGTCTGTAAGCCACCCAAAGAAGGGGGCTGCTACATCGAACCTGATCCAGTGCGCACGGCACAGTTGGTCAATAAGATGCTCCGTGGGCTCGACATAGTAACGGCGGATGAAGTGCGTATCAAAGTGCTCAACGGTTCAGGGGCAACGGGGTTGGCCCGTCGGGTCAGCGAACTGTTGCGCAGCGAAGGGTTTTCGGTTGTACATGTCGGCAACGCCGACCGTTTCGATTATACAGACAGCTATATTATAGATATAACGAGTGCCCCCAGAAAAATAGAGCTCCTGAAAGAGCGGAGCCTGCGCAGTCTCTTCAAAGTCGTCAAGCCCGATGAGGTGGCCGCCACGATGCGGGGCTTGGGGATCAAAGGCGTGACCGGCGAGGGCGCCGACGTGATTCTCATCCTTGGACATGATTTCCAGCTCCCAGAAAAATAATAATAATAAATTAATGGAGATCGAAGCCCTCGAGCTCGATACAGAAAGAACCCTGCGAGAGATCATCGCGCTCATCGCGGAGAAGAAGGGGGAGCAGACGGTGATCTTAGACATGCGAGAGTTCTCTATCCCCACAGATTTCTTTGTCATCACCCAGGGAGACAATCCCAAGCAAGTCAAAGCCATCGCCGACAGTATATTAGAGAAATTGCCACGGGAGATCTTGCGTTCAGAAGGGTGGGAATCGAAGAACTGGATCGTCTTAGACTACGGCGATCTCATTGTTCATATCTTTCAGAAAGACCTGAGGCGTTTCTACGATCTTGAAGGGCTATGGGGGGATGCCCCTCTGCGCTTGGAGGGTGATCTCGGGGACCTTTCACACTCCGTATAGTTTCAGACGAGAGCTTCAGAAAAGCAATCGGTGATGCCCTCCGCATCGCCTTGACATTGTTGTCCCCCCGTGCTATAATACCCAGTACCTCTACGCTCGAAATAGGGGCGTTCATTTTCGATCCTTGAAAAGTGAATAGAGTGCATTACATCGCGCAAACTCAGTACGGGCGGACGGTGAATGCCCTGGCAGCTGGAGGCGATGAAGGACGTGGCAGACTGCGATAAGCCGCGGGGAGCCGTCGAGCAGGCTTTGATCCGCGGATCTCCGAATGGGGTAAACCCACCGCACGGAAGGTGCGGTATCGAGCGCCCAATCCATAAGTGCTCGAAGCGAACCGGGGGAAGTGAAGCATCTCAGTACCCCGAGGAAAAGAAATCAAGATACGCAAAGTCATCGCTCGTGCGTCTATTTTTTATAAATAGTGCACGAGTGATGGCTTTGGAGATTCCGTTAGTAGCGGCGAGCGAAGGCGGAAGAGCCTAAACCTCTGCAAGTTTCTTGCAGGGGGGTTGCAGGCCGGTCCAACTTCACAGATCGCAAGTTCTAGCCGAACTGCTAGTCAAGCCACTGGAAAGAGCGACCAGAGAGAGTGATAGTCTCGTAGGCGAAAGGACAAACGACTGTGGGCCGTGCCTAAGTAGCGTCGTACCCGTGTTATGGCGTGAATCTGGGAGGACCACCTTCCAAGGCTAAATACTACCAGCTGACCGATAGTGGACCAGTACCGCAAGGGAATGGTGAAAAGAACCCCGGAAGGGGAGTGAAAGAGAACTTGAAACCATCCGCTCACAGACAGTCGGAGGGTCCCGCCGACCCTCAGCCCTGGGTGTCGCAAGATGCCCAATGGCAGAGCCGGCGGCCTGACGGCATGCCTTTTGCAGTATGATCCTGCGAGCTATCGCGCGTGGCAAGGCTAAGTCTCGTTGGTGGGACGCAGCCGTAGCGAAAGCGAGTCCGAACAGGGCGCCACAGTCACGTACGATAGGCACGAAGCCGGGCGATCAACCCATGACCAGGCTGAAGCCAGGGTAACACCTGGTGGAGGGCCGAACCCATAAACGTGGAATAGTTTCGGGATGAGTCGTGGGTAGCGGTGAAAAGCCAGACGGGCCCCGGTGATAGCTTGTTCTCCTCGAAATAGTTTTGGGACTAGCCTCGGCCGTTAAGCGTCGGGGGTAGAGCACTAGATGGATGCGGGGCAACCCAATTCCAACCAAACTCCGAATACCGACGTGTATCTGCCGGGAGTCAGACGGTAGGGGATAACCTTTATCTGTCGAGGGGGAAACGGCCCAGATCGTCGGCTAAGGCCCCAAAGACCGAGCTAAGTCAGAAAGGATGTGCGCCTGCTCAGACAGCTGGGAGGTTGGCTTAGAAGCAGCCACCCTTTAAAGAGTGCGTAATAGCTCACCAGTCGAGCGGGGGTGCGCCTAAGATTCAGCGGGAGTGAAGCTCGGCGCCGAAGCCACGGGCCAGACTCCGTCTGGACTATTCATCATGCCGCCTGTGGCGGCATGGTTGACGGTCCAGGCGAAGCCTGGCGGTAGAGGAGCATTCCGCAGTAGGCTGAAGTCAGAGCGAAAGCTCTGGCGGACGAAGCGGAAGAGAGAATGCAGGAATGAGTAGCGCGAGGTGAGCGAGAAACTCACCCACCGTATGCCTCAGGATTCCTGGGGAAGGCTCATCCACCCAGGGTTAGGCGGCCCTAAGCTGAACCCGCAAGGGGTAGGCGATGGACAGCCGGTTAATATTCCGGCCCCTCTTTTCGGTGTTGACCAAGGGGACACGCCTCAGGTAGCTTCAGCGGGCGGACGGATGTGCCCGTGTCAAAGACAAGGCGTCCGGGCGTAGGCAAATCCGCGTCCGGGTCAAGTCGAGTCCAGACGGAGGTTCTACGGAACCGAAGGAAGAGCGATCAGGGGCCGAGAAAAGCCTCTAGGGAATCGAAGAGAGACCGTACCGTAAACTGACACAGGTAGGCGGGCAGAGTATGCTCAGGTGGGCGAGAGAACCATGGTCAAGGAACTCGGCAAAATGCTCCCGTACGTTCGCAAGAAGGGAGGCCCCGTGTAGGGCAGCGATGTCTGAGGGGGCCGCAGAGAGCAGGCTGGGGAGACTGTTTAGTAAAAACACAGCACCCTGCAAACTCGCAAGAGGACGTATAGGGTGTGAGACCTGGCCACTGCTGGAAGGTCAAGGGGAGGGGTTCACGCCCCGAACTGAAGCCCCAGCGAAGGCCGGCCGTAACTATAACGGTGGTTCTGCTACTGAACGGCCGTTATAAAATCCGGCTATATGCTGGAACAGCTCGTGTATCCTATGCTACCAAGTGAGGTGACAACGCATGGGTGGAGCCAATCAGCAGGAAAGACTATCCATAGCCGAAGCCAAAAAATGGTTCCTCGCGGGTTTCATTGAAGGGGAAGGCAGTCTGTGTGTCTCGATGAAGACCTGCCCAACGTCCCGGTTTAGGTATTTAGTTGATCCCGAATTTTTCTTGTACCAACATAAAAGCGGGGTTCAACTATTGCAATTGGCCAAAGAAATCTTTGGCACAGGGCGCATTGCGCCCAAGTCCGGTAGCGAGGGAGTGTTGGTCTTTTCGATTGTTAGCAGACGAAGCCTCAAAGAAAAAGTTATTCCCTTCTTTGAAAAGTACATGGTCTACTCCGCGAAGCGGGATGTGTTCTTACGCTTCAAAGAAATCGTAGAAGCCATGGAAGACCGCAAGGAGCATCTGACCCCTGAAGGACTGGTACGCATCGTCGAGAAGGCGTATGCGATGAACCCAGCCAGCAAGGGGAAGGAACGCAAGAGAACACTCCAAGAAGTTGTGGATAGAATCCTCAGAGGCCGTATGCCGGACACTTTCACACAGTGAAGATATGGCCCGATCTTCATGGCGACATGAAGCTAACAGAAATGCCTAAGGTAGCGAAATTCCTTGTCGGGTAAGTTCCGACGCGCATGAATGGTATAACTATCCCAGCGCTGTCTTGACCATGGGCTCGGTGAAATTGAAGCACCGGTGAAAACGCCGGTGACTCGCGGCAGGACGGAAAGACCCCGTGGAGCTTTACTGGAACTTGGCATTGGGTCTCGACGTTCGCTGTGTAGGATAG
>JBBIUX010000035.1:0-20631 GCA_037440025.1 Candidatus Fraserbacteria bacterium | reverse complement strand
GGCCAGAGCCTGACTGAGGACTTCCGGGGCGGTGAGGTTGGGGATGGGGCCATTGCTCCCAGGCACGGCTTGGGGTACGCTGGTCGTTGGGCATGTGCGAGCTCGCATAAGCTGACCTCCTGTGAAGATGTTCGGAGGCAGTATGGGCCGCACATGCTCGCTTTTCAAGAGCACTCTGAACCTCATTGTGATCTACTGAACCTCGCAGATTGGGTGGAGGAAGCGGTGCGCATTCGGAACAACGCTTGAGAGTTGTGAGGTGAGTATGCCAGAGGATCGGATGTATCGAGAGGACTCGCCGGCCGTTCAGGCGCACCTGGGCATCGCTCAATCAGTCATCCAGCGAATGGCCTCCAACAGCGCGTCCTGCAAGGCGTGGTGCATCACTCTCGTAGCGGCCATCCTCGTGATCGTGGCTGACAAGGGGAAGCCTGCCTATGCCTTGATCGCAGCCATTCCGACGCTGTTGTTCCTCGTGCTCGACACGTACTACCTGGCGCTTGAGCGATGCTTCAGGGCTTCGTACAACGAGTTCATCAACAAGGTTCATGGTGGCCGGGTCATTGCCGCAGACCTCTACGCGATTACCCCGAAGGGGTCGCTTCCGAGGGCCTTCGCAAGTTCCCTTCGCTCGTTCTCGATCTGGCCGTTCTACGTGACTCTCGCCAGCATGATTCTCCTGTCGATGTGGATCGTGATTTCATGATCCGACGAGCCCATCGCCAACTCACCGAAAACCCATTGGGTGCGGAATCGGAGGGAACGGCGACCCGGATGAAGGTCTACAAGTTTCGATCGGTTGAGAACCTCGACAGGGTCACGGACATCCTCGTGAACCGACGGCTGTGGTGCGCGGACGCGAGGAGTCTCAACGACATCCGCGAGGCCGACATTCGGGTTGGCAACGATCGCGGCAGAGAGGTTCCACTCTTCGAGTTTGGCCTGAGCGTGTCCAAGGCGATCTCCGAGTGGCGGGTGTGCTCGCTCTGCAAGACCTTCGATCACGATCTTCTTTGGGCGCACTACGCCGCTGGAGACAGGGGTGTAGCCATCGAGGTATCCATACCGCCGACAGATGCCAGCACCGTTATCTACAGCGATGACTTCGTCTTCCTGTCCGACTATCTTGCCGCGGGAGTTGACGCGGCAGTCTGCGCGGCCCTGACCAGGAAGACCACGGCGTGGCGGTATGAGCGAGAGGTCAGGATCACGACACGCGCGCAGTTCTACGAACTAGCCAAGCCCGTCCATCGGCTGATCATCGGCTCCCGAATGGATCAGTCGATCCTCCGTGCCCTCGCGCAAGTGTGCTCGGCGCATGGTATTCCGATGGAACGCGCCGTCGTTGCGGATTGGGGTCGCTACACGGTCGGCGTGCAGGAAGTCAGTTGAACCGGCCGCCTAACAAGCCGATGAAGCTGACGGTCGCCTGCGGCGCCCGCAGCTTATCGGCGAGCCGTTAGCCCGCCTTGTTGAGATGGGCCAGGGGCGGTAAAATCAATGTGCGGGACACAGATAGACCTTTTTGAAGGAGAGTTTTGACCATGGCATCTCCTGCAATTACTACGGTGGTAAAAATGCTGGAATCCTTGCCGGAAACGGTACAGGACCAGGTGGTGAAGCACCTGCGCGAGTATCTTGCAGACTTGCAAGACGAATTGGTATGGGATGATCTGTTCAAGCGAACGCAAGCCCAACTGGTGGCGGCTGCACGCCGTGCTAGGCAAGAAATTGCCGAAGGACAGGCGAAACCACTGGACTATGACCAATTATGAAATCGGCCACCCTGCCATCCTTTTGGACAGCCTATGTGTCTCTCGACGAAGACATCAAGCGCAGGGCCAGGAAAGCCTATCGTTTATGGACACAGAATCACTTTCATCCTTCTCTGCATTTCAAATGCATCCACCGTGATGAAAACGTCTGGTCTGTGAGAATCACACACGGCTACCGTGCTGTGGGTGTCCTTGAAGGGGATACGGTGACGTGGTTTTGGATTGGGAGTCATGAGGACTACGAGCGTTTCTTCTCATAGCAGGGGCGCGGCGGGCTAACCGCTCGCTGGAGCGGACCACACTCCGCACGGCGGCTCAGCTCAGAGCCGTTAGGCAGCAGGGACTAGCTGCTTTTAGCCGCTCCGCTTCAGCCGTCCCGTCTTTTTGGCAAATCGCTCCACAATCCCGAAGACCAACAGCCCAAAGGGAATCGTGACAAACCCCATCACCACGAGCGGCCAAGCGTAAGGCAAGAGTTCTACCGTGCTCTTGCCGTACAGAATAGCTTCGCGCATCGCCTCGAGCACGTACGTCGCCGGCGAGAACATCGAGACTTTCTGTAGCCAATCGGGCAGTACACTAATCGGGTAGTAAATCCCGCTGATGAGCAATAATAACGCTTCGATGATGTGCGTCATCTGCGAGCCCCGCTCCGGGAAGAGCAACGGCAGCACCGCCGCCACGATCCCGAACCCAATGAACGAGACGCTCCCGATTAACAATAAAATCATCGCTCCGACGAGGTTTGCTTTGCTCAAGTCTATTTGAAAGAAGAACGTCACCACGCCCAGAATGATCAGCGTTCGCAAAATCCCGTAGCTGACCGAGAAGAGCGTCGTGCCGATCATATGCGTCGGGCGCGAGACCGGCGCCATAAAAGTGTACTCAATCGTTCCCTCCCAGCGCTCCCAGGCGATCATCTCGCTGATCGAGTCGAAGACCACAGACAGATACGACCAGATTAGCGTCCCGACCAAGAGATAGAGAATCAAGTACTCCGTGTCTACAGCTTGGCCGCTGATTTTCTCCATCCCGGCCCCAATGAACGTGATCGCTAACGAATTGACAATCGAGTACGTGATCCAGACGACTTCCCACCCCCAGTAGCGTTTGACTAAGTTCCAATTGCGCTCGACGAACGCATACGTCGCCCGCAGTTCGCGTTTCCAGAAGCTCATGGGACCTCCTTGGAATCACGGAAGGCACTGTGGGAGCACTGAAGGCACGGAAAACAGCCTTTCGTGTCTTCAGTTATTCTTCCGTGCTTTCCGTGATTCAAACATTTAGCTGTTAGACTCAGAAACTAAATCTTCTTCTGTCACCAAGTGCTTGCCTGTCAACTCCATAAAGACGTCCTCCAGCGTCGGGTTGAGGACACGATCTCGAATGAGGTTCTTCAAGCCCTGCGCCGTATCTTCGGCGATGATCTTCCCGTTGTCTATAATCGCGACGCGGTCGCAGAGTTTATCGGCTTCGTCCATGTCGTGGGTCGTCAAAAGCACCGTCGCGTCGTGCTGCTCGCGCACTGCTAGCACGAACTCTTGCACCTCGCGCTTGGACCGAGGATCAAGCCCCGTCGTCGGCTCGTCTAGGAGCAAGAGAGTGGGTGAGCTCAAGAACGCCCTTGCAATCGCGACCTTTTGTTGCATCCCCCGCGACATGTGCTCCAACGGTTGATGCAGCTCTTTGATCCCCAAACGCTCCAAGATCGCTTTGATTCTCTGGCGTGCCGTCGGACCGTCCATGTTGTAGAGCCGAGCGGCATACATGAGATTCTCCAATGCTGAGAGTTTCTTAAAGAACGCTGCATCTACTGAGACCCGATTGATCAGTCGCTTGACGAGCATCTCTTCTTTCTGGATGTCATGCCCGAAGATCTCAATCCTGCCGGTGTCGGGGATCAAGAGCGTCGCGATACACCGAATGAGCGTGCTCTTGCCCGATCCGTTAGGTCCCAGAATGCCGTAAATCTCGCCGCGCTCGACCCGAAAACTGACATTGTTGACTGCCAAGATCTTCCCGTTACGTTGGCGCAAGCGCCTGAGCAACGGTTCTTCGCTGGCGAACGATTTGGTAATATTTTGTACGTTGAGCGCCACGTGATACATGAGAAAACTCCTTTCCGGATGAGAGAGAAGAGAATTCCGTTCACCCCAAAAGCCAGGCACCAAAGCCCGAAGCGGGGGAACCCTGATCGTCGGTTGACTAGAACGGTAAAGAGGAAAACTAGCCCGGGGGTGGTGACCGGGCGCGTGACGGAATGCCCCACCGGCTAGACTCTTAGTGCTCTAGCCTAGTGCGATAAGAGAGAATAAAGATTCTGAACATTGGGCACCACCACGTGAGTGGAAAGCAAACTCCAACTCTCGTGAGGTCAAAACTGTAGCACAATTCTCCAAAGTTGTCAAGTTGTAACTATCTCTTGATTCATTACAGGGCCAGGAAAACACACGCTGATTTGACTTACGGCTTGCCCTGCGCTACCGTTAAAGATCACGAAAATCTAAAGCAAGGTGATCTAGAACATGGAACTGCTCAAGAAGCTGTGCGAGGCCCATGGCGTGCCGGGACGTGAAGAGGCCGTGCGCCAGCTAGTCATGCGCGAATTGGAAAAAGTGACGGACGAAATTCGCACGGATACCCTCGGCAACGTCATCGCTCTGAAAAAGGGCAGCGGGCGCGGCCCCAAAGTGATGATCGCCGCGCACATGGACGAGATCGGCTTTCTGGTCCCTCATATAGATGAAAAGAACGGGTTTTTGAGAATAGATCCCGTCGGAGGCTTTGATCCCCGTGTGCTGATGGCTCAGCGAGTTCTAGTGCACACCGATAGCGGCGACCTTCTGGGGATCATCGGCTCCAAGCCTCCCCATATCTTGAGCGAAGAGGAGCGCAAGAAACCGCTCGAACTGAAGGACCTCTTTATTGACGTAGGGCTGCCCGCCGAGGAAGTCAAACAGCGCGTGAGAATCGGGGACTTCGTCACGCTCCAACAGGATTTTACCGAAGTGGGCAACCTTGTCTCATGCAAGGCGTTGGACGACCGCGTTGGTGTTTACGTAATGATCGAGGCCGTCAAGAGAGCGAAAAAGCACGTTGGCGATATTTACGCTGTCGCCACGACTCAAGAAGAAGTCGGGGTTCGTGGGGCGCGGGTGTCAAGCTTCAACATCGCGCCGGACATCGGCATCGCTTTAGACGTGACCGTCGCCAGCGACGTGCCAGGCGCGGGCGAGCACGAGCACGTCACGAAATTGGGGGCCGGAGCGGCCATCAAAATTAAAGACTCGCTCTCGATATCGAATCCCAAACTCGTCCGCAAGATGCGCGAGATCGCCGAGAAAAAAAAGATTAAATATCAGATGGAGATCCTACCCCGCGGCGGCACCGACGCCGGAGCGATTCAAATGACCCGTGAGGGCGTCGCCGCGATAACGATCTCCATTCCCACAAGATACTTGCACTCGGTCGTCGAAGCGGCGCACAAGGACGACATTCAGGCTTCTATTGATCTGTTAGCTGCTTTTCTCGAAGTGGCGCACGAGGGCGACTATCGTCTATAATTTTGTCATCACAAGGAGTAACCATGAAACGCTTTTTTGTCGTCGGCAGCGTTGCGTTCTTGTTGGTTGTCGGGACGGTCGGGGCTAGTTGGGCTCAGCAGCCGGAAAATCTCTCGGCTGATCGCGGCTTTGGTGTTGGGGCACGCTTTCTGCCGCAAGCCCTCATGCCGATTGCACCCAGCGATACCGAGCCCGCGCTGGGCTCGGCGCTCACTCTGCAATACTGGGTCAGCGATCTCTTGGCTATTGAAATTGGCGGCTGGATCTCGGGCTTCAGCGACTTGTGGAACCCGCGCAGCTTCACCAGTCTCTCTGGGGGACTGCTGCTCAAGCTCTCCGATAACGCTTACGACGATCTCTATTTGGCTGCACGGGCGATCAGTGCCCAAAGCGTGTATAGAAATTACTGTTGTATTTATCGTGAGGACGAGCCGCCCGTCGAAGCCCAGCAAGATAAAATTATGCTGCCCTATCCCTGGCCCAGCTACGAGAGCCGCACGTCCACGCTCGCGTTTGAGGTGACAGCAGGGATCGAGCGCAGTTGGTCGGCCCACGTGACGACTAACTTTGAGTTTGGCTTTATCTATGCTACTCAAGTGATGACCACGAGCTTTCTCCCGCCGGAAGAGCCGATTCCCTTGCCCAAGCCCGAAACTGTCGCGGCGACGAACTTTGGTATCACCGTGCATTTGAGTGTGAACTTCTACCTCCCGCGCAAGTGACTTGACAGCCCTCTGACCGTCTGCTAGTGTAAAAACCATACGGGAGGGAGTTTCTGTGAAGATCGTTCTGGATACCCTCGGCGGCGATAGGTCGCCTGCTGAGCTGATCGCAGGTGGTGTCGCCGCCATGAAAGAATACGGCATCGAAGTGGTCTTCTCCGGCGATCAAACGATTATCGAGCGGGAACTTGGTCGCCAGAACGGGTTGCGATATTCAGTTATCCACGCGCCAGAAGAGATCACTATGAACGAAATGCCCATAGAAGCCATCCGCAAGAAGAAGAACAGTTCGCTTGTTCAGGGGGTTCGCGCCGTCCGTCAGGGGGAAGCCGAGGCGTTTGTCAGTCCGGCCAATACGGGAGCGGTCATGGCCGCGGCGCTCTTCAATCTGGGCAGACTCCCAGAGATAGATCGTCCCGGCATCGGCGTGCTCATCCCGACTTTGGAAGGACGGCGCACGCTCTTGATTGATGTCGGCGCCAACGCCGAGTGCGACCCGGAGCATCTCTTGGAGTTTGGGGTTATGGGCACGATCTATATGCGCGAGCTGCAAGGAGTGAAAACCCCACGGGTAGGTCTCTTAAATATTGGTGAAGAGCCCAAAAAAGGCGACCAGCAGGCACTGCGCGCGTTCGCCTATCTCCAGCAAGAACTCCCAAACTTTGTGGGCAATATCGAGCCGAATCGTTTGGTCGAGGGAGGTTTTGACGTCGTCGTCTGCGACGGATTCACGGGGAACGTGTGCATTAAAGCCTATGAGGGTGCAGCTACTGTCACGGTGCGCTACCTCAAGCGCGAGATTGGAAAGAGTTTTCTCGCAAAGCTGGGCTTGCCCTTCTTATGGCCGTCGCTCAACAGATTGAAGCGCGAGATGAGCGCGGTGCAATACGGCGGCGCGCCGCTATTGGGGGTACGCGGCGTGGTGATCATCGCCCACGGAAACTCCAACGCCGAGGCGATCAAAAATGCCATTCGTGTCGCCAAAGAAGCCGTCGAGCACGGAGTCGTAGAGAAGATCGAGCGCGGCGTCCATGAGAGCTTGGTGCATTTGGGGCTAGTGCCGACCTCGGGAGGGACTCTGTGAAAACGCGCCCGGGTATTGCGGGTATCGGCTGCGCCGTGCCGGAGCAACGGCTCACCAATGCTGATTTAGAGAAGCGTGTCGAGACCTCTGATGAATGGATCGTCACGCGCACGGGGATTCGTGAGCGCCGCATCTTGCGCGACGGCGAAGCCCCCGCGGAGTTGGGTGTTGCCGCCAGTCAGCAGGCTATCGTGAGCGCCGGGGTAGCCCCTCAGGATATAGATTTTCTCATCACGGCAACCAATGTCTCTGAGATGCTCGTCCCCGGCTCGTCGCCCTTTATCTGTGAAGGGCTCAAGATCGGACGCGAGATCCCGTTCTTCGACCTGATCGCCGGGTGCACGGGGTTTGTCTATGCTCTGAAAGTTGCGGCCGATTTGGTGCGCTCTGGCAGCTATCAGAACGTACTCGTAGTGGGTGTGGAGGCGCTCTCGCGGTTTACCGATTGGCAAGACCGCTCGACGTGCGTGCTCTTCGGTGACGGAGCCGGAGCAGCAGTAGTCCGCCGGATGCCACAGGAGCGAGGTATTCTAGCGAGTTGTCTTGCTGCCGACAGCTCCAAATGGAACTTGTTATATATTGAAGCTGGGGGGGTGCGGACTCCAGCCAGTGCACAGACAGTGCAGAAGCGCCAACATTATCTGAGAATGGAAGGCGGAGGGGTCTTCAAGAGCGCCGTCCAGATGATGGAGGAGACGACAGCCAAAGCTCTTGCTGACGCTGGCCTGACCAAAGACGACGTCGATTGGGTCGTGCCTCACCAAGCCAATTTGAGGATCATTACGTCGTTTGCCAAGCGCTTTGGGATTTCTATGGAGAAAGTGATCGTCAACATCGATCGCTACGCGAACACGTCGACGGCTTCGATTCCCATCGCTCTGACAGAAGCTGTCGCTGATGGACGCATCAAACCAGGCGATCTCGTCGTCTTGAATGCGTTTGGGGCGGGCGTCACCTATGGGGCGATTGTCTTGCGCTGGTGAAGAGTATGCTGATTTATCAAAAACATCTGTGGCCCGCTGTCTTAGAGACCCTTCAACAGTACCCAAGCTCATCATTCCAGAGGCCTTCTCTTCTCCCTCTGATTGCTTAAAGGTTCTGCGATGAGAACGGCATTCGTCTTCCCCGGGCAAGGCTCGCAATACGTGGGCATGGGGCGGGAGCTTTATGAGCGGTATCGCGCCCGCGGTGAGCCGTTCTATCGGCGTGCTCGCGACGTCGTGGGCTTCGATCTCCAGGAGCTGATCTTCTCCGGGCCGGAAGAGAAGTTGCGGCTGACAGAGTTTGCCCAGCCGGCGATTCTCTTAGACAGCGTCATCAAGTTTGAACTCTTGGGGCAGAGACCAGACTATGCCGCCGGGCACAGTTTGGGAGAATATTCGGCGCTGGTGTGCGCTGGGGTTTTCAGCTTAGAAGACGGGTTGCGCTTGGTCCATCTACGGGGCAAGTTGATGCAAGAAGCCGTTCCTGTGGGGCAAGGGGGGATGGTTGCCATCGTAAAGTTAGACTACGCAAAAATTCGCGAGATTTGCGAGCAAACAGGAGCCGAGATCGCCAACTATAACTCTCCTGAACAGATCGTGATTTCTGGGCGAAGAGAGGCTGTGCTCAAGGCCAAAGAGCTTGCAGAAGCCCTTGGGGGCAAGGGGATCGAGCTGCCCGTTTCGGCTCCTTTTCATAGTTCGCTGATGAAGCCTGCCGAAGAACGGCTGAAGCCGGAGATTGAGGAGCTAAGGTTTTCAGTCCCAGCTTTTCCCGTTGTCTCTACCGTGAGTGGCGAGCCCGAAAGTGATTCTCAAAGGATCAAGGAACTGCTTGTGCGCCAGATCACAGCCCAAGTGCGCTGGACGGAGTATGTACTGAAGCTGAAGTCTCTGGGCGTGACGCGCTGTGTTGAAGTCGGGCCGGGGGATGTGCTCACGAAACTCAGTAAGAGAATAGATCGAGGGATCGAAGCGCTGAGCTTCGCGCAGCTATGAGCGAGCTTCAGGATTTTGCCGAAAGAGTCGGAATCGTCACCGGAGGGACCCGTGGCATCGGCAAGGCGATTGTGAAAATGCTTGTCGCCCGCGGCGCGAAGGTCTATGTCTTCGCCCGCGACGCCCAAGCCGGCCAGACATTAGAAAAAGAGCTTGGCCCGCGCTGCGTCTTCTCACAAGCTGACATCGCCAACGGCCCGCAGATTGATGAGCTTATTGAAAAAATCTTCAAAGCCGAAGGGCGCATAGATTTTTTGGTCAACAACGCCGGCATTACCAAAGATAATCTCTTGCTCAGGATGAAGGACGACGAGTGGGACGCGGTCTTGACGACGAACCTCAAGGGCGCGTATCATTGCACCAAATCGGTAGCACGCCGGATGCTCAAGCAGCGTTCTGGGGCTATTGTGAACATCACTTCTGTTGTTGGGCAGATCGGTAATGCCGGACAAGCAAACTATGCGGCAGCCAAGGCTGGGCTCATCGGCTTTACGAAGAGCGTGGCCCGCGAGTTGGCCTCACGGGGAATTAGAGTGAACGCCGTCGCACCGGGATTTATCGAGACGGCCATGACCAAACAATTGCCGGAGGACCTGCAAAAACAGTATTTGAACTCGATCCCGCTGGGACGCTTTGGACGCGCTGAAGAAGTCGCTGAGACAGTGTGCTTCTTGCTTTCGGACCGCGCATCGTATATAACAGGACACGTCGTCAATGCCGACGGCGGCATGGTGATGCAGTAGTCGGACTTGACAAACGGGAATTTTTGCGTCAGAGTAATGGTCAAGTAGGAGGAGGAATGGTATGGCTGACATCGCCGAGCAGGTGAAACAGATCATCGCTGAGCAACTGATGGTGGAGCTCGATGAGGTGACCGACGACGCGTCGTTCATCGAAGACTTAGGGGCGGATTCGTTGGACACCGTAGAGATGATCATGGAAATCGAGGACGAGTTTGGCATCGAGATCCCCGACGAGGACGCTGAAAAAATACAGACCGTGGGCAAGGCCATTGAGTACGTCAAGAAGAAAGTCGAAGCGCAGCAGGCCAAGGCGGCGTAGCCGGGTGCAGGGAGTAACAGGGGGTCTTTCATCACAGAGATAAATCCCGCACGTGAAGGGGCGGGTAGATGAGCTCCGCAGGTGCTCGGCACGGACGCCGGTTGATGCTGGACGATCTCCGGCTCTGCGGTAGCGCCGAAGGCGTGCGCAATCTCCTGCAACGGCTCGGCTACCAGACGGAAGCCGACACAGCTCTTGCTCCTGAAACGCTCACCATATCTTCCTCTGAGCACCCCACTATTCAGAGGGCCCTCTTGCTGGCAGATCACGGCCAGCTGCAAATCTTTCTCTTCGAGCTGAACGACCTGCACAGCGTTCATCTGCGTGCTCTCGCGAAGAACTTCTTGCAACGTGCCGGGAACTACTTGCTCGTGGTCACGCGCGACTATAAGACGGTCACCTTCGTCCATCCGCGCCGCCTGCTCGATGAGCGCGCGCGATTGAAAGTCAAGATTCACAAGCTCGTCGTGGACACGACCAACCACACACGGCATGACTTAGAAATTCTCGAAGGGCTAGCTGCTGACGGACGTTCTCCGGATGCCCTCTATCAAGCGCACTGCGAGGCCTTCAGCGTTGACAGGGTGACGCAACGTTTCTATCGAGAATACGCACAACTCTTCGAGCACACCCAGAAAGCTATCGCAGCAAACAACCGTGGGATTGACTCATTCAACGATAGAACCGAGTTGCACGCCTTCACACAACGCCTTTTAGGGCGTGTGATGTTTCTGTATTTTCTGCAGAAAAAACTCTGGCTCGCGGGTGATGCAAAATTCCTGACAAATTGTTACAAGCGCATCGTTCTGCAAGAGCAGAAGAACTATTGCTCGGACTTTCTGGAAGGGCTCTTCTTCGAGACGCTTAACCGCCGACGGCCCAACGACCAGTCACCGTGGGGCAATATCCCGTATCTCAACGGCGGGCTCTTTGATCGCGACTATAATTTCTTGCTCTATCTTCCCAACGAGCTTTTTGATCCCAATTCAGATCAGGGCATTCTGGGTTTTTTAAATAACTATAACTTCACCATGCAAGAGGACACGCCCCTCGAAGCCGACGTCGCGCTCGATCCCGAGCTGTTGGGCAAGGTCTTTGAAAACATGATGGAGTCTGCTGAGCGTGAGCAGTCCGGGACGTTCTACACTCCGCGCTCTATCGTGCATTTCATGTGTCGTGCCTCACTGGTCGAATATTTAGCCGATGAGACACAGCTTCCCCCAGCAAAGATCGCAAAACTCTTCGACCTAGAAGGCGAAAGACCAGAGCTTTCTGTAGCCGAAGCAACGCAGATCGAGCGGGCTTTGGGAAGATTGCGGGTGCTCGATCCGGCCGTGGGCACGGCGGCTTTTTTGGTGAGTATGCTCCAAGAGATGATCGCGCTGCGCCGGGCCTGCGGGCAGGCCAAGGGCGCCGAAGTGCGAATGGGTAGTGCCAAGATCGCTGAATGGAAGCGTGAATTTATCGCCAATTCGCTCTACGGCGTGGACATCAAAAAAGAAGCGATTGAGATCGCCAAGCTGCGATTATGGCTCTCGTTGGTGGTAGACCTAGAACGTGACCAAGTGACGCCGCTGCCCAATCTCGATTATAAGTTGATGGTCGGCGACTCGCTCATCGAGACGCTCGACGGCCAGCCCACCTTGACAGTAGAGAATGGTCAAACAGCGGCACTGCTGCCCACGGAGACTGAGCGCGCGATTAAAGAGCTTCATAGACTCAAAGACAAATTTTTTGAAGCCGGACCCGATGAGCGAGCACCGCTGCGTCAAGAGATCGAAGAACAAGAGCGAAATCTTATGCTCACGCACATCGCCGAGCGCCGGCGCGAGATTGCTGCGCAGATCAAGAACATCGGAGGTCGGCGCGACTTGAAGACAGGCAAGCTCCGTCGGGAAGACGAAAAGCAATTAGAAAAACTGATTGATCTGGGAGGCAAGCTGGGCGAGCTAGAGAGCAAAATTCAAAAAGGCGAAGCCCTCCCGTTCTTTCTCTACAAGCTGCACTTTGCCGAAGTCTTTGCGGAGAAGGGCGGTTTCGATATTGTGATTGCCAACCCGCCCTATGTGCGCCAAGAGCGATTGGAAGAATCCCAAAAGACGGCCTTCAAAGCGGCGTTTCAGTGCTATCATGGCATGGCCGATCTCTATGTGTATTTCTATGAGCGGGGTTTACAGCTTCTCAAGCCCGGCGGCCTGCTGACGTTCATTTCGAGCAACAAGTTTTTCAGAGCGGGTTACGGTCGGGGCCTGCGCGAGTTTCTCTCTCAGAAAACGACGATTCAGACGATCATTGACTTCGGCGATCAGCCGGTCTTCGATGCGACGGCCTATCCGTGCGTGCTGATTGTCAAGAATGGTCCGCCTGTCGATGCTGCCTCCGTCCGGGCGCTCACGGTGACGCAGATCGAAGACTTAGAGCATTTAGATCGGAAGCTGGCTTCCGAAGCAATAGTGCTGAAGCAGTCGGACCTTTCTTCAGAGGGCTGGCGCTTGGAGTCACCCAGGCTTTTGAGATTATTGGAGAAGATCAAGTCGGCGTGTGTGCCGCTGGGCGAGTACGTGGGGGGCAAGTTCTATCGTGGGATTGTCACAGGGCTGAACGAAGCCTTTGTGATTGACGAAGCGACGAAAGAGAAGCTGATTTCTGAAGACCCCAAGAGCGCGGAGATTATCAAGCCGTTCTTGCGGGGGCGGGACATCAAGCGCTGGCGGGTGGATTTTCAGGAGCGATATTTGATCTGGACTTACGTCGGCGTGGACATCAAGCGTTATCCAGCGATTAAGAAACATCTTGACCAATTTCAAGAACGGTTAGAAAAGCGCTGGGATAAGGGTGACTATTGGTGGGAGCTTCGTCCCTGCGACTACTACGCCGAGTTCGAGAAGCCGAAGATCGTGTGGCCTAACTTGTGCACGGAGCCAAAGTTTGCTTTCGATGGAGACAAGTATCATATCAACGCTCCGGCCTGTATTGTTATTGCGCCTGAACCAAAGTACGTGCTTGCACTGTTAAATTCAAAGCTGCTTTTTTACTTCATCAACACAATTGCAGCGCAAAGACGTGGTGGCTTCTTAGAGTTCAAACCCATCTATGTCGAGCAACTGCCGATTGCGCAGGCTGCGGAAGCTGAGAAGCGCCAAATTGAAAAGCTCGTCGCGCAGATTCTCAAACAGCCGGACGATCCGCGCGTCGCCCAGTGGGAGCGGGAGATTGATGAGATCGTCTATAAGCTCTACGGGCTGAGCGAGGAGGAGATTGGATTGATTGAGGAGTGGTATGCGAGGCGAAACAGTTGATAGAATAAGCGTGGGTGATCTGCGGTGTTGCATGTAAGACAGGTGCTGAACCAGCTAGATAGACTGGAGCAAGAACTCCAAGAGCTTCGCGCCAGGGTCGCAGCCGGATTTCCTACAGACGATCTCGATGAAACCGAACTCTTCCTGCGCAAGTGTGGCGGCTGGCAAGATCAGCGAAGCCCAGACGAAATCGTTGCAGAGCTCTACACCAGTCGCACCAGCAGCCTGCGTGGGGTATGTCAGCCGGGGCAAGGAACGAAAGTAATGCGTGTCACCTTCAAATAACAGGCCGCACCTTAAAATAAGAGGAGAAGCTATGCTGGCTGCAGTTCCTTTCACAGAGGATGAAGTGAATCACGTGATGCAGCTGAAGAAGCGGATTGAATCAGATCGAGTCATTGGATGGGAGCAATGAGATGGATATTGGCAATTTCAAGTACCGGTTCAATGCGAGGACAACTATGCTCTGAAACTCTTAGGAGTTTTCACTGAAGCCACTGGTTATTACAAGCTCAACCTCTTTCTCGGTTCCCAACCGGTCAGAATGCTGCATGTCGGAAAACCCCATCACAACCCTGGCTGTGGGAGAGTTGGACCACGACATAAGCATAAATGGACAGACGCTCATGATGAGCATTGGGCTTATGAACCTGAAGATATAGATTTTACCGATATAGAAAAAGCCTTCTGGACTTTTCTTAAGGAATGTGCTATAGAGTATATGGGACAATTCACAAAACCAGTCGTGGAAAAGAGGTTGTTCTAAGATGAGGTGTGGCGAATTCAAGAAAGTCCTCAGTCGAGGCTTCCCCGCCCTGTACGAGTGCACCGAGCGAGAAGGCAAGCTTCTTGTCCTGACGCCTTTTGAATACCCAGATGGCGATTACATCGAACTGCACATGATTCCAGAAGACGGGGGGTTTGTGCTTACCGATTTGGCTGAAACTGTCGCAACCCTAGCTAGCTACAACTTGGATCTGAAGAGCTCGCCCAAGCGCTTCAAGCTCTTCCAAAGTATCTTGAGAGTATATAATGTGCATTACTTTGAAGGCAGTCTCAGAGTCCCTTTTGCCACAGAAGAAGAACTTCCCCAAGTCCTGCATCGCTTGACCCAGGCAATACTCAAAGTATCAGATTTGCTCTTCACTATGCGCTACGGAGCCGGAACCTCTTTCCGTGAGGAAGTAGAAGAGTATTTGATTGAGCGCGAAACCCGATACGAACCGAATTACAAAGTCGTAGGACGCTCTGGCCAGACGTACCCCATTGATTTTTACGTGGAGAGAAGAAAACCGTTGCTCATCCAGACCCTCTCCAGTGGCTCCACAGGATATGCGGAGATCCTTGTGAGCAAGACAGTCAAGATGTGGTACGACATCTCCCGCATAGACGGACGCTATCGTTACTCCAGTGTTCTGGATGATTCCACAGATGTCTGGAAGCCTCCGCACTTGGAGATTTTGAGCGATCTGTCCACAGTTATCGTTTGGAGTGAGCGAGATAAGCTGTGGGAGTCAACCACGTCTGATGGTTAATGCCTCGTAAAAACGCGGAGGCCCAGCCGTAACCGAGCCCATTCGCCTACGGAACCCCGTATAGCCCTTTCGTCCAAAAGTATAGCAGATTTGTAGCGGATGTCCATAACCGCTTGTTCATTTGGTTTTTGAAAAGGGGAATGCTATTATATCACCCAGGAGCGTAGATAAGGTGGCAGGTTATCTTCCTCCAGATTACATTGATAATCAGCGCGAGACGCTCGCCGAAGCCCTCACCAAGATCATCCGGGATTTGGAACAGCGCGAGGCGTCTATCGCCACCGGCTTCTTCGACCCCAGAGTCTGGGAGTATCTGCGCGAGGCGCTGCCCCTGCTCAAAGAACTGAGACTGCTCATCGGCAAAGAGCCGGAGATCTCCTACGGCGGCCTGGATCGGCTTGACTTAAGACGCTTCTATCGCCAACAGCTCCAGAGCGATCTGGAAGGCTTCCCCTACGATCTCGCTCACGTGAAGCTTGTCAGCGAGCTGATCGAGTTTCTCAAACGCGCATCTGTTCACGTCAAGCTCTACAAGAAGGGCTTCTTGCACGCCAAAGCATATATCTTCCCCGACATTGCCGTCGTGGGATCGAGCAACTTCACCCCCTACGGCCTGACACACAACTCCGAGCTGAACTTGGTGCGCAAAGAACGCTCCGTTGCCAAAGATTTGAAGAGTTGGTTCGATGGCTTCTGGCAAGACTCGGAAGACTATAAGCCTGAACTGATCGAGACGCTGGAAGCTTCTAAATTTGGCGGCAAACCCTATAGCCCTTATGAAGTCTTTATCAAAGTGCTCTATGAGTACTTCAAAGATCGGATCACCCCTGAAGCGCCGGAGCGCCACTTGGGAGTCGAATTGGCCGCCTTCCAAGAAGAAGTGTTGAAAGAAGCTCTCAGAATCTTAGAGCGCCATCGCTGCGTGCTGATCGCCGATGCCGTAGGGCTGGGCAAAACGTACATCGGACTGGGATTGCTAGAGCACTATCTACTGGGGAAGCGTCGGCGTGGGCACATCCCCAAAGGGCTCGTGATCTGCCCGGCTCAATTGCGCGATATCCTATGGAAGCCCAAGTTGGCCGAGCACGGCCTGAGCGCTACCGTGCTCTCCCAAGAAGAGGTGAGCCAAAAAGATTTCCCTTGGAAAGTTTATCGAAATTATGATCTGGTCCTGGTAGATGAGAGCCATAACTTCCGTAACCCCGGTGTTCAACGCTCGCAAAACTTGCTGAAGCTCCTGGCCACCGGCAAGCGCGACAAATATGTTATCTTGATGACGGCCACGCCGATCAACAATTCTATCTGGGACCTCTATCATCAGATAATGCTGATGACGCGCGGCAGCGACGAGTATTTTCGCGATGCGGGGATCAGTAATCTCAGAGGGTTCGTCCGGCGCGTGGATCAAGGCGCTGCCGAGCTGTTCGACCTTCTCGAAGAGACAACAGTTCGACGCAGTCGCTCTGACATCCGTAAGCGTCAAGCAGCCGGTGAGCAGATCACCTTGAACGGCCAAGAGGTACGCTTCCCAAAGCGCGAACTGATAGCCCTAGACTACGATCTCGTCGCTGCCTATCAGGGTTTTTACAAAGAGATCGCCGGTAGCATCGAGGCACTCAGCCTCGTCAGTTACAACATCGAGGAATTCAAGAAAGACCGCGATTCCAATCAGATACAGCGCAACAACGCGCTGATTGGCATTATGAAGACGCTCTTTTTGAAGAGACTAGAAAGCTCCGTACAAGCCTTCGAGATCAGCGTACAGCGCCAGCAAAAATTTCAGAAAGAATTTTTCGAGTACTTGCTGAAGAACAAGCTACTCGATACAAGCAATTATCGTAAGTTGCTGGCTTTGGAACAAGAAGATGACGCGGATTCGATCTTTGAAGTCATCGAGAATCTGCCCGAGGTCTCCGTCGCGGACTACGATCTCAAAGCTATTCGCCACGCCGTCGAGATAGATTTGAACATCTTTGAGAGCATCGCCGAGCGATTAGCACAGATTCGTCAGGCAGCTGAAGAGAACGTCCAATTGGATCGCAAGCTCGAGCGCCTCAAAGAGATACTAGAGAGGTTCCAGGGACAGAAGGTTCTGATCTTCTCATACTACCAGGACACGGCCTCACATATCTACGAAGGGCTGAAGAGCGATGCTGTCTGGAGGGATCAGGTAGGGTCCCCTCGGTTGGGACTCGTCTGCGGGGCTCGCTCTGTGTATAACGAATCCGGCTCGCTGGAGGATTGTCATCTGTCGCGGGAGCAGCTTATCAAACATTTCGCCCCCGTCTCTAATGCCGTTGATGGCGACGAGCTGAAACGCCTGCGCGAGAAGGAGATTCAGATACTGATCAGCACCGACGTGCTCTCCGAGGGGCAGAACCTCCAAGACGCGGCCATCCGTATCAATTACGATCTGCACTGGAACCCCGTGCGCATGATCCAGCGGGCCGGGCGAATTGATCGCCTCAACACCAAACACCCGTGTGTGACCGTGGGGAATTTTTTCCCTGAGAAAGGGCTGGATGACCTATTAGGGCTGGTCAGGCGGCTTCAGCAAAGAATCGAAGACATCGGGAGAACGGTTGGCTTGGATTCCAGCATATTGGGCGAGCGATTGACCGAGCGATCACTCGAGGAGCTCAAGCGTCTGAAAGCCGGAGATCGCTCGGTGTGGGATGAGCTCGAGCGCGAAGCTGAGCTCGTTTCACTGGACGAGATGAAGTATCCCTTGATCCAGTGTCTGCACACCCTAGGGGAAGATCGTCTGAAGGAGATCCCCTTAGGGATTCATAGTGGCAAGCGAGCTTCTGTGAATGGGGTTTTTATCGCTTTCAAGGCCCGAGATCGCCACTTCTGGCGCTTCTATCCTAGTGATGGAAGCCCCCCGTGGACGGAGAAACGCAAACTCTTCCGGCTCATTCGCTGTGAAACAGGTGAACCCCGCCAGATACCTACGCCCAAGCCGAATGTGTTCAACATCATTGATCGTGCTGTCCAAGACCTGCTTCACGAACTGAAGGGAGCAGAAGCAGCGCGACGGATCAGGCAGCCTTTGATACGAAGAGAGCAAAGATCTACTGACTGGATGCTTTCTTTGTGGAACACGAACTCTAGACTGTGCCCCTAACGGTGTTGGAGCAAATCAAGAGAGAAGATGTGCAGCTCATTGCCTATGAATTCTTAAGCGCCACTTGAGCCCTTTTGAGTTCTTGCGAGCTTTTCTCAGAACTGCTAAAGTGTATCCCTATGGAACTCCAGCTCCCCCGCGGGATGCGCGATTTCCCGCCCGAAGAGAAAATCCTTCGCGACGAGGTCATCGCGCTTCTGAAAGAGTCATTTGAGCTCTACGGCTTCAGCCCGCTGGAGACCCCTGTCGTCGAACGCTGGGAGGTTCTTTCGGCCAAATACTCCGGCGGCGAAGAGATCCTCAAAGAAACTTTTAAGCTCAAAGATCAGGGCGACCGCGATCTGGGATTGCGCTATGATCTCACGGTTCCCTTGGCGCGCTTTGTGGGGATGAATCCCACAATAAAAAGACCGTTCAAACGCTATCAGATTGGGACAGTCTATCGTGACGGCCCGATCAAGAAGGGTCGCACCAGGGAATTCTATCAGTGCGACGTGGATATTATCGGCTCGCGTTCTCCCTTGGCCGACGCGGAGTGCGTGCAACTGGCGCTGGACGTCTTCGAGCGACTGAGCATAGACGTCGTGGTGAAGATAAATAACCGCAAAGTGCTCTATGAAATGGCACGGGCGGCTCAAGTCCCTCCTGAGCTCACTGAAGCAGCTATTCTCTCCGTGGACAAATGGGAAAAGATCGGTACCGATGAAGTCATCCATGAGATGGTAGCGAAAGGAATTGACGAAGAAACTGCTAAGCGATTTTTGGCCTTTGCAAGAGATCCGGAAGCTCTGAAGAGAGGGGTAGGGTACCCAGAGCTCGAACCCGTGTTGCAGTATCTCCAAGATCCACGAGTTGTATGGACGCCCGAGCTTGCCAGGGGGCTCTCTTATTACACTGGGACAATCTATGAAGTCTACGCGGAGAAGTCTTTGGTGACGGGGTCGCTCGCTGCGGGCGGGCGCTACGACAACATGATCGGGCAGTTTTTGGGGGGGAGCGAACAGATCCCTGCTGTAGGGATCTCTTTCGGCTTGGAGCCGATTCTCGAGGTGCTGAGAGAACAGCGTGGGGAGACTCCTCTGCGAAAGACGGTCACGCAAGTCTATGTGATCCCATTTAAGAGCGTCATTGCTGAAGGGCGAGCGGTCTGTCAACAGCTGCGCCGCGCGGGGGTCAAGACCGATATGGAATTGGCTGGCCGTGGGATCACCGACGGGTTGCGATACGCTAACACCTACGGCACCCCGTTTGTAGTGATCGTGGGGCCAGATGAGATCGCCGAGGGGAAAGTGAAGCTGAGAGATATGAGGAGCGGCACGGAAGAACTGCTCACGGTGGAAGAGGCCGTTGAGAAACTGAAGAGCCTTTAGCAAAAGGTTGGAGGCTATGCGTGGACATCGCCTACTCGATCAACGGTGTTCCGATTCGCCTCACCCAAGAACGCTGGGAGCATATTATCCGAAACAAACCATATATGCTTCCGCATCACACGCAAGTGCTGGAAGCCATCGAGCGTCCCGTGTGGGTCTTGCGAGGGTATGCTGGAGCTATCGTTGCGGTGCTCGCTCTTGGCAAAGAGAAGCATCTGCATGTAGTATATAAAGAACTCAGCCAGAGAGATGGTTTTGTCCTTCCTGCCTTTGTAGCTCGCAAAGTGAATAGGAGCGCCGTCATATGGCCAAAGAGATCTTAGAAGCGGAAAATCTGGCTCACCTTCTGCAAGCGGTCTCGCACTTAGTGCAACTGCCCAAACTCCATATGTGGCTGGACTATGATGAGGAAGCCGATGTGCTATACGTGCACTTTGAGGAAAAGCCAGCATCTACCCATAGCGAACTGGGTGAGCATGGTGTCATCTTTGACTATCAGGGAAATCGCTTAGTGGGGGTTACCATCTTGGAGGCTTCTTCCAGGCCCGTGGACCACAAAGAGGGCCGGAATCTACCCAAGTAGCCGCAGGGCAAAGTGAAACTCCGCGATGTGAACAGCGGCGCGGAAGAACTACTCGCCGTTGAACAGCTTGTTGAAAAGCTAAAGAGTTAAGATCGCACGAGTATTGTGTGACGGAAATCAGCTTGAATTCTGCTGTAAATCACACGCCAAGCTCTTCCCTTGGAGGTCGTCTCATGTTATAATGAGCCATGGCCCGGCTACCAGTTAAGAGGGGTGGTGCCAGGGCCTACGAGCGACAGGTCATACGTTTTCGTCAGTATGTTCTCCTGCCTCCCGCAGGCCCACCGGACCCAGAAGGGAGGCTCTATTTCTCTCATACCCCAATAACAAGACTCAGTAGATCACAATGAGGTTCAGAGTGCTCTTGAAAAGCGAGCATGTGCGGCCCATACTGCCTCCGAACATCTTCACAGGAGGTCAGCTTATGCGAGCTCGCACATGCCCAACGACCAGCGTACCCCAAGCCGTGCCTGGGAGCAATGGCCCCATCCCCAACCTCACCGCCCCGGAAGTCCTCAGTCAGGCTCTGGCC
>JBBIUX010000034.1:0-20710 GCA_037440025.1 Candidatus Fraserbacteria bacterium | reverse complement strand
TGCGATCTTAGCCAGCTTGTTGGTGACAGCCAAGCAGCAGGGAGGAGATCCGCTGGAAGCTCTGGTGCGCCTGCTGACCGGTCAAAGCAAGCTGCCCTGGGAACGCTCGCCCCCCGTCGTGGCAGCCGCTTGACAGACGAACGCTAAACATGTACGTTCGAACTTGGGCAAGTACCGCTGATCGCGCGTACCGCAGACGCCCTGGTAAGGTGGGTCCATGTAGACAAGGTCATCGCGCCGGCAGTGGGCTAGGACTTTCTTGTAGTCCCAGGAGGTCAACCGCGTTACGGATTTCAAGAGAGCTGATGCAGCAAGGATCCGTCGGCGCATTTCGGTGGGGCGTGCTCCCTTGCGTCGGTTGTCCGGCGTATTGTTGAATTCGCCGTTCGAGTTGTAGCGGATGGCGCCTTTGACACAACGAGCCAGTAGGTAGAGGAAATCGCTGGGTGATCCCGTCTTGTTAAACCGTGCGCGTACTTCGTTAAAGAAGTCGCGCTCGCGCCCTATTTGATCATGCCAAAGTTCTGCATACACCCGGCTAATCTCTTCGGGATGGAAGACGATCTCTCTCCAGAGGTTAATCAAGGCAGTGTTGGCGTCGTTTATCCAGAAACGCTCCGCCATGCCACGCGCCGCAACGGCAATCGAAATAGCCGCAGAACCCGCGAATGGCTCTACCAGGCGGTCCACATGGGGCGGAAAATACCGCAGGATTTCCGGAGCAATCTGGCGCTTGCTCCCCTGGTACGGGTATGGGTTGCGGCAGGTCAAAAGGTCCGTTCATTTGGCGTTCACCATATCTTCCTTCGCACCTCTATGCAATCTAACGGCCTGCGCTTCACCCGCGCCGCGAAGCGTAGCGGAGCAACGTCGGCTGCAGCGGGTGTTAGGCAGCTTCCTGATGCATGGCCAACCTCTACAAATACCTTTATCACTTAGCTCGCCATCGCCATAAGCACCTGTCTCGCTTCCTCCGGCAGCTCCACAGGCACAAACATGGAGGCCGGATACAAATACCCGTCGGGCTCTGATAGATCTTCATCTACAATGCGAAGCATATTATGCGACTCAGCTTCTGGGTCCGGCAATCTGCGATACACTTTACCTACGATCAGGCTGGCCGGATTGCCTTCGTTGTTGATGCAGATAACGAACTCGCTCATCGTATCACCCTCTTGATCTTGAACTCCTTACGGCCTATGCCGTGAGCTTCGTACCAATGAATCTCGGCCTCACATACCGTCCCGTCCGCAAGTTCCACAGTGGCTATGCCTTTCATCTTCCGCCAACGCCCTCGGCCGTAAGTACGCTCCAGGTACCGTCGGATGTATACACCTCGACCTGATGCAATGGTTTCGATGTCCTTGATCTCACTGAGGATCTTGAACTTTGGATTCATTCATCCTACCATGTGCCATCTTGGCCGAACATCTTCCTTGTCCCTTAAGGATAACACACCCCTTCGTTTTCAGCAAGGCCGCCTAACGCTCAGCATCAGCGGCGCGGCGTCGGCTGCAACCGCTTGTTAGCCGCGCTCATTCTTCGTGTCATGCGTTGCTCCGCTATGCTTGCCGATACTCCTTGCTATCCCATGACCCTTTACAAGTGCAATGCTTTGAATTCTTTCTCCGAATAGATTTCGATCTCGCCAAGATATGTGCAATATTGCTTTGCGATTTTCAGTTTCTCGACGAAGTTTGGAATCTGCCTTATACCTTGCTCGGTATAGACCACGAAGATCAGGCGAGGTCGGTTTTCTTGCTGCAATTCGCGCAATGAATAATCGGCCAGTATTGATGCCCCAACGAGTGCTTTCCGAACAGGGTCATTCTCAATCTCGATAATATATCGGATTTCATTGCTGCCGTCGCGCAGTATGACGTCTGGTTGATACCAATGTCGTTCCTTGTCAGGGAGATAGTTTTGCCTATCTACCTCTGCTGCGACGTGATATTTGTGCCCGTGCTTTCTCTTTATCCATTCCTGAATGTCTCGATGTTCCGTTCGCATTGCTTTCTCGGTAAGGCTTCAATCTCTGTGTATGGCAAGCCGAAGACCTGCGCGGCTAACAATAATTAGATGGACCCGCCTAAGATGCGGAACTCTTGCTTCCCGTCCGTATAAGATGCCTGCGGATTTCCTTCCGAAGGCACGATAAAGCCCGTTGCGGCAATAACTTTCCGCCTCCCAGCCCTTTATCTCGGCAGGTTAGGCGGATCGGCATAAGAACCTCCTTATTAAAGTCCGTCCACCGGACTGCGCACGGCCGACGGTCCGCGGTTGAGCACATGGGTGTAGATCATCGTGGTTTTGACATCGCTATGGCCTAAGAGTTCCTGGACCGTCCGGATGTCGTAGCCTCCTTCCAGCAGATGGATGGCAGAGGAGCTTGGGCCTGGGCGCGCCGGTAGGTGGCAAGCGATAGTTTACGGCGGGCTGCCACCCGCTGTCCGCGTGTGATGTCGGTTTGCGCGAGACGAGTCCTTGCGCCACAGGATTCCCCCTGAAGACACTTTTACTATGCGCTAACCTCATATCTTGGCTATGACCGCCAAGTGATATAACGGTAGCACACCTGTGCAGAAATGTCAACACGACGTGGCAGCGTCCCAGGCTACCCGACAGCAATCAACAGGCGTGTGGTGCTCGTTCCAAGGAAACAATACGGAGTAGACGATAAAAAAATAAACCCAGGCAGCGCCCTACTCTTGCGGAACGGTTTCAGTGCGACCACTGTCTTAGAATAATGCTGCACTGAAACCGTTCCGGCGAGCCCTCACGAGCTCACTACCATCGGCGCGGGCGGGCTTAACAGGTATTCTCTCACTCGTTCACCTTCTTCGATAAATCTCTCTGCGATGGCCAATGGCATGAATCACTATCGTCTGTTCTTCCCGAAGGACTTCGTAAATGACGCGGTAATCACCTAGTCGAAGTTTGTAGAGTCCTGCCAGATCCCCTGTCAATGCTTCGAGCCGGATGACCTCTAGGTTCGCTGCCAGCCAATGAATCCGCTCAACGATGCGACGTCCTGTCGATTTGTCTAGCCGCGCTAACTCCCGGGAGGCTGCCTTCAGGATTCGAACATGATACACTAGCGATTACTCCAAGCCCATTTGCTGTACCATATCTTCCAAGAGTTCACCACGCTCTCCCTTGGCCACAGCTCGCTTCTGGCGCAAGAGCCTCTCGCGGACCGACTTTCTCAGGGGCAATCCTTCATCAGGATCACCGAGCAACTCGATCAACTTCTGCTCAATGATCGCCTCGATCATCTCTTGGAGTTCGTCCTTCGTCATCTGAGCGACTGTATTCATCGTTGCCTCCATCTATGTTGGGTACCGCTTCGCCCATTATACTGTTGAAAGGAGCCAGAGAAAACCTAGCAGTGTCTCGCAGGTTCTTGATCTCAAAGTCCTCGTGGGCCAGCCGACGATCCGCGGCCTACGCATCAGCATCGAGCAGATTCTAAGAGCTCTAGCCGCTGGCGTACCCTCTGAGGACTTGCTTGCGGATTATCCAGAGCTGGAGCCAGAAGACATCCGTGCGGCTCTTGCGTATGCAGCAGAACTCGTGGCAAGCAAGTGTTTCCCATCCCGAGCAGGTAGCAGTGAAACTCCTGACAATCCCATGCTGGTGTGCTCCTCTTGCGCTTGGAGGAGGCCCGCAGCCGACAGAAGGTTGCCGTGGTCAGGAAGATCTTTACGCAACACGCTGAGCAGCTTGCCGGCTGCTTTGCAGTCTAACAGGGTGGTCGCCTGCGTATTCGGGGTTAACGTTCCGGTTCAGCGGCGGCGGGACGCCGTCGGCTGCAACCGCTCGTTAGGCGGCTGTCAAGGGCTTGATCCGTTCGACCTCTGCCCCAACTTCCTCCGCAGCGTCCCACAGATCCACGGCACGTTGCGCATTGATCCAGAACTCAGGAGAGTTGCCGAACAGACGCGAGAGCCGCAGCGCCATCTCCGGGCTTACGGTCCGACGCTCGCGAAGAAGCTCGTTTACGGTCTGACGTGAAACGCCCAACGCCTCCGCGAGAGCCGAGACGGTCAGCCCATAGTCAGGGAGGAAATCCTCCCGAAGCATCTCCCCCGGGTGGATGGGGCGAACTTTCCTCTTGCCTGTGTTCGGGATGCTCATTTGTCACCTCGCCTTAGTGATAATCCGTAACTTCGACATCGTAGGCATCACCATCAACGAATCGGAAGCAGATGCGCCATCGGTCATTGATGGCAATGGCGTACTGTCCTCTTCGGTTCCCTCCCAGCCTGTGAAGCCGATTTCCCGGAGGAACCCGAAGATCATCCAGTCGCGTTGCTAAATCAATGTACTCCAGCTTTCTCCTCGCCCGTCGGACAATATCTGGAGGTAGCCGCTTCGACCGGCCAGTCACGAACAGCTTCTCCGTCTGCCTGTCCGCGAACGTCTTAATCACCTATCAATTGTAATGTGTAACGTGACGCATATCAAGCCTAATGACAGAAGGGGGGCAAAGTCGAGAAAGACTTGGTTGCCGTTGACGCTCGCCCGGTTATTGCTCAGGCTGAGCCTAACTAGTAATTATACCGCACCTGCGGTATAATATCCCTTTGAAGGTGATTATACCGCAATGCTGAACTCTGCATCCCACCGTCCTCAAACCTATACAACCAAGACCTCCCCCTTTCTCAACCAAGTGCGTCAAGTACTACGTCTGAAGCACATGAGCCGTCGCACTGAAGCTTCGTACTTGTATTACATTATAAACTTCATTCGCTTTCACGGCAAGAGACATCCCAACGAGATGGGCCCGCAAGAGATACGGGCATACTTGTCGCACCTTGCCATTCACAAGAATGTCGCCGCCTCCACCCAGAACGTCGCCTTGTCGGCCTTGCTGTTCCTGTACCGTGAAGTGCTCCACGTAGATCTGCCAGACATCGACAACATTGAGCGCGCACGTCGCCGCAAACGGGTTCCGGTTGTGTTCACCCGCTCCGAGGTAGAAGCAATCTTGGCCGAGTTGAGCGGTATCCATCACCTCATCATCAGCCTGCTCTATGGCACTGGCATCCGCCTCTCGGAGTGCCTCAGCCTGCGCGTCAAGGACGTGGATTTTGCAGGACTCCAAATCACGGTGCGGGATGGCAAAGGCGAAAAGGATCGGGTAACGATGCTACCCCAAACACTCATCGAGCCTCTGAAGAAGCAACTCGAGCACGCCAAGCGGCTGCATCAGTACGACCTTGCCGAGGGCTTTGGCGAGGTCGAGATGCCTCATGCTCTGGCCCGCAAGTACCCGAAGGCCGCAAAGAGTTGGAGCTGGCAGTACGTCTTCCCGGCAGCCACGCGTTCGGTTGATCCGCGATCCGGTCGGGTAGGGCGTCATCATATCTTAGAAGATTCGATCCAACGTGCCATGAAGAAAGCCATGCAAAAAGCGGGGATTACCAAGCACGGTAGTTGCCACACACTACGCCATAGCTTTGCCACACATCTGCTGGAGAATGGCTATGATATCCGCACTGTGCAGGAACTCCTCGGACATAAAGATGTGAAGACGACCATGATCTATACGCATGTCCTCAATCGAGGAAGGCTGGCTGTGCGCAGCCCGCTGGATTGAGCCAAAGTGATGAACAAGAGAAGTATGGTTCTGCAAATAGACACAATCAAGCACAACCGGATGTACGACGACTTGGCTTATCTGTGGCCCTTGATCAGCGATCCAGCAGGCTACGCTGAGGAAGCGCGTTTCTGGCGCGACACTCTGCAGGAGAAGTTAGGGCCGGGGCGGCATCACATTCTTGAGTTGGGCGTGGGAGGGGGCAACAATCTTTCGCATCTTACCAGCGATTTTCAAGCCACAGCCGTCGGTCTCTCTGAAAAGATGCTCGCTCACTCGAAGAAGCTTAACCCCGGTGTTGAGCACATCGTCGGCGACATGCGCACCATCAGGCTGAACAGAAAGTTCAAATCCGTCATCATCCACGACGCGATCAGCTATATGCTGACGGAAGACGATCTGCGTGCCACGTTCGTGACAGTCGCCGCACATCTGGAGCCTGGCGGGGTCTTCATCACGGCTCCCGATTGGTTCAAGGAGACATTTCAGGGGCCGTGGGTTGATCACACGATCAGAGCGAAAGAGGGGATCGAGCTCGCTTATTTCGAGTACAGCCATGACCCAGACCCAAACGATACGACCATGGAGACCATCTTCGTTTACTTCATCCGCGGGCACGGTCAGCTCAGAGTTGAAGAAGACCTTCACATCACGGGGCTCTTCCCGATACAGACGTGGGTGGACTTGATGACCGAAGCAGGGTTCACGGTCGAGAAGAAGTCTTATCCGGTCCACAACGATCCGCGACAGGCATATCTGTTGGTGGGAACCTTGAAGGCTGAGCTCGCGTTCTCTATACTGAGGGATCATCCAAATTCTTTCGTGGAAAAGCTGAGGTTGATGTGATGACGCGCGAACGCTGGAGCAATCTGATCTTAATGCTCTTTTTGGTGATCGGGCTGGGGGTCTTCGCTGTCAAGGGGATCGCGCTGTTGGAGAGCTTCTGGTATACACCCGAGACTATCGAGCACGCGCAAGCTGTTTCGCCGTTAGCCCAACTTGATCTGCTGGAGCGGGGGAAGCTTGTCTTTCAGTCTGCCGGGTGTACGTCCTGTCACTTGGCGCGTTTAGAGCCGGGAGGGCCGCTGGTAGGCTTCCCCGTCGGGCCAGGCTTGAGCAACGCCGGGATACGCCGCGACGAACAATGGCTGCGCGATCACTATATTGATCCCCACAGACTTGTCCCCGGCAGCAAGATGAACTCGTTTGCCTATCTCCCAAGCGACGAGCTCGACGCTCTCGTTGCCTATATGAAGACGTTCACCCCGCAACGCGAGCCCGCTGAAGAACCCAATCTTGTCATTCCAGAGCGCTTCACCAAAGATCAAGTCGAGCGCGGCAAAGCGCTCTTCACCAGCCAGGGCTGTGTGGGCTGTCATACGATTGGCAAGACCGGCGGGCCCATCGGGCCTAATCTTACAAGAGCGGGCACATACGGACGCACCGATGATTGGCGGTTGCAGCACCTCAAAGATCCAGTCTCGGTCTATGTGCTTGGGCCCACGAATGGCATTCCCTGGCCCATGCCGCGCTTTGGGCATCTATCAGAGGAAGACTTGAAAGCGCTGGTGGCATATCTGCAGAGCTTGCGGTAAACCATAGATGCTCTCTTGAGCTTGCTTGTTCTATGGCTGCCTCTCAAACCCCATGATCCCAAAAGTGCGCGAGAACTATGACTGGTATGTCGTTGTCTTCGAACATCACCCCTGCGAGCACCACGAGCCGGGGAATAGGTGAAACTCATCCAGTGCATACACATTCAGAGGCCCCGGCTTGAGCGCGCCAATCGCTCCTACGAGTGCCTGCGCCCCTTCGATGGTTGTCACATACGGCACACGATGCTTGATGGCCCCGATACGAATGGCGGCTTCGTCGTGATGCGCGCACTTGCCCGACGGAGTATTGATAATGAAGTGAATCTGCCCCTGGCGGATCGCATCGGCAATGTGGGGATGACCTTCGCTCACTTTGTTAATGACGCTGACGCACAGCCCCGCTTGACACAGAACTTGGGCAGTGCCGCGTGTTGCTATGATTGCAAAGCCCAACTGTGCGAGCACACGCGCAATGGGCACAATCGCGATCTTGTCGCGGTCGTTGACGCTGATGCAGACACGCCCTTCTGTGGGGAGTCGGCTCTTGAAGCTCAGCTGGGTTTTAGCAAAGGCTTCTCCTACGGTTTCGGCTGACCCCATCACCTCTCCGGTGCTCTTCATCTCTGGGCCTAAGATCGGGTCTACTAAGAATCTGTCGAACGGGAAGACCGGTGCCTTGACGTGAAAGCCCTTCACCTTCGGTTCGTCGCGCAGCCCCAACTCCTTCAGAGTCATGCCGGCCATCACCTTCGCAGCGATCTTTGCCAAGGGTACGCCCGTTGCCTTGCTGATGAACGGCACGGTGCGCGACGCCCGGGGGTTCACTTCGAGCACATAGAGCTTCTCGTTCTGAACAGCATACTGAACGTTCATCAGCCCGACGACGTTGAGACGCCGCGCGAGTTTTTTCGTGACATGGCGCACTTCTGCTAAGAGTGTTTCGCTGAGTGTAAAGGGCGGCAGCACGCAGCAGCTGTCTCCCGAATGGACCCCCGCGCGCTCGATGTGCTCTAGAATCCCCCCGATCACGCAGTCTTTGCCATCAGCTACAGCGTCAACGTCAATCTCAATGGCGTCTTGGAGAAATTCGTCAATGAGAGTGGGATGCGCCGGCGAGACGCACGCGGCTTCTTCGATATAATGGGCCAAAGCGCTCTTATCATAACAGATGGCCATGGCCCGCCCGCCGAGCACATAGCTGGGGCGCACCAGCAAGGGAAACCCAATGTCTTCGGCAACCCGGAAGGCTCCTTCAATCGAGAAAGCGATGCCGCTGCGCGGACGCTTCACTCCCAGTTCGTCTAAGATCAAATTAAACTTCTCTCGGTCTTCGGCTAAGTCTATATCCTCCGGGCTCGTTCCCCAGATGGGCACGCCGTGCTCTTGCAGTGCCAACGCTAAATTCAACGGCGTCTGGCCGCCGAACTGCACGATCACCCCCTCAGGGTTTTCAATCTCAATGATATGGAGAACGTCTTCGAGCGTGAGCGGTTCAAAATACAGTCTGTCTGAAGTGTCATAGTCTGTAGAGACCGTCTCTGGATTGCAGTTTACTATAATCGTCTCGAAGCCCAGCGCGCGCAGGGCGAACGCTGCATGACAACAGCAATAATCGAACTCGATTCCTTGGCCGATTCTGTACGGCCCGCCGCCGAGCACGATCACTTTCTTTCTCTGCGTCGGCGCGGCCTCACATTCGTCGGCTTCGTAGGTCGAGTAGAGATAGGGTGTCTGGGCCTCGAACTCCGCTGCACAGGTGTCCACTTTTTTATAGACGGGACGAATCTTCATCTGAAGCCGTTTCGCCCGCACGGCTGCTTCTGTAGTCTTCAAGAGCTTTGCCAGCGAGGCGTCCGAGAAGCCGAAGCGCTTGGCCTGCAAGAGCAACTCTGAAGACAGATTGTTCAGAGCATGCCTACGCAGCCTCTTCTCCACAATCACCAGCTCTTCTATCTGCGCCAAGAACCACGGGTCTATCCCCGTCCAGCGAGCCAACTGCTCTACAGAGACACCCGACTGCAGCGCGTGATGGAGATAGAAGATTCTCTTTGGATTGGGCCTCTCTAGCTGTTCGCGGAGCATCTCTGGAGAGAGCAAAGGTTCGTCGCTCCCGCCTAGGCCGAGTCGTCCGATCTCCAGGGAGCGCACGGCTTTTTGCAGGGCTTCTTTGAACGTGCGCCCTAAAGCCATCACTTCGCCGACGGAGCGCATCTGCGTCGTCAGGGTTGTCTCCGCGCCGGGGAATTTCTCAAAGTTCCATCGGGGAATCTTGACGACGACGTAATCTATCGTGGGCTCGAAGCTCGCTGGGGTCTTTTTTGTAATATCGTTGGGCAGCTCATCGAGCGTGTAGCCGACGGCCAATTTCGCAGCGATCTTCGCGATGGGAAACCCTGTCGCTTTGGAAGCCAACGCCGAGCTGCGGCTGACGCGCGGGTTCATCTCGATGACGACCATTGTTCCGTCGAGGGGGTTGACCGCAAACTGTATGTTGCTCCCCCCGGTTTCGACGCCGACGGCGCGAATCACTCTGATAGCCCAGTCGCGCATTTTGTGATACTCTTTGTCCGACAGAGTCTGTGCCGGCGCGACGGTGATCGAATCGCCCGTATGAACGCCCATGGGGTCAAAGTTTTCTATCGAGCAGATAATCACGACGTTGTCGTTGCGGTCGCGCATCACTTCGAGCTCGAACTCTTTCCAACCGATCACGGACTCTTCAATTAAAACTTCGTGCACCGGGCTGAGATCGAGCCCGCGCTGCGCAACCGCACGAAGCTCGTCTTCAGCATGGGCAACGCCGCTCCCTTCGCCACCCAGCGTAAATGACGGGCGCACTAAGATGGGATAGCATAGCCGGCGAGAGATTGTCAAGGCTTCTTCTAGAGATCTTGCCAGTCCCCCACGAGGCACGGTGAGTCTCGCTTGTTCCATCGTCTCCTTGAAGAACAGGCGGTTCTCGGCGATTTCAATAGCCCGACGCGACGCGCCGATCAGTTCTACTCCGTATCGGTCCAAAACTCCCGACTGAGTTAGCTCAACGGCGAGGTTGAGCGCCGTCTGGCCGCCGACCGTGGGCAGGAGGGCGTCGGGACGCTCGCGGGCGATGATCTGGGTCAAAATCTCCGGGACGAGCGGCTCGATGTAGACGCGCGAAGCGCTCTGCGGGTCAGTCATGATCGTCGCGGGGTTATTGTTCGCTAAGATAACGTCATAGCCTTCCTCACGCAGGGCTTTACAGGCTTGGCTGCCGGAGTAGTCGAACTCCCCGGCTTGGCCGATGACAATCGGCCCGGAACCGATCACTAAGACCTTCTTCAGATCAGTGCGCTTGGGCATCTTCTTTCTATCAATGCAAAAAAGTGATCAAAGAGATTATGCGAGTCGTGCGGTCCGGGCGACGCCTCTGGATGGTACTGCACTGCGAAGATCGGCAGTTTTTTGTGTCGAAAGCCTTCGATAGAGCCGTCGTTGAGATTGACGTGCGTCAGCTCTAATTCACCGGGCAAATCTTTCAGGGCAAAGCCGTGATTGTGCGATGTAATCTCGATGCTGCCCGTGAGCACATTCTTGACGGGCTGGTTGGCCCCACGATGGCCGAATTTTAATTTATACGCCCGCGCTCCGAACGCGAGCCCTAAAATCTGGTGTCCCAGACAGATGCCGAAGATTGGACAACACTCTGAGTCAATCAGCATGCGTGCCGTTCGCGTGGCGTCGGTGAGGACGGTCGGGTCGCCAGGGCCGTTGGAGAGGAGAATCCCATCAGGGTTGAGATTGAGAATGGCGCTGGCATCCCAATGCGCCGGGACGACGGTGACGCGCTGGGCACGTGTGCGCAGATGGCGCAGAATATTGCGTTTCACTCCGAAGTCTACGACGACGATGTGCCGATCTGTCGGGCTGAAATGCCCCTCGTCCCACCCCGCAGGTAGCGGCTCGTTCCAACTGTACGGCTGCCTGCAGCTTACTTCGTGAACCCAGTCCGATTCGGAAATGGTTGGAGCGCGGCGGGCCTGCTCGCTCAGATCGTTCGGATCGGCGTCTAAACTGGAGAGGCAGCCGCGCATCGCGCCCTTCTCTCTGATATGTCGCGTGAGTGCTCGCGTGTCCAGCTCGCAAATCCCGATAATATCGTGCTCTTTCAGATAGCGATCCAAGCTGATCTGGCCGCGCCAGTTCGAAAATTTTTCAGAGATTTCTCGGACGATAAACCCTCGGACCCATTGGCGTGAGGACTCGGCGTCTTCGGGGTTGATCCCGTAATTCCCAATATGGGGATAGGTCATGCAGACGATCTGGCCGGCATACGACGGGTCTGTAAGAATCTCTTGATAGCCCGTTAGGCCGGTGTTGAAGACGACTTCCCCACACATAGTTCCGCTGGCTCCGCAAGCGCGCCCGCGAAAGATCTTTCCGTCTTCGAGGGCTAAGAGCGCCATCGCGAGCTCCCGCCAGACAAAAAAAATGGGCCAGACCGCCTCTGCGGCGGCTGGCCCGGACGGTTGCTAGCTATACAGATTCGCTGTGGCACGCTTGAGCCGGATCACCTCAGGTACACATTGGCGGGTATTATAGCAAAACGGGGAGCTGAGGGCAAATAGCTGTCAGGGATGCACATTGCACGTGCGCAACTTCCCCAGCACAATGCGATGTAGAGCTAGGATACCATGCTTTTGCCCTCGTGTTCGCATGAATGCATTTGCTACAGCCGATGCAACCTCTTATAATTTCGCGTGTTAATCTTATAAGGAGGCCACACTATGGAATCCCGCTCACTCGACTTTCTCAAACAACTGCTGGCTACAGTCAGTCCCTCCGGCTACGAGGACGAAGCTGCCCAAGTTTGGGCTTCTGAAGCCAAAACGTTCGCCGACGAAGTCCGTTCCGACACCCAAGGCAACGTGATCGCCGTCGTCAACAAGGGCGGTAAACCCAGAGTGATGCTCGCCGGCCACATGGACGAGATCGGCTTTATGATCACCCATATTGATGATCAGGGTTTTCTCTATTTCGGCCAGATCGGCGGCTGGGACCCTCAAATCGTGCAGGGCCAGCGCGTCTGGATTCGCACACAGTCTGGCAAGGTCCCCGGCGTCATCGGCAAGAAACCCGTGCACTTATTAAGAGAAGAAGAGCGCACCAAAGTCACAAAACTCGAAGAGCTCTGGATCGACATCGGAGCCAAAGACAAAGCTGAAGCTGAAAAGCTCGTGCGCATCGGCGACCCGGCTGTCGTTGATTACGGCTTTGCTGAGCTGCGAAATGGCTTGGTCGTCTCGCGTGGCTTTGACGACAAAGCCGGGGCCTTTGTCGTCTTGGAAGCTGCTCGAATGCTCGCTCAGCTCAAGCCCAAAGCTGAAATTCACGCCGTCGCGACCGTACAAGAAGAAGTGGGGCTGCGCGGTGCATATACCAGCGCCTATGGTGTTGACCCCTTGATGGGCATCGCTGTGGACGTCGGGTTCGCGACAGATTTTCCGACGATGGGCGAAGAGCAAAAGCGCGTCGGCGCAGCGAAAATTGGCCAAGGCCCGATGATCGGGCGCGGCCCGACGTATAATCACAAAGTCGTTGATCTCTTAATAGAAACAGCTCAAGCGAAGAAGATCCCGTATCAGCTCAACGGCGAGCCGCGCGGCATGGGCACGGACGCGTATGCCATGCAGATGACGCGCGCGGGCATCGCTGCCGGGTTGGTCTCCGTCCCCAACCGCTACATGCACAGCCCGTGCGAACTGGTTTCGCTCTCAGATTTAGAAAATTCGTACACGCTCATCGCACACGCCGTCGCTCAGGTTGACGAAAGGATGGGCTTTACGAGGTTTTAATTTGCCCGGACAAAAATAGTCTGCTATACTCAGCCAAGTGTGTAGTTCGCAAGGGAGGAAGAGAATGGCTTTTGTCATTTGTCAACCCTGTATAGATAAAAAGCACACCGACTGTGTACAAGTCTGCCCGGTGGATTGTATTCATCCGCGCAAGGACGAGCCCGATTTCCCCAACGTGCGCCAGCTCTATATTGACCCCAGCACGTGTATTAACTGTGGTGCGTGCGCGGCTGTCTGCCCGGTACAGGCGATCTTTCCCGAAGAGGACGTCCCAGAACAATGGAAGAATTTTATTCAGATCAACGCGCAGTATTATAAGAAGTAATAGGGTTTAACGCGTCGTTTGACCAGCCAGGCTAAGACGGCCCCAGTTACAAAACCCCCGGCGTGAGCCCAATAGGCGACGCCGCCTCCCTCGACTGGACTTGAAATCCCGCCCAGAAATTGCAGCAAGAACCAAAAGCCCAACAAAAAGATCGCCGGCAGCTCGATCAACCTCACGAAGAACGGAAAGAGCGGGACAAGCGTTAGCACTCTCCCGTAAGGGAAGAGCACCAAATACGCGCCCAAGACCCCGGAGATCGCTCCGCTGGCCCCAACCATGGGGATGACAGTGTTCGGGTTGGTCACAAGCTGAGCGAAGGCCGCGGCCAACCCCGATAACAGATAGAACCCAACGAAATTTATACGTCCGAACGCGTCTTCAATGTTGTCGCCAAAGATCCATAAGTACCACATATTGCCCAAGATATGCCAAAAGCCGGCATGCATAAACATTGCCGTTAAGAGCGTGAACCAGATGGCAAAAGGAGCCAGCGGAGGCAAGTCCACCCCGTGAGTAACCTCACAGGGTGTAACGCCGAACCGGAAAGTGAACTCGTCTTCAGCAGTGATCTGTGACGGGAGAAGGCGACTGATTGGGCGGGAGAGTTGATAGTAGAGCCCTGCTGGTACATCGCACCCTTCTTGTCGCCATGCGCTGATCCATTGGCGCGTGTTCTCTGTCGCAGGTGCGTTGCTCAGCGAGAACTGATAGAGAAAGACTACAACGTTTAACGCAATAATAGCTATGGTAACGACGGAGAACGAGCCGCCATGCCGATAATCGCGCAACGGGATCATAGCGTCAGTCTAGCACAGCTTCTGTTGTTTAGCAAACACAACTTGCAGCAGCCCGTCACAATGTGTTATAACAGCAAATGATGACACCCTGGGACTATCTCATTCCGCTATCTATTCTGGTCGGCTCTTTAGTGGTCGGCCTGATCGGGCGGCGCTATGTATTTCAGTATTTACACAGCTGGGCCCAGAAGACTGCCTGGGAGTTCGATAATATTATCATCAGCGCGACGCGCGGGCCGTTCTTATTGTGGGTCGTTGCGCTGGGTATCTATCTCGCTCTGGAGTTCTCTCAGCTTTCGGAAGACTGGGTCGCTAGCTTGGGCAAAGCTCTTCTGGCCATCGTTGCCCTTTCGATGACTCTGGTGCTGGCTAACATTGTCAGTGCCCTGGTGCAGCGGGCGGCCGTTCGCGGCGAGGTCGAAGCCCCGGCGACGAGCTTGACCCGCAACCTCGTCCGCTGGGGAATCATTCTTTTGGGATTGTTATTCGTGCTCAACGCGCTGGAAGTTCCCATTACGCCGTTGCTGACGGCTCTAGGCATCGGGAGCTTGGCGGTCGCTCTGGCGTTGCAAGACACGCTGACGAATCTTTTCGCCGGGTTTAACGTCTCATTGGCCCGCCAAGTGCGCCTGGGCGATTATATAAAACTGGACTCCGGCCAAGAGGGCTACGTGACGGATATCAATTGGCGCACCACAAGCATCCGAGATTTTTCCAACAATCTCATTATCATTCCCAACGCTAAGTTGGGCCAAAGCATCATTACGAACTATTATATGCCCGATCAGCCGGTCACAATCCGTATCCCGGTGAGCGTCAGTTACGACTCAGACCCTGAGCACGTGGAGCGCGTTTTGCTCGATGTTGGACGGCGGGCCATGCAGGAGATGCCCCAATTAGCTCAGGACTTTGGTCCTGTTGTACACTTTACGAATATGGGAGATTTCTCGCTTGATTTTCTCTTGGTTCTGCGCGTGCAAACGTTCAATGACCAGTTCTCGGCGCAGCACGAGTTGCGCAAGCGCATTTTCAAGAGACTCCGTGAAGAGAAGATCGAGATTCCCTTCCCGGTGCGCACCGTCTATCACACCCCGCCCAGGTAGACCTGCTGCACGTGCTCATCAGCGCGAAATTCTTCGGGGGTGCCCGCCTTGACGATCACGCCCGTCTCCAACAGATAGACCCGGTGCGCATGGGCCAGCGCAAACGGCACGTTTTGCTCAGCGAGCAAAATCGTCGCCCCCGACTCGTTGATCTGCCTGAGCGCGTCGGCAATCGCTTTGCGCACGATGGGCGCTAGCCCCAGCGTCGGCTCGTCTAACAATAAAAGCTCGGGGCGACCCATCAGCGCTCGTCCGATTGCCACCATCTGTTGCTCGCCCCCGGAGAGCGTGCGTGCCGTCTGTTTCTCGCGCTGGCGCAGGATGGGGAAGAGCCGATAGACGTTCTCTAGCTCGCTGTCTGGATTGAAATTTCTCAAGCGGAACGCGCCCATCAGCAAATTGTCCCGCACGCTCATATCGGAGAAGAGATGCCGCCCCTCCGGACAGTGAATCACCCCAAGCTGCACGATTTTTGCCGGGTCGCGGGGCAATGGAGTCTCTTTGAGGGAAATGTGGCCGTTGCCGTCCTTCAGCCCAGAGATGGTGCGGAAGAGCGTGGTCTTCCCAGCACCATTGGCCCCAATGACAGAGACGAACTCTCCCGGAGAGACCCGCAGGCTCACATCTTTCAAGACATGTGCCTTGGCGTAGTGTACGTTGAGATGTTCGATAGTCAGCATCTTTCTCAGAGGCCACCGCCGGCGAGATACGCTTCTTGGACTTGAGGATTGCGTGCGACTTCTTCGGGGGTGCCTTCGGCCAATTTCTCGCCAAAACAGAGCACGACAATGCGATCCACCAAGCGCATCACACCGCGCATGTTATGGTCCACCACGACAACCGTCTGGCCTTCCGCCCGCAATCCCGAAATCAAGTGCGAGATATCGTCGACTTCTGTTGGGCTCAACCCGGCAAAAGGTTCGTCGAGCAAAAGCAGTTCAGGGTCAGTTCCGATGGCGCGCGCCAGTTCCAGCCGTCGTAAGCCGCCTTGGGGAAGCATCCCCGGCAACTCCGAGCGACAGACGCAGCGTTCGCCGCCTAGGCAGTGCTCGTTGGTGCACAAGCCTGTGCGCGCGCAGCAGCTCAGAGTTTTGCTCGTGGGATCACCTGCACGAGCGAAGATCTCGTTAGGGATGGCGGAGATCTCGACGTTCTCGTAGACGGTTTTGCGTGGGAAGTAGCGGGCAATTTGAAAGACGCGCGCGATGCCTGCGTCCACAATCTGATAGGTCGGCCAGCCGGTGATGTCGCGCCCTTTGAAGAGCACCTTGCCAAGATTGGGTACCAAGGTCCCCATAACCAGATTGAAGACCGTGCTCTTTCCGGCACCATTGGGTCCGATGAGTCCCACGATCTCATGCTGTTCGACAGCGAAGGAGAGATCTTTGACGGCCATGAGCCCACCGAAAGATTTGCGCAATCCTTCAACCTGCAAGAGTTCCACGACTTTCAGCCTCCTCCGACTCCTCTCCCGGCCCGTCCCCTGTAGGGGCAGACTCCCAGGTCTGCCCAGGGCAACTAGGGAGGGTAGGTCTTCTGTGTTGGTCGCTTCTTAAAGAGCCCCGCCAAGAGAGGCAGCAGCCCCTGGCGCGCGAAGAATAAGAGAACCAAGAGCAGCGTGAAAAATATAAACGTCGCCCATCGTTCCAAAAACGAGAGCGCAAAGCCCTCTTCGCCCAAGGGCAGCTTCAGTTGTGCTAGCTCCCTGATCACTTGCTCACCCCCGCGCACCAAAAAGCCGCCCCACAGCGCACCGATGATCGTCCCCATCCCCCCGATGACCGACGCCACGATCATCTCGATGGACGACGTCAGCGAGAGCAACGAATTGAAGAAGACAGCTTCATTGGTGTGCACCGAAAACGCGCCTCCCAAACCAACGACGAATGCACTGACCGCAAACGCGAAGATCTTATATTTGGCGGCATTGATCCCTGCGGCTTCGACGGCCTCTTCGTTTTCACGGATCGCTTCTAATATTTTACCGATGCGCGAGCTACTCAGCCAGACCAGAACAAGGCCGACAACAGCCATCAGGCCCCAGAGAGAATAATAATTACAGAACTGATTGGCTTTGAAGTCGGGCAGGGGGCAGAGCGCCGTGACCCCAAATTTTCCCAGTTCACCGCCGGTCCAATCTGCTAAGATAATAACGAATCGAGCAGCGGCCAAGGGCAAAATCAGCGTCACTAGCGAAAAGTACGGGCCGCGCAAGCGCAGAGCCGGCACACTGAGCAACAACCCGGCGAGCACGGCCATCACCACCCCCAGGGGGATCGTCGTCCAGATCGGCCACTTGAGATAGAGATTGAGTAATCCCGTGGTGTAGCCAGAGACAGCGACAAAAAATATATGCCCGAAGCTGATCTGACCGGTCATGCCCGACAGGATATCCCAGCCCATCGCATAGATGGCAAAAAGCTGTGCATAGATCAGCGTCGTCATCCATTTGGCGGACAAGAAAGGACCACTCATCCCCACGACGGCCACGGTGAGTGCCAAGAGGCCGAGTTTGAGGGCATGGGGGCTCATGCGTGGGCCCTCCCAAAAAGCCCCGCCGGGCGAATGAACAGAATAACGACGAGCATCAACAGCGACGGGACCCCCACCCACGAAGATCCCAAAAACTCAAAGCAGCGAAAGTCAGCCGCACAGACGCGAATGGACGGAGAGTACGTCATGGCGATCTCCAAAAACCCAATAATATACGCCGCGATGATCGAACCCTTCAAGCTTCCCAGCCCGCCTACCACGACAATGGCAAAGCTAATAACTAACGGATCGCGCCACATGAAGGGATCGAGCTTGACCCATGAAGCAAAAAAGACCCCGGCGATCCCGGCGAGTACTCCGGAGAGCCCCCAGGTGAGCGTATAGACTCGGCGAACGTCAATGCCCACCAGCGCCGCGCCCTCTTGGTCCTGCGCCGTGGCTAAAATAACTTTGCCCCAGCGCGTTCGGTGCACAAAGAGCCAGAAGAGCACGATCGCAACCCACGAAGCAGCAAAAGCAACAATGCGATTGGTGATCACCGTGGTTCTATCAATCTCGATGCTGCCGCTCACGAACGGCGCCAAGAGTTGCGTGTTGGTCGAGAAGAAAATTTTGATCAGTTCTTCGATGAGCAATGCACAGGCCAACGTGGCGATGAGGGTGACAATGGGCGAGCGCTGAACGTGACGAACTAAGCCTTGGTAGAAGACGATAGCAAGGAGCGCACATACCCCCACGGCCAGCACGAATGCTATGTAGAGATCTAACTGCAATTGTTGGTGCGCAAACCAGGCTGTATACGCTCCCACCATTAGAAAAGCCCCGTGGGCGAGGTTTAATACCCGCCCCACACCGAAGATCATTGTGAAGCCGAGCGCCACCAGGGCGTAGAGGGCACTGATCAAAACCGAATAGATTACGATCCGCTCTGCGATCACGAGAACTTGGTCCATATTTTCCCCCTCACCCCCTTCCCCTCTCCCTCAGAGCGGAGAGGGGCTCAGGGGTGAGGGTGAATCCTACCCTACAAAACACTGGGCGACAGCGCGCGCAAACGCCTGCCAACAGTCAAACCGGCCGCCCTTGGGCTTGCCCTTCTTCTTCCATTCCGCAACGCACGCTTGATAGTTCGCAGAAGCTTTGGCGATACACGCGTTGATGCTCTGGGGTTGCCTCTGCTCGTCAGCTCTGAGACGGTATTGGGGCGGCCAGACCACGACGCGCAGGGGCTGCGCCTTGGGATCCAATGGCTTGCTCGCCGTCGTCGTCCACAAGATCCACTTGGCTACCACAAAGTCCGGGCCGTAGACCGGGTCGTGCGGATAGACATCGTTTCGGTCACGGAATTTCACACGACCGACGGTCCCGGTATAGTCCGTCTTTTCTAACTCTTCAACGAGCTTGTCCGGATCGGTTCCTTTAGCACGGTCGATGGCTTCTTTCAAGACGAAGAGCCCGTCATAGGTCGTAAACGCCGTATAGAGCGGGCGCGCTGGGGCAGATTCACCGAAGCGCTCCGTGTACGCTTGGAAGAACGGCAGCGTCTTGGGCGTCAGCGGCGTCTCCCCCGTCGCCGCGTCGGCGTACGTATGCCCCATGACGCGTCCGCCGGTGCTCTTCCAGTATTCAAACGCTTGTCCTTCGGTGATGATCCCGATGACCGGCGCGTCGACTCTCAATTCGAACGTCTGCCCCACGAAGGGAATCCCTGGATTGAACGCAAATCCGGGGATGATCGCGTCGGCATCAGAGTCGCTTACTTGCTGCAGGATCGCCGCGAAGTCGGGGTTATTGATGGGAAAGTTGATCGCCTTGGCGATCTGCACGCCAGCCTCCGTCGGCAGACGATTTTGCAGAATTTTGAGAAAGTCTTGGCCGAAGTTGCTGTCCTCCATGACCAGGGCAACTTTCTGAATCCCTAGTTCTTCTTTCATAAAGCCCTTGACCATGCCGAGGGCGTCTTGCGCTAAGACCTCGCTGTTGAGCATCAAGCGAAAATAATATTTATATTTGTCATAGTCGCTCCGGACCAATTCGCTGAACTGTTTGCCGCTCGTGCCCGTGTTCATAAATGGCTTTCTGAGGCGAGCCATGGAAGGCATCATCCCCGCCACGGCTTCATCCAAAAAGCCGCCCACGATCACTTGAGCGCCCTTTTCAGAGAGCTCTTCAAACGCTGCCCGTGCCACGTCGCCGCGCAGGACTTGGTCGTCTCGGATGAGACCGTCCATAGTGAGCTTGGGCGGCGGCAGCTTCTTGTCGTCTACTAATTTATTGATCTCCTCCAGAGCGAGTTGGGCCCCGCGCACCATAGCCCGCCCGACATCTAAGAGATCAATCGGCCCGATCAGCCCCATTTTGACAGGGGGCTGTTGTCCCCACCCCAACGTCTGGCCCAGCGCCAGCGCTCCCGCGCCGACGCCGAGCGCCTTCAGAAAAGAACGGCGGCTGATTCTCATAGCTCCTCCTCCGGCACTGTGTTTGCCTATTTTATCTTAGCCGCTCAGCTACCCCGAACGCAAGTTTCAGTTCCGGGCGTAGCGTGCCACTGCCTCTTCGTTCAACTCAACGCCCAGTCCCGGTCCCGCTGGGACTTCAATATACCCATCTGAATCAATCATCACGGGCTCTTTCAAGAAGAAGTCACGCGCTTGGGGTGTCCACCCCGGCGGCTCATAGGGGAATTCAGCCCACTCACAGTTGTGGCACGCGCCCATCAGCTGGAGATTTGCTGCTAAACCTAGTCCGTTTGTCCACGTGTGGGGCGCGATGCGCAACCCAAAGGCTTCGGCCATCCCCGCGATCTTTTTTGCTGTCAAAATCCCGCCCGACAGCATAACATCCGGCTGGAGAACGTCCAGAGATTTTTGGGCGATCAGCTCGCGAAACTCGTGCAAGTCAGCGTTCATCTCGCCGCCGGCGAGCGCGATACCAACTTTCTCTCGGAGCAGGCGATACCCCCGG
>JBBIUX010000033.1:0-20980 GCA_037440025.1 Candidatus Fraserbacteria bacterium | reverse complement strand
GTCTTAGCCTCGCCCTGCAGAGCTTGAACGGCGCGTCCGTGAATTCGTCTCGAACCTAACCCCCCAACCCCCTTCCCTAAAGGGGAAGGGGGCAGGGGAGAGGCCCAAGAATCTCCTGCGCGGCAATCTCTTCGAGAAATATTTTTCGCAGTACGATCTGGAGCAGCTCGGCATTGAGGGCGACCCCGGCAATGTCGCTTACGTCGCTGATCTGGACTTGAGCCTGCTCGATCTGGGCTGCCCCGCCCGCGACTGCATCTCCTCGATTGATCGCCCAGAATTTGAGACGCCTACAGAAGCGAGCAATTGGCTCAAGCCCAACGATCTCGTCGTCTCTGTGACGCAGAACGGCGTCACCAAAGCCTATCCCGTCAAGATTCTCAATTGGCACGAGATCGTCAATGACGACTTCAACGGCGAGCCGCTGGCCATCACTTTCTGCCCCTTGTGCAACTCGGCGTTGGTCTTTCGTCGGCCTATCGTAGACGGGAAGATTTTAGAGTTCGGCGTCTCCGGGCGGCTCTATAAGTCTGACTTAGTGATGTACGACCGGCAGACGGCGTCGTTCTGGAGCCAGATCGAAGGCCGGGCAATCATTGGGTCTTTGGCCGGTCAAAGATTAGAGTATATACCGACCGAGATGATGACCTGGCAGAAATGGCAGGAGCTGTATGGTGTGGCATGGGTCTTGGCCCGCCCGACCATTCACACAGCCGTCGGCGGACAGCCCGGGCAGCCAAAGCCGTCCCAGCCGGAGGAGCCACAAGCTTCATGGCGCGGACAACCGGGCAAACCGCAGATCATAGACCCCAGCGGTGCTGTGCTCAGCCAAGAGTTTTTCCGCGACTATGACGTCGATCCCTACAGCCTGTACAAGACCGACGATTTCAACACGTTTGGCACGCCGTTTGACGATGAGCGTCTCGGTGCAAAGACGACCATCTGGGGATTAGAGCTGAATGGCGCAGCGAAAGCGTATCTTCCTGAAGCTGTTGCTGCGTGGGGGGCGCTCAACGACGAGCTTGGCGGAGAGCCTATATTAGTGCTGTGGGACGGCGAGCGCCAGATGGTGAAATTTTTCGCGCGACGGTGGGCAGATCGTCTTCTTACTTTTAATCGTCGCGACGGTGAAATCATTGACACGGAGACCCAGAGCATTTGGAGCGCAGACGGCGAAGCCGTCTCCGGCGCGTTGCAAGGGACGAAGTTAGAACGATTATCGGGGATTCCGGCGTTCTGGTTTGCGTGGCTGGCATTCCATCCCAAGACAGGACTGTTTACACTTGATTCCGATGAAGCTGAAAGCTTCTTTGAACGCTCAGACGTACGCGTCAATTACGATTCGGGGAGCTGGTGGCTGAGTCTAGATACACCCGAACCGGTGCTCTGCCAAGTCAACGTAGCTGAAGCCGCCGAATCAGAATTCACGCGCTTGCAGGCCATGGAGATGACCCTGCCTGCGACCGATCACGACCTTCGCTTGAACGTCATCCCTGGCAAGACACATAAGCTACGCTTGACAGCGATCAACGCGAAGTTAGCGGTCTATCAGTCGAAGACGTATATTTTTACGGCGCAAACCGCGATGGACACCCAAACCAACTTGATCGAGCGTGTTGAAGGCGAAGCCCATATCGTTGCACCGGAATCTGCCGCAACCATGCTTGCAAAGCCTGTGCAGATCTCTGAGATCGGCCCTACCAGCGCCCGTCTCTCGTTCGCTGCAAAAGCTCCGACGATTTCAACGATAGCGTACGGCCCGATCCGCGACCCTGCGCAGCTCGTGCGCCCGGCCCAGACAAGCCCTGTGAAAGAGCACAGCGTCCAGCTCTTGGCGCTCAGGGACAATACTGAGTACCAAGTGACGATTTTCTTAGTGGACGAGCAAGCTCGAGTCTATAGATCCGAGAACTATAGTTTTAAGACAATTGTCACAAGCAGTCCCACGACTTGGCAACCCGACGGCGAGAATATGGCCTTGCTCTCCCAAGGAGGTCGCATCACAGGGGTTAGCAGCAACTGGGCTGGAGGAGACAATAACAGCGCTTTCGGAGCCAACAAGGCCATTGACGGCGATCCCATGACGGAATGGTCTTCTAATGGCGACGGCAATAACGCCTGGATCGAGATCACCCTGGCGCAGCCGTCGCGAATCACGGGTATCGGTTTCTGGACGCGCACCATGGGGACGAGCGCACAGATCTCGAAGTTCCGCGTCGTTACAAGAGACGGCAAACTCTTGGAGGTTTTTGATCTACCCGATGCAAAGCAAATGTATAACTTTGATCTGGAAGACTTTGACGGGCAGACCCTGCGCTTTGAGGTCGTGGAGAGCAGCGGGGGCAATACCGGGGCAAAGGAGATCGCCATCTACGTCAAAGCTCAGTAGCGATACCCCTTTGCTTCTTCTTCGCTGAAATCGATGCCTAAGCCCAAGGCCACCCGGTTGACGAAGTTAAAATAGCCCGTGATGAGATTGATAGAGAGAATCTCTTCATCGCCGAAGCCCGCGCGCTGAAGCTGCTCAATGTCTTCACGAATGACATGAGCGGGATTGCGCGTGAGTTTATGCGCATAGTTGAGCATCGCGCGATCTTTAGAGTCTAACGATGCTTGAGTGTAGTCGCGCTGCACTTGCTCGATGAAAGACTCGTCTTTGATATAAGCCCGCAGAGCTTCAGCGTGATGGCGCACACAGTACGCGCAGCCGTTGAGAGCCGAGACGACGGTTGCCAACAGCTCTCTTTGACGGCGACTCAGCTCTGATGATCCGAACATGATGGTCTTATAAAAATTTGAATGCGCCATCATCGCTTCAGGCTGGAGGCTGTGGACTTTCATAATATTGGCGACCTTGCCGCGTGCCTCCTTGATTCCTTCGTAGCATTCTTTGAGCTTGCCCTGAGCTTCAGTCTCGTCAATCACGCGAATCCACGCCATTGTCGCTCACCTCACAAGAGTGATCTTACAGCTTTGCTGAAGCTCTGAGCAAACGCTGTAAGCCCGCTTACAGATTTGCTCGCGCCGATAGAGTATAGTCATCGTGGAGGTAGATAGACAATGCGAGAAATACTGGTTGGTTTAGCTGTAGCTGCGGTGCTCGTCGTGGGCTTCGCTGTGCTTTACGGAGGCGCGGGCAACAAGCTCAGCGCTCGCGACCAAGCACTGCTCACCGAGTTCAAGCAGTTCCGTGAATTTCTGAACGACAGCCCCATTCAACCGGCGATGCCCGACCATCTCATCAAGATATTCGCAGACGACACAGGGTTTTTCTTGCACTTTGATAAACCCGTCGGCCAAGATTCTCAGATCGTATGGTTCGGCACGCTGGTTCCCGGACGGTTCTGTAAATCCGACGAAGACCAAGTGCGGCAAACCCAAGGGCCGGGCTTCGTGCATTTTCACCAAAAGTTTATTCCCGGCAATGACCCCAGCGCCGGACACGGCGGCCGCGGGGGCGAAGATGGCTTCTGGTTCAGACATATCGCCGTCACAGAGATTCCCTACGGCGATATGATGGCCGGCACAGGCGTCCCCTGGGGGCCGGTCAGCCCAGGGATTGATATGAACTTCATGCCCACGCCCGCCCCGGAGTGCCGATGAAAAAAGTCTGGAGCCGTCGCAGGGTGTTGAGCGCGCTCGGCACCGGAGCTTTCGCTGGGGCCCTCGGCAGCAGTCTTCTGGCGGGCTGCAAGCACGAGCAACTCTCCCTGCACCGGGTGATCCAGATCGGCGGGCCCAAGGGCGAGTTCGTCTTCCTTCCCGATCGGCTCAAGATTAATTCGGGAGAGACGGTCACGTGGGTCTTGCAGTCCGGCGGGCACACCGTGACGGCCTATCACCCTACCAATCACAGCGCGTATCAGAGCCGGATTCCCCTGGGCGCTGGGCCGTGGGATTCCGAGCTGTTACTAGAAAAGGGCGCGACGTTTTCTTGGACTTTTGACAAAGAAGGGGTCTATAACTATTTCTGCCGTCCGCACGAGAGTATCGGCATGGTGGGAGCGATTGTCGTGGGACGTCCGCTTGATGGGCCGGGCTTAGCTCTCCCCCAAGCGGAGCTACCGGCGCTGGCACGAAAGAAGCTCGAAGAGCTGACAGCTTGGGCTAAGAGTGACTCTGGGCTGTGATCGTTTGCAATCTCTGCAGATCGGTGACGATCAGCCGTCCGCGACGTCGCTTGATCACCCCGGCCCGGCGGAGTTGGTTGAGCAGCAGTGTCGTGGTCTCGCGCGTGCTGCCGATCAACTCCGCGATCTCTTGATGGGTCAGCTTCAGGGCGATCTCGATTCCCGCAGGAGTCGGCTGGCCTTCCTCACGCGCCAAGCGTTCCAAAAGCCGAGCCAGCCGCGTTGGCACATCTTTGAAGATCAGGTCTTCTAATTTGCACTGAAGCTCGCGCAATTGCTCTCCGACCCACTTGGTCAAGCGTAGTGACAGATAGGGACGCTCTTGGGCAAAGCGCACCAGATCGTCTTTGAAGATCAAGCACAGCTCACAGTCTTCTAAGGCTTGCGCGATGAAGCGATGCGGTTCGCGACGATCACTCAGCACAAGCTCGCCAAAGGGCTGTCCCGGACGGCAGATCGCTAGTGTTAATCTCCGCCCGCGCTCGTCGAGATAGGCGAGTTTGACTCGGCCTTTTTTCAGAAAATAGACGGTCGTGTTGGGGTCGCCGGGCAGATAGATAATCTCGCCGCGTTTGTATTTGCGGTCTTTCGTGTAGCGGCTGAGCTCCTGCATCTCCTCAGGACGCAAATTCTCAAAGAGATTGATCCCAAGTACACACCAGACATTGCTCGATGGTATGCCAGCCTTAGCTCTCATCGTGCTTACTATAAATCGAGAGCAACAGTCTGTCAAGCACTGTAATCCCCTTGCAGAGGTGTCCGTCTTGCTTATAATGAAGCTCATGGCTGTGATCAAGGTCGAGCACTTAACGAAAAGATTTGGCACATTAGTTGCCGTCAATGATATTTCTTTTGAAGTAGAACAGGGTGAGCTCTTCGGAATGCTCGGCCCCAACGGTGCTGGCAAAACGACGACGCTGGAGATCATCGAAGGACTGCAAGAGCCAACATCAGGGGAGACGTGGGTGTTCGGCGTCGATTCACACCGAGAGAGCGATAAAGTCAAACAAAAGATCGGGGTGCAGCTTCAAGCTTCAGCGTATTTTGATTTTCTCACGCTTCGCGAGATTTTGGATCTCTTCGCCAGCTGCTATGGCCATGCTGTTGACGCCGATGCCATGCTAGAGAGTGTGGGTTTGCTAGAAAAGAGAAACTCTTTGGTGAAGCATCTCTCCGGAGGGCAAAAACAACGCTTCTCTATGGTGGCCAGCCTTGTCAATGACCCCGAGATTGTCTTCCTCGACGAGCCCACGACCGGGCTCGATCCCCAAGCCCGACGACACTTATGGGATTTTATCAGACAGATCAGCACTCAGGGCAAGACCGTCGTGTTGACCACGCATTATATGGAAGAAGCTCAACTTCTGTGCGATCGCGTGGCGATCATAGATCTGGGCAAGATCGTCGCGCTCGACAGCCCAGCCAACTTGATCCATAACTTAAAGTCGAGCTATCGCATCAACGTGACGACCGCCCAGCGACTTCCTGCCGAAATCTTTCGACAAATCGAGGGCGTGCTCACTGTTCGAGAGATCAGCGATCACGCGCCGAAATATCAACTGCAAGCGACCAAAGCCCTCGATAGCTTACCGTCCTTATTGAAAACCATCGAGCGGGAGAAAATCCCACTCACGGACATCGAAGTTTTACCGGCTAACTTAGAGGATGTCTTCTTAGAGTTGACCGGCAAGGAGTTGAGAGATTGACGTTCTTCAAACTCTTCATCGCATCGCTCAAAATAATGTTTCGGGATTGGCTGACGCTCTTTTGGGGGCTGGCCTTCCCGGTGATGTTCGTCGTGATCTTCGGGCTGTTCAGCGTTGGCGAGGGAACAGGGAGTGCTAGGCTGGCGATCATTGATCGCGCCAACACTGAAATCTCACGGCAGATAATCGAAGGGCTGAGCCAAGTGAAGTTTTTTAAAATCAACGATAAGATCGCCAGCGAAGCCGAGGCAAGGAAAGCCATTCAAGACGGGAGGTTGGACGCGGCTATTATCATTCCCGAATCGTTGAAAGCCCTCCACGCGACAGAGTCCTTTCCACCCCAGATTGCATTCACGGTCTTCTACGACAAGAGTAACCTTGTTGAGTATGAGCTTGTGCGTGGCGTACTCAGCCAGTTCATCAACGAAGTCAATCTGCGAGCAACCAATGCCCCCAGGCTCTTCACCCTTCAAGAAGAAGCACTTGACGCCCGCCGTATTAAATATATGGATTTCCTTCTACCGGGTATCATGGGCATGGGACTGATGATGAATGGCATCATAGGCATCGCCGTAGACATGACGCGTTATCGCGAGCAACGGATTCTGAAGAGAATCCGCGCGACGCCGTTGCCGCCGCGGCTCTTTCTTATCAGCCAAGTGCTCGCGTATCTCGTATTGGTCTTCCTCCAGGCGACGCTGATTATCTTCATCGCGACGGCTTTCTTCGGCGCGACCGTTCACGGCAGCCTGCTCAATCTTTACTGCTTGACGCTGGTGGGCACGTTAATCTTTTTGAATATTGGGTTCATTGTGGCCGGCGTCAGCCGAACGTCCAGCGCGGCCAGCGGTCTCTCGCAAGTGATCGGCATGCCCATGATGTTTCTCTCCGGGACGTTCTTCCCGACAAGTGGGCTGCCCGAGGTCGTGCAATCCATCGTACAAATTCTGCCCTTGACCCCGTTGATGAAAGCCATGCGCGCCGTCGCGCTCAACGACGCGTCGCTCGTGTCGCTCGGCCTGGAATTACTGCAAGTCGGTGTGTGGATTGCAGTGACATTTGCGATTGCCGCCAGGACTTTCAAATTTCAGGCCGATTAAGGACTCAGCCACCTTGGCAGCTCCCCTTGTCGCGCCACCGGCGGGTCATGGGTGAAATCAAGCAGCACATAGCTCTCAGGATTCATCGGCTCATCTGTCAGAATAATAAGATCGGCTCGCTCGCCGAATTGCTCTAAGACGTCCTCCCGACGCAGCATGGGTAGAGTGAAACCCACCAACGGACGTCCGCTGGCCTCGTAGAACATTTGATAGGACTGGCCAGCCGGCATGTGAATCTCGATCGTTCCGGCGCTACTGACGCACACTCGGGGAGCCGCTTGGGTCGCCCGTACCACCACGGCATACACGCCGGGCAAGCACCGCTCAAGAGCCCGGCGCAACCGGGGCACGACCGGCACAGAGTACAGCCGAAATTCTGTAATGCTGCTGATGTAAAACGCTAGGGGATTTTCTGTATCTTGGCGGAGTTCTCGCACCTGCTGCACAAGCCGTTGGTTGAAGGCATCACCCCCAGCGACGTAGGACGTCTCCGTGGGGAAAACCACCAGCCGACCATCGCTTACCGCCGGAGCGATCTGCTCGAACGCTTCCTTGGGAAGACCTCTTCCTGTTTGGAATTCGATCACTTGTGCTTTCATAAAACTCTCTTTTATTTTGCAAGCTCACAGTGGATTTGTCAAGGCTCGCCCAGTCTAACCCCTCTCCACTTTCATTGGCCCGGCGGCTCAAGCCGCGGGCTGGCAGCTACAAAGTCCCCGGTGGGGACTGCCAGCGCTGGGCCAAGCCCGTGCAGACGGGCTTTGTAAGCCTAGCCCGCAACTTTAGTTGCCGGGCTACGCAAAACACGTAACTTGGCGCTGCGCGCCCGCGGGTTGCATGCGCACTCTTCCGGCGAGGGGCGTATTGGTCCCCAAGTGTGAACTTCGTCGCCTTGAGCCAGTGCGCGAAAATAGCGCTTGACTATCCGGTCTTCTAGAGAGTGATAGGAGAGCACCACAAAGCGCCCGCCGGGAGCGAGACGCTCAAACCCTCCCGTGAGGGCTTTTTGGAGATTTTCCAGCTCGTTGTTGACGGCGATGCGCAGGGCCTGAAAGACACGAGTCGCCGGATGAATTCTGCTTTTGCGACGCACGGCCGCCGGGATGCTCCGCTCGATGATCTGAACTAAATCCAGCGTCGTCTCGATGGAGGTAAAGCGGCGCTCTCGGACGATGTTTCTAGCGATGCGCAGGGCCCAACGCTCTTCTCCATAGGTGCGAAAGATTTTTGCCAGCTCAGTTTCATCGAGCGAGTTGAGCAGATCAGCCGCCGTCAGCTCGTGCGCTGGGTCTAAACGCATATCCAACGGGCCTTCTAAGCGAAAGCTCAGACCGCGCTGTGCTGTGTCGAGCTGGGTCAGCGAAACCCCTAGATCGAGCAAGATGCCATCAACTTGGGCAATGCCCAGCTCGTCGAGCACTGCAGCGAGTCGGCTGAAATTGGCATGGATAAGCCTGACACGATCTTCAAAGGATTTGAGTTGGATACGGGCGAGCTCGAAGGCTGTGGGGTCACAGTCAAGCCCGATCAGAAATCCCTTTTCCAAACGTGAGACGATCTCACCAGCATGGCCACCCCCGCCGATTGTGCCGTCTACGTAAATGCCGTTGGGTTTGATCGTTAAGGCTTCTAAGACTTCGGTGACCATCACCGGCTGATGCGCTCTCGCCATCGTCCTCCTAGATCGGCAACAATCCAGTCTATCGCTTCGTTTAAGGGCTGCTGGGCAGCTGTTCGCAAGATCACCTGCGCGTGGCGCAAGTGCTCTTGGAGTTCATCTCGCTGGGCATGTAGCGCGAGAATCTGCTGCACGAGCGCCCTCTCATCGAGTGCTTGCGCAGCCCTCCACCATTGTACGGGGTATTCACAGGCTTCCTCAACCCGGCGCACGAAGCTCTCGATCTTAGGGTCGTAGCTGAGGGCACAGAACGGCACAGCACACAGCAAGGCGAAGACCAAGCTGTGCAGGCGCATTCCCACCACAACGTCTACGCTCTGCATGGCGTGTAACAAATCGTCAGGTTGATGGGCTTCGACGACAGAGAGGGGCAGAGAAAGCTCTCTCAGCACAGGGAGATCTTGATCGGTCTGGAACGGGAAGAAGACGAAGTCGAAGTCTTTTTCAGAGAGCGTGCGCAACGCGCGCCGGAGCACTTCGATAGTTTGGGGCGAGAGCCCAGGGCGGAGGGAAAGACCGAGCTTGGCCCTCTGGCCCTCACCCCGGCCTTCGGCCACCCCTCTCCCGTCCAGACGGGAGAGTGGTCGGGGGTGAGGGCCTGCTAGTATAGCTAAATCCTCCCCCAGCAACGTGTGAATACCTCGTGCTAAAGCCCACTGATAGCTCGCTTGGTCGCGCACGAGCACAAGCCGTGCTTGTTGCACTGTCTGAGCCACCCAACGCTCTGAACGTCTGGAGCAGAGCGGGCCGATCCCTTGCCCCAACAAATAAACGGGTATATTGTGTCGTTGAGCCCAACGAAGCAAGCCCAGATAGTACAGCAAAGATCGGGTGCTCGTAACATCTTGCAGCAAGCTCCCTGGGCCGAGGATGAACGCCGAGGCTTCTTGTAACACCCGACGGACCTCTAAGAGATTCCAACGGTTGACCGCTTCTGTGTAGTGTAACTGTGCTGTCTGGCTAGGATCGTTGGTGAGCACCGTGAGTCGCGCTTGCGGCAGGACAGCGCGCAGATGGTGTATAAGCACGGCGAGCGTGGCTTCGTCGCCCCAGTTGCCAAAGCCGTAATAGCCGGCGATCAGAACGATCGGTTGCGTCGCCATGGTCTGAGCCAATAGAAAATCTTTTGTAGAATAATGCCAATCAGCACACCGAGGACCAAGCCATTGAGCGTACGCCAAAGCGAGAGTACCAGGGGTGTATGCAGATGGACAAACGTGTTGATAACCGAAGCTTGGCCCAGGGCGCCAAGAGCAAGCACGCCAAGCTGAGATAGACTACGATCGCTCTTCCACAACACGAGTGCGGGATGCCCAAGCAAAAACTCTTTGAAGCGCGGGCGAGCCGTCAGCCAATCTTCCAGTCTCCCTCGGGCAAGCTCTTCCCATCGTGCCACGGGCACCAGAGGGAGATTGCCGCTTCGCTCCAGCACAAGAAAGATTGCTCCAAGGCCCACAGCGGGGATGAGCCAAGCCCCTCGTTTGAGCTGTGTTTTCAGTGCTCTCCAGTCCGGTTCTCTGTGGCGCCAAAGCTCGGTGAGAACAATGAGCAGCGATGGTGCGACCAGCGCGACCTTCACGCCCCGAAATTCGTTGAGCTTAAGAAAATAAGAGAGATCGCTCACAAGGGCCCCGATCGCGAGCCCAGCAACCAGCGAGCCAGCGGAGACCGTGAAGAGCAGTTTCCAGCCAGAAAATCTCTCTTTGAACAGGACAACCAGCAGCCAAGGCGATAGACTTGCTGCTATGAGTGCTAAGGCTTGACGTGCCATCTCGAAGTTCCAAAGCCCTCCCAACACGATGACACCCAAACCAATCCCCCCCCACCCGATCAGCGCACGACGGGACTGCGCAGAGCGAAGAGCTAGGAGCACCGCGAAGCCGATAGCGCCAGCTCCAATGAGCAGATAGATTATATATGAACTCTCGAACGGCAGTGGTTTCAAAGGCTGCCCTAGGCTCATACCCAACGTTGCGATATGTTGGCTCAGACGCTCGACGTACTGAGGGAACCGTTGGTGTTCAGTGACCCACAAGAGCCTGATGTTGCGCTCCTGCACAGCGCGCTGCCAGCGCGTCAGCGCCCCTTCTAGACCAAGGCGGTCAAGCTCGCGAGACTTGATCGCATGAACGCGCACGAGGCTCCGTTGGCCCTGACGATACAGCTCAAGCAGCCCAGAGGGCTCGGAAAACTCAACGACCCCCAGCGTCACCTCGCCCAGCGTCGTCACCCACGGCGGTATGGCCGAATTGTCGTTAGAGATGATGACCCCATATTGCGGGTGGATATTGGCTATCGGCTCCGGCACTGCCGCAAGATCAGTATCGGCAATGAAGGCTACTCCCATCCCGACAGCGTACGTGAGCCGCACGATCCTGGGGAGATCTTCGTCGGAGTTTGCTCTATGAAGATTCCAATCTGGAAAACTCGAAAGCTCCACGCTCAAGGCGACGACGCCTTGTGCTCGCAGCTCTTTGAGGGAATCGCGCAGTTCGTCCTCGCGGAGCAGGGTGTCAAGCTCTTGATAGGGGATGACTAACCCCACCGTCTGATATGAGGCCTCCCATATCAGACGCCTCACTCCTATCCAAGCTGAGGTCGCGATGGCAAGCACGAGCACCCCAGCCACACAATACCGAAGTGCAGTCATTCCTCTCACGCGCTTTCACTATAACACATAAGTATAGAATTGCGCTAGGGTGACCGGTGTCTGACTCCGAAGGTGCGCCCGACATTGACGCGGCTGACACAAGGCGCATACCGTAATGGTGGAGAGGTGAGAGTATGACGACAAAATTCTGGGCTTTTTTAGTCTTTCTGTTCGTTCTGTGCGCCGTTCCCAGCGTCGCTCAAGAGGCGCTCCAACGTGATCTTTCACAATATCGCAGCGTGGGCATTGGGCTGCAAGCACCGTGTGTCATCAGTTTCCGCTATTGGTTGAGCGAAAGTCTTGCGTTGGAAGCCAATGCTTTTGTGTTCTCCACGGGTGATTTCACCAGCGGCTGTGTTGCTGGTAAGGTTCTCTTGCGGCTGGCAGACACAGATGTTTTCGATTTTTATGCGCTCTTCGAGGCGAACCTACACATTGGCGAGTACTGGGGGGAGCGCACCGTCGGCGATTTCGCGCTGAAGGGGGGCATGGAGCTGAGCATTCTGCCCAGTTTGGCGATCAATTTAGAATTCGGCGAGGCACTCGTGTTCGGACCAGATCGCCTGAGTGCCACTCCGGCAGTCAGCCTGGGATTACACTATTACTTCTTGCGTGCAGGCGAGCCCCAGTCTCCGGAACAACCCTAAAACAAAGGTGACATACGTCACGCTCAGCTTGTACCAAGTGAGAAACATAAACAGACGAGCGTCCTCTAAGAGCAGCTCGCATCTTGCTAAGCTGAGGAGGACTTTCAGAGTGTTGGGAGGCCAAGATGCAGTGTCTAAAGATTACTGGGATTGTGCTCATCGTGCTCGTGGCAAGCGCGTGTGTTGTTGTCGCAGTTGAGGACCTTTCGCGAGAGAACGGTTTTGGCACAGGGTTGCAGTTGACATTTCCTATGACGCCGCCTCATGCCTTGCCGGCGTCGGGGATGAGCTTGCGCATCTGGCTGGTTGATCTCTTTGGGTTTGAGGCGAATTTCTTTGTGGTGGGCAGCTCCTTGAGCTTCACCCCACGGGCTTTTCTCAAAGCGATCAATCTTCCGTTGGCCGATCTCTATCTGGGTGTTGGGGTAGGGATTTTTGCCTACACGCCTCCGCAAGATGCGCTGATGCTCTACACACCGTTGCAAGGGTTCGTCGGTTTGGAGATGCGCCTGACGCCTCATTTAGCTGTGAACGGTGAAGTCGGCCTCTTTGGGTTAGGGGGAACCAAGGGCGGTGTGACCTCTGGGTTGGGGCTGCACTTCTATTTTTGAGTTAAGCTGCCTTTGGGAGTTTTTCTAAACCGCTAACTCTGTAGGCTCAGGGGAGAGCCTTTCCCCTTACGGGACTTCTGATAAATTCCCTTTTACTAATACGAGACCCTCATTGCTGCTCAGCCCTATATACCATACCTTCCCGAACCCTATGGCACGTTCATCTATTACAATACCCGTTCCATAAAGTCCGCGAGCTGACTGTACCAGCGAATCTTGTGCTCGATGTCTATGCTGCCGTGGCCGATGTCGCCGAACTCGACATACTCGAAATCTTTCCCTTCTTTGTACCCCAACTCTAAAAGCCTATCGCGGAAGATGCGCGACTGCTCCACGGGGCAGCGCGGGTCGTTCGCTCCGTGCACGATCTGTAGCTTCGCTTTTACGTTCTGCGCGTAGTTGAGCGCGCTGCGCTCCTCCCACAACTGGGCGTTCTGCTCCGGGTCGCCCATCTGCAACCTGAAATAGTACTTGAAGTGCTCCATCGAAGAATCATAGAGCTTCTTCAAGTGCGTCACCCCAACCCACGCCGAGGCAGCTTTCCACAGATTGGGCTTCTTGACAACTTGCATGAACGTCATGTAGCCGCCGAAGCTGCCGCCGCAGACGGCCAATCTCGTGGGGTCAATAAAGGGCAGACTTTTGAGATACTCTGCCCCGGCAGCGACATCTTCTAAATCGCCCCCGCCCCAATCGTGACGATTGAGATCTCTGAATTTCACACCGTAGCCGGTGCTGCCACGGATATTGGGCTCCAGCACGACATACCCACGATCAACGAGAAACTGAGCATACGCATCGAACCCGCGGAACCATTGTGCCGTTGGCCCGCCGTGCGCCATCACAATCGCGGGGAGCTTTGTGCCCGTGGGAATCTCGCGAGGCTTATAGAGCAACGCTGGAATCTGTAGCCCGTCCGACGAACGATACCAGATGTGCTCGCCATCTACGAAGATTGACGGGTCTATCGAGCCATACTCGGCCGGCAACAATGTCTCGTAACTGTCCGTCTCCAAATCGTAAAGCACCAATTCGGCTCGGCGCGTCGGGGTAGAAAAGAGCGTGATCAGCCCTTTATCATTGTTCACGAAGTCTGAACCGACGGCAATCCCGGCTGGTAACTTCAAATCGCGTCGCTGTCCCGTCTTCGTGTCATAAAGTACCGGGCGAATCTGTGAGTCTTGATTGCGCAGGCAGACCAGATATTTCCCACTATCAGAGAACTTGACGGCGCTCTCATCTATGCCCTCTTCACCCAGCCAGCGGACTTCGCTACTCTGCAGCTCGAGCAAGCCCGGACGGTTGACGCCACTGGCATCGGAGGTGATCGCTAAGAATCGTCCGTCGGGACTCCAGTCTGAGACGCTATCTTGGGAGCCCTCTTTGACACGGAGCACCCGCCGGGGGGTGCTGCCGTCGGCCCGCATCACGTAGACGTCAAAATTATTGAGATTGGGAGACTCGTTGGTGACATAGGCCAAATACTGTCCGTCGGGGCTCCAGACGGCAGTAAAGACCGGGTTTTTGTAGTCTGTCAGCTTGACATACTCTGAGCTGTCGAGCTTCATCTTGTAAAGATTGAGCTGACCGTGCTTGTTGCTGAGCACCGCGAGCCATTTATTGTCCGGGCTGACTTCGACGGGGTACTCTTGGCACTTGGGGTCATCAGTCAACTGTTTCACAGTGCTTGTCTGCACGTCAATCTGATAGAGATCGTGTTGTTCGTTGCCCCCTTTATCTTTCGCAAAGATAATGGTCTGATCATTGCGGTCCCAGACGAAGCCGGCACGGAGCGCACGAGGGACCTCACCGTGGCTGAGCTGTTTGGGCTTTCGCTCTGACAGATCCATCAGATAGAGTTCGAGCCGTCCGGTCTTGTCCCAATAAAACGCGATCACCTCGCGCTTCCACGAGACGGTGGGCAAGTAAAAGCTGGGAAGTTTTGCCAGCTCCTCCAAGGGGATTCGATTGGGCATGGGGCTCACCTTCTTTCGAGGTCGTGATGCTGCATTATACAAAAAAGGGAGGGGCATGGCACGCCGTGCATTTAGGCTACAGATCTCATGCCTTGGGGGTCAAAGCCAGCGCTCCTCCGATCACGCCGAGCACCCCTGCCAACAGGCCTCCCATGCCGACGAAGAAGTTAAGTGCCGAAGCGATTACGATCACGATCCCCCAGCCCTGGCGCTGCTCCGGCTTGGCATAGAGCAGTGCTGCACCAACGAGGACGACGATCCCGGCGATCACACCAAACCACGGCCACCACAGCGTTGGAGCCCAGCCCCGCATCATGCCGTGGCCCCACATCCAGTCGCCCATATCCCCCCAGCTGGAACCGGACATCATCGTCCCGGTTGCCAGCATCCATAGGCCCGCCAGCAGTGAGAGCACAAAGGCCGCCACGGGTCTTTCTACGGGTGCCTTCTCTGCCATAAGATCACCTCTAATCTTGGTATATTAAATCACGGATGCAAGTCAAGTTTGCTCGCTCGCACCGGCGTTACTCCCGCTGCTTGATCTGACGCCAGCTCATCCCACCGTCCGTAGATTTGTAGATCGCTGCCGCATACGTTGCGGCATAGATCACGTGTGGGTTCGTCGGATCAATTGCTATATGGCCGATGGTGTCTGTTACATAGCCAATCTCCTCCCAGCTCTGGCCGCCATCGGTGCTCTTCTGCAATCCTGATTCTAGAGAGGCATACAGCACCTGTGGGCTTGCCGGGTCAATAGCAACTGCGATTACTAGGCTGCCGCCAAAGCTCATCGACTCGAAGCTTTCACCGCCGTCCGTGCTGCGAAAGAGCCCTGTTTGTGTAGCTGCCCACAGGGTCGCTTCGTCAATTGAATCCGCTGCCAGGGCGATGACATTGCTCAGTCCCTGGGCTTTGGGGTTCCTCCAAGTGTTGCCGCCATCGGTGCTCTTGTAGAGGCGCTTGTCGCTATAGTACCACGCGTATAAGACGTTGGGGTTGGCACGGCTGATGGTCATCGCGTGAAAGTCTACCCTGCCGCGCAGCGCGATGATCTTCCACGAGAAGCCGCCGTCGTCCGAGCGCGCCACGCCCATCAAGGGCGCATCGGGCACTTTATGGCCGCTCGCGTAAAAGATCTTGCCGTTGGGATGCATACTGAAGCCCATAAAGTCGGCGCGATAGTTCCCCACCAAGGCCCACTTCCACGTGCCGTCGCGCTCTGTCCCGCGGATCAGCCCGTGATGGGTCCCCACATAGAGTACTTTTGGATCATTGGGATCTACGGCTAGACCGTGAACATCTGGAAAGCCCGCCACCGGCGTGTAAGCAGCCCGTCCCGTTTGCTCGCTTCTATTCAGCCAAAACAAAGCCGCCGCTCCTCCCACGATGACGAGAGCCACCACGGCGAAGAGCACTGTGTACGTTCTGGTTCGGTTCGTTTGGTTTTTCTGTTTCTTCATAGTGTAAACACCTCAGGGCTCTTCTAGCGTGCCGCTGCATCGAGAATGGACTGAATCTCGGCGTCTATCTTCTTAGGCAGATCACCGGCTTTTTGAACGGCTTGCGGGAAAATCTGGGGCATGACGGCTCCGGGGCGCATCGCCGCGATCTTCGTCTTGCCCTTCTCCGTAAAGATGAGCACGCTGCAGGGCATACAGAGCCCTGTCAGGCGCTCAGCCCCCATCAGCGCGTTGGCGTGCGCCGGCGCACAGATGTCCAGCGATTTGACCTGCTCACTCTGGGGAAAGCCCTTCGCGGCCAAGATTTCTGAAAAGTCATAATCCCCCAAGATGCCCCACTTGGCGGCTTCGGCGGCCTTGCGCACCGCTACGACTGCCTCCTGAAACGACTTGCTCGTCTCGACAACGTACGTAAAGCTACTTTGAGTCATAGAGCGCCTCCTTTTGGCTTCCGATTCCTTATGGTCCAGGTGGCTGAGGTACTCCGAGAAGATCATGGAGCCATAAGATTATACCCAGTTCGTGTAAGAGCAGCAGCAAGAAGAGCACGACCATTTATCTCCTCCTTGTTGTTCGGCTCGATGAGCGGACTCTCCGGATCGCTTCTTGACCAGCAATCAATTGCTCCAGCGTCACTTCGCGCATCAGCTGACAAGCTTGGACCACTTTGGGGTTGGCTATTTTATAGAAAACTCGTAGTCCTTCTTTGCGTGTAGTAACGACGTTGTAATGACGCAACAGAGCGAGATGCTGCGAGACGTTCGCCTTCGGAATGTTCACGAGCTGGGTCAGCTCTTCGACGGACTTCTCGCCATTGCTCAGAAGCTCTATAAGCTCCAGGCGCTTGGGATTCGCCATGATGCTGCAAACCTGAGCGTGAAGCTTATAGGCGGCCTTCTTGAGTTCCTCCCGATCCATCTTGCGCTCCTCAGCGTTTACCTCAACCAGCCACTTTGTGCCAAGACCGTCGCGTAGAGTGCTGGGGCCAAGTCTTCGGCGACATTGACAACCTGACGCGCTGCGCAACTGCCAGCACCGCTGTAGACCTGGGTGGCGCTCTCTCGAACAAAGAGAAGAGCTCTCCGGATCGGATCGGGCAAGCGCGCCGGGACGTCTGCCGTGACCAACCATATCTGCCGAACCTGCTCAGGGATAATCACGATCAGGTCGTACTGCTTCCCTGAGGGATTCAGCCCCACAGGGATATCAAAGCGGGCTTCTAGGGTGAAGAACCCTGACGCAGAGAGCGCCCGCGCCAGTAATTCTACACAGACCGACTCTTCGAGCGTCTTGGTCTCATCAATGATGAGTGTCTCCAGGGGCTGGGCGAAGGCCTCAGCCCCCAAAGAGAGAGCCAACAAGACCAAAACCCACGCGCGCTCCATAATAGTTACTTACCCAAGTTCTTGGGGTCAAACAGCTCGTCGGAGAGCCCCGTGTCGTACTTGGGATCAATGAGCTCAAAGGTGCTCTTGCGCCCTGTGACCGTGTTCTCCGCTGTAGACTTGATCCGCGTAGGAACGTTTTGAAGCACTTTGGCTTCGTCCGTCATAAAGCGTTTGAGCAGTTTATCATTCTTATCGTAGAGTTCCGACTTCACGGGCATCAGCCATTCTTGCACGACCCACGTGAGCCGATAGCTGAACCCGTCTACGTCTGGAGTCTTCGAGATGCTCTTGATGACCCAGGCGTCTTTGCCCAAGATCTTGTCGGTCTTGAGAAGCTGATGGGTGTCTTTGGCGGGCTCGCGCTCGGTCAGCTCTTCGAAGCTGAACTCGCTGCCGAATATTGGGTTTCGGAAATTCTCCGGCACGACTTTTTTGGTCTGCTTGAGCGCTGGCAGATACAGCCAGATGTCATCAAGCTGAGGCCAGACGTTCTCCCACACGAGCACAGCCAGCCCTTTCACATCTGCCGGTTCGAGCACTCTAGCTAAGATTTTATAGCGGTGCTTTTTTGCTTGGCGGCTCTCTTCGCGCAGCTTGGTCTTCATCTCCAGAAGCAGCTCGCTTGTGCGGCCGTCGGGCTCAACATTGGTGAGCTTCACCCGGGCAGCGAAATCGTTGCCTTCAAAACGGTCATCCGATTGAATCATGATCTGCTCCGGTGAAGGGACCTGAGCGCCAGAAGCCATCACGACCCCTAGCACTACTGCGACGACTGAGGCTTTTATGCGGTGGAAGCGCACTGGGTGCGTCATGTTTTCACTCCTTCGTTCTGTTGGATTTCTTTGAAGAGATACTTCTCGAACGTTTTGATCAGCGCAGGCAGGAAGAAGAGCGTCGTCAGAGAACTCAAGAGCATGATCGCGGCGATGAAGCCCCCGACGTTCACATAAGGTGTCAGCGGTGCAAAGAGCAGCACTAAGAAGCCCACCAAGAGAATAATCGCATTTCTCAAGATGGCCACCCCCGGCACGGCCGTTGTCCAAGACATTGCCTCTGACAAGCGCGCTCGGCTATGGCTGCAACGGCGATAGCGCTCGCGAAAACGATCAATGAAATGGATGGCGAAGTCCACTGCCATGCCCAGCGAGAGCGCTGAGATCACTTCGATGGGCATATTGAATTCTTTGCCTGCCCAAGCCAGCACTCCGTAGCTGACAAGGATCGTAAAAGCCAGCGGCATGATGCCAGCAATACCCCAAGTGATCGAACGAAAGTCCAGCATCAATAAGATGAGAACAACGAGAGCCGAGCCGAGCAGCGACAGTCCCATGCCCTGGAACATCTCCAGGTTCCATTGATCGTTAAAGTAGCCGGGGCCAGCAAAGCCAAAGCTCACACCCGCTAAGGCGTTCGCACTCAAATACTCTCTAGCCCGCCGCACAACCTGCTCCATGACTGCCGAGCCGGGATTCTTCACTTGCACGATGATATTCGCCTTGTCGTAATTCGTGTGGTCCACAAAGTCTTGGAGATCGCTGGGATCGCCAGAAGAGAGATACATCAATAAGAACTGAGCAACAGCGGGTTGGGAGTCCGGTATTTTTTCAAAAGCGGGATCGTCGCCGTTCCAGACCCTGTTGATTCTCTTGACGAGGTCCGCCAACGAGAGCGTCTTTCCCACCCAGGGGTCTGCTTCCAAATATTTTTGTAGACGTTCAAAGGAGCGCAGAACTTCAGGGCGCTTCATGTCGTCCTTCTGGCCTTCAGCGACAATATACAGCAGCGAGACGCCGCCGAATCGCTCGTTCAAGAGATCTGTAGCAACGCGCACGGGTGCGCCCGGCTTGAACCACCAGACTGGGCTGTCGTTGATGCGAAGGCGCGTCAGTCCCAGCCCGGCCAGCAGCAGCACGGCGGTGCCGCCGTAGAAGATCGCCTTATTATAGCGTAGGCTGAAATCTCCCAAACGAACTAACCAACGGGAGAGGAGGCCCTGCGAGTCTTCTATGAGATTTCTTGCTGCTGTTTGTTGCTCGCGGGTGAGCATCACCAAAGCTGGGATGAGCGTCACTGTCAGTACCCAAGCAGCTAAAATGCCGAAGGCCACAAAGACCCCAAAGATGCGCACGGGCGGGATGTCCGTCAGATAGAGCGAGGTGAAGGCCGCCGCCGTCGTTAAAGACGTCAAGAGCATCGGCCGCCGCAACTCCCAGACCGTCTCTGAGATCGCCTGCTTGCGATCCCGCGATCTGCGCGATTTATGAGAAAATTCGCTCAAGATATGAATGCCGTCCACCACGCCGTAACTCATCAAGAAAACCGGGGCCATAGAGCTCATAATATGCACGGGAATGCCCAGCCAGATCATCAGACCCATGGTCCAGAGCACACTGAACATTGCTACGAGCATCGGCGACAGAATGTACGTGAAGCGCAGCCTCCGGAACATCAGCCACAGTGCTAGGAAGATCACCAAGCCGGCGATGGGCGAGAGCACCGCCATCTCTTGGAACATCAAGACGCCGAAGACGTCTTCAGCCACGCGCTGGCCCCCGATGTAGAAGCGATCGCCGTCCGCGCCGTCGCCGCCCTCGTCTTGAATAAATTGTTTGATCTGATCTGTGATGTTTTTGGCATCGGCCTCGTCGGTCACGGAGATGTAGATAGCCGCTGCCTTGCGATCCTCGGAGATCAAAACTTGTTTGAAGAGCCGGTTATCACTCAAGGCTCGCTGAAGCTTCTCAATATCGTGAGGGCTGGGCGAGTCGCTCTTGAGCAGCCTTTCTTGAGAGAGCGAGTCGCTCGCAGATATAATATTATTTGTGGTCGCGAAGCTCTTGACGTTGCGACGCACCACACCTTCTAAATCCAAGCTGCGTTGAACGATACGATAAAGCTTGCCCAGTGTGGTAGGATTGAGCACCCCGTCGGGATGGCGCTCACTGACGACGGCGATGGCAATCTGGTCTTGAAGGTCGAACCAGCGATCAACCTGCTCGTCATAGAGCCGAACCGGTGAGGTCGGCGAGAGCATATGATCTGGATCGGTGTCGGTCTGCATACGCGGCAGGCCCGCTGCAGCCAGAACGGTTATGATCGCGATGAAGAAAACGACAAGCTTGGGGTGCTCAACAATCCACTCTAGAGCGCGTTGATACATGCTACCCTCTCATCTTCTTCTTATTCTATAGATTAAAAGTTTCGAAATATCGAAAATAGTATAACACATCTCAGCTTGTTTGTCAAGTTTGCGCTCGGTGGCTGAAGCTCCTACTTTCCAGGAGTCACCGACAGGGGCTCGTCGCGGTCGTGGGCGTCATGGAGGCTGTGGAGAAGATACGCTGGGGCCACCAGTACACGTTGTTTTCGTTGGTTCTGTTTTCCAGGCACGTGAGGCCTTTCAGACTGCCACGTTCCGTGGTGAACAACCCAATATCAGTAGATCACAATGAGGTTCAGAGTGCTCTTGAAAAGCGAGCATGTGCGGCCCATACTGCCTCCGAACATCTTCACAGGAGGTCAGCTTATGCGAGCTCGCACATGCCCAACGACCAGCGTACCCCAAGCCGTGCCTGGGAGCAATGGCCCCATCCCCAACCTCACCGCCCCGGAAGTCCTCAGTCAGGCTCTGGCC
>JBBIUX010000032.1:0-21715 GCA_037440025.1 Candidatus Fraserbacteria bacterium | reverse complement strand
TGCGCGCCTGGGGGAAGCGCCCGAGTCGCAAGCACCGGGAGTTCAAGCCCTATGATAAGGCCGCCAATGCCCGTATGGACCAAGGGCTCTACCACCGGCGCAGTCTGGTGGAGACGGTGATCTCGGTTGGAGAGTCCGGCACTTGTGGCTCAAGCAGCCACAGCCCAAGCGCAGGAGAAGGGCGTCAACTTCTTACAGCAAGAGGCGGGCATATCAGCCTATGTCAAAGTCGGTCAAGCTATAGATCTGGCTCAAGTGAAGGGTGCCTTCAAGACGGTGGAGACCGTGAGCGATGACTACATCATCGGCGAAGTGGCCTTGCGCGACCTCCCTGAGTACGTACACCCCCATGTCTATGTCAGCAAGAATGGCTGGATCGTCGCTTATTATTCCAAGAATGAGCCAGCAAGTAAGATTATGCATTGGGTCGGTTATCGAGGAGGAGCGATTACTACAACCACCCTTCAAGATGCCATTCGCCAGGTCTTCAGCCCCATCAAGATTGAGGAGATCAAATATTACAACTTCAAATACCCTCAAGCGACCAGGATTATGATGGTCACTGAGATCCTTGAAGACAGAACAGACTCATTCAATCTGGAAATCCCCAAAGGTTTACAGCTTTTTGAGGCTTCCTGGGCGCATTATTCTTCTCGGCAAGGCTACAGCTCGCAATTATGGATTGATGACGTCCAACTCAGCTCTTTCACTGGCGCGGGAATCCAGCATGGAGATTTGACCGGCAAGCTCGCAATAGGGTTCCGGCATACCATAAAGCTTCAAGGGCAAAACGGAGACGGCGTTGCCCTGGTGTTGATTTACTAAGGAGCACCAGTGGATAGAACCACTCTCTTACTGATCGCCGCAGGTGTAGTGGTAGGTATCATCATTGCGATGCTCATTTTGCGCCCAGCCCCGCCGTCTCCACTTGTCGTAGAGGGAGAAGACGGGATGTGGAACCGGAGCTTAAGCCTGCTACCCACCCAACCAAGAGTCGAACCGCGACCATTGATCGAATACCCCGATGCTGCTGTGAATCGCGCTCTAATTCAAGCGCCTCCTGCTCTGAGAGCAGAGGCGGACAAAGTCCTGCCACGCCCTGTGATCAAGCATCCTGACAGTGTTCTCGGTACTGCTTTGATAGAGCCATCGCTCGCTGCGGAAGCCCTTCCCCGGCCTTTGATCGAATATTCAAACAGCGGCCTGGTGTTCGCTCTAGAGCCACTGATGGGTGCTGATTTCTCTCAGGTGGTGCCGCGGCCCTTGATCGAGGGGGCGAATGCCGGCTGGGTCATGAGCTTAAGCCCTCCCGTGGGGCTCTTGCAGAACGGCAGGTGATCAGATAGGCTCTTGATCTCTCAGGCAAAGAGCTTCTGTACTGTCTTGAGCGCCTCCACTAGCGCATCTACGTCATCTTCGGAGTTATAGATATAAAAGCTAGCACGGGCGGTGTTGTCCATGCCCAATTTTTTCATTAAGGGTTGCGCGCAATGGTGCCCGCTGCGCACGGCAATCCCCGCTTCGTCTAGAATTCCCGCGACATCGTGAGGATGGATGCCCTTGAGATTGAACGAGATTACTGCCAAACGATCTTTTGTCTCCTTCGGTCCGTAGATCTCCAGCCCATTGATCTGTGAGAGCTTTTCCAACGCATACTCTAATAATCGTTGCTCGTGGGCGTAAATATTTTCTAATCCTAGTGAACAAAGATAATCAATAGCAGCCCCCAACCCGATGCCTCCGGCAATGTTGGGCGTGCCTGCTTCAAACTTCCAGGGCAGCTCGTTAAACATCACGCTCTCGGTCGTCACCGTCGAGATCATATCCCCGCCGTGCAAGAAGGGATGCATTGCTTCTAATAATTCTTTGCGTCCGTAGAGAAAGCCGATCCCCGTCGGGCCTAGCATCTTGTGCCCAGAGACCGCGAGAAAGTCACACCCTAAAGCTTGCACGTCTATAGGGATATGTGGTGCGGCCTGCGCTGCGTCTATCACGGTCACGGCACCAACTTTTTTCGCCTCTTCAACAATAGTCTTCATGGGATTGACCGTCCCCAGCACATTGCTGGCATAGATAACCCCGACGAGCTTTGTGCGCTTGGTCAAGAGCTTGGGCAGCTCACCCAGTTTAAGTCGCCCGTCGTCGGTCACATCCAGAAATTTTACAGTGATCTGTTTGAGCTGACGCAGCATCTGCCAAGGTACAATATCGGAGTGATGCTCCATGATCGTGACTAAGACTTCGTCGCCGGCTTGGAGATTATGCATCCCCCACGCATAGGCGACCAAGTTCAGGGCTTCCGTGGCGTTGCGAGTGAAGACGATCTCTCTCCAAGACTGCGCGTTGACGAACTTTGCGGCTTTCTTATGGGCCTCTTCGTACGCAACAGAAGCCTCATGTGAGAGCGTGTGCACCGCACGATGGACGTTGGCATTGTAGGTCTCGTAGTAGCGTGTGATGGCCTCGATGACCGAGCGGGGCTTCTGAGTGGTCGCGGCGTTGTCAAGATAGATCAAGCTTTTGTCGTGAACTGTTCTCGTGAAAATGGGAAAATCACGCTGGAGAGCGCGTGGGTCAAGCGCCTTACACACATCAGGTCGAGCGGCCATGTCCTCACCTTCTCACTCGAAAGTTATAAAGACGTCATTACCCTCGATGTGCACAGGGTACGTGTCAACGCCGACATAGGCCGGCATGCGCACGACGGCGCCCGTGCGCACATCGAACTGGGCACCGTGTCGGGGGCACTCGATAATATAGCCCCTTAACGTTCCCCCCGTCAAGATGCCCCCGTCGTGGGTGCACATATCTTTCAGAGCGTAAAACGTTCCATCAATATTAAAGAGCGCGATGCGCTCCCCTGTGATCTCCACGCTTGTATATCGTCCTGGAGTCAGCTCGCTCACTGAGGCGACTTTGATCTTCTTGCTCATTCTTCCTCGTCCGGCCAGTCCGTGATCCCGTAGGCACCGGCCTTGACGACCTTCAGCGCCAACAGAGCGCACTTCAATCTTATGGCACTGATCTCGATCCCTAAGAGATCAAGCATTTTTTGCTTGTCGAACTGCTTCACTTCTTCCAACGTCTTGCCCTTGATCTCTTCGGTCAAGATCGAAGCTGCGGCTTGGGAGATCGCGCACCCCTTGCCGCTGAAACGCACGTCTGTGATTCTGTCGTTATCGATCTTCAGCTCGATGCGGATCTGATCCCCACAACTGGGGTTGCCCTCCTCGTGGACGATATCGGGGTTCTCCAGATGCCCAAAGTTCTGCGGGTTTTTATAGTGCTCGATAATAAAATCGAGATCAGCCGAGATTGCCATAGCTACTCGTTCCATTTCTGCTCGACGAAGGCGTGAAACCGCTCGCGCACCCCCGCGATGGGAATTTGCTCTAACGTGGGCGTCAAGAACCCCTCGACAATGGTGCGTTTCGCCTGCTCGCGCTCGAGCCCTCGGCTCTGCAGATAGAAAATCTGCTCTTCGTCAATGGGGCCGATGGAAGCTCCATGAGTAGCGCGCACGTCATTCGCTTCGATCTCCAACCCCGGAACGGCGTCACAGTGAGCGCCGTCGTTGAGCAACAGCCCCTGAGCTAACTGATACGAGTTCGATTGCTGGGCTTCCGGGTCAACTTTGATGAAGCCGTACATCACCGAACGTGAACGGTCTTTCATGACGCCCTTCATGTGGATCTCACCCTTGACGTGCGGCGCCATATTTCTCAGAAAACTCGTTAAATCAAAGTGCTGTTTGTGGCGTCCAAAGAGCACCTGAATATCTTCCATCTCGGCGCCGGGGCCCATCAGTCTACTCTCGACATAGCTCATCGTCAGTTTTCCCCCGAGCCAGCCCACCGTCCACTGGAGCTTGGCATCCCGGCCAACGTGAGCGCGCCGGCGCACGAAACTGTACGTCGCTTCGTTCCAATTCTGCAGCGCCCCAAACTGCACCTGGGCCCCATCACCCACGTACACTTCAGAGATCGCAGCGTGGAAGTGCGGCCCCACTGCTCTAGGGTGCTTGGCGTAGGCCTCTTCGAGCACCGTGACGCGACTGCCGGGTTCGACAACGATCACTTGATGCGCCAACGCTGCTACCAAGGGCTCGTCGAGCAAATAGACCAATCGCAACGGCTCGGCGAGCGCAGTCTCTTTGGGGATATAGATAAAAATCCCGGTGTGCGCGAGCGCGCCCACGAGTGCCGTCATCTTGTCCTCATGCGGGGAGACCGCCCGAAAGAGATAGGGTTGTATGAGATCAGGGTACTCGCGCAGCGCCGTTGCTATATCGCAAAAGATGATCCCTTTGGAGCGCAGAGGTTCCGGGACCTGCGTGGTGAGCGTTCTGGCGTCAATTTGGATGTGGACGGCCTCGCGCTCGGTGGCGAACTCGCTGGCGCGAGCGCCATTGGCGTTCTGCTTGGTGAAATCAAAAGCAGTGAGATCGAGCCCGCGGATCTTCGTGTAGCGCGACTCCGGCAGGGGCAGCTTCTGGAAAGACTCCAACGCCTCTAGGCGCTTCTGAGTAAGCCACACGGGTTCCCTATGCTGGGCAGCCCGATCTTTGATGACTTCACCAGAGAGTGTTTTCATAATAAGCTCGCTTCTGTTGGCCCCTCAAAGCACCCCCCTCTCCAGGGTGGAGGAGGGGGGTTGGGCATTTAAGGAGGGGAGAGGGGTCACTCTTATTCTACCCAACGGAGCCTTCCATTTCAAGTTGGATGAGACGATTGAATTCAATAGCATATTCCATGGGGAGCGTCTTGGTGAATGGTTCCATAAAGCCCAGCACGATCATCGAGAGGGCTTCAGGCTCTGAAAGCCCGCGCGATTGCAGATAGAAAATCTGATCGTCGCCGACCTTGCCGACCGTCGCCTCGTGTCCCACCGTCACGACGTCCTCGTCAATCTCAATATAGGGATACGTGTCCGAGCGCGAGCGCTCATCCAACAAGAGGGCGTCGCATCGGACGTTGGACTTCGAGTGGTGCGCGCCCTTGGCGACAGCCAACTGGCCGCGATAGCTCGCGCGCCCGCCGTCTTTGCTTACCGACTTAGAGACAATAGTAGAAGTCGTGTAGGGGGCGGCATGGATGGCTTTCCCTCCGGTGTCTTGGTGCTGGCCCTTGCCGGCAAAAGCCACCGAGAGAATATCTGCCCGCGCTCCCTTGCCCAGCATATACACAGCAGGGTACTTCATAGTAATACGAGAGCCGATATTCGCATCCACCCATTCCACAGTTGCCTCTTCGTAAGCTACAGCACGCTTGGTCACTAAATTATAGACGTCATTGGACCAGTTTTGTAGCGTTGTGTATCTTAGATGCGCCCCGCGCTTGGCGATCAGCTCGACGACCGCCGAGTGCAAAGATTCTCGTGAATAGACGGGCGCGGTACAACCCTCAATATAGTGCACTCTCGCACCCTCATCCGCGATGATCAGGGTGCGCTCGAACTGCCCCATCTGGGGCGCGTTGATTCTAAAATACGCTTGCAAGGGGATCTCTACGTGGACGCCTTTGGGCACGAAGATAAACGACCCCCCACTCCAGACAGCTGAGTTGAGCGCCGCAAATTTGTTGTCTTCTTTCGGAATCACCGTGCCAAAGTACTCTTTCACCAAATCGGGATACTCACGCAGGCCGTCGTCCATGCTGAGGAAGATCACGCCCTTCTTCGCCAAATCTTCGCGAATGGAGTGATAGACGACCTCAGAATCGTACTGTGCGCCCACACCTGCTAAGAACTTCCGCTCGGCTTCTGGAATGCCTAAGCGATCAAATGTCTGCTTGACTTCTTCAGGAACGTCATCCCAGCTGCGCGCACCTTTATCGGTGGGCGTGGCGTAGTACGTGATCGTGTCGAAGTTGATCTTGGAGAGATCGCCGCCCCACGTCGGTATGGGCTTCTTCAGAAAGGCCTCATACGCGGCGAGACGAAACTCGCGCATCCAAGCGGGTTCATTCTTAACGGCAGAGATCTCTACGACAACCTCGCGAGAAAGCCCCGGCTTCAGCACATATTTATACTGATCCGTCGGATAGCTGAAAGCGTAGCGGGAATAATCTCGCTCGTATGTGTCTTTTTCTTTCTCTACCGTTGCGGTAGCGGGGCGCTTCTTCTCCCCGAGGTGGCGCACCTCTTCAGACTTTCTCGCCATCTAGCTCACCCGCTCAGGCTCTTTCGCACCATTGACAATCCAATCGTATCCCTTGGCTTCGAGTTCATGGACCAAACTTTCATCGCCGCTGCGCACGATCTTGCCGTCTACGATGACATGCACAAAGTCCGGCTTCAAGAAATTGAGAATGCGCTGATAGTGCGTGATCACTAAAGCGCCGAAATCTGGCCCCCGCAATTGATTGACGGCTTCCGCGACGATCTTGACCGAGTCAATATCAAGCCCTGAGTCGGTCTCGTCCATGATCGCCATTGCAGGTTTCAGTATGTGCATCTGGACGATCTCGGCGCGTTTCTTCTCGCCACCAGAGAAGCCCACATTCAGATAACGCTGCCCAAACGAGTCATCCATCTTCAGGAGTTTCATCTTCTCTTGAAGGTCTTTTCTGAATTGAGAGAGCGCCTTGGCGTCAGCCTTCTTATCGGGTTTGCCATTTGTTGCTTCCGATTGCCCTAGGTGTGCTCTCTTGGCTGCCCAAAGGAAACGCCCCAGGGGAACACCTTGAATCTCTAACGGATACTGAAAAGCCAAAAAGAGCCCCAGCCGAGCCCGCTCATCGGGCTCCAATTCTAAAATATTCTGCTTCTTGAAAAGCATCGTTCCGCCGGTGACTTCGTACTTAGGATGCCCCATCAGGGCAAATGCCAAGGTGCTCTTGCCAGAGCCGTTGGGGCCCATGATCGAATGAACTTCTCCGGTTTTGACAGTGAGCGTCAGGCCCTTCAAAATCTCTTTGCCCTCCACGCTCACATGCAAATCGTTGATCTCTAACGCGTGTGCCATTGTCAAACCCCTTTTCGTCAGCTCCGTTATCACAAAAATCCTACTAGATTGGTCCGCTTTTGTCAAGTGTGCTCGATGCCGTGTGAATTGAGAAGATTGATGCTGTGGGGATATATACACTCGCGCCAGTGGGCTCTGATCGAGAAGGAGCCTTGATAAAAGCAGACTCTTTTAGTATACTTTTTCGCCATCGGCCGATGAGCTCACAACATCCATTGGAGGAAGGGTTATGTCTCTTGTGAAAAGGTCGTTGTTGCTTGCCGTTCTGCTGCTCGCGCCGACGACACTCGCCCAACCGTCAGGGGAATTAATTATCTATTCTGGACGCAGCGAGCCGTTGATCGTCCCTGTCATCCGGCTCTTTCAGCAACAGACGGGCGTGAAAGTGACGCTCCAAAGTGGGTCGGCGACGGCGTTGGCCAATCTCGTGCTGCAAGAGCAGCCCAATCCCAGGGCTGACGTCTTCATCGCCAACGACGCGGGGACGTTGGAATTTCTCAAGCTGAAAGGCGCGCTGCAGCCGTATATATCTGAAAAGACTCGCGCGATCCCTGAGCAATTTCGTGCCCGCGACGGCAGCTGGCTCGGTGTTTCTGGTCGCAGCCGCGTCCTCATGTACAACACCAAACTCTTAAAGCCCGAAGAGCTGCCCACCTCTGTCTTCGAGCTGACTGATCCCAAATGGAAGAACAAGATCGCCATGGCGACAACTCGCAACGAGTCCGTCGTCGCGTGGGTGACGGCCCTGCGGCTGACCAAGGGCGATGAGTTCACCAAAGAGTATCTCTTCAAGCTCAAAGCCAATGGGATCGTCACGCTCAACGGCCATACCGACGTGAGAAAGGCCGTAGGGCGGGGAGAGTTCCCTCTGGGGCTCGTCAATCACTATTACTATCACTTAGAGCTGCGCGACGGCTCCCCCGTGGGCGTGCTCTATCCCGACCAAGGGCCGACCGATCTTGGGGTCTTGGTAAACGCCGCTGGGGCCGCTATTGTGAAGAACGCCAAGCGCACCAAAGAAGCCCAGCTCTTTCTGGACTTTCTCGCTTCTCCCCAAGCTCAAAAGCTCTTCGCCGAGCTGAACTTTGAGTACCCCTTGCTGCCGGGAGTGCCCACGGCGCCGGGCGTGCGCTCTCTCGAGACTATCAAACTGATGCCCGTGCGGCTCGACGAGCTCGGAAAAGAGCTCGAAAAGACCCTCAAGCTGTTAGACGAGGTCGGCTTGGGATAATATATATTAAGAATGGCTTTCTCGCAGGCTCTTGCAAGACGAACGTGGGCCCGGTGGGGCGGTGCGCCCCGCCGGGCTCTTCTGACGCTCACAGTGGGCTCTATCGCTGGTGCAATAGCGCTCCCGTTGGGGGTGACGTTCTGGTACGGGGTGAGTGCGGGGCCTGCGCTATGGGCCACGCTCTGGCACGTTCGGTTGCTCCCCTTGCTGGGGAATACACTGGCGCTGGCGGGCGCCGTGACCGCGGGATCGCTGCTTTTGGGGGTACTCTTGGCGTGGCTTGTGGAGCGCACCGACCTTCCCGGCAGAAAGATCTTCGGCCCGCTGCTGACGGCAACGCTCGTTATCCCGTGCTATTTGATCGCTATTTGGCACGTCTCATTCTGGGGGCCCGGCGGGTTGCTCGCCCGTGGACTTGAAGCCATATTCAGCGCTTCTGTGAGCGTTCCCAGTATCTATGGATTTCTTGGCGTGTGGCTCATCTTAGTGATGGCAACATATCCCTATGTGTACACCCTGGCGCGGGCGGCGCTGCGCTCGCTTGATCCCCAACTTGAAGAAGCCGCGCGCTCTCTTGGGGCGCGCAGACTAACAATTTTTACGCGGGTGACCTTGCCTTTGCTCGCCCCGGCGCTGGCTGCCGGTGGCCTGCTGGCTGCCGTGTATGTCCTCTCAGATTACGGGGTCGTCGCGGCGCTGCGATATGAAACGTTCACCACGGCTATTTATAAACAATTGACCGGCCGCTACGATCAAGCTCCGGCCGCGGCCCTGAGCACGGTGCTCATCGCATTAACAGTGTTGTTGCTGGTCGTGCAACAGCGCCTATGGGGACGGGGACGCCATTACTATAAAGCCTCACAGAAAGCACTGCCCCTCGTGCGGCTGGGTCCATGGAAATGGATCGCGCTCGGCTCGGTCGGACTCGTTCTCTTGTTGGGGTTGCTGCTGCCGGTGGGGGTCTCTCTCTATTGGCTGCTCGAAGGACTTGTTCGTTCCAACCCGAGCGCGGTGCTGTGGGGCGCTTCGTTCCCTGATCTGTTACGTTACGCTTGGCACAGCCTGGTCAGTGCCGGAGGCGCTGCCTCATTGGGGCTGTTGCTGGCGTGGCCGCTGGCTTATAGAGCCGTCCGCTATGGCCAGCGCGGGTTGACGAGACTGGCCCAAGCGGGCCAAGCCCTCCCCGGCGTGCTCATCGCTTTGGCACTGGCGTTTTTGCTCCATCGTTTTGTGCCGTCGCTGTACTTCACCGTGTGGGCATTGATTGGTGCGTATATCGTTCGGTTCTTCTCCCACGCGTTGCAAGCGACCGAGGCGGGACTGGCCCGCGTGCCTGTGCGCTTAGAAGAAGCCGCTCGTTCCCTGGGACACCCGACTCTCAGCGTATGGCGGCGCGTGACTCTTCCGTTAGTCGCGCCGAGCTTGGCTGCCGGCTGGACGTTAATCTTTCTGAATGCCCTGCGGGAGCTGCCGGCGACGTTGCTTTTGCGGCCGCCGGGGTTTGATACGCTGCCCGTCCGATTATGGATTGCTGCTGGGGAGGGCTTTTACGCCCAAGCCGCTGGGCCCGCGTTGCTCTTAATTGTTCTTTCCCTTCCGATGCTCTATCTTCTCAGAGTGGGCGACCGACCGGAGGTCCGTCATGGCGACTGAGGCTGTTATAGAGATTTGCGATCTCGTCAAAAGATTTCCTAACGCTCCCCGACCGGCTCTGGGGCCGCTCTCGCTGGCTATAAAGAAGGGCGATCTGCTCGCGGTCGTCGGCCCGTCAGGGTCCGGGAAAACGACGCTGTTGCGCCTGATCGCTGGGTTTGAGTGCCCCGATGAGGGCTCTGTAGTCATTGACGGTCGCACAGTCGCTGATGCCACGCACTGGGTCGAGCCCGAAGATCGCGGTGTGGGAATGGTCTTTCAAGATTATGCCCTCTTCCCCCATCTGACCGTGGCGCAGAATATTGCATTTGGGTTACCCAAGCGCGACAGTCGTGCCCGCGTACGCGAGCTTTTGGAACTTGTCGGTCTTGCGGAGTTCTCGCAGCGCTACCCCCATGAGCTATCGGGTGGGGAGCAACAACGGGTCGCTTTGGCCAGATCACTGGCGACCGATCCCAAAGTCTTATTGCTCGACGAGCCCTTCTCGAACTTAGATGCCGACTTACGACCCAAGATGCGCGCCGAACTGAAATTGCTCTTACAGAGATTGAACTGCACAACTGTCTTTGTCACTCACGACCGAGAAGAAGCCTTTGAGCTGGCCGATCAGGTGGCAGTGCTGAACGCTGGGCAGCTGGAACAGATAGACTTCCCCGAACGGCTCTATCGCGAGCCGGCGACGCGCTTTGTTGCAGAATTTATTGGGCAGGCAGATTTTCTCGCCGGGCGTGTCCGAGAAAACTGTATTGAGACGGAGATTGGCTGTTTTGCAAAGCTGGTGCCCCTGCCACATGGTGCGTTGGTACATGTGATGCTGCGCCCGGAAGAGATTGAGCTGAAGGACCTCACCCCCAACCCCTCTCCCGTCTTCACGGACGGGAGAGGACGAGACGTTTTGGTGCGACCGCTTTCTCAGAAAGATGCTGCACCAAAACGTCTCGGGGTGCCCGAAGGGCGGGGTGAGGGCCTCATCGTCTCGCGTCGCTATCGGGGCGGTGTGCAGTTGATCACAGTGCGTCTGTCCTCTGGGGAGGCGCTGCGCAGCCTCCAGCCTGCGGGAGCGCACTGGCCTCTGGCGGCGAGAGTGCGCGTGCGGGCAAAAACTCAAACTCCCGCGGTCTTTGTCGGGGAAGCCCGCGTGCCCAGACTCTAATCTTCTTCGGCCTTGCGCTCCCCTAAGTGCTTATCGAGAATCAAGAGCCCCGCACCCTGATCACCAATGAGTTTTAACTGTTCCACGACTTCGCCGGCGCTCTTCTCTTCTTCTACTTGCTCCTCAATGAACCACTGGAGCATCACTTCAGTAGGATAGTCGTCTTCGTCATCCGCCAGATCGTAGAGCTTATTGATCAAGCCCGTGATCTTCTGCTCGTGGGCCAACGCCTTCTGAAAGGCATCGAGCGGGGACCTGAAGTCAGCAGGCGGTTGCTTCACGGTTTGCAGAGTAACGCGCCCGCCGCGGTCGTTGATGAAGTCAAAGATCTTCATGGCGTGGCCAACTTCTTCTTGCGCTTGCAGACGCATCCAGTGGGCCATCCCCCGAAGATTTTGCACCTCAAAGTACGCGCACATTGAAAGATAGACATACGCCGACTCAAGCTCTTCTTTGATCTGGTCATTGAGCGCCGCTTGGAGTCTCTTGCTGAGCATAGCTCTCGCTCCTTTTTCTTTTGAAGATAAAAACATTTTAAGCCAAGAGCCTATCGCTCAGCAAGGTCTTCACCGAATCTCCATGATCTTTTCGTGGAGTTTTCATATCATTGGCGCTACATTTGAATCGCATGAAGAGATTCACAGCGGAGGTATCAGTTATGAATCGTCCCATCAATCTCAGGACGTACACCCGAGCTGTCGTGGCAGCCACGATGATCGTCCTCTGGAGTGTCTCGGCGCTCACGGGTGTTTTGCGCTGGCTGGCCCCCACCGGGCCAAGATCGGGTCAGATACCCCTGTGGTTAGGGTTGACGAAGAACCAGTGGGGCGACGTGCACTTCTGGTTCAGCGTGGCTGCTGTGACTATCACCGCAATTCATATAGTGATTGACTGGCGAGCCCTCATGGGGTGTATGCGGTATTTGGCGAGCGCGCACCGGGATCCCGAGTTGCGTCAGTAAGAGGAAGGGCGCAGCTTGCTGTGTCTCGGCTATTGCCCCAGACTGGCTCCGGGGCGTATACTATGGACGGGATGGCTAAAAAGATTTTAGTCGTAGACGACGAGCCGAAGATCATCCAGCTTGTGCGGGCGTATCTCCAGCAGGCCGGCTTTTCCGTCGTAACGGCTTCAGATGGCCAGCAAGCCCGGACGCTCTTTAGAGTCGAACAGCCTGCTCTTGTTATTTTGGATTTAATGCTGCCGGACATAGACGGCTTGGATGTCGCACGAGAGATCCGTAAAGGGTCTAGCACTCCCATTGTTATGCTGACAGCGCGGGCTGAAGACGCCGACCGGATTGCTGGCTTGGAGCTGGGAGCTGACGACTATGTCGTCAAGCCCTTCAATCCCAGAGAATTGGTCGCCCGCGTCCGCGCTGTCTTGCGACGGACCGAAGGCTTGACGAAACCAACGATGATAGAAGCTGGCGATCTCGTTGTTGACGTAAGCGCCCATGAGGCTCGTCTTCAAGGGAGAGCGCTCGACCTCACTCCCATTGAATTCAAGCTTGTGGCGACGCTGGCCGGGCAGCCGGAGCGCGTTTTCAGCCGGCTCCAACTGATAGAAGCCCTCTCAGGGACAACGTATGCTACGTTGAATCGCACGATTGACACCCATATCAAAAATCTGCGCAGAAAGATCGAGCCAGACCCTCAAAACCCTCGTTATATCTTGACGGTTCGCGGCGTGGGCTACAAATTTTCCAACGGAGACGCATCTCCATAAGACCTCCACCGTCTCTTCATACACCCTCCACGATCGCTCGCTAGACTTGGGGTATCAAAGGAGGTAATAACTATGACAAAGAAGATGCTTGCGAGCATCGTCGGACTGGTGCTAGCACTCGTGCTAGCGGGGACGCTTAGTGTGACGGCTTGGGCTCAGCCAGGCCCTGGACCTGGGCCAGGACAACCTGGACCGGGACCACAGGCCGGGCGGGGACCGATGATGGGATGTCAACCCCTCTGGAATCTGGGCTTTCCCCGCACACTCGATCCGCTCACGATAGACCAAGCCGTAGAAGCCACACAAAAATATCTGACCTTCGCTGGCCGTGGCAATCCCGATCTTGTGCCAGCCAAAGTGATTGATTTTACGAATCACTTTCAGGTCACTGTAAAAGAACAGAGCACTGGCGCGAATGCGTTCAATGTGGTGATTGACAAGCTCGCCACAGGTGCTGTCTGTTGGGAACCTGGGGCCAATGTTCTATGGAACACGAAGTATCATCCAGGCCGTGGGCCGCATGGTCCGCCCTTCGGGCCAGCGCCTACAACGCAGATGACTGTCACCGCCGAGCGAGCAAAGGAGCTAGCACAAAAGTTTCTTAACGTCTTTCTGCCGGGGACGACGGTGGATAGTGCAGTGGACACATTCTATGGTTTCTACGATCTGTTCGTTCTGAAAGATGGCAAGATCGTCGGTGAATTGAGTGTCAACGGACGTCTGGGCTTAGTCTGGTATCACACGTGGCACGGGCCTTTCGTTGAGCTGAAGAAACTTTGACGGTGGGTGGGGGTCAGGAGGTCATTGATTCCTGGCCCCCGATTTTCTAAAATCAGACAATGATCTCTCGCATCCCGCTTCGTTTGAAACTGATCGTGGCTTTCACGCTGATCGTCGGTTTGGGTGGAGGCATCACGTATTGGCTGGCGGAGCGTGCCATGCGTGAAAGTTTTCAGGCTTTCAGTCTTCAGAGTGGGATCATTCAGGCATATCAGCTTCAGCAAACTTTTGCTGACTACTACGACCGCGTTGGCAGTTGGCGCGGTGTTGAACACTTCTTCAGTTCAGAGGGATCACCGCCGGGCGTGGGCATGAGGTACAGAATGGGTCTGGCCATGCTCGCCTATCAGGCCAACCTGATCTTAGCGAATGAAGATGGCGTTGTATTGTTAGCTCCAGATCCCCAACTGTTGGGGCAGAAACTGCCTGAAGAGACGCTTATTGCTGGGGTTCCCGTCAACGTTGCAGGCCGCCGGGTAGGAACCCTGTTGGCAGGTTCTCTCGAAAACATATTTAACCCGTTAGAGCAAACATTTTTGAATTCTATTAATACCTCGATTCTGACAGCTGGCGTGATAGCTGCCTTAGCAGCTATAGGTTTAGGAGTCTTGCTCTTGCGCCAGATGACGGTGCCCCTCCGCCGATTGGTCCAAGCCACAGAGCAGATTTCCGTAGGGACCGCAGGGCCGCGCCTGCCCGTGCCCTCACACGATGAGCTCGGGCAACTCAGCGCCGCTTTCAATCGTATGGCCGAGCGCTTAGAAAAATCCGAAAAGCTGCGCCGCCAGATGATCGCTGATATTGCCCACGAACTGCGCACCCCACTCACTGTTATTCAGGGCGATCTGCAGGCGATCCTCGATGACGTCTACGAGCCGAAATCTGAAGTGATAGCTTCGATCCATGAAGAGAGTTTGCTGCTCAGCCGACTGGTCAGCGATTTGCGCGAATTGAGTCTGGCCGAGGCTGGCGAGCTGCGCCTTGCGACGGAGCGAACTGACCTACGTGCGCTGATTGAAAGGGCTGCGATGAGAATTCGCCCCCAGCTTGAAGCCAAGAAGATCACGCTCATCACGGACCTGCCTGCTCAGCCCACAGAAGCCGTGCTGGACCCGGATCGGATCAGCCAAGTGCTCTCCAATCTCTTGAGCAATGCACACCGCTATACGCCAGAAGGCGGACGGATCACTATCTCACTCTCCCAACACCAAAACGAGCTATGGGTGAGCGTTGCCGACACCGGTCCGGGGATCAAATCCGAAGACTTGCCCTATCTGTTTGAGCGGTTCTGGCGGGCAGATAAATCACGGGCACGGGCGACTGGCGGCTCAGGCTTGGGATTGGCCATTGCGAAACACTTCATAGAAGCGCATGGCGGCCGCATCTGGGTCGAGAGCACGCTGGGGCAAGGGGCGACGTTTACGTTCAGCTTGCCGCTGGTTTGATGTGATGAGTTCTTCATCGAGAATCGTCCGATTCAACTCTTGAACACGCGTCCGCATCGTCTGCTCGAAACTCTTCAGTCAGGTGCGGCGCCGCTTGGGGGAGTGCCAGACCGCCAATCCAAAGCCCGCCGTCGAGACGAGCACAATAGCACTCCCTATGGGCAGATCGAACGCAAACGAGAGCGCTAAGCCCACTCCCGCGTAGATGACCCCCAACAGAGCCGCCCAGAAGAAGATCTTTTTTACGTCATAAAAGAACTGAAATGCCGTAGCAGCGGGGCTCTGCAACAGCACGAAGACGAGCAGCCCTCCTACCAAGCGCAGCGCGAGAGCAATCGTCACCCCTGTGAGAAAGAGAATCAGATAATAGAACGGCCAAGTGGGGATGCCCGACTCTTCGGCAAGCTTGCGATCAAACAAGAGGGCTTGGAACTCTTTGAAGAAGAGCCCGATCGTGAGCGCTATAGCTCCTGTGAGCCCAGCGAGTCGGAGAAAATCTGCGTGAGTCATCGCCAAGAGACTCCCCCAGAGCAACCCCAAAGCCGAGCTGCTCATCGCTGTTCCTGGCGCGAGATAGAGAAAGATCAAGCCCAAGGCCATCGTAAAGGGGAAGAGCACTCCAGTGATGACATCAGCGGGGAGCTTGGCACGCTCGGCTACAGGGCCGAGCACCGCGGCAGTCAAGACCGCTCCGATTAATGCAAGGGTCAACGGTTCTATGCCCAGGGCGAGGCCCAGCGCCGCCCCAGCAAAAGCCGCGTGCGACATCGTAAAGCCTAGAGAACTTAAACGAAGCCGCACGACGAACGTTCCCAGCAGCCCACAGGCCGCGCCCGTCAGGGCAGCTCCACCCAGAAGTGTAACGATCAAACTCCACGGGAATCCGTACATTGCTTTATTTCCCGTAAGCAAGTGTGAAAGCCTGCACAACGCGCTCACGCGCCCCGTCTTGTCTCATGCGCCCTCCCTCGAGCAAGACCACTCGGTGACAGCTTGGCGGGATTGCTTCAAGATCATGCAGCACGATAAGCGTTGTGAGCGCTCGCTCGCGGTGCCAGCGCGCGATGAGCTCGGCGACTTCGTCGCGCGCCGCAAAATCGAGATGGCTGAAGGGTTCGTCTAATAATAAAATTCTCGGGTCTTTCGCGAGCGCGCGCGCGAGTAAGACCTTCTGCTGCTGGCCTCCGGAGAGTTTTCCCATAGGGCGCTCAGCGAGCTCTGCTAAGCCCAGCAATTCTAACGCTTCGTGGGCCCGTGCACGGTCTTCTGCTGTCGGCCGGCGGAGAAGCCCGATCCGCCCATAGCGCCCCATGAGTACAACATCTTTCGCTAAGACCGGGGTCGCCTCATCGAATTGAAACTCTTGGGGGACGTAGCCGATGTGGCTGCGGAGTTGCGGGCCGAATCGCGCGATGTCTCGTCCCAGCACCCAGACTTGCCCGCGCGTGTAGGGCAAGAGCCCATTGATAGTCTCAAGGAGCGTGGTCTTGCCCGCGCCATTAGGCCCAATGATCGCAACGAACTCCCCTGACTCAATAGAGAGCTCTATCTCGTGAATTGCCGGGACGCGCTCGCCTTCATAGATCGTCGAGACGCTCTTAAGCTCAATTACAGAAGTTGCCATGTGAAGAGCTCTGCCTCAGAAGCGCGCAGCACATCGCGCGCTGCGGTTTCGCCGTCCATCTGCGCGAACTTCTCCGGCCATTCTGACCGGAGCTCGATCACGACGCTCTGATCTTTCGTGCGAAAGAGGGCCCGGGGGTGCCCTCCGCCGAGCACAGCGATATTGCCCTTGCCCAGCGTGCAGCCTGTCGCCACTTGCAGCCCATCAACCAGACAGGAGACAGGGGGGGTGAGCCCTGTCTCCGCTGTCACGGTGAGCCCGGTGTAGCCACGCGAACTTACCAAGCGCAGCCCCAGAAGCCCCATCTTCACCCCGCAGATGAGATAGGGCCCCAGATGCCCGTGAAACCCGACTGCACGAGATACTAATTCATCCAGATTCACTGCAGCAATGTCGATCTCTCGCATCTTCATGGTCGTCGCCGATAGCTTTCGAGAGCCTCAAACATCTGGGTTCCGTTGTGGGCAATCACCTCGAGGTAGTCTCGAGTATTGGGCACAGCGCCGGGGAAATTCGTCAAAACGACACTGATGGCGCCGATCTCGAATGCTAACCGCGCTCCCACCCCAACGCCGCTCTGGAGATTGTCCACGACCAGCGCCGCTTTCTGCTCGCGACCAAGCTGTACCAACTGCAAGAAGAGCTGGGCCGAGACACGCTCCGGCGGTGGATAGGTGCCGATAACGTTGAAGCCCAACCAGCTCACGAACTTGGCTTGGAAGGCTTGGCTGATCACTTTCGCTTCTTGAACGTTGAGCTGTTGCGCTCGCGCGAGCAGTCTACCTGCGAGCTCATCGATACGCTTCTGAAGCGCCGCAGCGTTCTGCTGCACAGCGAGGGCATCCGTGGGCAGAATCTTTTCGAGTGCGTCTCGCACGATGCCCACTTGCTGCATAGCATTGGGGGGCACGTTCCAATCGTCGCCGGTCTTCACGACCACTGCTTTGCTCCCAGAAGATTTGACGAGATTCTCCATCCACGGCTCAAAGCCGTGATGCAATACGAGCGCTGCCCGGGCTACAGCCGCAACGTCGCTGGGGCGTATATCATAGTGTGCCGGGCACATCCCCCCAGGGATGAGTACGACAAGCTCTACCCGATCTTCCGCGATCTTGCGCACGAAATCGCCTAAGATCTCCGTTGTGGCCACGACCACCGGCTTCTCTTGGGCGTGCCCAACCTTCAGCAGCCCCAGCCATGCCCCAATCAGCACAACCCCAAGGAGCACCAATACAATCTTACGCATATTCACTGTGACCTCCTTCCGTAGCACGCTTTTTCTAAGCGTAGTACGATTCCGTCAAAAAAATAATTTTGCAGGCTCAGGAGAGCCCGCGTCCCGTGGAAGTCGCCGTAAGCTTCCCATGTCTCACCCCCTTCATCCCGATGAGCTCCGTTGCCAGCTCTTCGATTTGGCGCCCTGCGCCGCGCACAGCGACGATCTCCAGACAATGGTCATGGTCTAAGTGGATATGCATAGTCGAGAGGATCTGCTCATGGTGATCATGCTGAATATCTGTGAGCTGGGCTTCTAAATTGCGGGCATGATGGTCATAGAGCAGCGTGACGACACCGACAACTTCTTTGTCATCTTGCCACTGTTGCTGGACGAGGGCGTCGCGCATTAAATCTCTCAAAGCTTCGGAGCGATTGGCATAGCCCCGCGCCACTGTGAGCTTGTCGAATTTCTTCAGCAGCTCCTCATCAACCGCAACGCCAAAACGCACTAACTCGCCCATAGCACGTTTGATCATAACGTGCTACGGAGATCGTGCCAATGACTGTGATCACATTAGAATCTGATCTTCGGCAGACTACGCTTCTTCAAGCCCTACTAGTTCAGCGATGCGCGCTCTGTCAAACCCAACGACGATCTCTCCGTCAATATCGAGTACAGGCACGCCCGTCTGGCCGCTGATGCGCACTAACTCCTCCGCCTTGTCCGCGTCATCGGAGACATCGTATTCGGTGTACTCGATCTCGTGTTCTTCGAGAAATCGCTTAACAGCTGCACACCATGAACATGTCGGCGTAGTATAAATGGTGACGTCAAGTTCACGGGCCATTTCTGGATCCCCCTTCTCAATAATACAAATTATTCATTCTCTGTCCCAGATCTGATGCTCGCGAAAACTAAAATAGTTACTCTTGCCGACGATGATATGGTCTAAAACACGAATGTCCACAGTGCGGGCGGCTTCGGCTATGGCGTGAGTGAGGCGCTGGTCTTCTGGAGATGGTTCGGGATGCCCGCTGGGATGGTTGTGCACCAAGATCAAGCCAACGGCGTGATGGGCTAGAGCTGATTCGATAATTTTTCGGGGATAGACGACGGCGCGATCTACGGTGCCTTCGTGAATGACTTCGTGCTCGATGACTTCGTTCTTGGTGTTGAGATAGATGACCATAAACGCCTCGTGAGGGAGGCCAGCGAGCTTGGCGCGAGCGAAGTCCACCACGGCTTGGGGGGAAGAGAGCAGGTCTTTGCGTTTCATCCGTTCTGCCAGGTAGGTTACGCAAAATTCTTTGACCAATCGGATGAGCGTAGCCGAGTTGGGGCCGAGCCCTTTGATTTCTTCGAGTTCGCGTTGGGTGGCATCGAGAACGCCCGCAAGGCCATCGAAGCGATCCAAGAGAGCTTTCGCGATGGGTTTCACATCTTTGCGCGGAAGAGCGTATGTGAGTAAAAGTTCGAGCAACTCGTAGTCGTGGAGCCCTTCGGCTCCGGCTTTCTGAAATTTCTCCCGCAGGCGTTTCCGATGCTCTAGATAATGGGGCTTATCGGTCATAGTTGTCAACGCTCCATCAGCCTCACACGGAATCTCTTTGGAGCACGGCTGTGCCGGCTGCTGTGGTGCGGTAGCGCTGTAAGCGGCTCCGGGGTTTATCGGGAATGGTCATTTCCAGCCAACCTGTAGTCAACAAGGGTTCAAGATATGCTTTCTGGAAATGCTTCCGGTCCTTGAGTTCGACGATTCGCTGGAGTTCCGCACGAGAACGCGGTTGTCGCGCAGCCTCCAACAGAGCAATGACTTGTGGGGTGACTTGCTGGGTGACTTGCTGGGTGACTCCTACATTCACCCGGAAAGTAACGACCACCGAACCGGCGACCTCCTGAAACTCCGGAGGTGCGATGCCCGCCTCGCGGCATTGCACGATCACCCGGTTCGTACCACGGCCCCATTTCTCGATAAGGCCTGCTCGATAGAAAACCTCAGCGATGCTGGGATTGCGCGGAATCGAGTCGTGTTCCCGATACAGGTCCTTGAACGATTTCCTTGCGTAGTTCCGAGCAGCAGCTTCTATCCCTCTAGTTGCGACCATTATCGCCTCTTAGAGCTCCACTCGAAATGCCCTGTGCAGAGCCGACTGCATGAGAACGTCTATCTTCTGATAGTTCACAGACGCCATAATCGTCATAGACGCCTCAAGATCAGTATGGTTTCATAATAGGCATCGAGTGAACGCGGACGAGCAACAGTGTTCTGTTTTCTCAATTCAACATGAATAGCATTTTCAAGTTCCAGGCCGCATAGTGTTGCCAATTCAGATACGATTTCAGCATTGTCAATGATACGCACCACTTCACGAGATTTGTAGCGGTAGAATGTGTGCTGCTTCGCTATGACCATCGCGCATCGCCTGCCTGGGCGCAACACGCGGCGGATTTCACGTAACGATTGATCAAGATCAACGAAATAACTAGCTGTGGCAGCAGCTTTGACACGTCGCACATCGTCAGCTGCCATCCACTCCACTACTTCCCGAGCTTTGCTAGGTAGCTTGCTCCAGTCATTGTGCTCACGATGCACTGAGCCGGTTTGTGTTCGCTCGCAGGTGTCCACCTCATCCCACGACCTCATTCGCCTTTGAAAATATGTTCCCGAGAACCTTCGATCAGATCAAGTGTAAGCATTAGCTCACCTCCAGTTGTACCACCCTTGCAAATGCGAAACATACCAAAGCGAGACTAGCAATAATAAACATGATACGTGCGCTGCTTGCAAGAGAGCATCGGTTGACCCACTGTACAACGGTTGATAGACTTCCCTCCGCTCACCACTTATTGTGACTGCCACTATCCAATTGCCCCGTCTCTCAAATTCTCCAATATTGGCATGTTCCAGTTGTGCGTGACAGTTTGGGCAAACAACGAGTAGGTTCCAAAGTTGGTTACCTTTCTCAGCTTCGACGTGGTGTATTTGAAAGTAGGGCTCACTGTCACGCTTAAGAAACGTGAACCCACAGAGTTGACACCTGCCGCCATAAACAGCTTTGAGCAAAGTGCGAATATTGGCAGGTATGCTTTCGTGTCGTGTGGTTGCGCGAACAGGCAAACGTCGCCGTGCTTCTTCGCGCTGTTGCTGCGCAAGCCATCGCAATTCAGCCAATGCTACGCTCCGCTCTGGTTCTTGTCGGAGGCGTGCCAGCGTTTTAAGCCCAAGGTCTGATTGCACCTCAGTTGATGCTGTATGTAGGTGTTCTCGTGCCTCACGTTCCTGCTCGCGTTGCCCAAGCGTGAGTCGGTAAATACCGGCCACCTTGTCAATTACAGTGATTATTACCGATTCGCCACCTTTAAGTTTATGATTGTAATACCAATCATGCAATCCCCCAATGCGACATTGACGCGTACTGCTTTCGTAAGGAGAGTAGGATTTTTTTTGCGGTGTGTCTCCGTTGTCGAGCAGCACCCTCACTTGTCCACGTTGTTTAGGGAATAAATGTCGTAACCGCTTAGGAATAGCGATTAACCCTTTCGCCACATAACCTGAGCGGATTCTGACGACAATTGTGAGTGGTTTATTCATAGGTCTGACTGTTCCATAAAGCCCAGGCATGGCCAGGCACACCTACTTGCTTTAGGCACTTTGCACAGCGAGCCTCTTGCCGCTCTGTCACCTCCCAAGAACCTGCAAAGTTGTCACTCTCAACCAAGACTTTATTGTCAGTGCATAACGTTACATGGTTTTCCCCGACGACGACCTGGGTGAAACGGTCATATCCGCAGAAGTACTTGTTTAGCGTCTGGCAAGTGTGGTAAGGTAAAGCTATGACTCAGAATGCGGAATGCCCTAACTGCCGCACGCTCCAGAGCCAGTTGAAGGCTCTCCAGAGGAAGCTGGACGAAGCCCAAGCG
>JBBIUX010000031.1:0-22739 GCA_037440025.1 Candidatus Fraserbacteria bacterium | reverse complement strand
CTCGGGCAGCCACCAGAGATAATGGGTGACCTTAAGCTGGTAGTACCCTGGTTTCAGCTTGAACAATCCGCCATCCCATTCATGGTCCACGTACAGCATTCCGATAGGCACTGGGCCTACAGGCTTGCGATGTAAGACAAGATCAACCAACAGCTGCCAAGCTGGAGCATCTTTGGCTAAGGGAATATAGGCTATGGTGCCATCGGGCACACTACCAAATGCTGCCTCGTCGCTATCAAGGATATGGCCTCCCGAAGCCGTCAGCTGCGCGAGAGCGTTTCCTAAGTGTTGTAGTATTTGGCTCCGCACAGGGCCTGGTCCGGCTTGCTGCTGGCTAATAACTGGCAGTATCTGCAGCCACAGCAGTAAGGCTGACATCGTCACTATGCCGATCCATTTCGTCATATAGCCCAGTCTGAACATCAGCATCTCCTCCTTTTGAGTGTGTGATAGATTTGCTCTGACTGCTAGGCGAACCATCGTTCGCCCCTACGGTTGCTGGTGCTCCATCTCTCACCCCTTTCGTTTGAGTTTTGGGGCAGGGTGCGGGGCTCCCGTAGGCTACCCCTTCTACTCGGCACCCCGCCCACGCTTGTCTTCGCTTGTTGCGGGATGGACCGCACGCTGCTCCCTCACTCTAGCACGGCTCCCCAAGCCAGACCATAATCTTGCTTAAGAAACAACTTCGGCTTGCTTAAGAATGAACTTAAGCGAGATTAAGAAAAAGTTTAAGCTAGATTATGGTCGAACCGGGACTTCACAAGTAGACTTAACTGGAGTATAATGAGGTGACACGGTGAGACGGATCAACGGCGAGACGCCCTGGCAATTGACAGTCTATATCCCCAAAGAGAAGCGTCATCAACAGTTGCTGGAGCGCCTCAGGAAAATCGCGCAGGAGCAACGACGGTCGCTCAATTTCTTAGTCCTTGAGGCCATCGAGAGATACCTGGACGAGATCGAGGAAAAACCTAACCCCAATCCCCTTCCCTAAAGGGGAGGGGCCGGGGGAGAGGTCCAAAGGAGGTGCCATGGCGGTTAAATTCGCGGGTTCTCCCGCACGCTCCAAGCCCACGTCTCTTTGCTCCAACGAACGCTGCTTGCTCCATCGCTTGAGAAGTGACGAAGGTCAAACTCCACGCTCGTTCTCCTATCGCCGCGGCACGATCCTGCTCGAACAAGGACAGCCCATCTGGGGAATCTATTTGATCTGCTCCGGTTGGATCAAAATCGCTCGGCGCACGGTGCGCGGCAAGGTCGCCGGGGTGGACTTGCGCGGCCCAGGCGAGTTGCTCGGTGCCCACGAGCTCTTGGCAGACGCGCCCCTCTTCGATCTCTACGCGCAAGCTATCACTGAAACACAGGTCATGAAGACCTAGAGCTGGTAAGCGCCTAACAGTCAGTCGTCGGCCAACTCTTCGTCTACAACACGATCCCACTCGCGCAGAGCTGAGGAGATCCCTGCCTGCAAGAGGACGAGCACTACGTACAGATCAGGCTCCAACTCTTGCTGCTCTCTCACCGACAGCTTGGGGATGCGGCGCATCAGCGCGAGCGCTTTTTCAGACTCTTGGGCCACCTCGGCTAATATCTCTTTCAAAGCGGGGCTGGAAATAACCGTCTCGCGCACGATTTTGGTCTTTTGTGGCATTCTACTCACCTCAATCATTCTACCCATCTTGAGAGGAAAATCAAGCTGATCTCTTCACAGCATGTGCTTCTCCCGCTATAATGATTACGTTCGGCGCGCCGGTCATTGGCAGAAAATTATGATTGGTATTCTTGACGCTGGCTTTGAGGACCTCAACGGCGACGGCTGCGTTCACGAAGCTGACCCGCAGGCTTGTCCAGTTCCTGAGCCTATCTACGCGCGGTTCGACTTTAACGGCGATGGCGTGATCAGCCGCGAGGCTAGAGCCGACTTCAACGGCTCGCTGCTGACGGACTTGGAAGTGTTGATGAGTGTTTGGGGCAGCGGGCCATCGGCGGAGACCGAGGGCTGGAACTTGAGAGATTTGCCAACGCTGCTCAATTCAGCCGACGTGCACTTCGATCTAACAAGCCTTGGAGATTTCGATCACATCAAGATGATCGCGACGGGGCTCCCCGAACGCACTGTCCCATCTGGCCGAACCGTGGTGACCGTGACCATCCCTGCCGGAAAGAGCCTTCACTTTGAGTTGCAGGGATGGCGTGGTGGTGTAGTTGCCCTGCGTCGTTGCGCTCGGGCCGGTCCGCTGGAACCCGGCCAAGACCTGTGGGCGAGCTGGACTGCTTGCTAGAGCTCACCCTCCGCAACAAATATATTCCCAAGCTCCGCTAGCGGCGCCACGTCACGTACTGAAAGACCAGCTCAATGAAACCGTCCTTGAACTCTTCGAAGCGCTCTTCTTGAGCTAACTGCTCCAGCTCGCGAAGCTTCATCTCGATCTGGGATCGCCTCGCGGGGTCGTCAATATACGTGCTGGCAAAACTGCGTACACGCTCAAAGTTCTTGAGTGCTCCGGCAACGCGCTCGGCATCAGCTGCATAGTTACTGCGATTAGAGATATACTCTGTCACATAAGCGGCCTTCTCGGCATTGAAGCGTCCTTCCGACCAGACTTCGCGTGCTATTCTTGCTATCTCTTTTCCTTCGATGATCAACGGTTGGAGATAGATTGCTCTATTGAAAACTTGGTCCATCACAAAATCGAATGAGCGTTGGCCGTCCTCGGTGATCTCCGTAGCGTGCAGCCGAGCGAGATATTTTTGGCGAACTTCGTCAAGAGATATTCTCAGAATTTGCTGAAAGAGTCGGTCGAATTGTTCTAGCGAGAAGCCATACGAGCAGAGCGATGACGGGAGCCGTTCCCCCTGTAAGAGGCTATAGAACTCCAAGAATCGTGTCACGTCCGCTTGCTCTATAAAAAAGTGTATAAAGCTGCTGCCAAAACTATAGATAAATCGCCGCGAGGAGCAGCCGGTCAGATACTGCATCAGATCGGGCGTGTCGCTCTCAGCGAAGAGGCGCAAGTGCTGATCAATTAGACTGAACTGTTCTTCGTCCGGCACGGCATCGGCCTTCGATGAGACATAGACTGCCAAGCCTTCGCGCAGCGTGATCGGCTTTGCACCTCCGATCAGCGTCAAATCTATGACGTGCGTCAGCTCGTGGGGAATGACTTCCTGGGGAAGTCCGATACTTAATCCACCGAGGCCGCGTGGTGTGTTATCTAGATGGGCGTAGATCGCATAGCGATTGAGCTTTCCCATCAGAGCAAGTGCCTGGACTTCAGGAGTGTTGGGGAGAGAAGTCACGTGTGCTGCACAGAGGAAGCAGCGGGTCTTTTGCTGATAGTCTTCCAAAGAAGCATAGACGAAGACGGCGATCTTGCCGTGTTGCACAGCGTTATACGGCAGTTGAAGTATTGCTTCAATGCTCTGGAGATCAACTTCGAGGGAGAGCGCGATCTCGTCCAACTTTGCTTGGAGCGGGTCGGGGCTGCCCAGAGCTAATGGCGGGACATCTTTCCAAAGATAGACAAAGAATCGCTCAGTTTCGTAACGAACCCAATCGCCCTCGACAATGGGGTTGGCCAGTACAGTGACGCTCCAACAAACAAAGACGAACAGCGCTGCGATACTCAGATACTGTCGGCGCATAGGTGCCTCCTGGTTGTGCTCAAGGGTTCTCCCGTCCCGCCCCGGTGCACGGCGATGATCTCACTGATAATGCTGAGCGCGATCTCTTCAGGAGCGACGGCTTTCAGGTCCAAGCCTGCCGGGGCGCGGATAGCGCTGAGTTGTTCTTCAGAAAAACCGTACTCGCGCAAATACTCTAACGCGAGCCCAGCACGCTTGCGGCTGGCGATCAGCGCAATATAGCGTGCCCCCTTCTCCAGGGCGCTCTTCACAGATAAGTGATCAGACTTGTGCTGGGTCGCGATCACTACGAACGTCTGCGGCGTGATCTCGAGCTTGCTGAAATCGAAGTCATCGGTGATGATCTGACAGTTCTTGAATTTTTCGCTTGTTGCTGTGAGGTCGTCCACAGTCACGCGAAAGCTCAGAATCTGGGCGAACTGGGCTAAGCTCTCAGCGATCTTTCCATGGCCGACTATCAAGAGATGGGGCTTGGGCAAGAAGGGCTCGACGTAGACATACATTTTGCCGCCACAGGGCATCCCTGACAGTTCGTCGGTTAAATCTATCTCAATAAGACGGGGTTGGCCGTCCTTGAGAGACTCGAGGGCCGTCGAAGCAGCAAGGGCTTCGGCGCAGCCGCCGCCGATCCAGCCCCACAACGTTTCACCTTGAGCACCGATAATAGCTTTGGCGCCCGGCTTGGCTGCGACAGAGCCCTCGACCTTGACGACGGTCGCAACCGCGAAGGGCTCGTTCTTGGTGCTCAGCTCGTGTGCGTGAGCGAAAAATTCACGAGACATCACAATATTATAACGCACAAGCGGGGTGTGGAGCACCCCGCTTGTACAGGCATTGCTTTCTCTATTCGAAGAGATTGACCTTGAGGACCTCGACGTCTGTAGAATCGTCGGTGCACGTCGCGGTGACGCGGACGAGATACCCTCCGAAGCTATTGTACGTATAGTTTGCCGATGGTTCTTTGGCTACGGGCACGGCTTTGGCTGGGGTACCGTCGCCCCAGTCTACAGCAAAACTCTTTACAGAGCCGGAGTAGTCCCACTCGATGCGCACCGTGCGCTTGGCAACATCAGCCTCGGCTACGGCGAGATTGTCTACAATACAACTGCGCGAGCCGACGACATCGAAGGGATCGGCTGAGAAGGCCTCAACGAAGACCATGTTCCCCTTCTCGAACTTGGTCATATAGAGAATAGTGATCCCACGGCGATCATCGCGGGCATAGGTGATGGGCGGTATCAAGCCTTCGGCATCCCAGTTTGTGAGCGTCTCCAACGCTTGGATGAAGCGCTCGCGGGTGAGATTGGGGCCGGCGCGGAAGAGCCCCTCAACGACCTGCATCGCGCCCACATACGCAATCTCGTTGAACCCACTGGGGAGCTCCCCGGGGAAGTATTTCTGTAAGAGCGCGCGGAATTTCGCGGCCCCAGAATGATTGGGCAGCGTCGGATCTGCCGCAAAGCCGGTGACGATCAAGCCCTCAACGGCCGAGGCCCTGGCCAGCGAGACCATACGGATATCAGCTTGGACGTTGGTCGCGAGCCACTTGGGCTTGAACCCCACGGCCTCGGCTTCTTTTAAGATCGAAGCCGACGGCACCAGATACGTCAGCAAGATAACAGCATCGGGGTTGGCCCCTTGCAGTCTGACAACATAGGGCCGGAAGGCCGTCTCCGTCCCCGGATGGGGCACCGTGAGGGCCGGCTCTAACTTGTTGCGCTTCAGCTCCGCGACCACAGCACCGAGCAGCTCCTGCCCGAAGGCGTCATCCACATAGAGCACAGCGATCTTTTTTGCTTTGAATCGCTGCACGGCATACCGCGCCAGCGCCGTGCCGAAGATCTCGTTGTTGGGTTGAATCGCGAAGTAATTACTCTTGACGGGCTTAGAGAATGGTGTGTAATTCGCGTGCGGCGAGACCACCGGCACGTTATTCTTGATGAGATACTCCATCACAGCGGCATGGGGCACCGTCCCTAGTGAGTTGACCATCGCGAAGACTTTCTCTTCTTCGACGAGCTTCTTGACGCAGGCCACTGTTTTAGTAGGATCGAAGGCGTCGTCACAAGCGATAAATTTGATCTTCCGGCCGTTGATACCGCCAAGCACATCATTGACGTAATTATAGTAAGCGCTCGCACCGCGGAAGACTGGGGTGCCAACACCAGCTAGTGCCCCCGATTGAGCAATGAACGCGCCTAGGACGATCTCTTTGTCCGTCACGCCCGGCGTCTGTTGGGCTCCTACTCCTCCGCTCATCCCGACCAAGACGGTCAGGGCCAATACGGACCATCGCGCTACTTGCACGAGTTTCTTCATTGCCATCAGCCTCCTTTGAGAATCTCTTATTAGCAACTGCCGTCAACACGCCCGGTGTGGCAGAGATCGTGCCGGAACAAGGGCCAAGGAGAATCCGCCGGTCCCTGGCTGCTGCTGCTCAGGGCATATAGAAAGCCGTCATTCGAGCCAATATAGATCGTCCCATTGCTCGCGATCACGGGGGAGGACCAGACCATATCTGCCGTGGATGCTTGCCATTGGGGTTTGCCGTCAGGTGAGATAGCGTGAATCTGAGTGTTGTCAGAGCCAATATAGACCATACCATCGGCTCCTACGGCCGGGGAGGAGAAGAAGAGCCCGCCCCCGATGGGAAGCTGCCATTTGAGTGAGCCATTGGAATTGAGTGCATAGAGATTGCCATCATACGAAGCAAAGTAGACCGTGCCATCGCTTCCTAGAGCAGGCGAGGAGCGTACCCAGCCACCCGTCTCAAACCTCCAAGCGAGCGAGCCATCGTCCTTGACAGCGTAGAGCATTCCGTCGTCGGACCCCACGTAGATCGTCTTGCCATCTGTGGCGATGGCCGGTGAGGAGACGACTTTATCTGTCGTTTCGAACTTCCACTTCAGCGAGCCATCGAGATTCATAGCATAAAGATTTCCATCCCAAGAGCCGACATAGACCGTTCCGTCCGCAGCAATGGCCGCCGACGAGTCTACTCTATCCCCAGTGGGGAACTTCCATTTGAGCGAGCCGTCGGGATTGAGCGCGTACAGATTATTGTCCCACGAACCAACGTAGGTCGTCCCGTCGGTGGCCAGCGCCGGTGAAGCGTAGACCTCTCTACCAGTGGGAAACTTCCATTTGAGCGAGCCGTTCCGGTTGAGCGCATAGACGTTCTTGTCGAGCGAACCGAAATGGATTGTCCCATCGGTTCCAATAGCCGGAGATGAAAAGATCGCCCCGCGCGCTGTGAAATTCCATAGGGGGGTTCCGTCTGGCTTGAGGGCGTGAAGCTGATTGCCAAAAGAGCCGATATAGACTGTTCCGTCGGCCCCTACAGCCGGGGAAGAGACGGCAAAGCCCCCGGTGGAGAACTTCCACAGGACCGTGCCGGGGCCCTGAGCTGGGCTGGAAACGACCAAACTACTGACGGCTGCCAGCAAGAGCGCTAGCAGCAAAGAGCTGCGAGAGAACTTCATGACACACCTCCTACGAGATGGAAAGAAACCAACAATAGACGAAGATAAACGCAAGCGTACCGTGCTCTGGGGAGACTCATAGACACCGGCCTCTTTTCTGATGGGTGATCCAGGTCTCATGCTGATTGTAGCATCTTCTTTCTTCTTTGTCAACAACAGACGGACGCCTGTCAAGCTGCACTGATCTCAGCACCTAAATAGAGTTTTTGCACCCGCGGGTTGCGCCGTAACTCTCCTGCCCGTCCTTCCAATGCAACCCTCCCTGTCTCCAGGACATAGGCCGAATGAGCAATACTCAAGCTCAAGTGCGCGTTCTGTTCTGCTAATAAGATCGTCATGCCCTCGCGACTGTTGAACTCTTTCAGGAAGCGAAAGAGGGACTGCACGGCCATCGGCGCCAGTCCCAGCGAGGGCTCGTCTAACAGCAACAATTTCGGACGAGCCATCAGCGCCCGCCCGAGGGCTAGCATTTGCTGCTCGCCTCCCGATAGTGTGCCCGCTGTTTGAGAGAGACGCTCCCGCAACACAGGAAAGTAACTTAGCACCCGTTCCCAATCTTCATTGATGTACTGATCGCGACGGCTGTAACTGCCCATCCACAGATTTTCTTTGACGGTCAAGTCGGGAAAGAGTTGGCGCCCTTCGGGGACTTGAACAATCCCGGCCCGCACGATTCGGTCAGGTGCGAGCTTGCTGAGATCATAGCCAACAAACTCCAGTTGCCCTTTGGCGGGTTGAAGCAGCCCAGAGATCGTTCGCAGCAGAGTCGTCTTGCCCGCGCCGTTGGCCCCTAGCACAACGACGATATGCCCCTCCGGCACCTGGAGCGAGACGCCCCGTAGTGCTGCAACGGGGCCGTAGCTGACTTCAACACCCTCAAGCTTCAGCAATGCCAACTTCCTCTCCTAAATAGGCTTCAATGACTTCAGGGTTCTGTTGGATTTCGTCAGGTCGGCCCTCGGCGATGACCCGACCATAGTTCAGAACGATTAGACGCTCGCAGAGCCCCATGACAACGCCCATGTCGTGCTCGACAATGCACACTGTGATGCCCCAATCACGATTGATTCGCTTAATAAATTCGCTCATCGTCGCTTTTTCGGCAGCATTCATCCCAGCGACCGGCTCGTCTAACAATAAGAGTCTCGGTCGAGCTAAGAGAGCGCGCGCCAGCTCAATCAGTTTTTGGGTTCCGTAGGGCAGGGCGAAGACTGGGGCTTGGGCCAGTGCATCCATGTTGAGAAGCCGCAGAAGCCAGTGCGCTTGGGCTCTTCGATCTCGTTCTTCACGTCGAGCTCCAGGCAGTCCCAGCGCCACCGCGAGCGGGTTTCTCTGAAAGTCCCGATGCTCTCCGACCATCAAGTTCTCTAAGACGGTCATATACGGAAAGAGTCCGAGCAATTGAAACGTCCGGGAAATGCCGCGCTCGACGACCTGATGGGAGCGCAGCTGCAACAGGTCCTCCCCGCGAAAAGAGATCTGTCCTCCCGACGGCTCATAGAGGCGGCTGATGAGATTAAACACCGTAGTTTTACCGGCGCCGTTGGGGCCGATTAAGCCAACGATCTCGCCTGCATTGACGCTGAACGAGACGCCGTCCAGGGCTTTGAGCCCACCAAAGCGCATCGAGAGATCTTTTACGCTAAGCATTCAAGCTCCCTTCACAAAGAGCTTTTGCAGCATAGGGAACCGATAGTACAGACGCACGAAAAACCCCCACACTCCATACGGCATGAAGATGATCACGAGCACGAGCGCCGCGCCATACGCAAACGTATAGAACTGTTTTGCACCTGCCAGCCAATGCGGCAAGAACGTCAAAAAGGCCGCACCGAGAATTGAACCGGGCAGTGACCCGATCCCACCCAAGATCACCATCGCAAAGATTTCGATAGATTTTCCCAGTCCGAATTCTGCTGGGCTGATGTGTCCTACTACGTGCGCTTGCAGCGCGCCAGCAGTCCCCGTTAAGAACGCGCTGATGAGAAACGCATACGCTTTATAGCGTGTCGGGCTGATTCCTAAGGCTTCAGCTGCTGCCGGTTTGTCGCGCAGGGCAATGAATGCTCGCCCTATATACGAACGCGCCACGTTCCAAGAGATTGCTACCAAGGCCAAAACAATGGCCAGCGTGAGATAATACAGCTCTAAATCCGTGTCGAAGACAAAGCCCCCAATCTGGGGTCGGGGGACTTTGATCCCTTGATGTCCGCCCAAAAGCGCTGACCAATAGGGCAGAGGGATGAGCTGCTGTACGGCAGCTCCAAAACCCAGCGTTGCGATCGCCAAATAGATCGCCGTCAGGCGCAGTGCAGGGATGAACAGAATAAACCCAGTAAGGCTTGTCAGCAGCCCGGCCAGCGGGAAGGCGAGCCAAAACCCCAGACCAAGCTGAGTCATCAAGAGGGCTGAGGCATAGCCGCCGATCGCCAAGAACGCTGCTTGTCCAATCGAAACTTGGCCGGCATAGCCCATCAATAAGTTGAGCCCGACGGCGGCAAGCACGTTCGCGCCTGCTAAGCTCAGAATATAGACTGTATAGCCCTTCAGGCCCACGGGCAGCAGCACGAGTGCCAGCATCAGAAAAGCCAGCCAAACACGGGAGGGCACCTTAAAACCTCCGATGCACTGGTTCACCCAGCAATCCTTGCGGTCGGACGGCCAGCAACACAATAATCAAGACGAAGACAAGCGTCTCTTTGAGCTGGTTCGCTAACTCCAAGGGAACGGCGATCAGCAAGCTTTCAAAGAGCCCGACTAAAAGTCCACCGACGATTGCTCCCGGCAGGCTGGTGAAGCCACCTAACACAGCAGCTGCAAAGCCCTTGATCATCACGAAGATCATTACGTTCAAATCTAGAAAGACAAGCGGTGCGATAAGCATCCCGGCGACCGCGCCCAGCGCCACACCGAGTCCCCAGCTCAACATATTAATTCTATAGACAGGGATGCCCAATAATTGCGCTCCTAATCTGTTCTGTGCTGCGGCCCGCATGGCCGTCCCGATTTTAGTGAATTTCAGCAGCGCGAAAAAACCCAAGCTGAGCACAACCGTCGTGGTGAAGATCACCAGATCGTGGCGACTCAGGATGATATTCCCCAGAACGAGCGGCGGGCCGCTGATGGCATAGGGAAGCGACTTGGGATCAAATCCCCAGATCCAACTGGCGATAGCATTCAGCATCAGCGCGACTCCCAGCGTTACGATTAAGAGACTGACGAGTGGTGCATCCTTGGCCGGGCGCAGCGCCAGCCGCTCAACTGCGATCCCCAACAGAAAGCCAAAAACGATCACGACGGGGAGCGCTGCCCAGAAGGGCCACTGAAATCCGACCATTAAGGCAAAGCCTACATAGGCGCTGAACATCGTCATGTCAGCTTGGCCGAAATTGACAACATCGGTTGTCTTGAAGATCAAAACCATGCCCAGCGCCATCAGTGCGTAGAGGCTCCCCTGAGCCAAGCCGAGGACGATATATTGCTCGATCATAGGTGCACTCTTTGCTTCTCCAAGAAACCGAGCACAAGGTCGTTAAACTCTTGCGGTCGTTCGAAGGTCAGCGCGTGGCCGCAGTGAGAGATCATGGCGAATTGTGAGTGGGCAATCTCGCGATGGATGATCTCTGAGTAGCGTATCGGTTTGAGATGGTCTTCGGCACCGCAGAGTACCAGCGTTGGGGCTGTAATCTTGTGCAATTGCGGCGTGATGTTTAATTGCTGAAACGCTTCGAGCAATCGGACGACGGCACGGTAGTCCAGGCGTTTGTAGCCCTCGCGCACTATCTGTAGAAATTTAGGATTGTGAGCCTGGAAGTGCTCAGAAAAGATATCGGTGACGGTCTCGGCAAAAAAACGCTCCGGATCGGCTGTCTTCGCTGCCGCGATCCAGTTTTCAATGCGCTGCCACAACGGAGGCTCAACGTGGCTGACCGAAGCAGCAACGGTCAAGCTGGCGACTCGTTCCGGGGAGCGAGTCGCGACGATCATGCCGATCTCTCCTCCGTAGGAGACTCCAACCCAATGAACGCGCTCAATCCCGAGAGCATCGAGCAATTCCACGGCGTCGGCAGCGTGGGATTGCATCGAATAGGGTTCATTGGGCTTGTCGCTCTGCCCTTGGCCCCGAAAGTCAAAGAGCAAAACAGAATACTCTTTCGCGAAGGCCTGCAGCTGGCCTGCCCAGCTTTTCGTATCAGCAAGGACGCCGTTGGCGAAGAGCACGATCTCTTCCGACTTGCCGTACAGTTCGTAATAAAGCTCAATTCCATGCGCGCGCGTTTTCGGCATAGATCACCACAAGAAGGCTGCCGCGGCCATTGCATACCCGCCGCCCGACGCGCAGAAGACCACCAAATCTCCGGGCTTGGGACCTCGTCCTTGTTCAATATGATCATCGAGAGCCATAGCTACGCAGGCGGATCCGACATAACCCCACTTGTCCATGATCCAGTGAGTCTTCTCCAACGGAAGCTCCAGCGTTTGCATGACCTGCTTGATAGTATTGATATTGATCTGCGTGAAGTAGATGCGGTCTATATCAGAAATATCGTAGCCAGCGTCCTCGATGACCGTTTGGACAAGCTGAGGCCAGTGGGTCGCGTTGAAGTCCGGGGGAAAGCGCTTGGCGATGACGAGATAGTGCTCACCCTTCTCCAGGCGCTCGCACGTTGGGGGCTTGTAGGCTCCGCCGACGTAGACGCCCATATAGTCGTGATAGCTGCCATCGGCCTTCATTCTGGAGCTTAAGAAGCCCGGCTCGTTGGCTACTTGGAGCACGATAGCGCCCGCGCCATCAGCGAAGACCGTCGCCGTCTTGTAGTCATCCCAGTTGAGAAATTTGCTCATGGCATAGGTGCCGATGACTAACACAGTGTTATAGTGCGGCTCTGTCATGATATATTTGCTCCCGATGATAAGCCCCGTCACGAGTGCCGCACACGCGTTATTGAGGTCAAAGACACCGGCGTTCACCGCGCCCAGCTTGTGCTGCACGACGCTGGCCGTCGCCGGGGAAAGATAGTCCGGCGTGTCGGTTGCGACGATTAAGAGATCAATCTCTTCGGGTTTGAGTTTCGCTTTGGTGAGGGCGTGCCGAGCTGCTTCTACTGCTAAGTCTGATGCTGACTGTTCTAAGGCAGCGAAACGACGCTCTTTGATTCCCACGTTAGGCTCCAGCCACGCGCTGACCGGTTGGCCTTTTTGGGCTAAATACTCTGAGTATCTTCGGTCCATCTCAGCGTTTGTGACGACCTTGTCGGGCACGTAGTGGCCGGTCCCAATGATCTTGGCGTAGCGGTTTCTCATAGATCTCTCCTGGCCCTCACCCCGCCTGCGGCACCGGGGCGAAGCGTTTTGGTGCAGCATTTTTTCAGAAAGCGGTCGCATCAAAACGCTTCGGGGTGAGGGCCTCGCTTATACAGTGATGCCTCCGTCTATACTAATGACAGCTCCATTGATATAGTCCGACTCGTCCGACGCTAAGAAGAGATAGAGATTGGCTACCTCCTTTGGCTCACCCAAGCGCCCCAACGGGATCTTCTCTTTCATCATCTCAATGATTTTTTCCGGTATGCTCTTGAGTATCTCTGTGCCGATGAAGCCCGGCGCGACAACATTGACGCAGATGCCCTTGCGCCCTAGCTCACGCGCCCAGACTTTCGTCATCCCGATGACGCCGGCCTTGGTGGCTACGTAATTCGTTTGGCCAAAGTTACCATAAAGCCCAACAACAGAACTGACATTAATGATCTTCCCCTTCCCTTGCTGGATCATCACGGGTGCAACGGCTTGGGCACAGTTGAAAGCGCCCTTCAAATTCACCGCGATAACTTGATCGAACTGCTCTTCAGTCATCTTCACGAGCGTGGCGTCCTTCAAAATGCCAGCGTTGTTGAGCAAAGTATCAATCCGTCCGAAGTGCTTCACGGTTGTGTCGGCTAGGTGCTGGGCTTCGACACGTTGGGAAACGTCAGCTTTAACGAAGATCGCCGTCCCGCCGGATGTTTTAATGTCGGCGACCGTTTGCTCGCCCGCAGTGACGTCTACGTCAGAGACAACGACCTTCGCACCCTCTTGGGCAAAGAGCAACGCCGTCTCGCGCCCGATCCCGCGGGCTCCTCCGGTAATGATGGCTACTTTGTCTTTGAGTCGCATTACAGTTACCCCTTTAAAAATTTCTCTCGCACAATTTTGCGATTGACTTTGCCTGGACCACTTAAGGGCAGTGCTTCGACAAATCTGAAATACTTGGGCACACGAAATCCCCCCAGCTTTTCGCGGCAGAACCTTTGTAGCTCGTCCTCGTCTGGGGGTACTCCCGGCTTGAGCACGAGAGCGGCGAGGCCAACTTGGCCCCATTGCTCATCGGGCACGCCGACCACAGCTACTTGGGCAACGCTGGGGTGTTTGACCAAGACCTGCTCGATCTCTTCAGGGGAGATATTCTCGCCTCCGGAGATGTACATATTGTCCAGGCGGCCCATAATATAGACAAAACCATCTGCGTCTTGACGAGCGAGGTCTCCAGAGTGCACCCAGCCGTCACTGTCTAAGACTTTTGTAGTTTTCTCTGGGTCGTTCAGATAGCCTTCAAACGTGTGCGGGCCCCGGAACCACAGCTCACCTATTGCTCCCAGGGGGACCGGTTCGCCTGTCTTGGGATCGGCGATCTTATAGTCACAGTGAAACATGGGAAAACCGATGCTCTGTGACTTTTCTTCTATGGTCTTCATATCGCGTCCCACCGGGACGAAGAAGAAATTCGAGGGCCCGCCCTCCGTGAGACCGTAAGACTGTGTCAGCTTGATGCCCCGCTCCCAGAAAGGGCGCATCACTGCTGCTGAACACGGAGCACCCGCGGACGAGATGTACTCTAAACTCGACAGATCCGTCTTGGCGAAGTGCGGGCTGGCAATAATCATTCGGAACATCGCTTCAACCCCGCCAAAGTGCGTAATTCTTTCGCGTTCGATCAGCTCAAGAACGAGATCGGGATTGAAATCGCGCATGAGCGTGACGTGCCCGCCGATATGGAAGACCGGCGTTACAGTATTCCAACCGCCGATGTGAAAGAGCGGGAACGTGAGCAGCTCTTTTTGATTGATCCCGTGCTGCCCGGCCCCAGAGACAATAAGATTAAAAGAATTCCAGAGCATTTGCCGGTAGCTGATGCGGCAGATCTTGGGGAGGCCGGTCGTGCCGCCGGTGTGAATATATAAGTGAATAGCTTCCATCGATTTGGGGCGGCTGATCGGTCTGGGAGGCGCTTTTAATACGGTGTGCTCGTATTCTGAATCCGGAGAGCCGAAGGCAATTTTTGTCTTGGCAGAGCTAGAGAATTCCAGCTTCTCGACCAGGGAGCGAAAGTGTTCTTCGTAGAAGAAAGCTTTGGGCTGAACTCTCGATAAGAGATGGTTGAGCTCTGGCACACCGAGGCGATAGCTGAGCGGCGCTAACACTAAGCCGATCTTGCCTGTGGCGAAATATAGATCTAGGGGCTCGACGCGGTTGCGCGCGAGAAAAGAGACCACATCACCGGGCTGCAAGCCCACGTGCTCCAAGAGATACGTGCCAACGCGGTTGCCCCGTTTGTCGAGCTCAGCGTACGTGAAACGTCGGTTGTCCGTGGCATCGTAGAGCGCTTCGCGCGTCGGCGTGAGCATGGCCCGCCGACCCGACCAGTCTCCCACCCATGACAGTTCATACTCACGCATGGGGAGAGCCTCCTTTCAGAAAATTTATAATGGCTTTATTGGCTTCTTCAGCTCGCTCGATGAAGAAGAGATGCCCGGCGTCGGGGAAGGTGATCAATTGGGCGGTAGGGAGTTTTGCGGCCAAGCGGCGGCTGTTCTCAACGTGTACAACCCGGTCTTTCTCACCGGCCAAGACCAATACCGGAACGGTGATCCCTTGAAGATGTTCTTCGCTATTGAAACTCACCGGAGCCATGACTTGGCGCAGATAGGCATAGCGCGGCTGGGGGTTGCGTTGCATCGGAGCAATGAACCGAGCGATCTCCGAAGAATTTTTCGCCAGATACTCGGGCGTGAAAGCCAATTTTAGTCCGTACTGAAACGTCTCCTTCCCCACGCCAAACGCCATAAACTGAAGGACCTCACCTGAGGGCAGCACCGCATTCGGTCCGCCAAAGGAAGTCGAGCACAAGACGAGCTTCTGAACTGTTTCCGGGTGGTCAAGAGCCAATTGCTGGACGATGAACCCGCCTAGTGAGACTCCCAGGATATGAGTTCGCTCGATTTTCAGGGCACGGAGCAGCTCGAAGGCATCGCTGGCGAGAAGAGGGACGGTGTACTCACTGTCAGGTTTGTCAGATTTTCCGACGCCACGGTTGTCAAAAACAATGACGCGAAAGTGCTGAGAGAGCGGGGGTATCTGCTTGTACCACAGCCACGTGCCGTAGCCGACACCGGCGATCAACAGCAGGGGCTCCCCTTGCCCGTGTATCTCATAGTAGAGTTGGAGACCGTTCACGCGGACTGTGGGCACGGTATCCTCCATTTATGACACTTGGTTCATCTCTCATATTATCTCAAAGGGAGAGTGTTTGTCAAGTCGGTTGCAGGCCGTTCAAGATGAAATCCATCATTGTCTCAAAGACTCTCGCCGGTACGGCCTGTCCCTCCCAGACAATCCAGCGCAGCCCAATAAAGTGACCGATCCCCATGAGAGCATACACTAAGGCCTCTGGATACAACTGTTGCCTGATCTGGCCTGTCGTCATCGCTTGGGACACCGCCGGAGCATAGCCCTGAGCTAGGCGCTCATAATACCAGCGACCGGCGGTATTGCTGGGCGGACCAACGAACTCGGCCTCACGCACGATGCGATAGGCCTGCGGATGTTTTTGGATGAAATCAAAAAAAGCTTGAAAGCCGGCGCGCTCGATCTCCCGTCGGTCTTGCAGCCCTTCCCCAGCACCCCGTGAGTGAGCTCGCAGCTGCCGATTGATCTCCCGGATTAGCTCGACGAAGATCGCCTCTTTGCTGGGGAAGTAGGTGTAGAACGTCCCGTGCGCCACGCCCGCGCGGCGCGCGATGTCTACAATGTGCGCTTCATAAAATCCTTGGCGGCCGAACTCCGCCTCCGCTGCTGATAACAAGCGTGCTCGCGTCCGCTGGCCTTGAGAGAGGGGAGGCGGTTGCTCCTCCAGAAATGGCCGGATCACCCGTGCGGTTTTGACAAAAGGCTGGTCGCCGCTGATGCCACGAGCGACAAAATCACGCAGCGTGGCCCAGGCCTCAGGCGGAAGCCCTCGATCCCAGAACAGATACCGCAGGGCAATGAATTCGGTCATTCCCAGCAGTGAGAACGCGACTGTCTCAGCGTGCAAGGGGCGGAGTTGGTTGCTGCTCTGTCCAGCGCGCAGCATTCTTTGATAGAAGTGGGCCAGTCTGCCGTAGAGCTGCTGCGGCAGATCTGTCTGGATGAACTCGGCTTCGCGGAAGACCCGATAGAGCGCGGTCTGAGATCCAATGAAATCCAGATGAGCTCGTAAGGCCGATTGAATTTTCCCAAGGGCAGCTTGGGCTTTGTCAGCACCAGTTTCAAGGCGCGCTTGCAACTGATTCGCCATGCGCTCGATGAGCTTCAGAAAGATATGCTCTTTATCAGGGAAGTATTGATAAAATGTGCCGTTGGCAACGCGGCTGCGGCGACAGACCTCCGCTACGGAAGCTTGTCGAAAGCCCTGCCGACCGAAGACGCTCGCGCCAGCTCTCAACAGGGTCTCATAGGTTGCTGCGCCACGCTTTGTAGAAGGATACCGTCTGGGCTCGCTGCTCATATGTTAGCTTTCAGAACGCTTTGGTGCCTCGTGACCAGCGTTTATTCACGAGCACCCAAACGTTCTGCTGATATTATTATGCTACGATCCTCCGAGGGAGGTGTCAAATCACCTGTTCCGTTCCGTGGCGTGCGTGCATCTTCGGATGTACAATAGCGTTGCAAGAGCCGAAGAAGCACTACTTGCCAAAGGAGGAGTTTCTATGGAGATCCGCCGCACGCTGCTCAAGAGTCTTGTCGTTGTGCTCGCTGCTTTCTTGGTGGGGGTCATGGCTTCTGCTCCACTCAATGATGTTGCACAAGAAGCCCCCGTCAAGGGGCCGATCGAAACGTTCGTTGCCGAGATGAGAGCATCGCCTGGGGTCTTTAACACATATCTCAAAAGAGACGGTACGCTCTATCTCGAAGTCACTCAAGGGCATTTCGGCCAAGATTTTTTGGTCGTCGTGCAGATGGCTCGTGGCATCGGGGAATCATTCCTGCTCACGGGGTACCCCCTGGACTCTGATCTGTTGCAGTTTCGGATGCGCAACGACAAGATCGAGCTTTTGACGCGCAATCCGTACTTTCGTGCGACGGACGGCACGCCTTTGGAGAAAATGGTCGAGCTGGGGTTTCGTGACTCCGTGCGCCGCACCTTTGCTATCGCGGCGCGTGATGACGCCGCTGGACGCTATCTCATTGACGCCACCGGGCTCTTTCTCTCCGATTGGCCGAACATCGCTGACTATCTGCCGTCAGTCTTCGGGACCGGCTTTCGGCTCGACGGCAGCCGTTCGGCGATCTCTTCCGTCAAAGGCTTTCCCCGAAACGTGGAGATCGAGGCCGATCTGACGTTTGCGGCTACAGCCCCCCTAAGCAACGTCCCCCCGCGGGTCTTTGCCGTGCTCCCCGACGAAAAAAGCCTCCCTATTGCCTATCACTACAGCATTCTAGCCCTCCCGGATGAGCCGATGAAACCCCGGCTCGCTGATGACCGCGTGGGCTATTTCACGACAACATATAAAGACTACAGCCGCCAGGCCGGCCCGACCAACGCCGTGCGTTTGGTCAACCGCTGGCGCTTGGAGAAAAAAGACCCTTATGCCCCGCTCTCTGAGCCGGTCAGGCCCATTATCTTTTATCTGGAGAACACCATTCCCAAAGAATTTCGCCCGTATATCAAAGAGGGCGTCGAAGCCTGGAACAAAGCTTTTGAAGCCGCCGGCTTCAAGAACTCCATTGTCGCTCTCGATCAGCCGAACGATCCCAACTGGGACCCCGGTGACGCCCGCTACTCGACGATCCGATGGATGCCTTCGGTCTCGTCGGTCTTTGCTATTGGCCCCTCCGATGTAGACCCCCGCAGCGGTGAGATTCTCAATGCTGATATTCTGTTCACGGCCGACTGGATCCGCTCGCTGACCAACGAATACTTGCGGATGGTCGAAAGCCCTCTGGCGTTTATTGAGGACGAAGCCCAAGCCCGCGAGCTGGCACGGCTTTTCAATCCCAACGATGTCAGCAAGCTCTGTGCGTACAGCGCGGGGATGGCCCCGCATATGGCTCTTCTCAACATGACGCTCATGGCCGACGGCCTCGTGGGCTCTGACGGCCAGATGCCTCTGGAATACATCGGGGCGGCCCTCAAAGAGACTGTCATGCATGAAGTGGGACACGCTCTGGGGTTGCGACACAATTTCAAAGCGAGCATTGCCACACCGTTTGAGAAACTGCATGACAGAAGCTTTACAGAGAGATTTGGGATCACGGCCTCGGTGATGGAGTATAACCCACCCAACATCTCATCCGATCGGGAGCACCAGGGAGAATACTTTCACTCGACGGTGGGCACCTATGATATCTGGGCGATCCAGTGGGGCTACAAACCCGTGGGCAATGAGGCATTAGAGCCGCATCCAGAGCTGCAAGCCATCGCGCAGCAACACGGCCAAAGAGAACATCTCTACGGCACGGACGAAGACGCATGGCTCTATCCCTATGCGCTCGATCCTGCGATCACCCAATGGGACCTCAGCAGTGACCCCATCGCGTACTATGAAGGCTTACAAAAGCTGGTCGAGCGGCTCTGGCCAGGATTGGAGAACCGTGTAATTACTGAAGACGCTGAATACTGGCCGTTGCGCAGCGCCGTCAACGTCTTGCTCTATCAGCAGATGCGCGGCTATATCAGCTATGTCAAAGCCTTAGGAGGGATCGAAGTGACCCGTGCCCACGGAGGTGATCTGTTGACCCCGCTCAACGTGCTGCCGGCCGAGCGCCAGCGCGAGGCGCTGCAGTTTGTGTTGGAAGCGTTTAGTCCCGAAATCCCCAAGCGTTTCCCCAAGCATCTGTTAGATAAAATGCCGCGCGAGCGCTGGTGGGACTGGGCTTCAAGTTGGCGCTACGGCTTGCGCTTTCACTTCCCCATTCATGACTCGATCACAGAGATGCGCGCTGCTGTGCTCACGTCGGCCTTCTGGCCGGAGCGTTTGCTGCGCATTCGCGACAACGCCTATCGCTCGGACGAAGCCGATCCGTACACGCTCGACGAGCACTTTATGGGTTTTACAGAAGCGATCTGGGCCGACGTGCTAAACAAAAAAGCCCCGACAGATTCGTTCCAGCGGGCGATCCAGAGTGTCTATGTAGACCAACTGATCGCGATAGCGACCGATGAGTCGCCCAATCGGGTGAGTGACGCAGTAGCAATGGCCTATGCCGAGTTAGGGCGTATAGATCGAGCGATCAGCGATCTCTTCGTAGAAGGTGTGAAGGACCCATTGGCGAAGGCACACTTACTTGAAGTGCAGCATCGTATTCGGGGAGTTGTAGATACGGAACAAGAATACTAATCTCGATTCATGGTGTCACCCTGAGCGGAAGCGAAGGGGCTCGAAGGGTCTGGATTCTTCGCTTTGCTCAGAATGACAAAGTGACACGATGAAGTAGAATTAGTATAAGCACTCAAGGACTGCAAACGGTTTTTGCTGTTTTTGGTGGGCGCTAGAGGATTCGAACCTCTGGCCTTCCGCGTGTAAGGCGGACGCTCTCCCGCTGAGCTAAGCGCCCTCTTTAACTGCCCATGCGCACGGTCATCACCGGGACTTTAGCCACACGCACGATTTCTTCTGTGACACTGCCCAACAGCACTCGATCCAGTCCCCGTCGCCCGTGCGTCCCCATCACGATCAAATCTACCTTCTCTTCGTCAGCAAAGTCCAGAATGCCCTTGGCCGGCGTCCCAGTCTTCAATACCGTCTCGACTTCCTCGACACCTGACTTGCGTACGGCGTCTGCGGTCTTCTCCAAAATGCGCTTCCCCTCGTGGTGCAGCGCTTCAATGATATTTTTCTCAGCGATATTGGCATACTCCAAAAGCATCGTGGGCGGCTCAGCGACAAAGAGCAAATAGACTTTTGCCTCGAACGCTAGCGCCATGGTCGTCGCACAGTTGACGGCTTTTTCGACGCCTCGCGAACCGTCTGTCGGTACTAAGATCTTCTTAAACATCTTCCTCTTCCTCCTTAGACCTCTCCCCCGACCCCTCCCCTAAAGGGGGAGGGGAGTTCCCCCTTCCCTTTAGGGAAGGGGACTAGGGGTTAGGTCTACAGCAAATTCTCAATCGTCTCTACCGGCAGTGGCGCCGCCAGTTCTTCCAATCCCGCTCTGTCCAGAATGGAGATCTTCCGTCGCCGCAGAGCGATCAGACCGCGTTCCTCAAATTCGCCCAGGGTACGAATGGCTGTCTCTGTAGAAATCCCGGCCATCTCAGCCAAATCGGTGCGGCTGATGCGCGCTTGAATCTCTCCCCCGGGTTCACCCGTGCCGTACTTCTCAGTCATTACGAGCAACAGACGCGCCAGGCGAGCGCGACAGCTCTCATAGGCTGTCTCAATCAACTTTGCTTGGAACCCTTGCAGCTCGCGAGCGACCTTCTCCGCCAACTGTAAAGCCACTGTCGGGTATCGCTTCAAGAGATCTAAAAACTCTTCGCGCTTGAAAAACTTTGCTGTCGTCGGCTCGAGAGTCCGTGCCGAGGCCGAGTGTGTCCCGCCATCGAAGAGATTCTCTTCACCCAAAAGCTCCCCCGGCCCGACGATCTTGAGAATCTGGCGCTTGCCCCCGGGTCCTTGCTTGATGAGCTTCGCCTTGCCATTACAGATAATAAAAAACCCAAACGCCGGCGTCCCTTCGTGAAAGATCGCCTCATCGGCCCCATATTCGACCGAGCGCATAAACCTGCGGAGTTCTTGCTGGCCTTCCGCACTGAGCCCGGTGAAGATCCACGAGCATCCAGCACAGCCTTCGACCCCGCAGATCGTTGGACCCTTCGGGCGTTCGGTCTGAATCGCAACACGTTTCTGGCCCATAGACAACCCATTGTAGTCATTTGAGGGCTGTCACGCAACTCTATGAGCGTAGCTTCTCTTCTTCAATGAGCCGAATCCGTCGGCCTTCAAGGGCGATCCAGCCCCGGCGCTCAAGCCCGTGCAGAATCCGGCTGACTGTTTCGGGGGCCATGCCTACTAAAGCGGCCCACTCGTCCCGTGAGAGATCTACGTCAATGACCAACCCCTTCGCCGTGCGTTCGCCGAAGTGCTCGGCCACTTCGACCAATTTGCGCGTGAGCCGGGCGGCGCTCTCGACGTAGACCGTCTCGACAAGAGCCGCGCGCAATTCCCCTAGCTGTGCAGAGAACTGCTGCATCAACCATAACAAGACGCTCGGATGGTCTGTCAGGATTTCTTGGAGATCGGGCTGCTCAAGCCAGCCCAGACGCGTATCGCGGAGGGTCAAGGCAGACATTGTTTGCACTGGCTCGCTGAACAGTTCCCCGGCTCCAAGCACCTTGCCGGGACCTGTGAGCCGGAGAAACTGCAGGGTGCCCTCTTCGGCTGACCAAGCTCTCTCTTTCACCAGGCCATCGAGGACAATATAGACACCGTCCACGCTATCGTCTTGCGCATAGATTTCTATTCCTGGTGGGAAGAGGAGCATCTGCACTCTGGAGGCTACCGCGTCCCGTGCTGTGGGCTCCAGGGCATTCAACCAGTAGTGAGTTCGCTCATGAACATTGGCCATACATTGACAGCTTAATCCCAAGGCCAATGCAGCGTTATGAGCAGGCTCACATTTTGAGTTGGGTTCCATCAAGAGAAAAACTGATGTTGGTCACAGCACCCTTATCCGGTCCCGCTTCTTCATCCCTACCAAGAGGGGCAGGCGACCAAAAGAGCTTTCAGAAAAGCTTTTCTTCCAGGCATGTCGTGTGCGGCTCGGCCAACTCTCGCAGCCGGTCTTCGTTCAGCACGACAATGCAATGCTTTCTGAAGGCAAGCAACCCTTGATCGCGCAACTTGCTCAGCTCATGAATTACTGTGTCGAGGTGAGCCCCTAACAGCTCCGCTAGGTCCTGACGACTGAATGGTACTTCAAGGCAAATGCCTTCTTCCTCGCGCACGCCGAACCGCTCCATCAACTTCAGCAACAAGCGCAACAGGTTTTGCTCCAAGGGCTCGTAGGAAAGCTCGACCAGCTTGCACTCGAAGATCCGAAGTTGCCGAGCGAGCCATTCGCACATATGCCTCGCGATGATAGGATGACTCTCCATTAAGGCCAGAAAAGAGTTTTTCGTGATAAAAGCCACAGAAGAATCTATCAGGGCGCGGGCAGAGCCGACATAAGGGCAGACTAACTCGGGGGGCTCTGTAGAAATCCTCCGCTGAAGGAAGTATAGCATCTTGGACAGGAGTAAGTCAAGCAAGCCCACCCCCAGCTTCACCGCCCGCTCCAGGTTGTAGACCAGGCACATCGCCACTAACTCCCGGA
>JBBIUX010000030.1:0-22978 GCA_037440025.1 Candidatus Fraserbacteria bacterium | reverse complement strand
ACCCAAGACGGGATCTAAGCAGGCGCCCTTAGGCACAGGCTTATTGGGGCCGTGCGGGTCCATCTCGTACGACGCGCCGCAGTCGAGCCACGTATAAGCCCCGCAGAGCCCCAAGCGCTGGGGCGTCACGATGCAAACGTGATTAGGAGCATACGACTGGCACAAGATGCAGCTATAAAACCGATCTACGTCCTCGTCCTTCATCCCCATGACACGCTCGTCGCGTTGGCGGTAGATCTCTCTAGCCTCCCTGAGCAGAGCTTCGACCCGCGCTTGGTCAGTCACAACCGTTACTTGCACTTTATCAACAAGTGCTCCGAAATCTTCTTTGAATTTGGCGACCAGGACCTCGCCGTAGTGCTTCAGCCGAAAGCCCTTCTCGTACGTCTCTTTGCTGATACGCACCCAAGGAATGTCTCGCTGCCCAATATGCATCACGCCGTTGATGCAGCTAATAAAATGATGGATACGGCGTTCGAGCACGGGCTCGAAGTCGGCTTTTAAGTTGCGGCCGGCGACATCTACAATGACGCCCAGAGGCATCACCCCGCCCTCTTGGGCTTCATCGAGATCAGGCCCGATCAGCTCGATCTTTCCATCTTCGACCTCGTCCATGGCCCTGGCGCGCAGCAGCTCAAAAGCCGTGCTGTATTTTCCGCCAAACTCGACAAATAAATTCTCTTTGCGCACGCGCTCGCCCTCAAAGCCCGCCCCGTAGGGCACAGGGATCGGAATCTTAGAGACCTTAATCTTCAGCCCGCGCACCTCAATAGCTTTGTGCATGATCTTATCTAAAGAGATCCCGGAGACGACGTGCTCATACGTACAGATGCCTCTGGGTAGAATCTGCGGGATGGGCACGTCAGCGATGACAGGGAAGCCGAAGTTGATCGCGCCCGCGGCCGTCGCATATTTTTCGTCCGTCAGGAGCTGCCCCGTGCCGTTGACGCTGGGATCGGCGCCCAACGCTAAGACGAAGGCGAAGACACGCTCTTTGTTATAGAGCAGAATCTTGCGGGCAGCATCGAAGCTCCCCGGCTTGATCCCACCAAAGGTCATCGCCGCGCGGGCGGCAAAATTGAGCGCGAAGACCGCGGCACTGACGGGCTTGCCATAGGGGACTAAGAACGTATCCCAGCTCATGTCAATGCCCTCGTCGGCCAGTTGTTCGGCCATCGAGCGCCCGTTGGAATCCCCAGCGATAAAGATCAGAATGCTTCTCTCTTGCAGAGCGCGGGCCAGCTCCACGGCATCTTTATTTGTCGGCAGCGCCCCGACGCACGCAGCAAACCCCGGCATACGACCATCTACTAATTTGATCCCCTGCGTTCTCAAGATCGCATCGTCGGTGAAGCCGAGCCAAGGGGGCTCCGGCTTGTAGCTGGGATCTAAGTATTTCAAAGCTTCTATGATTTCTTCAGCAATGAGGGTTGCGATTCCCGCATCGAGGGCGTTGCCCAAGTAGGGGAGCCAGAGCTTCTCTTCGGGCACCGGCGGCAGGAGATCCTTCGCGTGGTTTAGGGCTTCCTGACAACCTTTGAGCGTCTCGACCTTCAGGCCCAACAGCGCTAAGATCAACGGTAAATTATATGCTGTATTGGGAAAAGCGACCTTCTTTTCTGGTTTATAAGCTTCAATGGCTTGCTGAAGCTTCGTCTCGGCCTCCGTGACGTACTTGTGCGCTCCGCGAATCGCTGCCGATGCAATAATCTTGGACACAGCTCACACCCCCACTGTTTGGACTAGTTCTTGAAATTCTCGCTCGACGAACTGCTCTTTGTTCTCTGCGATCAAGGGCAACAGATACCCTAGATCAGGCCCGAGCTCCAATAGCTCTTCTTTCACGCTGGCGATGTTAACGCGTCGCTCCATTAAGATGCGCAACACCCCTGCAGCTTCGATGGGAACATCACCGATGAGCACGAAGCCGACAATCGTCTCGTCCTTCAAGAAGACCTTTCGATAGATTCCCGGTGCGGGGCTGGACTCTAATGTCTCGTCGTGCTCGCCGGGACGACCCCCTAACGGCCCCGGCGTCAGCACTGCCAACCCCGCTGAAATCACGGGAACCCCGAAGAACTGCACAGAATTCATGCGCATCGAGCCGCGATAGATCGTCTCTTTGCCCAGCATATTGAGCGCAGCAATGCGCCCCTGTTCGACGGCGCAGGGCCAGAGCGCGTTGATCCAAGGTTCGCCGCGCAGCACATCGCGGGCTTGAGCTACATCCCCAGCAGCATAGACGTTCTCGATGCTCGTCTGAAGACAATCATTCACTAAGACACCGTAGTCTTTTCGGATGGTCGTGCCCTCGATCAGCTCTAGATTCGGGTCCACACCCTTGCCCACCACAACTAGTTCACAGGGGAAGACTTCTCCGGAAGCGAGCTGGACACTCTCGACGCGCTCTTGGCCCAGCACAGCGTCGGGCTTGGCTCTGGTGTGAATGGGCACGCCGTTCTGGGCAAAGATCTTTTCAAAAATACGTGCCGAGCTTTCGTCGAGCATCTGCGAGAGGGCGTGGGGCGAGTCCACTAAGACCGTGACATCCAAGCCGCGCTCTTTCAGTGCTGCCGCGGCTTTGAGCCCCACCAAGCCCCCACCGAGTACGACGGTACGCTTTGCCTTGGGCAAGCGCGCTAAGATTCCGTGAGCGTCTTCTAGCTTGCGCAACCCGAAAATCCCAGCTTTCTGAATCCCCTCGATTTTGGGAAAGCGCGGTGAAGCCCCCGTCGCCAGCAAGAGCTTATCGTAATCGAGTTTGGTCCCATCGGAAAGCTCGATAGAGTTCTTCTCGGGTCTGAAGCCCACGGCCCGCGCCTGAATCTTTTTGATATTGTAGCGCTCGTAAAAATCAGGCGGGCGGAAGAAGAGCTGCGCCTCGCCGAGCTTGCCTGCCAGATAGTACGAGAGTAAGGGCTTGGAGTAGGTGAACTGCTCATCGGAAACGACGCTGATCTGGGCATTAGGGACGCGACGTCGCAGGGTCTCCGCGGCACTACTGCCGGCCGCCGACGCCCCGATAATGACAAATCTCTGATTGTTTCCGGCTGTCATCGCGCCACCTCCCACGAGGACGTAACCGGCTGGGCTAGGGCCTGCTGGAACGCTTCCAACGCCCCAGCGAAGAGCGCTTCCGTCGGGCAGGCTTCCACACAAGCATAGCGTGCGCGTCCCGTCCTCTCTCGCCGGTCCGGGCAGAGATCACACTTCAGTGCTGTCTGCTTGGAAGTAATAGCCCCGTAGGGACAGGCCATAACACACATCCAGCAGCCCACGCACTTCTCTGTGTCACAGACAGTCTGGCTGTTCTCTTTGTGCATCGCCCCGGTGATACAAGCGTCTACACAGGGAGCCGGATCGCAATGGTGACAACCCAATGAAAGAGCTACACCGCCGATAGCAACGCGATAGGGCTCGCCTCCGAGTGTCTGAACGCGCCGCCGTGGCGGGCCGAGTTCCCCACGCAAGACCGAGACGAACAGGTCTTTCGACGGCGCGTGCTCGACGGCACAGGCTATCTCACACGCACGGCAGCCCACGCAGCGGCGCGGATCGCAGAAGAGTCGCTCCATCGTACCTCCTTCTTACCCGCCCTACCCCCCAAGCCCCTATACACCCTCCCTCAGATGGAAGAGGGGCTGGGGGAGAAGTCTTGGCTTCGCGCTAAGATCGCTCTGACTGCTTGGCAGATTGCGGCGTCTTCGAGTCGTGAGGGCCCCGTTCGACGCAGCGTGTCGCTATAGGGCAGAGCGCCGACCAACGCCATTGTCGCTGACAGACTCTCTTTTATATACTCCAAGTCCGTTGACTCGCGCACTTTATTGGCCACTGCGAAGATCTTCCTTACCCCGATCTCTTGGGCTAGGGTGTGTATGCGCTTGGCGGTCAAGAGGCTGGCTCCATCCGGTTCAACGACAACCAACAGAACGTCCACTCCCTGAGCCGTGGCCCGGCCCAAGGGTTCTAAACCCGCTTCGAAATCCAAAAGGACCAGCTCGTCTCGTTCCAGCACAAGATGCTGCAGCAAGCTCTTCAGAAAAGTGTTCTGCGGGCAGGCACAGCCTCCCCCACCCTGCCGGATCGGCCCCATCACTAAAAGTTTGATTCTGTTTCTCTCCAGGGCAAAGCGCTCGGGGATGTCGTCTACCCTGGGGTTGAGCCTGAGGAAGCCTTCTAAAGAGCCCAAGCGCTCCTCCATCAGCTCGCGCAGTTCCACCAAAGGGGTGATCTCTTCTGAAAAGCCGAGGGTGACAGCCAAGGTAGGATTCGGATCGGCGTCCACCGCTAAGACGCGTCTCCCTTGGGAGACAGCTTCCTTGGCCAAGAGCGCGCAGAGCGTCGTCTTGCCCACCCCTCCCTTGCCGGAGATCGCGATCTTCATAGCAACTGCATTTTAGGTGAACCTCCACCCATCGGGCCATGATCGAGATCAGTTTATGAGCTAGCCAAAATCAAGACTTCCTGAGCGAGAGCTCGTGATACGTATTACTGTATTATTATAGAAAAAGTCTCCTGGCCAAAGCGAAGCGCACCAATGTTGTCGAACAGATATTTCTGGTCATATACTTGAAGCTATGAGTGCAAGAGATCATCTGGCGCGCTTGCGCATGGTGATTCACGGCGCGGTGCAGGGGGTGGGCTTTCGGCCCTTCGTCTATCGTTTGGCGATGGAGCTTCAACTGACGGGCTGGGTGCTCAACTCCTCCCAAGGGGTCTTCATCGAGGTCGAGGGGGCAAAAGAGCAGCTCGAAGAGTTCTTGCGCCGACTCCAGCGCGACAAGCCCCCGCGCGCGTTCATCCAGAGCTTAGAATCCTCCTGGCTCGACCCCGTTGGCTACGCTTCGTTTGAGATCCGCCATAGCGAAGAATCGGGACAGAAGACGGCGTTCATTCTGCCGGATATCGCGACCTGTCCCGATTGTTTGCGGGAGATCTTTGATCCCGCCGACCGGCGCTATCGCTATCCCTTCACCAACTGTACCAACTGCGGACCGCGCTTTTCCATCATTGAAGCCCTCCCGTATGATCGCCCGAACACGACCATGAAAAAATTCACAATGTGTTCTGACTGTCAGGCCGAGTATGACAACCCGTTAGACCGACGTTTTCACGCTCAGCCCAATGCTTGTGCAAAGTGCGGCCCGCATCTGGAGTTACGGGACCGTCGGGGCACCGTACTAGCTCAGCACGACGAAGCCTTACTGAAGGCTACTGAATCTATTCGCCGGGGGCAGATCGTTGCTGTGAAGGGCTTAGGCGGGTTTCACTTGGTCTGTGACGCCCGCAACGACGACGCCGTGCAAGAGTTACGCAGGCGCAAGCATCGTGAGGAGAAGCCGTTTGCCCTCATGTACCCGTCGCTAGAGCTTGTCAAGGCGCACTGCGAAGTCTCTGAGCTTGAAGAGCGCGTGCTCGTTTCGCCAGAGTCGCCAATTGTGCTGCTGCAAAGGAGACCTCACCCCCAGCCCCTCTCCGACGCGGAGAGGGGAGTTCCCCCCTTCCCTTCAGGGAAGGGGCCGCGGGATAGGTCTTGCCCCATCGCCCCTTCCGTCGCCCCCCGCAACCCCTATCTGGGCATCATGCTCCCCTACACGCCACTGCACCATCTGTTGATGGCCGGGCTGGGTTTTCCCGTTGTTGCAACCAGCGGAAATCTCTCCGACGAGCCCATCTGCACGGACGAACACGAAGCCCTAGAACGACTAGGTGATATCGCTGAGCTCTTTCTCGTTCACAATCGCCCCATCGCCCGCCACGTGGACGACTCGATTGTGCGCATTGTCGCGGGACGCGAGCTGGTGCTGCGCCGTGCCCGCGGACATGCTCCGTTGCCCAGCAAACTGAGAGCTGCGAACTCAGAACTCCGAACTGTTTTGGCTGTCGGCGCCCATCTCAAGAACACCGTCGCGCTTTGTGTAAACTCCAACGTCTTCATCAGCCAACATATTGGAGACTTGGAGACCACCGAAGCGTTTGGAGCATTTCAGAGGGTCATCGCCGACTTCGAGAGACTTTACGAAGCTCGCCCCTCCGTCATCGTTCACGATCTCCACCCAGAATATCTTTCGACCAAGTACGCCCAGCAACAGAATCTTCCCCACATGAGCGTGCAGCATCACTACGCGCATGTGCTCGCATGTATAGCCGAGAACGAACTGGACGGCCCGGTGCTCGGTGTCTCGTGGGACGGCACAGGCTACGGGCTCGACGGCACGATCTGGGGCGGTGAATTTTTCGCAGCGACGCGAGAGAATTTCAGAAGAGTCGCGCATCTTCGGCAGTTTCGCTTGCCCGGCGGCGAGCAAGCAATCAAAGAGCCACGACGTTCTGCTTTAGGGGTGCTCTACGAGATCTATGGCCACAGAATTTTTGAGATGAACGAGCTGGCAGCTGTGCAAGCTTTTTCGAAACGAGAACTTGAGGTCTTACAGACGATGCTGCAACGAAAGCTCAACGCGCCGGTGACGTCGAGTGTGGGGCGACTTTTCGATGCTGTGGCTTCCCTAGCAGGGCTCCGACAGAGCACGCGCTTTGAGGGCCAAGCAGCGATGGAGTTGGAGTTTGCGCTGGATGGGACCGAGACAGACGAGACCTACAATCTTGAGATCATTGAGCGGGACCCTGCTGTCCTAGACTGGGGTCCCTCGGTTGAAGCGATTCTCAACGATGTGCACCGTGGCGTCTCAATCAGTAAGATATCAGCAAAGTTTCACAACGCGCTCATCGAAGCGATTATCGCGGTAGCGTGTCAGGTGGGAGAAGAGAAGGTTGTATTAACCGGGGGGTGCTTTCAGAACAAATATCTGACCGAGCGAGCGGTGCAACGGCTGCGAGAAGAAGGATTTCGGCCTTACTGGCACCAGCGGGTCCCGCCCAACGATGGAGGGATTGCGCTAGGGCAGATTGTGGCAGCTAGCTCGAAGGAGTGAGAGAATGTGCCTTGCCGTTCCGGGGAAGATCATCGGCGTCAGCGAGAATAACGACCTCATTCTCCGCACGGGTAGAGTAAACTTCGGCGGCATCGTCAAGGAAGTCAATTTAGCGTATGTCCCCGAAGCCCACGTGGGTGATTATGTGATCGTGCACGTCGGCTTTGCTATTAGCAAGCTCGACGAGGCCGAAGCCCAAAGAGTCTTCGAGTATCTACGCGAGATGGGCGAGCTCGAGGAACTCGAATCCTGAGGGCTTCATCTTCTCAGCGACCAACTCACGGACTTTCTGAATGCGATTGTCATTGAGCTAATAAATAACTTTGACGCCTTCTCGATACGTTTTGGCACTAGCAAAGTCAATGATAGCCGTCAGGGTTGGGGCTGCGCTTGATCGTAGGGGCGCTAGACAGAGTGAGATTCTCTCTTTACAATAAAGACGCTATGAGAGAAGTTCGAGTCAAGGCAAAGCTGACGAACGCCGTGGACGAAGCGCTCGTCCGACGCGGGATGCTCAAACCGGAAGAGGTACGGATTTATGAGGCCGATGCGCTCGTGGACACCGGCGCGGTCCGCTGTGTTTTGCCGCCCCACGTCGTCGAGCGCCTCGGGTTAGCAACCATCGGCCAGCGCGTGGCCGAATATGACGACGGTCGGCTCGATGCCGTTGGCCTCACCGAAGCGTTTACTCTAAGAATCCTCGACCGTGAGGAAGTGGAGAACGCCCTCGTCTTGGGTGATGAAGTGATCATTGGACAGACAGCTCTCGAAAGATTGGATCTATTTGTTGACTGTATCAATCGGCGTTTGGTGCCCAACCCCGCGCATCCCGATCAACCGGTTTCCAAAGTCAAATGAAATTCATTGACGAATATCGCGATGCGAGACTGGCGCAGCACTACGCCCGCCTGATCGCTCAGATCGTGAAAAGACCCTGGACGATCATGGAGGTCTGCGGCGGCCAGACTCACGCTATTATTAAATTCGGCATTGACGAACTTCTACCCAAAGAGATTACTCTCGTGCACGGCCCCGGCTGCCCCGTCTGTGTCACCCCCATCGAACTGATAGATAAAGCCATCGAGATCGCCTCGCGCCCCAATGTCATATTCTGTTCGTTTGGCGATATGCTGCGCGTCCCCGGAAGTGACAAAGATTTGCTCTCCGTCAAAGCCCAGGGCGGCGACGTGCGCCTCGTCTACTCCCCGCTTGATGCCCTGAGACTCGCCAAAGAGAATCCCCAGAAAGAAGTCGTCTTCTTCGCCGTCGGCTTCGAGACGACAGCTCCCGCCAATGCGATGGCCGTTCACCAAGCATATCTGCAGAACGTGAAAAATTTCTCGCTGCTTGTCTCGCATGTCTTAGTTCCCCCGGCCATGGAAGCGATCCTCTCTTCCCCGAATAATCGCGTGCAGGGCTTCTTAGCTGCCGGGCACGTCTGCACCGTGATGGGGTATACAGAATACGAGCCCATTGCCAAAAAATACAAAGTCCCGATTGTCGTCACCGGCTTTGAGCCGCTCGATATCTTGCAGGGTGTGTATATGTGCGTCAAACAGCTCGAAGAAGGGCGCTACGACGTCGAAAACCAATATACACGTTCGGTGCGCCGCGACGGGAACCAGCCGGCCCAGCAGCTTATCCGAGAAATCTTTCGCATCGTCCCGCGCAAGTGGCGCGGCGTCGGAGAGATCCTCCAAAGTGGGCTGGCCTTAACCGAAAAATACAAGGAGTTCGATGCCGAGCGCAAGTTCGGCTTGACAGATCGCTCCGTCGAAGAATCTTCTGAATGCATAGCAGGGCTGGTGTTGCAAGGCGTAAAAAAACCCCACGAGTGTCCGGCGTTCGGGACGCGCTGCACTCCTGAGCGGCCCTTGGGAGCACCGATGGTCTCTTCAGAAGGGGCGTGCGCGGCGTATTACCGATATAGAAGAAGTCAACTATGAACCACATAAACTCTGACTTCAGCAGCGGCCCTTCTTGCCCCATCCCCATCTCTGAGTACCCCCAGATTTTGCTTGCGCATGGGGGCGGCGGCAAGCTTATGCACCAATTGATCGAAAAAATCTTCGGCGCAGCGTTCGCTAACGCCTATCTTAATGAGCGCCACGACGGGGCAATCATTGCTATGAAAGACCTAACCCCTCAGTCCCCTTCCCTAAAGGGAAGGGGAAGCACCCCTCCCACTTTAGGGGAGGGGCTGGGGGAGAGGTCCCTCGCCTTCACCACGGATTCGTACGTCGTGCGCCCGCTCTTCTTCCCCGGCAGCGATATTGGAAAACTCGCCATATACGGCACCGTGAATGATCTCGCTATGTGCGGCGCGCGCCCGCTCTTCTTGAGTGCCGGTTTTATCTTAGAAGAAGGACTACCGATGGAGACCCTCTGGCGCATCGTGCAGTCTATGCGCGAAGCCGCCCAGACAGCTCACGTGCAGGTCGTCACCGGCGACACCAAAGTCGTAGACAAGGGCAAGGGCGACGGCGTCTTCATCAATACTGCTGGGATCGGTCTCATCGAACATACTCTGACGATCTCGCCCAAGAGCGTCCGCCCCGGAGATTGTGTCTTGCTGAACGGTGACGTGGGACGGCACGGCATCGCGATCATGGCCGTGCGAGAAGGGCTTTCATTCGAGAGCGAGATCGAAAGCGACTGCGCGCCCTTAGCTCATATAGTCAGGAAGCTTATCGAAGAGCAGATCGAGATTCACTGTTTGCGAGACTTAACGCGCGGCGGACTGGCCAGTGCTCTCAACGAGATCGCCCAAGCCGCACAGATCACTATTTCTATTGACGAGAGCGCCATCCCCGTCCGAGAAGCTGTGCAGGGGGCGTGCGAGATTCTGGGACTTGACCCTCTCTATGTAGCCAACGAAGGGCGCTTCATTGCGTTTGTCGCGCCGAGCGATGCCGAGCGAGCACTCGCAATCTTGCAAGCCCACTTTCCGGAGAGAAACGCGGCGCTCATCGGCCAAGTTTCTGAGAAACCAGCGGGCCTGGTGACGCTGAAGAGCCGCATCGGTGCCCAAAGAATCTTAGATATGCTCAGCGGGGAGCAGCTGCCCAGAATCTGTTAAGGAGAAAAAAAGAAGAAGAGGAGCATAAGCCGGATTCTGTGTCGGCTCTTAGAGAGCCGCTGAGGGCCATCTGTCTCGGCGACCTACCCGAGCGCGATTCAGACGGGCCACCTTCGGACGCGCTCTTATTTGGTCTTGCTCCGGCCGGGGTTTGCCGTGCCCCCGACTCTCGCGAGCGGGGCGGTGGGCTCTTACCCCACCCTTTCACCCTTGCCTGGCCCCCTGGGGGCCTTCGGCGGTCTGATCTCTGTGGCACTGTCCAAGGATCGCTCCTTCTCGCCTTGCTGCACTCGCACAGTGAAGCTGTGCGCAGCACCTTGGCGAGCGGCCTGCCCTACGGAGTCCGGACTTTCCTCGCCATCTCTTAAAAACATGGCGCGGCCCTCCGCTCCTCTTCTGAGATTATTATATCACGAATGTAATGCTCGTCATAGTCTCTCGCTCAGAGTGCGCGTAGGATATGGGCCAGCAGCTAAAGGAGGCTGGCACTCATGGCAGAGGCAGAGGCCCGCTTAGTGGGCACTATTGAAGAATGGCAAGACTTGGGGAACGGCAAAGACTCGCTCTCGTATATTCACGCGGCGGCACAACTCTTAGCCAATGATCTGGTGCAATTGCTCGCTCATAACCGAGAACTGCGCCAGCGGCTCCAAGCTGAGGGGAACAGATTGAGTCTTTCGTTAGTCATCAAACTCAACAACCAAGACGAGCCGGAGAAGAAAACTTCGCTTGGGCTGAACGCGAGCCTGAACTAGCGCATACGGGAATAGCCGCAGTAAGGACAGCTTCGGTACTCCATGCTGGTGCCCCGGCGACGGTAGGCCGTCGTGCGGTAGGAGCGCAAGCGGGCGCCGCAGCGCGGGCATCGGTTTCTCAGAAAGGCTCGCAGGCCCAGAGCCACCCCTCCCAAACCGATAAGCCCCCCCAGCGCAATGACTACCCAAGAGAGATGAAAGCTGATCGCGGGCAGGCTAGGCGGGGACTGCCCATAGCTGCCGTCGAGCATCGCCTGCAAGGCCCCTACAGCCTCTTCCATGGCGGTCTTGATGCGTCGGCGCTCCAGATGGTGTCTCAGCCCTTGCTCTAAGCGCTCCAGATGCTCCATCCGAAAGAGCCCCTGTAGGTCATTGCTCAAACGCAGTGCAAAGACCCATTGGCTCTTCACTTGCTCCTTGACGAAGATCAGCAGCGCCGTGCGCTTCCCCAGTTTCCAAAACTCCCAGATGCGCTGGGCGTATAGCTGAGCATTATCAAAGGGATCGAAGATGGTGGCGAGAATGACAAGTTGGACGTCAAAATTCTGTTGGATCGTTTCGAGTTGGGTCTCCAGCCCGGCGCGTTGGCTGCCTAGCACGGCAGCGTAATCGTTGATCGTGCCCATCCATCGCGGCAGGACGACAGTGCTCTCTTCATCCTCTTGCGCCGCGACAAAAGCAACCCCCACGATGACCACAGCAAAGATCAACCCAACAGCTCGCATAGTTTCGTTTACTTCATAAAGAGCAGGCGAGAGCAATTCTCGCAGGTCACGATCTCTTGTCCTTCGCGGACGCGCTCCATGGTGATCTCACTGACGCGCAGTTGACATCCCGAACAGACGCCGCCCTGGACGAAAGCGATAGGGTCTTCATATTTGCTTCGGAGTCCTTCATAGTGCCGCAAGAGATGGGGGCCAACGGCAGCGGCTCGCTGCGCTCGCTCCTGCTGAAGCCGTTCGACCTCTTGGGTATGGGCAACGATCTCTTGATCTATCTGTGCGATCTCTTGGTCTATTTTGCTCTTCCATCGAGAGAAAGCCTCTTCCGCCGTTCGGATACCGGGGGCTTCGGCTTCGACTTGGTTCATCAAGGCGATGGCTTCGTCTTCCAATTGGTCCATGCGCGTACGGGAGTGCTCTACACGCTGACGCAGCGCATCCATCTCTTTATAGCTGAGCAGGCCGGTGTGGAGCTTCTCTTGGTCGGCGCGTATGTGAGCGTCCAAGTCGTCCACTTCGCCGCTGCGCTCGCGGCTGCGACGTTGCAGCTCTTCGAACTTTTCTTTTTTGGTGAGAAACTCGGCCCGCTCGCGTTCAATCGCCTGGGCAAGTGACTCACGACGCCTCTGCAGGCCAGCGATCTTGACGGACTGTTCACGCAGGGCCACGTCTTGCTTGTGCAGGTCAAAAAGCTTTTCTAACTCATGAGTCATCGGTAGGTATTCTACTGAGCGAGCCGGTCAAGGGCAAGCTTGACACTCCAGTCCAGCTATGCTAATATCAAGTCGTTCAAAGTGAGAACTGGCTTTGTAGAAATCCCCTGGAGCCGGCGGACGCCGTCTCAGGAGGTGCAAGCGTGCTCACGCACGCTCTGTCATTCTGAGCGTTAGCGAAGAATCTAGACCCTTCGCTTCGCTCAGGGTGACAGACGGATGCTTCAGCATCCAGCACCCAAGGACTTCTACAGAGCCTGAGAACTTGAACTATTTTATGGGCCCGTAGCTCAGTTGGGAGAGCGCTTGAATGGCATTCAAGAGGTCAGGGGTTCAAGTCCCCTCGGGTCCACCAGCTCGGCGCAAACGATCCATAATGGCGCGCCCTAGCCCACGCTCTGCTACGCGCTCGACGACGATCACGTCAACGCCTTGAGCGTCCAGCTCGCGCAGCGCCGCAAAGAGCCGCCGTGCGTAGCTTGTGAGATCCGTCGGCATCCCGACAGTTACAAGTCCAGAACTTGGAACTGTAAACTTGGAACTTTGAACTGTTAAGACTCCCACCTTTTGCCCCTGCGCTATCAACGACGCGACGACCGGCTCTAGTTGCTCCGGCTCGACCAGCATAAGCTTCGCCCGCGGGGCGTAATGCCGATAGCGCGTCCCCGGTGAGCGCCGAGCTGCTTCTCGTTGGGAAGAGTCCAGCAGGCGCACCTCTCCCAGGACATCACGCAGCTCTTCGAGAGTCACCCCACCGGGGCGCAGGACCATTGGCGGCTCTTGAGTCATATCTAAGACGGTGGACTCAACACCGATGGAGGTAGGGCCGCCGTCTAAAATCAGATCAATGCGTCCAGCTAAATCTTCCACGACATGCTCAGCACGGGTCGGACTAGGGCGGCCAAATCTGTTCGCGGACGGGGCAGCAATCGGGCAACGGCTCGCCTCTATAAGTTTTCGAGCGATAGGATGTGCAGGCATCCGCACTGCCACTGTCTCCAATCCTCCTGTGACGGCCTTCAGCACGCGCTCGGCTTTGGGCAAGACGAGCGTCAACGGCCCCGGCCAGAATCTTTTTGTCAAGTCCCAAGCCAGTTGGGGAATGTTCTGAGCTACAATTATTAGCTCTTGGGGGTGGGCAATATGCACGATCAAGGGGTCATCGGGAGGGCGCTCTTTGGCGAGAAAGACCTTTTTGACGGCGTTTTCGTTGAGGGCATCTGCTCCTAAGCCGTAGACGGTTTCGGTGGGGAAGGCCACGAGTCCGCCTGCCCGAATGATCTGAGCGGCGTGAGCGAGAGCAGCTTCGTCAGCAGATAATACTTCTGTGCGCATCGCGCTGATTATACTGCAGCGTTAGCGCACTTTCACTTGCCCGTTGCCGAGGCTGACTGTCGTCGGTCTTGAGGACTTCAGTTCGGAGCACCCTGAGATTATAACCTACCCGTACAGTTTCTGCGGCTTTGCATGGACGATCACCACGTGCACGCCGCGCTCAGCAAGACGCCTCTCTAAGAGCCCTTTGAGCTCCCCTGGGGCGATCTGCTCCATCTGCACTTCGTCTATTCCCTCCACTCCACAGGCCTCTACCAGCGCCCGCACTCGCTCCAAACCCGGAACCGGCTGTGACCCTGGAGTCATCGCCGGGAATTTGTTATACAGAACTATCACTAAAACATTGTGCCTGTGCTCGACAGCGTTCAAGAGCCCCGTGATCCCCGAATGGATAAACCCCGTGTCCCCAATAAGCGCGATCCCCTTGCGCCCGCTCAGACTCATCCCCGCCGCCGTCGAGATCGCGGTGCCTAAAGCATACGCTGTGTCAATCACTTGCGGCGGGAAGTAGCCATGCAAAATAGAGCAGCCCACATCCCCTGCCACCATATATCCTTCAGGCAAGAGCTCATCTAAAACCTGATAGAGCACCTCAAAGCCTCCGCAGGGCAACTCCAAAATGCCGCCGCTCACTTGTGCTCGGATGTCGAGATGCAGGCTCTCAGGCTCGCGCTCCCAGGCCCCTTGAATGTGCTCGGCTTCGAGTCTTCCAATTCTGGGCAGGTGGCCCGTCAGCCGACCGAGCACTTTGGTTTTCAATCCGTGCCGTGCCACCAGCGCGTTCAAGGACTCTTCGACGACCGGAGCGATCTCCTCCACAACCAGCACGCGCTCGAGATTCTTCAGAAAGCTAACCAAAGCCCGCTCCGGCAACGGATGCGCATAGCCCAGCGCACAGTGATTTTTTTCTGTGACCAACGTCGAGACGAACCCACAGGAGATGACCCCAGACTCCGTCTGAACTGTTCGTCGTGCCGCCTGCGGCGGCACGGGATACGGTCCAGGCGAAGCCTGGTGCAGCGGCGAATCCTCAACAAGCTCGCACAGCTGGGGATAGATCTTCTGATAGAAATATTTATAGCGATCTACAATGAGATTCTTCCAGGCGCGGTCGTGATCGAAATCTGCTTCGACCGTGGCCGGCATCTCGCTGAGCCGTCCCTCTCCGGCCAGCAGGCGCCCCGTCACCTGAAGCATCACCGGAATCCCCAGGGCTGCTGACAACTCCAATCCTTCAATAGCGGCGTCGCTCACGTATTCTGGGCCGGGCGGCGTCAGCACGGGCAGACCGGCCAGCTTGGCGTACCACCGGGAGTCTTGCTCGTTTTGAGATTTTTCTGCTCCAGGATCGTCGCCGGCAATGAGCAACAAGCCAGCGCCGATGCCGTGCGTGACTGACGTCACTAATGGGTCAGCCAAGACGTTGACGCCGACTTGCTTCACCGTGACGACGCTGCGCTTGCCCGAAACCGACGCTCCCAAGGCTTGTGCGAAGGCGACTTTCTCTTCGGTGCTGATCTCGACATGGAGCCCTTGACGGGCCATTTCGTCTAAGAGGGCTGTACAGGGATCGCCGTAGACGCCGGTGACCAGCGACACTTCGTTTTTCTTGAGGGTTTGGACGAGGGTTTCACGCGCAGAGAGATTTTTCACAGTCATCACCTGCCGAGACACTGTAACAGATGGAGGCGGGGGAGTCAATCAACTCTCCGACGGCTTAAACCCGATCCCGAAATCGTTCCCTGACTTGTGCTGTCCTCCTAACTCTTTCTGCAGGAGCCATTGTGACTGCAAGAACGCCTTATAAACGTTCTGAATAGCCGTGAAGAGCGCGTGCTTGCTCAAGCCGTCCGAAAAGATCTCTTGCTGCAACGCCAACTGTCTGAGAACCCCTTGAGGATGGATCATCCCAAAGCTGATGGGGAAGCGATTGAGCTCCATGCTCAACTGTCTCAGAACGCCCTCGCGCTGAGTCTGAGGAAGTTTATTAAAAAGCGCTTGAACGTCCTCGGCGATGTTGACGCTCACTTCGACCAAGACCCGATCGGGGCTGACCTTGGGGTTGATAATGCTGACGGTCGTTGGCTGGTTTTTGGGGTGATTGGCGAGCAGCACCCAATTCGCGTTAGGGTGCTCGACGTAGCGATTGAACTGCCCTTCTTCAACGAGCCAGTTTTCGATCTTCTCTTTCATAGTGTCATTATAGCACAAATGGCGATTGAAACAGAACCTCCCGTTGATGTTCTCGCTCAAGGCTGCGAAGGAGTGAGGATTCAGGGCAACGGAGTATACATTTCTTCTCTGGGTAAGGTCAAATGAGGTATGCTGCGTGTTGCACCTCCTTTGTCTACTTGCTAGCCTTATTTGACTATGCCCTTCAAATTCTCGCGCCAGCGCCGTATTCGCACAGGCAGCGATTTTCAGTACGTCTACGAGCAGGGCCAGCTCTACAAAGATGAGTTCTTTCGAATCTTCTACGTACACAAAGATATGCGTGAGCCGGGCCGACTGGGCATCAGCGTAAGCAAGAAACTGGGCAAGGCCCATCTGCGCAATCGTCTCAAAAGATTGTTGCGCGAGACGTTTCGCCTTCATCCACAGCTGACAGCCGGGCTCGATCTCATTGTTCAGCCACGACCAATGATACTCCCCTTGGAGAACGCTCAGGTCTGTGAGCGTTTTTTGCAGACCCTGCGCGCTTTGGCCACCCGCCCGCTAGATTAAGGGAATGGACTCCGTCCTTGCATTCTCGAAAGAGTTTTGCTATAGTAAAAGCCGCACCAACCCCAATCTGAGGAAAGTATCCAACCGGAATGTTTGAGGGCGACTGCTGATCAACAGATGTTGCACCACAACGTTCCGCCGATGCCCAGGAGGGGCAGATGGTATGGCAATGACACAAGAAATTGTCTTGACGCCAGAAGGCTACGAGCTGAAGAAGAAGAAGCTCGAAGAGTATCGCAAGATTCTCTACGAAGAGCTGCCCAAGAAGCTCAAGATGGCTAAAGAGCACGGGGCGGAGCTGCGGGAGAACAAAGAGTATTTAGATATTCGGCGCGAGCAAGATTACTATGAGCTTGAGGTGCGTCGTCTGGAAGAGCTGTTGGAAAAAGCTGCGGTGCTCGACGAAAGCCAAATCAGCACGAAGTCCGTGGGCATCGGCACACGCGTGACGCTGAAAGATTTGAAGACGAACAAAACCGAAGTGTACGAATTGGTCAGCGCCGCCGAAGCCGACCCGGAACAGAATAAGATCTCTACGGAGTCGCCCGTCGGCCATGCCCTAGTCGGCCAGCGCAAGGGGTCTGAAATCCAAGTGGAGACGCCCCGAGGCACCGTACGCTATAAAATTTTGGGCATCGAACGCTACTAGATAGCCCCAATTGAGATTTCTTCATGGATGAGAGCAACCCCCTCCGCGAAGAGCGTTTGCGCAAGCTGGCCGAATGGCGCCGCCGGGGCATTGACCCCTATCCCAGGCGATTCGAGCGTACCCATCTGGCCGAATCGCTCCAGCAAAGCTTTCGCGATCTACCCGCAGGCCAAGACAGCACCACCTGTGCTCGTCTCGCTGGTCGGATCACAGCGCGACGACTCATGGGCGGCGCTTCTTTTCTCGACCTGCGCGACGGCTCCGGACGCATTCAACTGCACGGCACGGCCAATATTTTAGGAGCTGAACGCTACGGGCTTTTTACTCAGATAGATATTGGAGATTTTCTGGGAGTAGAAGGGCTGGTCTTCCGCACGAAGAAAGGCGAGCTTTCCATCAGAGTGGAACAGTTCACGCTCTTGGCCAAGGCCCTGCGCCCGCTCCCTGAAAAGTGGCACGGCCTGCAAGACGTCGAGATTCGCTATCGTCAGCGCTATCTCGATTTGATAGCGAACGAGCACGCTCGTCGGATTGCCATCACGCGCAGCCGTATCGTCAGCGCCATGCGAAGATTTTTAGATACTGAGGGTTTTTTAGAAGTCGAGACCCCCGTGCTCCAGCCCCTCTATGGCGGCGCCGCCGCCAAGCCGTTTACGACCTATCACAACGCTCTGGAGACGACGCTCTATTTGAGAATCTCTGACGAACTCTATCTGAAGCGTCTTATCATTGGGGGCTTAGAAAAAGTCTACGAGATCGGCAAGGATTTCCGGAACGAGGGCATCAGCACCAAGCACAACCCCGAATTCACCCAGATGGAGTGTTATTGGGCCTATGCAGACTATAACGATATGCTGGCCCTCACCGAGAGAATGATCTTCCAGATCGCCAAGGAGGTCTTGGGGACAACGAGAATTCTCTATCAGGGCCACGAGATAGACTTAGCCCCTCCGTGGAGGCGCCTGACCTTCCAAGAGGCACTGGTCAAGCACACTGGCATTGATATTGAAAATTATAGGACGCTGCCTGAGCTATGCGCTCACATCAAAAATCTGAAACTCGCCGTCGCCCCCCAACCGACCTGGGGCAAGCAAGTTGACGAACTATTGAAGACTTTTGTCGAGCCTAAGCTGATTCAACCGACATTTGTGCTCGATTACCCCTTAGAACTTTCGCCCTTGGCGAAAAAGAAACCTGACAACCCCAGACTCGTAGAACGCTTCGAACCTTTCATCGGCGCAATGGAATTCGGTAACGCCTTCTCTGAGCTCAATGATCCCATGGACCAGCGCGAGCGTTTTCTCGCCCAAGAGGTCATGCAGCGCGCCGGCGACGAAGAGACACAGCCCTTGGACGAAGATTTTTTGGCAGCTCTAGAGTACGGGATGCCGCCGACCGGAGGCTTGGGTATTGGAATTGATCGCCTGACGATGATTTTGACGGACTCGCCGTCCATTCGCGAAGTCATTCTCTTCCCGGCGCTACGCCCCAAAGGCGAGGGAGGCTCGTGATGGGGCGAACACAGACGGCGATACAGAAGAGATTTCTTGCGCTCTATCGCTATCTGGCCGATATCCTGCCCTATACGATCGTCCTGTGGGACGAACGATATTTGCGCTTTGTCGAAGCGAACCGCCTTCTCAAAAGGCTCTCCCCCGTTATGGTTATCGCCACATATTTGGGGGATGGATACTTATGGGGCTTAGTAGGGCTCTTTATTCTCATCTGGGGGACGCCGCTCGACCGAAAGTACGTGATGGTCGCGTTTGCCATCACTATTATTAACATTGCGCTCTTTCGGTTATTAAAGCTGGTCTTCAAGCGCGCGCGCCCGCTCTACACAGCCCCAGCGTATGACTTAAGTTATCGTTTTCTCGACACATATTCGTTCCCCTCAGGACACGCCACGACGTCTTTTGGGATCGCATACGCTCTGTCATATTTTTATCCCGTGCTCCCCGTGCAGCTAGCCGCGTACGCTGCGGCCAGCCTGATCGCGATCTCCCGGATTCACGTGGCGGAACACTACCCCTCGGACGTGATCAGCGGCGCTCTGCTCGGCGTGCTCTCCAGCGCATTTCTCTTGCCCATTCTCGAAAGGATTCTCAGATTATGAAACAACCAAAGAATGCCCACGAACTGATCGCCCATTACACCCCCCAAGAGCTGCACTATTACAGTGATCCGAAAACGGGCCTGAAGACGATCATCGTTATTCACAGTACGGCCCTTGGGCCGGCGACCGGCGGGACACGCTTTTATCCCTATGCTAACTGGGAGGCAGCTCTAGAAGACGCCTTGAAATTGGCCCAAGCCATGAGCTATAAGTGCGCACTGGCCGAGCTGCCCTTCGGCGGCGGAAAAGCCGTCATCTTGGGCGACCCCAAGCGCGAGAAGACCCCAGAACTCTTGCGAACCTATGCCCGTGTCGTTCACCAATTCAATGGGCGTTTCACCACGGGTGAAGACGTCGGGATCAACGCCGAAGACCTCAGAGTCATGGCGCAAGAAACAAAGTTTTTGGCGGGAACGCAGGGAGTGATGGCGGACCTTTCGTCGGTGACAGCGCAGGGGGTCTTATACGGTTTGAGGGCTTGCTTTCAGGCCGTCTTTGGGAACAGCTCGCTGAAGGGACGCAAGATTGCTGTACAGGGGGCAGGCAAAGTCGGGTACTACCTCATCCAACTGTTGGCCAGCGAAGGCGCTCAGCTCTTCGTCAGCGACATAGATCGCCGCGCGCGAGAGAGAGTGCAAAGCGAGTTCGGCGTGAGGGTCAGCGAGCCGCCAGAAGCAATCTATGCGCTGGAGTGCGACGCCTTCGCGCCGTGTGCGTTGGGCGGGATCATCAATGACACGACTCTGCCCTTACTCAATTGCAAGATCGTCGCCGGCTCGGCCAACAATCAACTCAAAGAACCGCGACACGGCGATAGATTGCACGAGTTCGGCATTCTCTATGCTCCGGACTATGTGATCAATGCTGGGGGGCTCATCGCCGGGGTACAAGACCTGCTGGGGGGGTCTTTAGAAAAAGCCCTGCAGGACACAGAGAAGATCTATGGCCGGCTCCTCAAGATTTTTGAGGTCTCGCGGCGCGAGGGGCTGGCTCCGCATCGTATAGCAGACCGTATCGCCGAGGAGCGCTTGCGCAAGCGCCAGTAACAGCAGTAGAATAAGATTAAGAAAGAGAAGACATATCTCTATCAACGGACAGGAGGCTGATCATCTATGACGCGTCGGTTAGGGCTGTTCGTCGGGTTGGTCGGGGCTTTGATGGTGGGACTGGGCTATGGGCCGCTGGCCCAGCAGACGCCCAGTGCGTCAGCGGTCATAAGCAATCTGAGCTGTCGCGCAGGGGTACAGATCGTCCAGTTAGGGTGGCTGCAGAATCAGACTCTTGTGGCGACGCAGATCTTCACCCCGCCGGTGCTTATCCCGGTGGAGACGAAGCGGGAGTTCAAGTTTGAGCTGCGCGTTGTGCCAACACATCTCCAGGTACGTGGGGCGTTCGTAGGGTCCACCGGGCAAGCAACAGCGTTAGACCTCACTGTTCCCGTGGGACAAGAGACCAAGTACGAATGCGGGACGATCTCAGCAACAGTTGCGGGTCAGCAGCCCCAGCCGCCTACGGGCCAGCCGACACTTCCCCCTGGGCTGCCTCCACTCACGCCGGGAATGAGCCCGCAACAATTGATCGCAGCGTTGCAAGCTGCCGGGGCGACCGCCGAAGTGCAGGGAAGCCAAGATAAACCCAAGATCGGCAACGCCGACGACCCGCTCATTTTAGGGGCCCTGGGAGCTGGCTTTCAAGCTGTGGGCTATTGGGTCAGCTCTGGAACAGGGCAACTGCGCGCTGCCGTGACGTATGACCGTCCGGCGACGCCGGTCGTCTTATGGGTCGTGGGGCTTCCCACGCTGGCGACGTGTTTTTCGGTCCCACCACCAGGTGGTGGGCTGACGGTCTTTTGTGATCGTCCGGCGCTCTTTGCGCCGTTCACGACATTTTTTGGAGGGCCGGTGCCGGGGATCGTCTTCTTCGTGTTAGTGATCAAAGTCGGTGGGCCAACGATGCCCTTTGTGCTCTCGTTGGCTGGGTAAGCCGTCTTTCGTCGAGTGAAACCCAGCCAACGGAGTGCGGGTATATATAAAAGAGGGCTCTCACTTCGGGGGCTACTCTTCTAAAATTCTAAGGGGTGATTTTTCTATGTGGTTCTGGAGCGCGTGGAAGCGCGTGGGCGTTGCGGTGTTGGGCGTACTGTTGCTGGCCGTGTCGGGTGCCGCGCAAGTCGGCACAACGATTACTATTATTCCAAGTTCCATCGTCCCCTTTGGGACGCCGGTCTTTATTCAGATTTCGGGCGTCTACAAGAACGGCTGCGTTCCTCAGAGCCCTGTGCCCAGCATCTTCGGCAGCACGATCACGATTAACACGTCTAACCCCGGCGCGATGTGCACGCAGGCACTGACTCCGTGGGGGCCCTACACGATTGGGGCGGGCATTCTCCCGCCGGGAACGTATCTCGTGCGAGTGATACACCATCCTGCCAGTGCTCCGCCGGAGCTTCTCGGGACTCGCACGTTCGTGGTCGTTGCCGTGCAACCGCCTCAACCGCCGACTCCTCCGACGCCAACAGCAATCGTCTGCGATCTAGGGACTCCTGCTGAGGGGCTCTTCTTGCGCGATGGAGCGCGCTATCTCACAACCGGGGGCACGAACGTCAGCCCGGACAAGCGCGGTGCCGATCACTGGGCTGATCTCACGGCTATAGACTCTTCGTTCTTAGCTAAGTGGCAGGCCTGGGGCAAGAGCGAAAAGCCCTTTGAGACCGGGATGAACGACGACGGCGATTGGGTTATCTACCGTGTAGCTGCGCGGAACCAGCCTTTGGCTGAGTTCCAATTCTGCTTGAAGGCCACAGGAAATAGACCGGCGCAAGTAGAAGTCTTTGTCCAGACGGAGCCGACTGATCCTACGAGTCTCCCCACTCAAGACGGCGACATTCGCAATCAAGCAGGCTGGATGAAGCTGATGGCGCTCTCTGTGCAGTTGGGGAGCTATCAGGTCTATTCGCTGCCGGTGAGCGGGGTGGCGGCTTCAGCGTTCTACAATATCGCGCTCCGTTTGGTGGAGGAGACGCCTGACGGCAACGTCCTCATCGCCTGGCTGAAGCTGCGGGCGTAACTGATACACAGAACTGACAAGGGGCGGAGCAGATGCTTCGCCCCTTGCTTTTTTATCCTCTCACGAGATTCTTCACCAGAAATAATACATTCGCTGGCCTCTCAGCAAGCCTTCTCATAAAGTACGGATACCAATGGGTGCCATACGAAACATAAACCCGTATTCGATAGCCTTCGTCAGCTAATTTTAGCTGCAAATCTCTTCGGATGCCGTAAAGCATCTGAAACTCAAAGCGGTCTTGAGAAATTTTGTGCTGCTGAACATAGTCTATGGCCCAGCGGATGATCTTCTCGTCATGCGTCGCGATCGCCGGGTAGACGCCTTTCTCTTGTGCACGCGGGCTGAAAAGCTTCTCTAAAAGCTTGAGATAGTTTGCATCCACGTCACGCTTGGCCGGGAAAGCTATACTGGACGGCTCTTGATAGGCTCCTTTGCACAAGCGCACCTTGGCTCCCCATTCGATTACACGTTCTATATCGCGCTCGCTCCGCCGCAGGTATGACTGAATGACAATCCCAACATTGTCAAAACCATCACGACGAAGTGTCTCGTAGATGCTGAGCGTCCGATCAGTGTAAGCTGAGCTTTCCATATCAATACAGACGAAGTCCTGGTGCATCCGTGCCCGCTCCAGAATGCGCCGCATGTTCTGCAAGCACAGCTCTTGACTGATATCCAGCCCCATCTGAGTCAGTTTAAGAGAGGCTTCAGATCGGACGCCGGTTGCGGCAATGGTGTCGAGAATGTTCAGATATTCATCGGCAGCGGCGAGGGCTTCGCTTTCAGTTGTCGTGTTTTCCCCTAAGTGATCGAGCGTCGCGAGGATTTTTTTAGCACCCAGTTCCTGTATAACTGAAATAGCCTCTTCCAGATGGTCCCCGGCGATG
>JBBIUX010000029.1:0-23378 GCA_037440025.1 Candidatus Fraserbacteria bacterium | reverse complement strand
GAAACTTGAACGAGGCGCTGTAGTGATTGCGTGGCTTTTTCATCTCCTCGATCCTCCACAGACTCGGTGTATCTTACTCCAATTTCCCACCTTAGCCCGTGGTCCAGTTTTCGGGGCCAATTATACACCACAATCTTGCCTGAACAACGAAAGTAAAAGAAGACGTGGTCTCTCCCGTAGTCTTCCTCAAAGCCCAAGGAACGCAAAAGCGAAACAAACCTACGGGCTGAGATCGTGCGAAGCTTCACGGAAACAGTCTCTGCAAAAGCTTATATTTAGTCTGCAATTCATCGCTCAGCTCATTGGCGTGCTTGCTCAAGAAAACCCACTCATCGTTCAACCCACGCAGTAGATTTTCCTCTGCTTCTTGGATGGTCTTGCCCTGCCCAAAGAAATCGGGATCTTGGGCAAAGAGAGCAAGTACCCTGTCCTCATAAACCTTGAGTCTGATGGGAATCGTGCGTTCTTTGTACACGATGGTATCGCGCAAGCTTAAGGGGAACTTGGTCTTTACGAGTGATTTCATAACTGTCTCTATTTTAATCTAAACCCGAAAACAAATCGAACTGAAGCCTTACGGAATGGCTGGAATCTCCTGTACTCGGCTCCCGCTAACTTCTAGCACCATGTTGTCAATCAATCTCGCCTTGCCAAAGTAGACCGCCAGCGCGATCAGTATCTGGCCCTCTGTTTGCTCGACAGGCTGAAGGTCTGTGACACTCACGATCTCGATGTAGTCTACCTTCGATTCGCTTGCCGTCGAGATAACTCTTCGTACTTCTGCAATAATCTTTTTCGCATCTCGCTCACCGGACTCAATCAGAGCTTTGGCTTTCTGTAAAGACCTATAGAACACAGTTGTCTGCGCTCGTTGCTGAGATGTGAGATAGACGTTGCGGCTGCTCATCGCCAAGCCGTCAGGCTCGCGCACCGTTGGGGCAGCAATAATCTTGACAGGAAAGTTCAAATCTCGAACTAAACGCTGAATGATGATGAGCTGCTGTGCGTCCTTCTGGCCGAAGACGGCGACGTCGGGCTGAACGATATTGAAGAGCTTGCTGACTACTAAGACGACGCCGTTGAAATGTCCCGGCCGCCGCGCCCCGCAGAGACGGTCTGCAAGCTTTTTGATCTGAAACGTCATAAGCGACGGCTCTGGGTACATTTCAGAGACTTCGGGCGCGAAGATCACGTCTGCTTTGCGCGACTCACAGAGCTTGCAGTCTCGCGCAAAATCTCTTGGATACTTTGCGAAATCCTCAGTAGGGCCAAACTGAGTTGGGTTGACGAAGATACTTACGACCACAAAGTCACTATGCTGCCGAGCAATGTCTATCAGTGTGAGATGCCCCTCGTGCAGATAGCCCATCGTAGGGACGAAGCCGATGCGCTTTTTTTGAGCACGGGCTTGGGCAATTGTGGTTCGTGTCTCTGAGATCGTGCGAGTGATGACCATCGCAGTTTTCTAGGGCGCTCCTTGCCTCTGGAGCGTTCGAACGTGAGCGATCTCGCGCTGGCCTATCGGCCGCACTTGAGATGCTAGCACAGAGACAACAGCTATAGTCTCCCCGTCGAGCGTGACGAACTCCACTTCGTAGCCTACACCGTTTTTATGGACTAACACGATCGTGCCGATATCGCCGCGTTGCAGGCCGTGCTCCGGCAGGTCTTCAGTCAAGACAACGCTCTCGAGTTCACGGATCATCTGTTCTTCCCTCCCACAGGATAAGCCGTTACAAACCGCGGGATTTCTTCACCGGCTTCGACGAACCAGATTGACCGAATGACCGGTGTCCGGCCATCGGGCGTCTGTATTATACCCTCAATAATATAACGGGTGCCAAAGGGAGAGTCTTCAATTTGCTTTACATTGTGGGTAGCAGCATGATGCCGCAGGACACGGACGAGCTCTTCCCAAGCATCTGCCGAAAAACCAAAGCGTGTGAAGAACTCTGCCTTACTGCGACCATCGCGATGTGTAAAGGAGAGGAGATATTTTGTGATTTTGGCTTTGGGAACGAATGCTTTTTGATAGACGGTTCGAGCACTCACCCTTTTCTAATCTGTACGCCCAGTTCCTCTCTCAACCGGGCTTCGATCCGCGCCACCATCTCGTTGACCTCTTCGTCGCTCAATGTCTTGTTCCAATCTCTAAAGGTGATTTCGTAGGTCAAGCTCTTCATTCCCTGGGGAATCTGGTTACCCCGGTAGAGGTCATACAAGAAGACGCGCTCGATGCGTCGCTCGCTCTCCAATATTCGCCGCACTTGCACTTCGGGCACGCTTTCTGAAACAAGCAGCGACAAATCGCGTCGCGATGCGGGATACTTGGGCGTCACTTTTTGTTGAAGCTCTGACCAGACCGGCAGCGCCAGCGTCTGCAGGCGTTGGTAAATCTCTTCGACATGTAGCTCAAAAAGATAAGCTGGCCAAGGCAAATCGTAGCGGCGCGCTAGATCAGGGTGCAACTCGCCCAGCAGACCCAAGACGTCGTCCTTGGCTTTGAGCGTCGCTTGGCGCGTCGGGTGTAAGACCTTCTCTGCGCTGGGATCGAACGAAAAATTCCTGAACCCCAGCTCTAGCAAGAGCGTCTCAACAATCCCTTTCAGATCGTAAAAGTCATAAATCTGCTCGTGGCCTTTCAAGGGCACCAGCGCGCGGCCGGCCAACGCCACCCCCAAGGCCAGCCGCTCGCGCACAGTTCGACCTTCACGATGAAAGACTTTGCCGACCTCGAAGAGTCGGACACCGTCTCCTTGTTGATACGCATTGTGCTGAAGATTTCTCAGCAACCCAGGCCACAGCCCCGGTCTGAGCGCGTAGGATTCATCGCTCATGGGGTTGCGCAAGCGCACAATCTTCCCGTCACCGAAAAATTCTACGTCCCCTTGCGAGATGAACCCAAAGTTGACCGCCTCGCTCACTCCCAGACTCGTCAGAATTTTTCTGATTTTGTCTTTTAAGTCTTCGATGCGATCACGGCGTCCTGCTATGAGTGGCAGTGCCGGTCGCTGCGCCGGGATTTTGTCATAGCCATAGATGCGCCCGACTTCTTCGATCAAATCAATCTCGCGCTCGACCTCGCGGCGGAAGCTGGGGATTTCCACGCGCCAGCAATTAGACGTCTCGCGCTCCAGGGAAAACTCGAGTCGCTGTAGGATTCTTTCAGTGCGCTCCCCAGGGACAGAAATCCCTAAAATCTTCTCGATGCGCGCTGCCCTGAGCAGACAAGAGCGGCGTTCGATCTTTTTGGGATAGACATCAATCACTCCTTGGACAGCCGAACAACCGCTCCCCGATTGCTGGAGAAGCGCCCCAACACGATTGAGCGCTGTAATTACAATATGGGGATCCAGGTCGCGCTCGAAGCGATGGCTTGCTTCCGTGCGCAGCCCTAAATTCTTCGAAGTGCGTCGCACCGAGATCGGGTCGAAATACGCCGACTCCAATAAGACTCTTTTGGTCTTCTCAGAGACTTCGCTCTCGGCCCCTCCCATGACCCCAGCTATCGCGACGGGCTTGCGCGCGTCGGCGATGACTAAATCTGTCGCGCTGAGGGCGCGCTCGACCCCGTCGAGAGTGATAATCTTCTCCCCAGGGCGGGCACGCCGCACGATAATTTTATGCTCTTCGAGTCTGTCATAATCGAAAGCATGCGTGGGGTGGCCGAGCTCCAAGAGCGCATAGTTCGTCGCGTCTACGATCCTACTGATCGGCCTCAGCCCAGCTTTGGCCAAACGGTGCTGCATTGTGAGGGGAGACGGACCCGGACCGAAATCGCTAAAGATCCGACAGGCATACCGGGGACATCCTGGAGCATCTTCGATCTCTATTGAAGCCAGTGTTTCGATCTTCTCGGCACTTTCTCGCACGGTCGTGTTGGGTTTGCTCAGATCGAGATCGTACAACGCACTGATCTCGCGGGCAATGCCCAGCACGCTCAGTGCATCGGGTCTATTGGATTTCGTCTCTAACACGAGAATAAAGTCATCGAACTCTAGCTGTTCAACGAAGTCCTGTCCGACATGCAGGCCTAGCTCTAGCTCTAAATTCCACACGCCAGGAGATTTCTCTTCGAGCCCTAACTCGGCGCGCGAACAGATCATGCCCTCAGATCTCTCGCCGCGAAATACGAGGGCTTCTACCGTTTGTCCGTTGGGAAGACGGCCTCCCACGCGAACTACTGAGACGAGCGCTCCTTCAGTGATATTGGGAGCCCCGGAGATCAATTGTGCTGTTTCACTGCCCAGTGAGACCTCACAGATCTTCAGGCGCTCCGCGTTGGGGTGCGGGCTGGTTTTGATCACTTTCCCGACGACGATTCCTTCAGGCAGACCAACCCGCTCAACATCAGCCACTTCGAGTCCGGCGAGAGTCAATCGCTCTGCCAATTCTCTCACAAAATCGACATCGAGCGGTATCGGAACGAACTCGGCCAACCATCTATACGGAACGCGCATTAACGAAACTGCACCCCGACTGAGATGAGCACGTGTTGCTCGTGATATGCCGCCCCGACGATGGGATAGCCCACGCGCAACAGCAGCGTGAAGGGCAAGAGCCCCCCCAGACTCGTCCCGTGCAGCCGAAACTCGATACCGGCTTCGACCTTGGCTCCTTCTGTATCGAGCCAGCTCTCAAAAGTGGGCGCTGTCCGGGCGGCGAGCACGTAGACCGCTTGGTCAATCTCATTCATAACGGCAAGATTAAGGACATTGTACCCCATCTCGCGCTGGAGCGGGAAGTTGACTTCGGCGTAGCTCAACCAACGGAAGCGATCTGGGAACGGGAATCCCTCCACGCTCTTGAAGGACGACAACTCGCTCAAATCAAAGCGAAATCCCCCCTGGGTGTTAACACCCATCCCCACGGTAGCTGCGACGTCGAGATAGACATTGGGCCACAGCCTTAGGCGCGTGATCCCTTGGAGCGAGAGCTGCGTGAAATCGAACCCTTGGCGCAGCGACAATCCGATAATATAGAGATCTTTGAGCAGTTCGCTGCGCTGGTAGTCAAACGCAGCGAAGGCCACCGGAACTAGTGGGCCGCCAGCTCCTTCAGGAGCGTCGAGCAACCGCGCTACGGTGAAAGCAAACTGCTCCCTGGGCACCCAATAGACGCCTCGGTAGCCGATCGCTGGCTGAGCAAAGGTCAGCCAACTGATACTGGCCAGACCAAAGAGATCTACCCCGGCCGTGCTGAGGGCTGCCGTAGCTACTGTCCCGCGCCCCAGATTGAGCGCCGCCGCAATGTAGCCGTTGGCGATCAGCCAGCGGTGGTCGTTGAGGAACCCCCCTTCGACGGTTTGCGATATGGGATTGAAACGAATGAGATATGCATCTAACGGCATATCGTTGTCGCCGTTGGTGATGACCCGCGTCCGCATCGGATAATAGTTATTCAAGCGATTGAGATCGGGAGTCACTTCTTGCGGGTCCACGCGGACCTCTTTAATGGGGTGCTTGGTGCGGAACTCCCAAACGTCTGTGACGCGATCGCTCTCGTAAACATAAGTAAACTCTTCTTCTAATTCAGAGACGGCGACGACCATGACAGGCATGTGAATGGAACCCTTCCGTTCCAAGCGGACCCGCACGAGATAGCGATCACCGTCTGGGGGTTGGCCTGTGGGTTGCTCCAAGCGCGTCGTCTCGATGCCCGTGACGGCGTAATCCAAAAAGAGCGCCGGATCGTCGTCGCGATGGAGCCAGGCGGCGAAGAACCCTTTGAGGTCCTGCCCGGAGATCTCTTCAGCCAGGGCCTCGAAGTCACCGATCTGCATGATCTTATGAGCCCACTGCTCGTGAGCTGCCTGCAAGAGCTGGTTCATCTTCTCGTGGCCGATGAGGCCGCGCAGCGCCCGCAGCACTAAATAGCCCTTATTGTAGAGCCTCACCGAGCTGTAGTTCGCGTAGCGCACGTCTTGCTGGGGCTTGATGATCGCCTCGTCGAAGCGATCTTTGCGGGTGAGCACATAGGGCAACTCGCTCAAGTGCTCGCGCAAATTTAAATACCCCAGCTGAGACTGAATGAATTCTTCTAACAGACCGGAGCGTTCCAATTTTATGAGATTGGGTCCGAACTCGCCGTACTTCTCTTCAAAGTATGTGATCGCCAGATACTCTGAAAAGGCTTCGGAAAGAAAGTTTTCGGCGTTCAGATCAGTTCCGATCCCGATGCCCCACCACTGATGGGCCATCTCGTGAGCTAAGATATACTCTGTTAGCCGGTCGAGCATCCCGGCGACCCCTAAGTCTTTTTCGAAGAAGAATGAGCTGCCGAGAATGACAAAGCCATCGGCGGCCATGCCGAAGTACCCACTTGCCGAAGACTCGACAATAACTAAACGCTTGTAGCTATACGGCCCAAACTGCGCCTGATAGTAGTCCAAAATTTCACGGGCGTATGTCGCCAAAAGACGGGCGTTGGCTTCATGCCCTGGACGATAGTAAACAGAGATGGGAAGGTCATCTTTGAGCTCATACGTTTTGAAAGCATCACTGATACTAATGGGAATCGAACGCACAGGGACATCGGACGTCACGTGCACGAGCTTCTGCCCTTTCAGTTCTGTCAGCGCTTTTTCTTCTTGAGAGTTGGCTCCAGCGGCAACGACGTATTCATCAGGCAGCGTCAGCTCCAGCTCGTAGAGGGCCGCCGGTATCAGAAACTTATAATATGGGCGCTGAGCAATATAGCGACCGTCAATCAGCTCGCTTGCGGGAACGGGGATCGGGCTCCAACCAAAACGCCATGTGAAAATCCCATTGTGAAATCCCTCATCGGGCCCGGTGATATGAGGGAATCTCGTCTCAAAATCGATTACCACCGTGGTCATCTCACCGGGCGCTAACGGTTGCGGCAGGTTCACTTTCAGCACCGTGTCGTCCAGCGAATACGTTTGGAACCAATCCGGCCCCCTCTCCAGCTCGAACCCAAGAGGGGTCCCGTCGCTGTTCTCTACTTGGTAGACCTTCATCCACGCGGGGTCAAAGCCGCTCCAATAGGAACTATCGAGCACTGCTGGAGCCAGGTGCGGGTTCGGTTCGCGACTGTAATTCGGCATGAGCAGAAAATAGAGAGCGGGCAACGGCGACGCAGAATCGTTCGTATATTCGACGGCAGCTGTCCCGGAAATCACTCGGCCCTCCGGGTCCAGCGTGACCTTCAAAGAATAGCGATCTGGGTGAGCCCCTTCTTCTTGAGCCCATGAAGCAGAGATACAGACTAACACGGCCCACAGCACAACCCAAGTACTCCGTATGGCTTTTGTCATCACGTATCTTTCCCTCCTGCTGCAAAGATTATACTTTGGACATAGCGAGCACTTCAAGGCGCACCTTGCGCACTTCCTTTTCGGTGGCCTCCGCCACGACGAGACGCGCGCCGTTCACCGTGAGCGCCGTACCCACTTTAGGGATTTCCGCCAGCCGATGCAAGAGCAACCCGCCGATGGTCACGGCCTCCGATAGCGGCAAATCCAAGGAGAGACGCGCGTTCAGTTCGTCTATCGCCGTTTCCCCGTCCACTAGATAGGCATTGGGGGCAAGCTGTTTGATCTGCATGGCTGCCCGTTTCTCTTCGGGCTCGTCGTATTCATCACGGATCTCACCAACGATCTCTTCTAAAATGTCTTCGAGAGTGATGACACCCATGAGGCCGCCATACTCGTCCACGACGATGGCCATGTGTTTTTTATTGCGCTGAAAATCGCGCAGCAGCCGTCGGATCGGCTTATTGGGTGTTGTGAAGTGCGCTGCTCTGAGAATGTGCTCCAGGCGTGCCTCGCTCAAGAATTCCCGCAGCCGACGGACCTCGGCTTCGTAGAACGCCCGTTCTTCTGTGAGCTTTTTGAGTTCTTCCGGAGTGGTTGCTTCCTTCATGCGTCGAGGCAGCTCGTCTTGGAGTTTTTTCTTATATTCGTCGAGCTTCTGCTTTTCAGCATACCCGAAGCGTAGTAAGTCTTTGGCGTGCAACACCCCGCGAATATTGTCTAAACTCCGCTCGTAGACGGGATAGCGCGAGTGTCCTTCGCGGGCGACCAATTCGCGCACCTCGGAGAGCGGCGTATGGATCTCGATGGCGACGACATGCGTGCGCGGCACCATCACCTGTCGAGCTACTAGGTCGTCATACGCGAAGATGCGGCGGATCATCTCGCCCTCTTCTTCTTGGATCATGCCGCGCTCTTCGCTCATCTCGATCAATAATTTAATTTGATCTTCGCTGACGTGCATTGGCTCCAGGCTGCGATAGTGTGCCGGAAAGATCCTTAAAAGTCCTTGGGCGATCCCTTGGAAGGCTCCCGTCAGCGGTCGCAGCACCACCGAGAGCCAATAGAGCGGGCCAATGACTATGGGCGTCAAGCGCTCAGCATTGTTCTTTCCTAAATGCTTTGGCGTGATCTCTCCAAAGATCAACAGATACATAGTAATTAAGATTGTCGCAACAAGCGCCGTCTCGGAACCGCTCAACGCCGGAAAGAGCTGTAGCGTCAACACCGTTGCGATGGAGCTGGCAAATAAGTTCACGAAGTTATTGACAATGGCCATCGCGGTGATGAGCGACGTCGGGTTATCGTATATGGCTTGCAGAGCGCGTTGCCGGCGCGGGTGCTCGCGAATCATGGATTTCAGTCGCAACCGGCCGACCGAGGCAATGGCCATCTCGGAGACTGAGAAAAAGAACGACAAGACTGTCAGCACCGCCAATACCGTCAATCCCCAAGTTAAACTCATAAGATTTCTCTTACCTGCTCCTTCAATTTCAATCAATGGAGAGCAGTTTTGCACACTCGATTATAAGTTTGCCCCGCTCGCTTTGCAAACGACGCCTTCCTTCGAGTATCTTAGTAGACCGTTGCGAGGGAGAGCACGAGTATGGACGCCCAAGAGATTCGAACGTTGATAGAGATCTTCGAACGCTCATCGCTCTCGGAGCTGACGCTCGAACGCGGGGGAGAGCGATTGATCCTCAAGCGCGAGGGCGCTCGCACCAGCGCGTCGGTTGGTGCACCGCTGCCCGCGCACCCCTTGCCCCAGAGCACCATCGCTGCTCCTGCGTCGTTCTCTTCTTCGCTCTCGGCTGACGCTTCCCCAAACGGCCATGTTATCACATCCCCTTTGGTCGGGACGTTCTATCGGCGGCCAGCCCCGACAGAGGAGCCGTATGTCGAAGTCGGAGACCGCATCGAAAAGGGCGATACCGTCTGTGTGATCGAAGCGATGAAAGTGATGAACGAGATCAAGGCCGAACAGGCTGGAACCGTGGAGAAAATTCTGGTCGAAGACAGCAAGCCCGTCGAGTACGGGCAACCGTTGATGGTGATACAACCTGGCTAAGGCCCGCACCTAGTATGTTCAAGAAAATTTTGGTAGCCAATCGCGGGGAGATCGCCGTGCGCGTTATCGAGGCGGCGCACGAGCTGGACATCCAAACTGTTGCGATCTTCTCCGAAGCCGACCGAGGGGCTCTCCACGCCCGCTTGGCCGATGAGGCCTACTGTATCGGCCCGGCCCCGGCGCGTCAGTCGTACTTAAAAATTGCGGCGGTGATGAGCGCCGTCGAAGTCTCGCGCGCGGAAGCCGTTCATCCGGGCTACGGTTTTCTAGCCGAAGACCCGCACTTTGTCGAAGTCTGCGAGGCGTCGAAGATCACGTTCATCGGGCCCGGCTATCAGACTATGCTCCAGACAGGCGACAAGCTCCGCGCCAAAGCCGCCGTACATGCTGTCGGAGTTCCTATAGTCCCTGGCTCAGAGGCACTGAAGACAGAGGCTGACCTGCGAGAGGCCATTGGGCATATTGGATATCCCTTGCTCTTGAAGGCGTCCGCAGGGGGTGGTGGTCGGGGGATGCGCATCGTCTTTGAAGAATCGGAGCTTCTAGAGAAATTTCACTCAGCGCAACGCGAAGCCGAAGCGGCCTTCGGCGATCCCACCGTCTATATCGAAAAATATCTCCCCAACGCCCGACACATCGAAGTTCAGATTTTGGCCGACCAGCATGGCAAGATTGTGCACTGGGGCGAGCGCGAATGCTCGATCCAACGGCGCTATCAAAAGCTGATCGAAGAGTCACCAGCACCAGCCCTTACGGACGAGCTGCGCCAGGCCATTTGGGAGGCCGCCGTGCAGGCCGCGCAGGCCTTGGGGTATCAAAACGCGGGGACGGTTGAGTTCTTAGTCTCCGGGGAAGAGTTTTATTTTATCGAGATGAACGCGCGCATCCAGGTCGAGCACCCCGTTTCTGAGATGCGCGTCGGGAGAAATTTAATTAAAGAACAGATTCGCATCGCGGCGGGCGAGAAGCTCGGTTACAGCCAACGAGAGATAAAATTTCAAGGGCACGCGATGGAGTGTCGGCTGAACGCCGAAGACCCGGCGAAAAATTTTGCGCCGTCGCCCGGGACGGTGAAGATCAAATCGCTGCCGGGCGGGCATGGAGTTCGTTTAGATACAGCTCTCTATAATGGATTGCCGATGACGCCGTATTACGATTCGCTCTTGGCCAAGCTGATCGTGCACGGGCAGACGCGCGAGGAAGCTATTTTGAAGATGGTCAACGCGCTGAAACGGTTTGAGCTAGAGGGAGTTCAGACGACCCGTGATCTCTGCTTAGAGATCATCTCCAGCCAGCAGTTTATGGCTGGAGAGTTTGATACGCAGTTTTTAGAGCACCACTTCAATCGACAACCTGACCCTGATTGACATTCTGCTGTCTGTTGAGTAAAATCAGCAGCCAATCTAATCTTATGTTTAACACGCTGACCGAGAAACTGAATAGCGTTTTGACGCAGTTGCGCCGACGCGGCTCGCTCACCGAGAAGGACTTGGACGAGGGCCTGCGCCAGGTGCGGCTTGCTCTCTTAGAAGCCGACGTTAACTATAAAGTCGTCAAAAAGTTTATTGACGACGTCAAACAGAAAGCCCTCGGCGCGAGAGTCTTAGAGAGCCTCACGCCGGGGCAGCAAATCGTCAAAATCGTCCGTGACGAATTGGTGCAGATTCTCGGCGGCACACGTGCTGACCTCAAGCTGACCAGTTGGCCGGCGGTGATGCTATTGGTCGGTCTCCAAGGCTCCGGCAAGACCACAATGTCCGGCAAGCTGGCCAAGCATCTCACCGAAAAACTCAGCAAGAAAGTCCTGCTGGCAGCGACCGACTTACAGCGCCCGGCGGCCATCGAACAGCTCAACCAGTTGGGCGCAAAACTCGGCTACCCCGTTTACGCAACAGGGCGAACGCCTGTAGAAGTCGCCCAAGGAGCCCTGCAAGAGGCGCGTAAGAACTCTTTTGATGTCTTGATTATTGACACGGCGGGCCGACTGCAAATCAACGAAGAGCTGATGGCCGAGCTGGCCGAAATGAAAGAGAAGCTCCAGCCCACAGAGATTCTGTTAGTCGCCGACGCCATGACCGGCCAGGAGGCCGTCAACATCGCGCAGACGTTCGATCAACGGCTGAATCTCTCTGGCATTATCTTGACGAAGCTCGACGGCGACGCCCGCGGCGGCGCGGCGCTTTCGATGATCACCGTCACAGGGCGGCCCATTAAATTTGTGGGCGTGGGCGAAAAGTTAGAAGACTTAGAAGTCTTTCACCCCGACCGCATGGCCGAACGCATCCTGGGGATGGGAGATATTCTCTCGCTCATCGAGGAAGCCGAATCCCGTGTAGACGCCAGGAAGACCGAAGAGTTTGTGAAGAAAATTCAGAAAGAGCGTTTTACACTGGAAGACTTTCGTGAACAGATTCAGCAGTTGCGTCGGATGGGACCGATCACAAAATTGTTGGAAAAGATTCCCGGAATGCACAAAGTGGACGTGGACGAAAAAGCTCTCCGCCGGGTTGAAGCAATAATCAATTCCATGACACAAGAAGAGCGCCGCAAGCCCGAAATTCTGAATGGGCGACGCAAGAAGCGCATCGCTCTAGGCAGCGGCACCCAGGTCAGCGAAGTGAATAAGCTTTTGAAGCGCTTTGACGAAGCCAAGAAGATGATGAAACAACTCAAAGGGAGAAAGCTTCCCTTCGGGCAGATGCCTTTTGGGCGGTAGTGTCATGTTGAGCGAACCGTCTCTGAAACCATTTGCTGCGCTCAGGGTGACCTGGGGAGATACACTCGAATACATAACTCTCAGGAGGAAAGAGAAGCTATGGCCGTGAAAATTAGGCTCAAACGGATTGGCCGACGGGCACAGCCGTCCTACCGGGTTGTGGTCGTCGAAGAGACGAAGCCCCGCGATACTCGTGTGGTCGCTGATTTGGGTTGGTATGATGCCCTCAAAGGACAGCAGGAAATTGACACAGCTCAGGCTTTGCTCTGGCTCGGCCGAGGAGCTCAGCCAAGCCAGACCGCACGCCATCTGCTCTCCCAGAAGGGCATCTTGGCAGAGTTTCATAAACAGCAACACACAAAAGCCAGCTCGTGAACCAAGTATTTGAAGCATTACAGTATCTGATTCGTGCGCTCGTCGACTCCCCACAGAAGATCGTCATCGAGCGGATCGAGACACCAAAGACAGATATTTTTAATATCAGTGTTCCGCAAGACGAGATGGGACGGTTAGTCGGGCGGAACGGGCGCACTGCCGAGGCCATGCGGGATGTGCTGGGAGCCGTAGGCGCAATGGCAGGCAAAGAAGTCATTTTGGATGTCATTGAAGCCCGTCCCGATCATCCGCCGCGCCCGGTGGTCAAAGGCGGACAGCAACGAGCGCCGCGCAGCCGTCGGCGAGGCCGAGCACGCCCTAAACAACAACGTCGCCGAGAGTCTTCACAGAATGCGCATTGAGATCGTCACGATCTTTCCTCAGATGCTGACAGCGTTCTTCGAGGCTGGCGTGATCGGCGCGGCACGCCAAGCCGGCTTGGTGCAGATCCATATTCATGACTTGAGAGCTTTTACGACAGATAAACACCAGCAAGTGGACGACCGCCCCTACGGTGGCGGACCGGGGATGGTTTTGAAGCCCGAACCGTTCTTTCGGGCTGTTGAATTCATCAAGGCCCAGCTTGCTGTGGAGCCGCGGGTGATCTTGCTCTCCGCGCAGGGCAAGCTGTTTACTCAAACGATAGCGAAAGACTTGGCCCAAGCCCCCGCGATCATTCTGTTATGTGGGCGGTATGAAGGCGTTGACGAGCGCGTTGTCAGTATTTGCACGGATGAGCTCTCCATTGGCGATTATGTTCTCAGCGGAGGCGAGGCGGCTGCCGCCGTGATCGCTGACTGTGTGGCGCGTCTCGTCCCCGGCGTCATCGGCAAGCGAGAGTCTGTTGAGCGCGATTCTTTCTATAATGAGAAGCTACTGGGGCCGCCGCAGTACACGCGTCCCCCAGAGTTTCAGGGGTTGCGCGTCCCGGAGGTCCTTCTAGCGGGAGACCATAAAAAGATTGAGGAGTTCCGCCGCCGCGCGGCGCTGGAGAAGACCTTGAAGAACAGACCGGATTTGCTCCAGAAGTGAGCGATCATGGGCAATCTCTATATCGGGCTGGTGCACTATCCCTGTCGTGATCGCAACGACAAGATCGTGACGACCATGCTGACCCCCATTGACGCGACCGACATCGCGCGCAGCGCCTGCACCTACGACGTCGCCCAGTTTTTTATTATTACGCCGCTGCCCAGCCAGCAGGCCATTGCCCAGAAACTCATTGACTTTTGGCTTAAAGCCGAGCCCGATGTGGCTTACCGGCGGCCGGCCTTGCAACTTGTGCGCGTTGTTGATAGGCTAGAGGCCAGTTTTCACGAGGTCTTGCGCCGAGAGGGCCTCGCCCCTGTGCTGGTCGGCACAGATGCACGCGAGCTCAGCGGCAATAGCATCAGCTATGAGCAACTGCGTGAGCTGCTTGAAACTGATCGTCAGCCCGTCTATGTATTGTTCGGAACGGGATGGGGCATCGCCTTGGAGGCGTTGGAACGGGTTGACTATCTGTTGCCGCCGGTATGGGGACCCGGTGCATATAATCACCTGTCTGTTCGGGCAGCTGTTGCTATTATTCTCGATCGCCTGCGCGGCCGCAGATGAACGCTCGGGTAACCGTTCGAGAGTGAAAGCGTGATACGCAAAAGGAGTGACTGTGTATGAATAATATCATTCGCGAAGTAGAGCAAGAATTTTTGAAGAAAGATCTGCCAGAATTCCGCCCCGGTGACACGATTCGCGTCCACGAGCGAGTGCGAGAGGGCGGCGAAGGCGGCAAGGAAGGTCGGGAACGAACCCAGGTCTTTGAAGGCATTGTGGTCAAGCGTGCCGGCAGCGGCACAAGCAAGACGTTCACCGTGCGAAAGCTTTCTTCAGGAATCGGAGTCGAGAAGATCTTCCCCCTGCACTCGCCGCGGATTGTCAAGATTGAAGTCGTCGAACGTGGTCGCGCTCGCCGCGCGCGCTTGACGTATCTGCGACGCAAGGCGTTAGAAGCCAGTGCCGGATAAGAGCAATGTCCGACGAACGAAAGCCCGACGACCCTCTCCCGACAGAGCCGACGGCTCCCAGCGCCGACGCGATGGCTTCTTCTCTGGATGAAGAGCGCCACCGGCCCTGGCTGGCTCGGCTGCTCCATCGCGTTGGAGTGGAGACCAGCCCCGGAGCCGAGTGGGCCCTGGACTGGCTTCAAATTATTATCGTCGCGGTGCTATTGGCGCTCTTCACGATGAACTTCGTCATCGTGAGAATGCGTGTGCCCACGGGCTCGATGGAGCCGACGATCATGCCGGGCAGCTCGTTCTTTGTGGACAAATTCTCGTTTTATTTTCGCAAGCCCCAGCCCGGCGACATTGTCGTTTTTTGGCACAACGAGGGCACGGACGAAGCCCCCCGCATGGTGCGCTACGTGAAACGGCTTATCGCTGTTGGGGGGCAGACTGTTCAAATCAAAGACTGCTATGTCTACGTCAACGGCGTCCCAATGCTGGACGATGCGTTCAACCATCCAGCGCATCCTGATCCAGATCGCCGCTGTTACTATAATTCCGGCAAGATGGGCGATCAGTTACTCACAGTGCCATCAGGGCACTTCTTCGTCCTGGGAGATAATAGCCGTAACAGCTTAGACGGGAGATTCTGGGATTTTCCGTTCGTGTGCGAAAAGGATTTTATCGGGGAGCCGTTCTTGAAAGTGTGGCCTCCGACCCAGATCGGGTTTATGAACGGCTACTTTGGCAGCGCACGGTGAAGAGCTTTTTTGACGTTCTTCTCTAGGCAGCTTATAATCTCCCCAGCATGAAGATCGAGCTGCACCCGCCCATCACGAACGCTTCCGGCCCCAACTCCGTTACATATGAAGAACTCGAACGCATCGCCCGGTCAGCCGCCGGCGCCGTCGTCACCAAAAGCATGACCCACTGCCCTCGCACGGGCAATCCCGAACCCAGACTGCGCTCTTATTTAGATAATAAGATCGGCTCGCTCAACTCGATGGGCTTGCCCAATCTCGGCTATCACGAGTACGCGCGTCTTCTCCCAAAACTGAAAAGATTCGGCAAGCCCATCATTGCCAGCATCGCCAGCGCGCCCTGCGTGCACAAGCTTCCCCCCATAGAGCAGTATCGCGAGATCGCCGTGGCGATGGCCAAAGCCGGTGCAGATGCTCTTGAGCTGAATCTCTCGTGCCCGAACTTGGAAGAAGTCCCCATCGCTATGGACCCACCCAGCGTTCGCGCTGTTCTTCACGCCGTCACACGCGATGTGAAAATTCCTATCGGGGTCAAGCTCTCGCCGTACAATAACGTGCCCAAGCTCTTTGAAGAGATCGCCCGGGCGCTGCTCGACTTCGATCTGGCGTATGTCGCGACGATCAACTCTGAGCCCTTGACGCTCGACATTGATTTAAAGACCCGAACAAAAGTGATTCGTCCCAACGATGGCTTTGGGGGCTTGGGCGGCCCGGCGGTGCTCCCCATCGCGCTCGCTGAAGTCCATCGCTTTTATAAGTTCTTTCAGACGCACAAATCCCAGATTACCGTCTGGGGTGTTGGAGGCATCACTAAGCCTGAAGATGCGATCAAGCACTTTTTCTCTGGAGCTTCGGCAGTTCAGATTGGGACGCTCCTCTTATGGGAAGGGCCGCAAGCCTTTGAGAAGCTCTGGGCAGGGATTCAAAGATGGCTCCAAGAGAACGGCTTCTCTCGCGTGGAAGAGATCATTGGGCAGGTGAGGGAGATTTGAATCACGGAAAGCACCGAGAAGCACGGAGGACACGGGATTATGACCATTCTCACGAACGCTGAGATCTTTGTGAACGGTGAGCTGAAGAAGCTTGACATTGCGTTTGACGAAAAGATTCGAGCCATCGGGCGCAATCTTGAGGGAGAGCAGAGAATAGATTGCTCTGGAAAGCTCGTCTTGCCTGGCGTGATCGACGTGCATGTGCACGCGCGCGATCTGAAGCAATCTCAGAAAGAAGATTGGGAGTCTCTTGGGCGGGGTGCCATCGCTGGCGGCGTCACGACGGTCTTCGCCATGCCCAACACCGAGCCCCCTCTTACAACAGCAGAAGCCGTTCGCACATATCGAGCCCTAGCTAATACTTCACTTGTCAACGCCAAGATCTACGGTGGGATCGTGCCTGAAAATCTCCAGCAACTAGCGCAACTGGCCGAACTCGTAGACGCCTTCAAGCTCTATTTGGGGAAGACGACAGGCCATCTGGCCATAAGCGACAAAAAACTCCATCACGAGATTTTTAAGACCATCTCTCAGACCAAAAGGATTCTCGCTGTGCACGCCCAGCGCGGCGGTGACCCCGAAGACGTCACCCGCCACGAAGCCGATGACATCTGCTATGTCTTAGATTTAGCAGCAGCTTATGAGACAAAACTCCATCTGGTGCACGTGACGACCCAGCGGGCCGTCGAAGCGATCTTAGCAGCAAGAAAGTCCAAAATAGATGTCTCGTTTGAAACGTGCCCGCACTATCTCTTCTTCACAGCCAAAGATAGGGAAAGAAAAGGGGCTTGGTTGAAGATGAACCCGCCCTTAGCCACTGAAGAAGACCGCGAGTTTCTCTGGTGGGCACTCAAGAACAGCTTCATAGATATGGTCGCGACCGACCATGCGCCACACACGCTGGAAGAGAAGAGCGTAGGCTACGAAAAAGCCCCGGCAGGTGTTCCAGGCGTCGAATTCACTTTGCCCCTGTTGCTCGATGCCGTTCACCATAAAAAACTTTCGTTGATGCGACTAATCGAAGTTTGCTCTCTTAACCCCGCCAAGCGATTCTGCTTGCCCAGTGGTGAGCTATCCGTTGGACTTGACGCTGATTTGGTGGTTGTTGATCTGGAGAAGAGAAAGACAGTTACACGCCCAGCAGTGCGCAGCAAGTGCGGTTGGTCACCCTATGAGGGCTTTTCGTTGATGGGGTGGCCGGTGATGACATTTGTGCACGGGGGATTGAGTTTCACTGCCAGGGGCGCAGAGAGCGTGGGGAAAAATTAGAAGTCCTCTGCGTACTCAGTGATCTCTGTGGTTAAAAGAAATCTTCAGTGCGCAGCTCTCCCAAGTGAAAGACAGAGTTCACTGTGAAGACCTCGTATGAGTCGTCCTCTTTGTCAATGATGCTGACCCCGCAATTGTCTACAGCGAAGTGCCCATGGCCCGGACCAAGACCGAGCACGTAGCGCAAGATCGCTCGGATCGTCCCGCCGTGGCTGACGAGCAAAATCCGTTGATTGGGATGGCGTGCGACGAGCTGGGAGAAGGTTTGAGAAGCGCGCTGGTAGAGTTCTCTGCGGCTCTCCCCGCTGGAGGGGCGAAAGTTCGTTGGATCGGTCTTGCGTAGCTCGTACTCGGCGGGGAATTTTTCTAAAACGTCGTCGCGGGTGAGGCCTTCCCAGAGCCCGTAGCGGGCCTCACGCAGTTCGGGGACAGGAATGGCGTCGAGTTTGTGTTTGGCCGCGATGATCTGCGCCGTCTCTACAGCTCGCGAGAGGTCACTAGAGTAGATCGCAGAGAGTTCTTCTTGGGCCAAGAGCTCTGCTGTGCAGCGGGCTTGTTCTCTCCCTATATTGTTGAGGGGGATATCAAGCTGGCCCATGACGCGCAACTCGCGGTTCCACTGGGTTTCTCCGTGACGAACAAGATAGACGCGGGTCTTATAGAAGCCGTCCATAGCGGGCCATTATAGACGGCTGAGCAGGGCACGGCAACAGAGACAAGACGGCGAAGACGGGGGGACAGGCTACCGGGTGCCGGGGGAGGTCTACTGTGAGCGGACGGAGGCGAGCACTCCAATGTCGGAGGCCCAAAAGTGTCTCACTTAACTCAAGCACGACAAAAGTCTTCAATTTCAAGGTCATCCCGCGGTGCAGTGTTCATCACGTCGTGCATCTTGACAATCGCGTCGATATCCTTCTCTGGGTATGGGCCCTCCCATAGCCCCAGTTCGAATTCGCTTTTCGGTGCGCTGGCTTGCCACTGGCAGAGTAAATCCCTGCTGAGTTCAGCCAGCACGAGTTGATTGGTCTGTGATGTGAGCCCCACGCAAGCGCCGAGACGTTTCATAAAGGCCTCACCAGCAGGCACGGTCGCGTTCGCCTGGGTGACTAAGAGTCGACGGTTCTCTTTCTGGGCAACGTCGGCAACCAGCTTCAGCAATCGCTTAGCAATGCCCTGACGACGCATCGGCGGAAGCACGCTGATGTCAAACTGCGCCAAATGCTTGTTCTCTTCTGTACGGAGAACGGCAACATTCCCCGACGCGATGATCTCGTCCTTGTCCCAGACTGCCCAGATGGACACATCTACAAAGGGCGGGATAGACTGAAGTTCCCGAATCGTCTCTTCCAGCGTCCGCGGTGGGTCATCCGGCCACGCCTCGGCACGAATTTGGTTCGCGTAGCGATTGATGGATGCAAACTCCCCCTCGGTTGCGTTTTGGCGATCCAAGACCCGAATGTCAAAAGCCGTTCGCATAATAGGACACCTCACTTTGGATTTCAGCATATAAGTCGCTGACTTTGTCCGCGTGGTTCAACAGACTAAAAATATCACTGTTTGCTCGATTTGAGATATTCTAACACTTTGTTTAGCTCAACCTGCCACGTCGTCCACTGTTTGTAGGGCTTGAACCCCAGCTCAAAGTTAATCTTGAGCATCGGCGCGTTGGAGTTGGCATTGCCCGTGCGCACGCGCTTGACCTGCGGACGATCACGCAGCACTTTCTCCAGCATCGCTGCCTTCAGCCAACGCCCTAGGCCGTGATTGCGATATTCGGGGAAGACCCCCGTGTCCCCTTGATAGAGCGTCTCCGGCTCAAAGGGGCTCCAGAAGACTTCTGTGTACCCGGCAAGTTTTCCGGTCTGCTTCTCACGAACGAACATCGTGCAGCGTTCGGTCTTGCGTTCGGCCAGAGAAGCTTCAATCTGGCGCAACTGCTCCGGCGTCCGATGAAAGTCCTCCATTTCAAGACTATCTCTCGGCGCGGTGTTCATGACCTCCCTCAGTTTCACAACGGCTTCGATCTCGCTCTCCGGGTATGGCCCTTCCCAGAGGCCCAACTCGAACTCGGCCTTCGGAGCGCGCTGCTGCCACTGTCCCAGCAACTCTCTGTTGAGATCAGCCAGATTCAGTTGGTTCGTGCCGGAGATCATTCCTACGCGGGCTCCCAGGCGCTTCGCAAAAGCCTCCCCAGCGGGGATCGCTGAATCCGTCCAGGTCATCATAAGTCGGCGGCTTTCTTTCTGCGCTACTTCAGCGATCAGCTTGAGCAAGCGCTTCGCTATCCCCCGGCGGCGCATCTCCGGCAGCACTTGTATTTCGAACCATGCCAGATGTTGATTGTCTCCCGTGCGGCTGAGCTCCACTTCGCTCGTGGCTACGATCTCGTTCCCACGCCAAACTGCCCAGAAGTGCACCTCCCAAAACGGCGGGATCGCCCGCAGATCGCGCATCTCTTCTTCGAGTTCCGTAGGCGGGTCTTCAGGCCACATCTCGGCCTTCATCTGATTGCTGAACGTGTTCCATGTCGCAAATTCCGACGAGCTGGCTTTCTGAGGGTCGAAGACTTGTATCGTCTGAGTCATGATGCTCCTTTCGTACAGATAGATAATTCAAGGCAGAGACACAAAAGCAGCTCAGTGTCTAAAAACTTGAGAGGCAGAATCGGGCCTCTTCTGTGGGGCGTTCCACCCGGAGGCCCAGAAGTGTTAAGCGAGGACTCCGGGGCGGACGCTCAGGGACTTATAGATCACGCGTCTCACCCCCTTCGGTCTAGAGTGACCATACTGTAGCACAACGCGCTTAACGTGTCAAGCCGCCGAAAAGCTGTCCAATCTCATACCCTTGTTTGATCTAGATCATAGCGCGGCTTTGTCCTTTTCGGCACAATAAGCTCATGATGACCTTGGCACAGATACTGGCAATCTTGATCTTCCTGGGGATGTTCATCGCGATCATCTACGGGAAGGTTCATCGCTATATCCCCGCCCTCATCGGTGCTGCTTTGATCATCTTCGTCGTCTTCCTGGCGGTGGAGAACAAACCAGATTCTGCTTGGGCCGTCTTGAATCTGAACCAGCTCACGCGCCCCACCTTCTGGGTACACCAAGCCCACTTAGAACACATAGAAGTATCCCAGGGAATCAACTGGCAAACGGTCATCTTTATCGCCGGCATGATGCTGATGGTAGACGGGTTGGGGGCAGCAGGCTTCTTCCGCTGGCTCTGTCTGGCTGTGGCTCAGTTGGTCCATTACAGAGTCATACCCGTCTTCATCAGCTTCATGCTCCTCGCCAGCTTTCTCTCCATGTTCATTGACAGCATCACTGTATTGCTCTTCATGGCCCCGGTCACGATAGAGCTCGCCCGCCTGATGAAGTTCGACCCCGTTCCCATTATCATTGCGGAGATCTTCGCAGCGAATGTCGGAGGGAGCGCCACGATGGTGGGAGACCCCCCCAATGTCATTATCGGGACCAGTCTGGGCTATACGTTCACAGACTTCGCTCTGAATACAGGTCCCATCGCCTTGGTGGGGATGATCGTCGCCCTTGGTTTGATGTATCTCTTTTTTAGGAAGAAACTGATTTCTCAATCCAACCCGCACGCTCCTGCCCACGTCTCTCCAGCGAGCACCATCACGGATTTTCGCGCCTTTCTCAGCGCAACGGCGATCTTCATTCTGGTCGTCGTCCTGTTGATTAGCCATGCCCAGACGCATCTCTCCGTGGCGCTGATCGGTGTCATCGCGGGCGCGCTGACGCTGCTCGCTGCGGGGAGCGAGGCCCCCCGGCTGCTGCGGCAGATGGACTGGCGTACCTTGTTCTTCTTCATTGGTCTCTTTATCTGTGTGGGCGGCCTGGAGGAGATGGGGGTGTTGAAGCCTATCGCGGCGGCCATCGGCTGGATATCGAAAGGGGATCTGACGATTGCTATTGCTCTCATTCTTTGGATATCTGCTTTTGCCTCAGCTGTTGTCGATAACATCCCCTTCGCGGCCACCATGGTTCCCGTGATTCGCGAGATAGCTGCCACTCAAGGGATGAGTCTATCGTCGCTCGCTTGGACGCTGGCTCTGGGCACAGATATTGGGGGCACTGCCACCCCGATTGGAGCCTCCGCGAATGTCGTAGGCACGGCTATCGCCGAACGAGAGGGGTATCCCATCACCTGGGGAACGTTTCTCAAATACTCCCTCCCGGCCATGCTGGCCGTTGTAGCTGTGAGTCATATACTCTTGATTATCAGATACGCGAATGGTTGGTAAGGAGGAGGAACGCATGAAGACCCTATGGACCGAACGCTACGCCCAACGCACCCAGAGAATGCAAAGCTCTGTGGTACGCGAGCTGTTAAAGTTGACCGAACAAGCGGACATTATCTCGTTTGCGGGCGGGCTGCCCGCGCCCGATGTCTTCCCGGTGAAAGAGTTCCAAGAAGCCTGTCAGAAAGTCTTGGCCGAGCACGGCCCACAAGCGTTACAGTACAGCACGACCGAGGGCTATCGCCCCTTGCGAGAGATGATCGCGCGCCATACGGCACGCTATGGCATCGTCGTCGGCCCGGATAATATCTTAATCACCTGTGGCTCACAGCAGGCACTGGACTTGATCGGTAAGGCTTTCATCAACCCCGGTGACCACGTCTTGGTCGAGAAGCCGACGTATCTGGGCGCTCTGCAAGCGTGGAACGCCTACCAAGTTGAGTACGTCACCGTCCCGTTGGACGACGACGGCATGCAGACTGACGAGCTTGAAGCCGCCTTGCGCGTAAGCCCCAAGTTTATCTATGTCTTGCCCAACTTTCACAATCCCGCCGGCGTGACGCTCTCTCTAGAACGCCGTAAGAGGCTCATCGAGCTGGCCGATCATTACGGTGTACCAATTATAGAAGACGACCCCTACGGGCAACTGCGTTACGAGGGCGAGCATTTGTCATCGCTCGCAGTGCTGGACAATGAGTTCCAAGCGCACAACGGAGCGCCCTACAGCGGGAACGTCATCTATCTGAGCACGTTCTCCAAGACGCTTGCGCCGGGCTTGCGCTTGGGCTGGATCATCGCACCCGTAGAAGTCATTAAGGAATTCGTGCAAGCCAAACAAGGTGCTGATCTGCACACGAGCACGTTCAATCAGATGGTCGCCTACGAAGTGGCACATGGCGGTTTTTTGGACAAGCACGTGCGGGTCATTCGTACAGTCTATCGCGAGCGGCGCGATGCGATGCTGGACGCTCTAGAAAAACATTTCCCCGACGAAGTGCGGTGGACACACCCTCGGGGCGGGCTGTTTTTGTGGGTCATTCTGCCGGAGCACTTGAACGCCGCAGAAATACTTAAAGAAGCTGTGAAAGAGAAAGTGGCGTTTGTGCCGGGCACGGCCTTCTATGCAGATGGATCGGGACACAACACGATGCGCCTGAACTTCTCCTATGTCACGCCGGAGAAGATCGAGGAGGGCATCAAGAGATTGGGACGCGTGCTGGTGAGCGCGTTGGAGCAACAGCCGGTGATAGCCACCCGATAGATTAGATCTGCACGGCTCTGTAGACATCCTTGAGCTGGGAGGGGTCACCGCCTAGCCTGCGCAAGGCCTTAGGTTTGAAGCGGCTACCGCACTTCACCACGGTGCAGAAGGCCTTCCGACGGTTAAGCCCAGCGATCTGGCATGTGCTGCAACGGCTCAGTGCTTCCCTGCTCCAAGGGGATGGAATCGCGGCTCTGGATGCTTCAGGCTGGGACCGCAGCCACACCAGCCATTATTACACCCAACGGATGAAGCTAAAGGTCCGCTCGCTCAAAACGACGCTTCTGGTAGACACTCAGGCGCAGACCGTCCTGGACGTTCATGTGACCACTACCCGCAAGCATGACACCCAGATCGGGCCAAAGCTGACCGAGAGGAACCTGGAGCGGTTTGAGGCGTTGGCAGCAGACAAGGGCT
>JBBIUX010000028.1:0-23403 GCA_037440025.1 Candidatus Fraserbacteria bacterium | reverse complement strand
GCCAGCTCCAGCATCTCTGGGAACAGAGGGAATGGCATCTGGCTTATGTCATCAGTCCAGGCCACCATCTCTGACTCCTCCATCTCCGACAATAGACGGCATGGCATCGAGCTTTGGAGCTCATCTCAGGCGGAGATCAGAGGTTCTACCATCGTGGGCAACGGAACAAGCGAAGACTGCAAAAAGAAAGATTATATCTGCAATGGCATCGAGTTACGTTGGGAGTCTCAGGCGAGGATCATTGACTCTAAGATTATAAACAACGCTGACTGGGGCTTAGCTGTCTGGCTGAAGCAGTGTGGCTATGATGACGATTTCACCGGTAAGGTAGAGTTCCAGGGCAACAATGTAATCGAGGGCAACAATACCTCAGGCAATAAGAACGGCATGGGCAACCCCGGCAATCATCCTTGGAACCGACCTGATGTGCCCGACGGGCAGGTCTGCTTGCCGTGAAAGCAAGAAAGCGATCAGCGGCCAGCAAAGGCAGGCTGAAAGCATAGATTTTGTAGCCCCGGCTATCCGTTTGTGCTAAAATTCTTGAAGGTGATCTCTTGTGGCGCAGATCGCGGAACGCATCGAAATCAATCCTAAGGTCCATCATGGCAAGCCAGTCATTGCCGGCACCAGAGTGCCCGTCCACATGGTGCTGGGACTCCTGGCTCATGGCGTGACCCCCGAAGAGATTAGCCGGGATTACTACGATCATCTTACCAAAGAAGACATTTTGGCCTGTATCCGCTACGCTCAAGCTCTCGTGGAAGAAGAGGAAGTTCACGCTGTTTAAGCCATGGCCCACTTCTTGGCAGATGAATGCACTTTCACTTCTACGGTTCGTCTTATAAGAGAATTAGGTTTTCAGGTGCAGCGCATTTCGGCGTGGGCGATCCAGACGTCTTTGCGAAGGCTCGACAGCTACAAGCAGTCCTTGTGACTAACGACCAAGGCTTCGGTGACGTCCGGGCTTATCCGCCTTCATCACACTACGGAGTAATCGTCTTGAAGATGGAGCCCGATCCGCAGAAGGCGCAAGCAGTTCATCGAGTACTGAGGGAGCTCTTAAAAAGGGAACAAAGATTTGAACATTGTCTCTTCGTGGTGGGCACGAGCCAATACCGCAAGCGAACAAAGCCTTAGCTAAGCCGCGTTGTCTGTGGGCTTGCCATCAAACTCGGTTTTCACTAGACTGAAGACGGTGATTCACCAATGAGCCGAATTCTCTCACTGAAAGCTATCTATGAAGACGGGGTCATCAAGCCCCTGGAACAAGTAGACCTACCCGAGCATACCCGTCTCAAAGTTGAAATCACCCCACTGTTTGGACAGACGGTCTCATTGCGAGGACTCTGGAAGGAGTTGGGAGACCTAAGTGATGAAGATTTTGAAGAAGCCAAGCAGCTTTGGGAGCGTAGCTTGGAGGAACAGCTTCGAATCTTGAAAGGATCTTCCGAGTGAAGACCAAGTCCCGTCTCTACGTAGCGGACACCCATAGTCTGGCTTGGTATTTGTTGGATTCGCAAAAGTTAAGCCCTGCAGCAAATCGTGCCTTCCGGGAAGTAGAGCAAGGGAAAGCTCGGTTGCTCATCCCTGCAATCGTAGTCGCAGAACTGATTTTCATCATTGAGCGGGGCAAACTGCACGCCGACATTGACAAGCTCTTACGACGCATGGAAAGTGCCAGCAACTTTGAGATTCACCCCTTGGGCCAAGAGCAACTGAGGTGCCTCAAACAACAGAAGGCTATCTCAGATATGCACGATCGTTTCATCGTTTGCGAAGCGCTACTACATGGCGCAAAGTTGATCACCAAAGATGAAGAAATTCACCGAGCTTCGATTGTGCCAGTGGTGTGGTGATGAGCGGCAGCACGTCAATCAGCCAGTTCGGTAAGCCGCAAGCCGGAAATCATTACGGGCAGGTGTGTTTGCCGTAATGGGCTTGCCATCAAACTCGATTTTCATTAAACTAAAGTCTCGATCTGACAGTTATCTGTTTAGGGAAGGGAGTAAAAAAATGGCCCAAGAAATCATCGAAGCCCCCTTAGCAGGCAAGATCATGCGGGTTCACGTCAAGGCAGGCGATACAGTGAATGAAGGAGATGCCGTCTGCACCATAGAATCACTGAAGATGGAAAATTCTGTTTTGGCCCCCGTCTCCGGCTTGATTAAGGAAGTCCGCGTCTCTCCCAGCCAATCCATCAAGGCGGGAGAGGTCATGGCTGTCATTGAATATTGAGCTGTTATGGTAGATTGGGGATCAGCAGCACAGATCGCGCTGTACAGTTTTGGGGTCGTTTTTTTGGTCTTAAGCGTCCTGGCAGCCATCTTGTGGGGAGTCAGCAAAATCATTCTCAAATGATCGGCGAAGGATTTATCAGTTTTCTCATGGGTGGGCCGTTTCCAGGAAGCTATGTCACAGCCTTTGCCATCGGGGCTTTTTTTGTTTATATGGGGATAGCGAAGAAGTGGGAGCCCTTGCTCTTAGTTCCCATCGGTTTTTGTATGATGGTCGTCAATCTCTTCCCGCCGCTCTTTGCAGAGCCCACCGGGCTCTTCTCCCGCATCTTCAGCGTCGGCATTCTCACCGAAGTTCTGCCCTTGCTGATCTTTATTGGGCTTGGTGCGTTAACAGATTTTGGCCCTTTGATCGCCAACCCCAAAACACTTCTTTTGGGAGCCGCCGCGCAATTTGGCGTCTACTTTGTCTTTCTCACCGCGCTGCTCTTGGGCTTTGCCCTGCCCGAAGCAGCTAGCATCGGCATCATCGGCGGTGCCGATGGGCCGACGACCGTCTATCTGACAGTGAAGCTGGCCCCGCATCTTTTGGTAGCCACAGCCCCAGCCGCGTACTCATATATGGCGCTCGTGCCTCTCATTCAGCCCCCAGTGATCAAAGCCCTCACGACAAAAACAGAGCGAGCTATCTATATGAAGCCCCAGCTGCGCGAGGTCTCGCAACGCGAGAAGATTCTCTTCCCTCTGATTGCTACGGCGGTGATCATCTGGCTGGTGCCCTTGTCGGCACCACTCGTTGGCTGTTTTATGTTCGGCAATCTCTTGCGGGAGTGCGGGGTCACCGAGAGACTGTCAAAGACGGCTTCGGAAGCGTTTATGGATATTTTGGTGATTCTGTTGGGCATCTCCATCGGCGGCTCGATGACCGCAGACAGCTTCTTGCGCCCGCAAACGGTGCTCGTCTTCGGTTTGGGCATTATTGCTTTTGCTACGGCGACAGCGTTTGGGGTACTGTTAGGCAAAGTGATGAATCTCTTTTCTGCTGAGAAGATCAACCCGATGATCGGCGCGGCTGGAGTTTCGGCAGTACCCATGTCGGCCAGAGTCGTACAAGTCTTAGGGCAACAAGCGAACCCCAGAAACTTCTTGCTCATGCACGCTATGGGACCCAACGTTGCAGGCGTGATCGGCACGATAGTAGCTGCTGGTATGTTCCTGCACTTCTTGCGGTAAGTGCTATTTGAACGCCTGTATCCCTGTAATATCCTGCCCCAAGATCAGCGTCTGAACGTGATGTGTGCCTTCTAGAGTGTACACGCTCTCTAGATTCAGCATGTGACGAATAGACTGATAATCTAACGTGATGCCGTTCGCTCCTAAAAGATCACGAGCCATACGCGCAATCTTGAGAGCCATGGCGACGTTGTTGCGCTTGGTCAGAGAGATTTGTACAGGCTTGACTTTGCCTTCTTCTTTGAGCTGCCCGAGCCGATAGCAGAGCAACTGAGCTTTGGTAATCTCCGTCAGCATCTCCACAAGTTTCTCTTGCACCAGTTGAAAGGACGCAATGGGCTTGTCGAACTGAACTCTTTGTTTCGCATACTCTACGGCTTCTTCGTAGCAGGCCATCGCTGCGCCGACGGCCCCCCACGCAATCGCATACCGCCCTTGATTGAGACACATCAACGGGCCCTTCAGGCCTTCGACACCCGGCAGAATATTCTCTTTGAGAATGCGACAGTTATTGAGATAGAGTTCGCCAGTATCTGAGGCCCGCGCGGACATCTTGTGCTCGGTCTTCGCCGTCGAAAACCCCTGAGTGCCCTTCTCGACCAAGAAGCCCCGGATCACCCCGTCGAGCTTGGCCCAGACGATCGCCACGTGTGCTAACGTCGCATTGGTGATCCAGGCTTTGGTCCCGTTGAGAATAAAATAATCCCCGTCGCGCTCCGCGACCGTGTCCATCGCGCTGGGGTCGCTGCCGTGCTCGGGTTCGGTCAAGCCAAAGCATCCGACGGCTTCGCCTTTGATTAATTCAGGCAACCAACGCTCTTTCTGTTCGGGGCTCCCAAATGTATAAATGGGGTAGATCACTAGACCGTTTTGGACTGAGCAAAAACTGCGAATGCCTGAATCGCCGCGCTCCAGTTCTTGCATAGCCAGTCCATAAGCGATTGAGTCTATCCCCGCGCCGTAGTCTTTTAACGTAGCGCCGAGCAAACCAAGCTCTCCCATTTTGGGGATGAGCTGGGCCGGGAAATGCCCTTCCTCAAAAGCTTCTTTTATAATGGGAAGCACGTCTTCGTCTATGAATTGGCGGACCGTGTTTCGGATGAGCTTCTGCTCATGGGTCAACAACGCATCGAGGTCGAAGTAATCAACACCGGCGAAATCTTTCATTGCGTTCCTCCACAGATTTCTTGTGATTGTGCAAGTTCTTGCAACAAGTGAGCCAGCTCGCGCCCGACACCCCGGCGGACCGCAAAAGCAAAATGCATGTGCGAGTCGGAGAAAATCTCTCGATAACAACCCGAGTCATCCGGCAGTCTGAGCAGCTGCTGGCTGAGGCTGAGTGCAAAATCGTTCTCCCGCAAACCGCAGAGCGAGGGCATCCAATCCATTCCCCCATAGAGATTGACGATGGGAATCGTCCCTGCCCACGTCACATGGGCGATAGGCGAGAAAAAGAACGAACCCAGCTCACTCAACAGACAGAGCGACGCCGTCGTGCCGCCACCGAATCCTAAAAAATCGAAGCACGTCCCACAGGCACCTTGGAGTGCCGGGTGATAGAGAAAGACCTGTTCTATCTTCTGGGCTGTTGTCATCCATCTCTGAGCCGCTGAAGAGTCAGCAAGCAGTGCGCTCCACCCGTCTTCAATCTCGCGACAGGCTTGTGCGGCTCGCCCCAGAAACTGCGCACAGTCGAGACGAGTTTGCAAACCTGCGAGCGTATTTCTGTTTAGCTCGTAGGCTGTGCGCAGCAAAAAGAGCACGGCTGCACCAGCAAAGCTATGCGCGACCACACGGACGCTCTTATCAGCTCGGTCGAGCAGTCCTTGCTCTTCGAAGAACTGCACGATATTGTTGGCCCAGGGGAAGAGCCCCGCCCGACCAGCCAGGGTGGGCCGCAACACGGTCTGCCTCTGCTCCAATAACACGGAAGCAACGTAGCGCCAATCGCGCCCTGAGCCCGGCCAGATGCCGTGCAGCAACACCCACAGTGATTCTTCCCTCTTGATCTCTGTCGGAAGAGCAACATTGCTCACGGGAATAGCAATCGTTAGTAAGGGTATACTGAAGATGAACAAACTACCGATGGCGCAACTCCGTTTCCACACATCGAGCCCCTTTAGCGCACGATGATCTTGCTCACCATGGTTTTGCGTTCGCAACTCCCCCGAATGGGGTCGCGACAGTTGAGAGCGTCGTAGAGTGTGAACTCACCGCGGGGCAGCTCGACCAAGAACGTGCGTACTTGTCCTGCCGGCACGACTTCGAGCCGACGCTCAAATCTTTGGCCACCAACTGTCCCGATGATTGCGAGCGCATGAGAAAGAGTCCCCATGTTAAAGACGACAAATCGTGCTGTGCCAGCGGAAAGCTCTATGGCGCTTGGGTCAATCTTCCATTCGGTGAGCTTTAGATTCACCTGTTGGGGCGTGATCGTCGGCGGTTGGTTGCTGAAGACCAAGATCAAGCCGAGGACGACCACGACTGCCCCTAAGATAATCCATACGTAATTCATGAGCTCATCACCCGTAGGGTAAGATAGCCAACTGAGAATACTTTGTCAAGTTTCTCTTTTGCTAAAAATGGCATCAGAAGAGAAAAGGGCCGAGGTCTCTTGGGAGGGGGAGACTCCCGGCCCTCTGTGCTGGGGGCTATGGGGCTTGCACCGGTGTGATCTGGCCGCGGACCTCGCCCGCGGGGTTCAGACCGGTGTGAACGTTGACGTAGAGCCCGCCTGCGAGCAACGCTGGGACTAAACCTGCCGGCACTGCCCACTTGCCCGTTAGGAAGCCATCATTTCCTGTAGAGCAAGCGTCCAGCAAAGCCGGTCCTGGAGCTCCGCAGATCGTTTGGACGACCGGTCCGACAGCTCCTGCCGCTCCGTTGTGAAAGTGCGCGGCAGTGGCTGCGCCGCTGAGCCCCTTATAGGCCACCGTGAAGTTCAGTGTGCTCGTCGCTGGATCAAATAACAGAACGGCTGCACCGGCAGCTGTTGCCGGGGTCGCTGCTGCCGGTGACGGGATCTCTTGAGCGGTCGTCAGTGTCGCAGTCAAGAGCGTGGAGCCGGCCTGTTGCTGCGGCGGCGGGGACGGTGGCGGCTGGGGCGGTTGCGGTGGACCGTATTGTCCGAGAGCGTACACAACCAACGCAAAAAGCAGGGCTGCTACCAACACGCCTGTCCATTGCAGTTGCGCTCTTTCCTTCATGGTGATTCACCTCCTTTGCTCTGTCAGTTTTATGTAGTTTAGTCACAGACGCTTGCGCGCTTCGGCCAACAGAACTTTTAATTCTTTCGAGCTGTTTTGCACCTGCGGCAGGGCCGCACCGTTGGCGATCAACGCGCGCAGCTCTTCCAGCTTCTGCTGCACTTCAGCGACCAACTGAACTCTCTTGAGCACTTCGAAGAGAGAGTTTTCTTGGCCCTCACCGGCTTTGAAGTTCTTGAGAAGCTCGTCGAACAATGTAAGGGCTTGCTCTCTCTGCGAGCGTTCGTACCCCAAGACAGCCGTGTTCACCTCGGCGCTCAAGCGAAAGAGCAGACCGACGGAACCGAGAACCTCTTCGATGGAGGGCATGGCTTTTTGCGCTGCCTCGGGCAGGCCGACCGTTATCGGTTGTGCGCCTGGGCCGACCGGCTCTTCCACAATGAGTCGTCCGACCATGCCGAAGAACTCGTGGGGCAAACAGAAATAGTCATATACACCGACGACATCAAATGTGAGCGCGAAGGTATCGCCGACTTTGTCCCGAATCCCTGAGTCAAAGGGGCTTGCCCCCTCTGGGATGCGCAGCTCATGGCGAAAGTTCGCGGGGTGATAGGCCGTCACGGTATGGCCGTCAACGGTGATCTCGCGAAAGACCCATTCGATGGTGTCTCCCGATTGAATGAGCAGCCCAGGCGGGTCGAAGAAGAAATCTCCGACTTCGATGACATAGTGCCTTGGGTCTTTTTGCATTACTGTGTCTTTGGTGAGATAAGCGAAGGTCAAGACTAAACTGACGATGAGCGTCACCACCAACGCTATCAGAACAATCAGGGTTTTGCTATAGAGCTTCATAGCGATAAGGCGACGTGGAGGCCGGGGTTTCCCCCGGCCTCGCGGTCGCGTGCCCCTCCTGTCTACGAATAATGGGCCATCAGCTATTTAATCTGGCCCCGAATCTCTCCGCCGGGGTTATCCGGCGTGTGCACGTTGATGTACAGATTGCCCTTTAAGAGCGCATCAGCTTGATCAGCCGGGATCTTCCACACCCCGGCAACCGTGCCAGCGGTTCCTGCTGGGCAAGCTCCCAGTAACGGGTTCTGATTCTGCGGCCCGCAGATGGTCTGGACCACCGGGCCAGCCTTGCCCACTTCCCCATTATGAAAGTGAATTGCTACGGCAGGGCCGCTCAGATCAGAGTACGTCAGAGCAAAGCCCAGTTCTTTGCCGTCGCTGCTGAGCACGAAGGCCCCAGCACCAATGGCTTTGGCGTTGGGCTTCGGCGGAGCCGGGACTTCTTGGGCTCCATCGAGCTTCGCCGTGAACGTCTTGGGCCCGTTTTGAGCTTGGGCAACGATGACTTTCCCTGTCATAGAGGGGTGAATACTACAGCGATAGGAGAACTCTCCCGCCGTGGTGAACCTGTGTCTGAAAGTCTCGCCGGAGTTGAGCGTGCCGGAATCAAACGCCGGCGAGCCGCTCGTGCTCGTCACCGTATGCGGGGCACTGCCGTTATTCGTCCACTGGATCGTTGTGCCCACCGACACGGTAATCGTCTTGGGATTGAAGGCGAAGTCTACAATGCTGACGTTGACTGTTTCACCTTGTCCTAACAGATCAAAAGACGTGCCCACCCCCAGCACCAACCCACAGCCCAGCGCCGTCAACAGCGTGTACTGCAAAAATTTGCTCATTGCTTTTGCCTCCTAGAGATTGCTGAAAGATTTGCATTCAAAACTCCATCTCAGAACGGTTATTGTGTGGCTCTTCTCACCTCCTGCATGAGAGGGATAGATCAGCGTCGCTTGCGCAGATAATCTTGAATGGCGCGCGCGCTGCCGATGGAGAGCGCGTCGTCAGAACAGCCCAAGGCAGCCTTGAGAAAGCCAAGCCCCAACTGCACCTGGGCACGGATCTGCGCGATATTGTTGCTAGTCCGTCCGCTGACGATCTTCTCAGCGGCCGCGCTGAGAAAGACGACTAAGTGATTGCCTGCGGCTTCAAGATCGCTGGCGAACTCCGACTGCTTGAGGCGTTCGACCAGTCCCTTGGCTTGCGAGATGGCTCCGGGGGTCAGCGTTTGGGCTCCGTACTTGGGATCATAGCGTGGGGACGAGGGCCCTTCTAAGATATTGATCGCGCTCTGGGCATGCCATTGGGCGTCGTTGGCCGTGAGCGCAAAAAACGAGAACGACGCGTGCTGGAGCGCCAACTGAGCTAGCTCAACCGTTCGGTCTGCTAAAGCCAATAGTTCGCTCACGGTGGACGCCTGCGAATAGCTCTCTGTCCTCCCCAGGCCGAGCACCAGCCAGAGTGAAATAACGAACGCTAAAGCTCTCAGGGTTTTCAAGCCAGACCTCCTTTTCAAAGCTCCAAACTAAATTAGAAAAGACTTTAGCATCGTGGCCGGGCGAAGAGAATAGAAAGCAGGGACCGGCTTGATATCCCGACGGTACTGTAAGGGTACTGCCAAGGTCAAGCGTTCGATCAGAACGCTCTTATTTACTGAGAGGGCGGCACGAGTTTGTACCCGAAGCCGCGCACGGTGAGAATGACTTGGGGATGCTGGGGATCGCGCTCGATCTTCTGGCGAAGCAGATAGATATATTTTTTGACGTCTTCGCTCGACATAAATCGCTCTGTGCCCCAAGCGCGCTCGATGATCTCTTGCACTGAAAAGACCTTCCCCGGTTCTGATGCCAAGAGATAGATCAGTGAGTACTCCCGAGGGGTCAAGGGGAGCGTTGAACCGTTGAGGCGAACTTCTTTGGCGTGATCATCAATAAAGAGCTGCCCAAGCCGCAAAGACTTCTCACCCCCGTCCGCCCTCGCCGCAAGAGAGGGAGATGAGACAGTGGGCTGCACGGAATTCACGCCGTCATTCACTTCGGCAGTCGGAAGCGTTGCCAGCCGCCGAGTCCACCAGGGCCAGAGCAGATACGCCAGTAGACTAAGCCCCACAGTGAAACCCGCTCCCCACAGAACGGCCAGCCAACGCTCAGCGTTCACCGCAGCGTTGAGCGGTGCTAGTGAGACCCCCAGGCGAACAGAATTTGTCAGGGACTCCTCCGTCTGTCCGGGTTCGATCCCACGCCAGAGGTCCAAATATTCCAAACCGTTGTCCAAGCGCTTGCGCTCGACCCGGCGAGCCGGAGCAGAGCTTGAGACAGAGAGCACGTTCTCCACCGGCGCATCCCCCAGATGATGATGCTGCGCGACCAGCTCGCCGTTCAAGACCACTTGCGCATAGATAATGGGGTCCATGACCACAAACTCCGTGACCATCGTGCTCATAACGTTTCTGATTTTATTGTGCTCTTCTGGAGAGATCTCTTTGAGTTGGAGCCAGACTTGGTCGGCGAAGTTACGGGCCATCCATTCGCTGCGCTGCAGAAACTCGCGCTCACGTTCTTGGGCCATGCGATAACCGAAAAAGAGCATGGCGGGCAAGCTGAAGGCTAGTGCAACCAGTGCCACCATCGCCGTAAAGACACTTCGAGAGATCATATCGCTCTGGTCAATCTTAAGTCAGGCTCTTTCTCTCGTCAACCGAGTTTGCTATAATGGAAGCATTGGAGGGATGGCCGAGCGGACGAAGGCGACGGTCTTGAAAACCGTAGCGCGCAAGCGCCGGGGGTTCGAATCCCTCTCCCTCCGCCAGCGAGACAGTTCCAAGTGCCCAGTTGCAAGTTCGACAGTTACGCAGTAAAATTTTTTAACTTGGAACTGGCAACTTAGAACTGTACTCGGAGGGGTACTCAAGCGGTCGAAGAGGACGGATTGCTAATCCGTTGTAGGGGCTAAACCTCTACCGTGGGTTCAAATCCCACCCCCTCCGCCACCAGGCTTCGCCTGGACCATAGGGGCAGCGCCGCTCGCTGCTGAATTATTTCACTAGGAGCTTACGACAATGCACACACATCTACGAACATACTCACTCATTGTTCTTATCGTCCTTAGCTCTTTGGTTGTAGCTAGTTGCGAGCTGTTCTCGCCGCCGATTCAGCCAAAGTCGCGCACGGATACCGTCGAGAACGATCTTATTGAGTTCAGCCGCACGGTGCTCACCCCACTCAAGGCCGGACAAGAGTTCACGGTACAGGTCAAGGTCACGGCCAAAGCTGATCTCCGGGTGGTCCTCATCAGCGAGAGTTTGCCGGAGGGGTTCCAACTCGCCGAGGATTCACAACTGAAAGCGGCCCAGTTGGGGCTGGCTGCGGGGGCAATGCTGGAGCACAGCTACACAGTGAAAGCCAGCGCGAAAGCGGGCTCGTTCACCATCACCGGCAATGCTATTACTGCAACGAGCGAAGGCACGCAAGACCCGCTTCCGTTAGAATCGCTCATCCAAGTGAAGTAATCGCTTGACGTGCATAGCGAGAGCAACTACAATGATGAGTGAACATCGAGCGGAGCTCGCGCCCGTAGCTCAGCGGATTAGAGCGTCGGCCTCCGGAGCCGAAGGTCGCTGGTTCAAGTCCAGCCGGGCGTACCAGGCCGAGGGATGCTCAGGCGTGAAACACATTGTGTGGTTTCCAGTTCTCCAACTTCCGTTCGGCTTGGTACAAGTCCAATTTGTTCTGCAGGTTCAGCCATAGCTCGGCGCTCGTTCCCAAAACCCCCCCTATGCGCACTGCTAAGGATGCCTCAATTCTGGCCTTGCCATGAATGATCTGGCTCATGTGCTTTCGGCTGCACCCCACCGCCTTGGCAAAGGTGGCAATGCTAATGCCTCGTGGAGCTAGATATAACTCTCGCAGAATCGTTCCAGGAACAGTGGGAGCTCGCTTCCTTCTCATTTTGATACCTCCCTGCTTTAGTGATAATCTTCAAAATCAACGTTGTACACGTCCTTGCCATTCCATTGAAACGTGATACGATAATTACTGCTCACGCTCATCGAGTACGTTCCAGCACGGTCCCCCTTCAGCTCGTGAAAATCTTTGACTCCTCTACAGTCCTTGATACTACTAATGCTGTCAAGCAAGTCCAAGATCATAATAATGGTTCTCTGATGACGCTTCGCTATCTTTGGTGTCCTGCCTACCTCAAACAGCTCTCGAAGTCCCTTATGTTTCCAGCTACGAATTGCCATGTCGTTACTTCACAGGTAACGTTACCACAAACCGAGGTTCTTGTCAAAGCTAACCCACTTGTGATTGACGTCATCTCCTCTGACTGCTATAATCAAACACCTGAAAGCCCTATTCGGAGGGATGACCGAATTGGCTAAGGAGCCGGTCTCGAAAACCGGTACGGCCCACAAGGCCCTGGGGGTTCGAGTCCCCCTCCCTCCGCCAGCAGGCTGCGCCTGCACCGCTCATCGTGCCGCCAAAGGCGGCACGGCGAACAGTCCAGGCGAAGTCTGGCTACCGGGCGATGAGATGTATCGCCGCAGCCTTGATCACAGCAACGACCTGCCCGCCCTCACTCAGCCCCAGCTCCTCTTGCGCTTGACGTGTAACGAGCGCCGTCAGGGGAAACCCACAATCGAGTGTCACCCTTACCAAAGGCCCTTCAGAATGCAGCCCGGTGATGCGTCCCCTAAGATGGTTGCGCGCGCTGATGCTCACCGGCGCCTCTTTGTACAAAATCACGTCCTCGGCACGAATGCACGCGAAAACTCCGCTTCCCGACAGGCTCCCCACTGCCGTTAGCTCTCTTCCCCCAACGTCCAGAGTCATGATCTCGTGCTCGCTTGTGAGCACCCGTGCTGGCAAGACGTTCTCCATCCCCACAGCTTCGGCGACGGCCACGTCAGCCGGACGGCTAAAAACTTCGGGAACCGACCCGACTTGACGAATCCGCCCTGCGATCAAGACAGCCATCTGGTCGCCCAGCGACAGTGCCTCCAGACGGTCATGGGTCACTACGATCGTTGGGATTTGAAAATCTAACAGCAAGCGTCGCAGCTCTCCGCGCAACTGTTCACGGGTAGGAGCATCAAGAGCTGAGAGCGGCTCATCCAACAATAACAATCTTGGCTTGGGAGCCAGCGCCCGTGCCAAGGCAACGCGCTGGCGCTCCCCCCCAGACAGCTCCCCCGGTCGCTGCCCTCGCAGAGAATAAAGCTTCAAAAGCTCCACCATCTCGGCGATTCTTCCGCGCTGCTCTCGCGAAGAAAGATGGCTCAGCCCATACGCGATGTTTTGTTCAACCGTCAGATGGGGAAAGAGCGCGTACTCTTGAAAGAGATAGCCGATCCGGCGCTTTTGAGGGGGCAACCATATCTGTTGCTCAGAGTCAAACCAGATTTCGTCGCCGTAGAGAATCTTTCCGTGATATGACCTCTCCCCCAGCCCCTCTCCTAAAGAGAGAGGGGAACTCCCCTTCCCTTTAGGGAAGGGGTTAGGGGATAGGTCGGGACGCTCCAGCCCCCCCAGGCATCTCAGAATAGTCGTCTTGCCCGCGCCCGACGGCCCAAAGAGCACCATTACTGATGGGCTTTCCAGAGAGATGCTGAAATCTGCGACGACTGTCAGCCTACTAGAGAGCTTTTTCTGAAAAGAGGCTACCAGGGCCATACCGCCCACACCCGCCGCTGCACTCCATAGGTGACGGCCAAGACCACAAACGAGACGCCAACTAAAAAGAGCGCCGTCTGCCCGGCAGCTTCGTAGTTGAGCGCCTGCACATGGTCATAGATGGAGATGGCCGCCGTGCGCGTGATGCCCTCGATATTGCCGCCGACCATCAAAACAACGCCGAACTCCCCCAATGTATGCGCAAAGCTCAAGACAATCGCCGTGATCACACCCGGCAGCGAGAGGGGCAAGATCACCCGAAAAAAAGTCTTTATGTGAGAGACCCCCAAGGCCCACGATGCTTCTATCAGACGCCGGTCTACACTCGAAAACGCCGAGACGAGGGGCTGGACGGTGAAGGGCAAGCTATAAAGCACCGAAGCAACTAATAGCCCTTGGAACGAGAAGGGCAGCATCCGGCTCGTCAAAGCCTGATAGAACTGCCCCAGGGGGCTTTGGGGCCCAATCGCGATCAAGACGTAAAAGCCCAATACAGTTGGGGGCAATACCAACGGGAGCGCCACGACGGCTTCCACGAGAAATTTTAAGCGCCAGCGCGAGAAGCTCAGCCAATATGCCAACGGCACCCCGATGACAAGCAAGATGAGCGTCGTCGCGAGAGCCAATCGCACGCTCAGCTCCAGCGCCACCCAGTCCATGAGCGATCACTCTCCGGGTAAGCGAAAGCCGTAGCGTTTGAAGATTTCTCGCCCTTGAGAACTGAGCACGAACTCTCTCAATAACTGAGTGCTCTCTCTGTCCCGCACCCAGCTCAGAATGACCCCGCCCTGCTCTAAGCGCGGGTAGCTTTCTGCCGGAAACTCCCAAAAGCGCCCTTGGTCTCTCAACGGCGGCGCCAGAGCCAGCGAGAGCGCGATGACCCCGATCTGGGCAGCCCCCGATTGAACAAACTGCGCCGCTTGCATGACGTTCTCCCCATAGACAAGCTTCTCTTGAACGGTGTCATAGACCCCTAATGATTTTAAGGCCGCCTCGGCGGCGCGGCCATAGGGTGCATGGTATGGATTGGCTATGGAAACCTTCTTGACGGTTGAATCTAATAGAGCTTGAACGCCCAACGTCTCAACAGCAAGAGCCGAAGACCGTGACACCCATAAGACTATCCGCCCGACGGCGTAAAAAAATTCTGTCTCGGCAAGAGCTAGCCCTTGCTCGATCAGCCGTTGCGGGTAGGCTCTGTCTGCCGAGAAGAATATATCAAACGGCGCGCGCTGGGAGAGCTGGGCGAAAAAGCTCCCCGAAGACCCGTAAGACGCTTTCACGGTGATCTGAGGGTGCTGGCGCTGAAACTCTGTGATCACTTCATCAAGAGCAAATTTCAAGTCTGCCGCGGCGGCGACCCGTATGGTTGGCTCTCCTATGGGACGATAGACATAAAGCGCCCAGACTGCTACTATAGCTATCCCTGCGAAGACGAGAATCGCTAGGGCTGGTCTTGAGGAGAAGAACGCCACCACGAGACCCCCACAAGCACCAAACCCAGAACAATCAACAGAACGGGCCAAAAAGGCTCTTTGAAGATAAATGCCCCGAAAAACGTCCCGAAGACGGCGAAGAGCACCAGGCTCGTGGTGATCAGCCCGATACCGCTGCGAATGGCTTCCGATAGCCCCTCTCCACTCAAGACTCCAGAGAGCACGATCCCTACCCCAACGAAGCCAGGGATGAGTGCCCACATATAGCTCCAGCTCTCCCAGCGCTCCGACAGATTTTGCCAGAGCAGAATCCCGCCAATGCCCCCGACGATCATCGCGGGGACGGCCATTGATGGAACATTAATCAATAAGCCGAAGATGAGCAGGCCCGCCCCAACGCCGATGACGATCAGCGGCCACCGGCCAGCCCGGGCCGCAAACTCTTGCAGCTCAGGAACGGTTTGCCACGCCCATATCAATACTCCGATGAGCACCAAGAGCACCCCGGCAGCTAGATACGACCGTTGTCTTTGGTCCATAACTAAGCTCTCCCCCTTGCGTTATCGAAGCATAGCACACGAACTATTGTGAAGGCAAGCCAAGCCTCACTGCAGGATTGCTCGGCTGCGATACCAGAGCCAGAGCATCTGCGCCAGCCCGCCCAGCGTAAAAGCTGCTTGAGCGATATATAAGCCCGCGATCTGTCCCCACGCTACTCCGGCCCACAAGATCGCGCTGCTGACTATCAGAGCGATCACCATCGCTTCGGTGACGCCGCGCGTCCGGCGAATATGCACTACGAGCCATTGTGGGTGCATGACGCGCCGGCGACGCTCGTCCCGGCGCAAGCCCAACAGCAACAGCGGGTACTCGACTACGAAGGTCATGGGCTAGTGGCCGGGCGGCTCTTGCACCAACTCGATCAACACGCCGTGGGTGCTGTGGGGATGGATGAACGCCACTGAGTGTCCTGCGAAGCCGGGGCGGGGGGCTTCGTCAATGAGCGTGACACCCTGGGCTTTCAGTTGGGCGAGCACCTTGTGAATATCGGGTACTCGGAAGGCGATGTGATGGAGCCCTTCGTCGCGCCGTTCTAAGAATTTGGCGATAGGGCTGTCAGGGTTGGTGGGCTGGAGCAGTTCGATTTTGGCGTTGCCCAGCGAGAGCATACAGACTTCGACGTTGAAGTGCGCGACCGTGCCGCGCTCGCCGGGCGTAAGCCCTAACAGTCTCAGCGTCTTGAGCGTCGCGTCTATATCTTTGACGGCGATGCCGACGTGATCGAACTTCAAGAGTGCTCTCCCTTGATGTATACCCACACGACTTCTCGGCCGAATCGTCCTGACACTGCTTGCCATTCTGCGCTTGTGTAGACGAGTATATCGGTAGGAACGGGCAGGTCTGTGGCGTCCCAGTCTGCGGCACGTCGCCAGAAGGGTGTTTCTGTTCGGTCCACAATGAGGATCACGTCGAGGTCGCTGCCGACCCCCGCGTCACCGCGCGCGTAGGAGCCGAAGTACCCGACACGAAGCACGTCGGGATGCTCCTCTGCAAGGCGCTGGGCCCAGCGGCGCACAGCGACCTGCACAGTTTGGGCATCAGGCCATTTGAGCACGGACGAACGCAAGGATCTCACGGGCATACTGGATCGCCTCTTTGCTTTGGAGTGGACCATAGTGCTCAAACGGCGCCCCTTCAGGGTGGCTGTTAGGGTATCGCGGGGGAATGTAGAAGCTGTCGAGTGTTCGAGCCTTCTCGATCAGGTCTTCTGGCACTGGAATCGTCAACTCGCGCAGGAGCTTAGCGACGACATGGCCCCAGGCTTCCTGGCCGAGGTGCAGGTGGAGTGCCTTCACAGCCTTCTCAGCGGCTTGCTGGGCAGCAAAACACGCCCATTCGTGATGCCCGGCGCGCTGAGAATCTTCGGCTTGTTCCAGGTCGCGCAGGGCTTGTTTAAGCCAGTCCTGAGCACGATTGGGCATCGCTGCGCCTCCTTCCTTACCCTGCTCCGAAGATCTCCGCTGGGCTGACGGAGAACCCCTCAAGCACCTGGGAGCACGCTCTTCCTTCACAGAGAGCAAGCGGTTCATAGACGTGCCCTCGGAGTGTGTAGACTTCTATCAAACGCTTTTGCAGATCGATGAGCCAATACTCGCGCACTCCGGCTTTGGCGTACTCGAAGAATTTTTCGCCGCGGTCGGTCTCGCGCGTGGCCGGTGAGAGAACCTCGACGACGAGATCGGGCACGCCGCAGACTTGCTCGCCGATGCGGTCCGCGTGTTCTTTGGCGATGAAGAAGATATCGGGCTCGCGGATCTTGCCCGGCCACAAGCGCACCGGCAAGGGAGCAAACCGCACGACGCCTACCCCCCTGGCTTCCACAAAAGCATTGAGCTTCAAGAACAGATTGTGCACGGCGGTTTGATGGCTATACGTCGGGTGTGGCGGCGTGATCAGCCTCCCCTCGGACAGCTCAATCAAGCGATTCGTATCGGGCAGGGAGAAGTAGTCTCGCTCTGTCCATTGACCCTGGGGCGGGAAGAGTTCAGCGATCGCTGTCGCTCGCGGCTTTCCCTTCGCAGCCATAGCCTTTTATCTTACGAGCAAAGCTGCTAGAGCGCAAGCCGGCTTACTACATAGAACCAGATCGCCACAAGCCCGCAGAGCGCTTCTAGCCCCATTAAGACCAAGACGAGCGTGCGCTCGTGCAATCCCCCAGCGAGCTTGAGCACAAGCTGGGCCAGCCCCACCGGGCCGTGGGCGGGACAATAGAGCTTGCCGTCACGATGTTCTCCCCACCACCCGGTGCTGGGAAATCCTTTGCGGGCTTTGAGCAAGAAATCAAGCGCGTGCGGGAGGACCACGATCACCCCGGCCCACTCGAAGTTTCCCAAGATCACCGCCGTAGCAATGACCGTACCAATAGTGAGCGTTCCCACGTCGCCGATGAAAACTTTTGCTGGATACCAATTGAAGTAGAGCGTAGTCAGCAGCGCTCCCAATGCTGCGAGCAAGATCGTTAACGACGTTACCTCTCCCAAGGAAGCCGCGATGACAGCGAGCGCGCCGATGGCTACTGCGCCCATGCCCGCTTCCAAGCCGTTGAACCCCGCGAGCATGTTAAACGCATTGGCCGCGCTGGTCACGCCCAGGGGCACAAGCACCACGGAGTAGAAGGCTCCCAGATTCATCGGGCCGATGAAGGGCAGGATCATCGTTTTTTGGCCCACTTCGATGACAACTAAGGGTATAGCTGCCAAAGCGGGGATAACAGCTTTCCATCCTTGGTGTACACCGATCAGATCATCAAGCAGTCCGATGAGTGCAATGGCCAAAACAGTAGACAAAACAGCTAAGAGCTCGACAGAGTTCACCGTTGCAAGCACATCGATCTTGAAGAAGGTGCGCAAGGCTATGAGGGCCAGTACTCCGGTCCCGAAGCCTCCTACGATCCCCAGTCCGCCCATCTCGGCCACGGGAGGTTGCTGGGGTTTGTTCATGTCCTTCCCTACGATCCCGGCTTGTGCCAATCGGGGGATGAGAAGGTGCGACAGCGCGAAAGCGCTGACACCCGACACAAGCACTATCACCCCATAGATGCTCATGAGAAAACTTCCCGGTCATGTTCGAGATCCCCTCGCGCTTGATCCATCCAGTCGCGGCTGCGCCCCATATGTTTATTGTAAGCCCTCAGCAATGACAGATCAAGATCGAGCCCTTATGGGAGGGATTATTCCGCCGCGTGGCCATTGCCATACGGTGCCGCGCTGCTCTCCGGTGTCGGTCGCATGGTTCTAACTGCCTCAATAACTCGCTGGGGGTGCTCGCGGTTGTGCCTGTCAACCGCTCGGAGAATCGGGCCGACTTTGATAAACTGCGGTCGCGCCCCGACAATGTCCAGGAGCTTCATGGTTCTTCTCTGGTGAGCAGTTTCTCTGCTTCTTTCCGAGTAATCCCGGCCTGGCGAAAGGTGCTTGCCAGCGTTCCCTTCGGAATGTTCTTTTTGTTTCTCGGCACGATCACTACCCGCACCCTGCCACGGAACAGCCCTTCATAAATGTCTTCCCTCCCATGCCGCTTGAAGTGAATGCCAATCTTTCGCAATAGCTTGGCTACGTCATCACTGGAAAGCTCACGTAGCATAGGAGAATTCTAACGGCACCGCGTAGATAGTGGTCAACTTTCTTTTTTCTACCTCTCCCAGCAGAAATTCGCGGATTGCATCCTGGGGAACGGGGCGATAGATCTCATCTTCCCTGCCCTCTTGAACAAGATAGTTGACATACGTTTCCACGGCGGCTTTTAGCCCTTCACAAGCTTCTTCTCGAGTTCTCCCACAGGACGCGACATCCAGCTCTAAGCAGAGAGAGGAGTAGAGATCCCCTTCTTTTCTGATTAAGCACGTGAGCTTCAGCACTTTTTTTCTCATAAGAATCCCCTGACGCTCTCTTGGGAGTGCGCCCCCGTGATTGTCTCAATGATATGATTTCGCTCTTCAGCCGTCAACTCCGGGAAGATCGGAAGAGACAAGACTTCCCGACTCGCCCGTGCGGCATCGTCACCCCATCGAGTCGAGAGAACGCTTGCCCGTAGTGGTGAGCTAGAGACCCAAGAAGATTCGCAAACGGCCCTCCGCCTGCGCCAGCGTCGTTGGGGTAACTCTCCCCCATAGCTCCAATAAGCGTTCCTTGGCTGCCGACCTTTCATGGCAAGAGGATGGTGCTCAACGAGCTGCCCATCCAGAAGGGTCAGGTCCTCGGGAGGTTGCGAAAGAGCGAAGCTTCACCTATCTTGAGCGTGATGAGAAAAGTCCTGTACGTAGTAACATTGTCAGAGTGGGGTGGCGCTCAGCATATAGTCTATCTCTTAGCGAAGCACTTGCGCTCAGACTATGAGATCACCGTAGCGTGCGCTCCTGGAGGACTTCTGGTGGAGCGTTTGCGCGGGCTTGGCTTGCGCGTTATGGAAATCCCGGAACTCTGCCGCCTGCCGCATCCGCTGAGAGATCTTCGTGCCCTATGGAAGCTCCATAGTCTCATGCAAGCTGAGCGTTTCGATATCGTGCACACGCACAGCACCAAGGCGGGACTGCTGGGGCGCCTCGCCGCAGCTTGGGCACGAGTACCCGTGATTCTGTTTACAGCTCACGGCTGGGCGTTCTCTGATGGTCGGGCGTGGCCCTGGCGATGGCTGCTCGCCCACGTTGAACGTCTGCCTGCTCACCTTTCGACGAAGGTCATCTGCGTCTCGGAGTATGATCGTCAAGTAGCTGTGCGCTTTGGTGTAGCTTCTCCGGAGAAGCTCATCGTAGTCCCCAACGGCCTGGAGACGGAGCCGTTTTGCTCTTCGAGGGATAAGAAAGAGCTGCGTCGCCAGCTTGAGGCATGTGATGCTGCGGGGGTCGTCACGATGGTGGGGCGCTTGGCGCTGCCAAAAGACTTGAACACTCTCATTGCGGCCTGGGAGGAGTTGGGAGTTCCGGGATGGCAGCTCTGGCTTGTGGGGGATGGGCCGTTGCGCCCCTATGTAGAGAAGACCATCCAAGCCAGGGGCTTAAGGAATTCTATTCGGCTTTTCGGGGAGCGCCGCGACGTCCCGGAGCTTTTGCAAGCATCTGATATCTTTGTGCTCTCCTCTCGGTGGGAGGGGATGCCCCTCACGATCATCGAGGCGATGCTGGCGGGGCTGCCGGTGATCGCGACGCGGGTGGGTGGGGTGCCTGAGCTTGTTGAAGGTAGTGTCACAGGGCTGCTCGTGCCTCCTGGGGATCCGCTTGCGTTACGGGATGCTTTAGAGCAGCTCATAGTTTCAGAAGAGAGCCGGCGGCTCTTTGGGGAACGAGGCCGCCAGCGAGCGCTTCAGCAGTTCTCTGTAGAGCGCATGATCCATCGAGTGCGGGCTCTCTATCAAGAGCTTGAGCTTCAAGGGAGCTTGTGGTAGAATTGTTTCGTATGAGCAGCAAAGCGATTGAGATGCAGCCCTCCCTCTTTCAATATCGAGAGCTCTTGAAAAACTTGGTCATCAAGGACCTCAAGGTCAAGTATCGGAATTCGATCCTAGGGTTTCTGTGGTCTCTGCTCAACCCATTGATGATGATTGTTGTCTACTCGGTAGCACTGAAGTATATCTTACGTGTGCAAGTGGAGAATTTTCCGCTCTTCTTGGTTGTAGGAATCTTGCCGTGGAACTTCTTCAGCGGGACGGCGATAGCTTCTACGGAAGCCATCATCGGCAATGCCAATCTCATCAGGAAGATCGCGTTTCCCCGTGAGATCTTGCCCATCGCTACGGTGTTCTTTCACTGTGCGCAGTTTCTCTTGGCGCTATTGATCTTCTTCCCAGCGCTTATCTTTCTGGGCGCGCCGTGGACTCCAGCGATCGCGACCTACCCCCTTGTCTTGCTCTTGCAGCTTGTTTTTACTCTCGGAACAGCGATCTTTCTGTCTGCTATCACCGTCTCCTATCGCGATGTCAAGTATCTCACTGAAGTCGCTTTGATGATGCTCTTTTGGATGACGCCTGTTATCTATCATCTCTCGATGGTGCCGGAGCCAGTGCGCTGGCTCTTTGAGCTGAACCCCATGACGGCGTACATCACGGCGTATCAGGATATGCTCTACTGGGGGCGCTGGCCCAGCGCTCAGATGCTGGTGTTAGGGTGTGTATGGGCCGGTGTGGCGCTTGGGGTGGGCAGCTGGGTCTTTCGGCGGCGGCAGCGCTTTTTCTCAGAGGATCTCTGATGCAGCCGGCTATTGAGGTGCGCCACGTCTGGAAACAGTTTCTCATTCGACATAATCGCTCTGACTCATTGAAGGAGCGATTTCTCGGGCTCTTTCACCGGCGCTATCGAGAGCAGTGTGAGCCCTTCTGGGCGCTGCGAGATATCAGCTTCACGGTAGAGCGTGGCGAGGCACTGGGACTCATCGGGCCGAACGGGTCGGGCAAGAGCACGGTATTGAGACTGATCGCGCGCACACTCTATCCCACCAAAGGCGAAATTATCGTGCGCGGGCGCGTCGCACCGATGATCGAGCTGGGAGTAGGGTTCCATCATGAGCTGACCGGGCAAGAGAATATCTATCTCAACGCGTCGCTCTATGGGCTGACGCGCCGCGAAGTTGACAGACTATACCCAGCTATTGTAGAATTTTCGGAACTCGACGGGTTTATCGACGTGCCAGTGAAGAATTATTCGACGGGCATGTACGCTCGGTTGGGCTTTTCTATTGCCGTGCATTTAGACCCGGATATTTTGTTGATTGATGAGGTTTTGTCTGTAGGAGATGAGCGTTTTCAGAAGAAATGCCTAGAGAGGATGCTAGAATTCCGCAGGAGCGGGAAAACCATTGTCTTTGTTTCGCACAATGCCGCTGCCATTCAACGACTGTGCGACCAGGCTTGTCTCCTGTCCCATGGGGAAATCAAGGGGATCGGTGATATCACTACCGTTTTAGAGTTGTATAGAACTCCAGGTGTGCTGGTTTGAGATCACCAGTCAAATAAAACCAAAGGAGAGCGACCGTGGCTTTCTATCTCGTAACCGGATGTGCTGGTTTCATCGGGGCAAGGGTGACGGAGCTGTTGCTTGATGCAGGGCACTCTGTTATAGGTGTAGACAATCTGTATCCTGCTTACGATGTGCGCTTAAAAAGCTGGCGCTTAGCACAGTTTCACCATCAGCCCAATTTTGTATTCTATCACCTCAACATCTGTGAGAGAGAATCACTGTACAACATCAGGCGACCTTCGAGCGATTTCAAGCTTGAGGCCATTATTCATCTTGCAGCTCAAGCGGGTGTTCATGCCTCGGTCAAGAATCCCCAGCTCTATTATGAAACCAACGTTTTAGGCGCTCTGAATCTCTTAGAGTTCTGCCGGGACATGGACAGCAAAAAGTTTATACTAGCTTCAACTTCGAGCTTATATGGGGCCCGCGCGCCTTTGCCCTTCCGAGAAGATGCCAATACAGATGCCCCGCTTTCCCACTATGCTGCCTCGAAAAAGGCGGCTGAAGTTTTATGCTACACCTGTCACTATCTGTATGGGCTTGATATAACCGTGTTGCGGTATTTCACTGTCTACGGCCCAGCTGGACGCCCTGATATGAGCATCTTTCGGTTTGTACGAAACATCATCGAAGGAAGGCCAATAGTTATCTACGGGAATGGAACCCAAACAAGAAGCTTCACTTATATTGACGACATTGCTAGGGGTACACTGGCATCATGTCCGCTGAGAGGATACGAGATTATTAACGTGGGGAACCACCAGACGGTAAATCTCAACGAGGTAATTGGTATCATCGAGCGCCTCACAGGCCGCAAAGCTCTGATCGAATACCGTCCGCGTCATCCCGCCGATGTTACAGCAACTCAAGCGGATTGCGCGAAAGCAATGCGCTTGTTAAACTGGGTTCCTCATGTCACGCTTGAGGAAGGTCTGCAAGCTACTATAGATTGGTATAAGAAGAACCGAGATTGGGCTAAAGAGATTAGAAATTAAGGAGGAGCAGATATGAAGCCTGATCTTCCATCGGCTGTAGCCATCGTGGGGCTGGGCTATGTCGGGCTCCCCCTAGCTACTGCTTTTGCTAAGACTGTGCCAACCATTGGCTTTGATATCAACAAGGACCGCGTGCATGAGCTTCAGAGTGGCTACGATCGCAACGGTGAAACTCCCCCTGCCGAGCTGAAAGCACCACAGCTAAAGTTCACTGACGATCCAACCTGCTTGCGTGATGCCCCCTTTATTATCGTAGCAGTACCTACACCGG
>JBBIUX010000027.1:0-24530 GCA_037440025.1 Candidatus Fraserbacteria bacterium | reverse complement strand
GCGACCATCATCGTCTTGCTCAAGCTCAACTTCAAAGACGTAGGTCTTCATGCCTCCTCCTTCTTCCCTTCCTCAGCACAGCGCAGTATACTACATTGTCGAATGAGCTTGCCACTTGAGTGCCTCATTGGCTTGAGCTCAAATGGCTTTCGAGGTGCTTAACGATGTCCAAGACGAACCCCCTACGCTCGAACCGCAGCAAGCGGCCTACGCGCAGGTTTTGCCAAAGTACGCGACCGAAAAGATGCTCCGCCAAGCCGGGCTTGACGAAGCAACCTTACCGGGCTCTTGAGGGGATAAACAGAAGAGCCCGGCCGGACCTCCCGACCGGGCTCTGTCCAGGCCCCCGGTTTTGAATGCTGGGGGTGAAACCAGCTCACTCTATGGGTTGGGCAACGCTTGGGTTTTCACTCTTGACTGATCGGCTTTTAGGAGCTAGAGGCACTGCCAAAGTAGCCGGTGCTCCAGCAGGGGCAGACGACAACCACGGGCAGTAGTCAATCACTTTCGTGCTCGTGTCCCCAACGCTATCCCCCAAGCCATCGGCGTTGATCTCGCTCGCGGGGCTGGCGGTACAGGGCGGGACCTCAGTGGTCTCGCCAGCATCATCAGCAGGATCATACGGTCCACTGCTGTGGCCCCACCAGTTGTTTTCCATATCAACGACCTCCGCGGTTACGTTCGTCCAAGCGCCATCGTAACCGCTGCCAACGATACTGTTATTATGGACCTCCGTTCCTGTGGGATCCAAGGTCCAAGGCCACCCATAGTTCCACACGTCAATACCGTCGCCGTTTTGATTGGTGACGGCGTTGTCCTCAACGATCGTACCTGATGCGTTATTGATGACCTGAATGCCCCAGTCGTTGTTATCAACTGTGTTACTTCTTATTACGATGCCTGTCACAGGAGTTGCGTAGTACTGACCGACGGTGATGGCGCTCTCGTTGTCATGGACGTTGTTGCCTTCAATGGCAACGCCGCTCGTGTCAACCACGAGAATCGCCGTGCCAGCCCATGCTGTGCCCGGCCAGCCATTGCCTATGACCTCATTGTTCACGATACTCCCGGTCGCGCCCCAACTGATTTGGATGCCATTGGAAGCCCAAGTCTGTGGCGCAGTCGCACCAGGGCCTGTGACCGTGTTTCCCTGAATCACGACGGTTGGGTCTGGACTAGGCCCAAGGGGGTAGGGGTGGGTACTGAGATCGAGATCACCGTTCGCTCCGATCCCCCCACGCCCATAGTTGCTCACATCGTTGTTAGAGATTGTGACGTTGGAATCCCCGTAAACTAAGATTCCGAGCGTCTGTGTACCGTCGTGTCCAAGATCCTTAACAACGTTGCTGGATATCGTCCCAGGTTTTACGTTGCGGTAGAGAACACCGACATAGCGTGTGCTGCTCGCGCCGTAGTTGTTCTGCCCATCAATCGTAAAGCCCGAGATTGAAACGTTGATGACACCTGCTCCTGTCCCACGAGCGAAGACGATTGGATCCCATGTGGCTGTAGATTCGGGGATGGTGTAGGTCGTGCGTGAAGCCGCTGCTGGTGCCTTGATTGTCGTCGTCGCTGCTCCTGCTCCAGTCAGCGTGAGCGACTTGTCGATGCGCAGCTGCTCCGTATACGTCCCCGCGAGGACGTTGACCTTGCCGCCGGAGCTTGCAGCGTTGATCGCCCGCTGGATGACCATACCGTTCCCAACGAAGAACTCGTCTAGGCTGAGGTCATAGACGACTGCGTACGATGGGTAGGGAGCAGGGCTGGCTACTGCTGCGCTGATCGCAGCACCAACTGTGTAGAAGAACGCAGCCCCAGTATTGATAGGCGGTACTGGGAACTCTGGCGCGGTCAGGCGCGCGATCAGCCCCAGCGCCTCAGCAAAAGATGCCGCATATCCTGTGGCCTCAAGCCCAGGCACAGTGCCCAGACCGTATCGCACAATGGGCGCAACGCTCTGCCCAGAGAACGTAATCCCGCTGCTGAGCGACAGATTCACCGTCGTGCCTGCGAAATCTTCAACATAGAGACCCATCGGCGTATTGGTCACCGTGCTGGTGCCAGCAAACGTGACTGACGTCGTCCCCGCTGTAGCGTAGACGGCGACCCCCGCCCAGCCGGTGCTCACACCAGTATCGTGGACGTTAGCAGCCTCAATGGTCACGCCCGTGCTATTGGAGAGCGCGATCCCGTTTCTGGAGACGTCTTGCACTTCAACGCTCTTCACAAGGGCCGTCGTAACGGTGTTCAGATCGACGCCGCCCAGCGGGTTGCCGCCGGGGAGTGCAGTCTTCCCGGCACCGACAAGCTTGGCGTTCTGGATCGTGAAGTTGCTCACATTGGAGACGTGGATCATGAAGTTCCGCGAGTTCCCCGCATTGAGCGTAAATTGCTCCAGTGTGACGTTGCTGCCCCCGCCGGATATGCCGATGCCGTAGCCGGTCGTCGTCGGGGTGATCGTCACGAGCGCGATCCCCGCACCGGTGATCGTGAGTCCCTTGGTGATGTTGAGGCTCTCGTTGTACGCCCCTGGGCAGACGAATATCTTCTGACCAGCCGAAGCAGCCGTAATCGCTGCGCCGATCGTGTTGTAGTTCGCACTGATCGTGGTATCAGCGGTAGCGGTGTTGTCCCCCGGTACAGGATCTGGCTCCGTCGCCGTCACGCTCGCCGTGTCGCTCACCGATCCCGTGTACGCACAGCTCCCAGCGTCGTCATCCACGATCAGGTCAATCCCTGCTGCCTTCGCTTGGACGACAATGGTCACCGTCGCGTTCGCTCCGTTATTGATCGTCCCCAAGTTGCACGTGACCGTCGTCGTCCCACTGCAGCTCCCTTGGCTGGGCGTCGCCGAGACGAACGTCACATTCGCGGGCAATGTATCGGTCAGCGTGACATTCGTCGCCGGATCAGGACCGTTATTAGTCACCGTCAACGTGTAGGTCACGTTGCTCCCGTATGTCACGGGATCGGGAGAATCCCCCTTCGTGAGCGACAGGCCCGCCGTGATCAGGGTGAACGTCGCCGTGCAGGTCTTGTCAGTATTCATCGTTACTTGGCCATCAGAGCAATCGGGATCCCCGCTCCAGCCGTCGAACTTCGAGCCTGCATCTGGTGTCGCGGTCAACGTTACCACAGTGCCATCGTCAAAACCAGCTACACAAACAGCGCCACAATTGATGCCTGCCGGATCGCTGGTTACGCTACCGCTGCCCGTCCCCGTCTTCGTTACCGTCAGAGTTTGAGCGTCAATTGTCGTGTTCACGCTGAAAATTGCCGTTCTCCCGGAAGATGTCACAAGCTTGACCGTGAAGGTACACGCGCCGGGAGTAGCCCCTGTCGAATCATAAGTGACCTGAACTGATATGGCAGTCGTCGGACCGATGGTGATAGGATTGGCTGGCCCATTGTTGGGTGTCGTCGTGCTGGTGAAAGTCCCTCCACAATTGGTGCTGAACGTCCACGTAAATAACCCTTTGCTGCTGCCTGGGCCGCCAGTGGCTGTAAGCACAATTGTAGCGGGGATAGTAATTGAGTGTGGCAGACCAGCAAGGCTGGTGATGAACGGAGCCGTCGTTGTGCAGCCAACTACGACACCAATCATTAGTACACTCAAGACATATAGGCTCCTTCGCAACATGTTGCAGAACCTCCTTTTTTGCAGTTTTTAAACCCTCGGTGATAAGTTCGGTTCAGCGATCACCCCCTCCCACGAGACATTCGTTCTTGACAAAAGAGCGCGATTGGGATAAAAAAGAAAAGAGGGGCGGCTTGAGAACGAAGCTCCAGACTCGCGGGAACGGGTCGGCTCATCATCTCGGACGCCCCTTCTCTCTTTTTTTCTCTAAAAATCGGGCAAGCCTATGTCTTGTCGGAAGCCCCTCCTTCAAGACAGATCGTTACTCGCTAAAGGGTTGTCATAAGGATCCAGGCCCCTGGAGTCCTTATTTTTGTTCTGCTTCTGCTAACCTCTGAGTAAGACTATAGCACAAGAAGTGCGCGATTGTCAAGAACAGATCGCTCTGATCTGTATCATTGTTTTTATTGACCTTCGTCACGGCTGCTCTTTTCTGTAATACCCCTCGATCATTTTGCCAACGCCTCGGTCGAGCGGTTATACTGAAGGTCAGGAGGACAAGACGATGTTTGTGCGCATGTGGATGACCACCGACGTCGTAACAGTAACACCGGAGACGCCAATTTTGGAAGCCCAAGATATTATGAAGAAACACAGTGTGCGGCGCTTGCCCGTCGTCACAAAACGGGGCAAGCTCGTGGGAATCATCACCAAGAGCGACATTCAAGAGGCCGGCCCCTCGGATGCCACGACACTCAGCATCTGGGAATTAAATTATCTGTTGGCCCGCACCACCGTCGAGCAAATCATGATCAAGGCCGAGGATTCAATTACCGTCGGCCCCAACGATCCCATCGAACAAGCTGCCTTGCTCATGCGCAAGCACAAAGTCGGCGGGCTGCCCGTCGTGGACGGCAACCATCTCGTCGGGATCATCACGGAGTCGGATATATTCGAAGTCCTGTTGGGGCTGTTGGGGGTCCATCAGAAGGGCACACGTCTCACTATTGAATTAGAGGACCGCCCCGGCGCGCTCGCCGAAGTTTTAGATGTCCTGCGCGAACACGACGCCAACGTGCGCAGCATCGTCACCTGCAACGAGTGTCGCACCACGCCCGACTCCGGCGTCTTCGTTATAAAGATTGATAGCTACGACTGGCGCCGGATCGTCAAAGACCTCAAATACAAAAAGATCAAAGTGCTCGACGCCCAACACATGAACGGCATGAGAAGGGAGTAGAAATGGGGAAAGCCCGACAGATACAAAGGCCCGGCCCGAAGGTCGCCGGAGATGCTATCACGGGAAATGAGTCCACCGAGGAGCTGCTGGAAACGGCCTTTCAGGCCTTTGTCGGGCGCGAGCTAGCGACGGGCTATCAAATCATTCGACGCATGATCGCTGAGGACCATACTATTGTGCTTTCGCTCTCCGGCGCGATGACCCCGGCGGGCCTGCACACGACCTGTCTCATCCCGCTCATCAAAGCCGGAATCATAGATATTCTTGTGACGACGGGCGCGAATATCTATCACGACTTGCAGCGAGCGATAGATGGGGAATTTTTCGCAGTTGACCCCAATATCGGAGACATTCACTTACGCCGCGCCGGGCTGACCCGAATCTATGACTTGGTCTTCCCAGAGGACGATCTCTACAGAACAGACAGATTCGTGCAAAAGGTCCTCACAGAAAAAGCTTTTCAGAGGCAGATGACCACCCCGGAGTTTCACGACCTGTTAGGAGAGCGGCTGGTCCGGTTCTTGAGGCCCTCACCCCGCCTGACCTCTCCCCCAGCCCCTCCCCTAAAGAGGGAGGGGAGTTCCCCCCTTCCCTTTAGGGAAGGGGGCCAGGGGGTTAGGTCGGGAGAGGGGCTGGGGGTGAGGGCCTTGGCGTCGCTCACCGTGCAAGCGCACCTTCATCGTGTACCGATCTTCTGCGGTGCCCCTCAAGATAGCTCGATCTATCTGAACGTTGCTTATTTAAAGCGCAAGCTCGGCGAAAGATTCCAATTTGGCATTGACATTGAGACAGATATTCACGAGTTCAGCGCGTATCATTGGCTCGCGAAGCATCAATGGTCCCAAAAGCTCAGCATTATTATCTTAGGGGGGGGCGTGCCGAAAAATTACAGTCTGCAGCCGGAGCCGTATCTGTCGCAAATCTGTGGTCTTGAGACCGAGGGCTACGATTGTGACGTGCAGATTTGTGACGCACACGTACAGAATGGGGGCTTAAGCTCGTGCACGGCAGGGGAAGCGCACACCTGGGGCAAGGTCTCGGCTGAATTTGCGAAAAACTCTCAGTATGTCTTCGCCGAGGTGACTTCGGTCTTCCCGTTCCTTGTGCATGCACTCTTGCAAGAAAGGTTGAAAAAGAAGCCGCGCCAGCTGTTAGACCGGCGCGACGAAGCGTTACAGTTATTAGATCAGACAATGGGGCTCCCTTAACAAAAATACGCCGAACCTCAGTTTGACAATGGCGCGCCTTTTGTGCTATAGAGATGGTACAGATTGACGGCGGCAATGAAGCTCGTCGCTGTCAGGAGAGGATTTTCAGGAGGTGAAACCATGGTGGAGCTCTTAACGGCATTAGGCAACTTCCTGATCGCGTTGGGGATCACGGTTTTATTGGTTAAGATCGGCGGCTACTTCGAGAGCATGTAACCCCATCGTCTCCAGCGGAACGTTTTCGGTGCAGCATTCTTCTGGGGCAAGCAGTCGCACCGAAAACGTTCCGGAGATGGCTTGCCGCCTTCTCACTTTTGTGTCACCTTGAGATGGAACCCCATGAACTCATCGAGCAGTCCGTCGGCCAGCTTGATTTCGTCACCTGCCAACGTCAGACGATCTAATTTCCCCCAGCCGAGCCCCAACACCATCTTCAGGCTCTGGGCTAATCGAGGGCTGAGACGCGTGTCACCGGCTTGGTGACACTCCCCGCAGACGAAGCCCCCGCTCTGGGGAGAAAACCAGAATGCGTCCGTGAGCCTGTGCCCTCCGCGCGCACAACTACCCATCCGGGGAACGATCCCTAAAGCACGCAACAGCTTGAGCTTGAAGGCCAGCCCCCCAAGCGCAAGATTTCCCACTCGGCTCAATCCATCGAGAAAATCTTTCAGCAGCTCGAAGACCGCTCGGTCGGGGTGGTGCTCCTCAAAGAGTTGGTTGAGCAGATGCGCCGACTGAAGCGCGAGGCTCAAGCGCTCATAGTCGCTCTTGAAGGCGCGATACTCTTCAAGGATGCTTGCTTCTTTGAGCAACTTGAGATTTTCCGCGTCGTAGAAAACCAGCTCGCTGAGCGTCAGCAAATCTAAGGCCGCGCCGAACTTGCTCTCAGTACGCCGTGCGGCCTTGGCGATCAGCGAAATCTTTCCGTAGTCGCGGCTGAGCACGGTGAGAATAAGATCGCTCTCGCGGAACTTGATGGCACGCAAAATCAAGCCGACGGTTTTGAGAATCATGCCTGAAAGCTCTCGCGGCGTTTAGTGACTCTTTCTAGGTGCTCGTTGAGCACGGTCACGCCCAGCCCAGGCTCCGTCGGAACTTTGATAGTTCCGTCGCGCTCCAAGGCAAACGGCGGCTCGATTATATCTTCGCGCCAGTAGCGCGCGCTGGCAGAAATATCGTTTGGGAACACAAAGCCTGGCAAACTGGCAAGCGCAACGTTGGCCGCTCGCCCAATCCCCGTCTCCAGCATCCCGCCGCACCAGACCGGCACGCCCCGCTCCCGACAGAGATCGTGAATTCCCTTCGCGTTCAGCAGCCCGCCCACCCGCCCCGGCTTGATATTAATAATCTTACACGCTCCAATATCGAGGGCTTTTCTCGCGTCCTCAGGGGTCTTGATGCTCTCGTCCAGACAGATCGGGGTTTTTAGCTCTTTTTGCAGGGCAGCGTGGTCTAGTAAGTCGTCGTAGTCCAATGGCTGTTCGAGCATCAGCAGACCAAACTCGTCGAGCTGCGCGAGGCGCTCCCGGTCTGCAAGACGATACGCTGCGTTGGCGTCAGCCATCAGTTCGATATCTGGGAAGCGTTCGCGCACGGCGCGGAGAACGGCAACATCCCAACGAGGTTTGACCTTGAGCTTTATTCGCTTATATCCCTGAGCTCGTCGGTGCTCGATGACGCTCAAGAGTTCGGGAATGTTTTTCTGAATTCCGATAGAGATTCCGCTCTCGATGCGCTCTTTTGTGCCACCGAGCAGTTGAGCCAATGAGATCTTTTGTGATTGCGCGAGCACGTCCCAGAAAGCTGCTTCGAGCCCGGCTTTGGCCATCGGGTGGCCTCGTATCCGCCCCAGCACTGCTTGTAGCTCTTCAGCAGATGCAAAGCTCTTTTCCAGCACCGCCGGAATGAGAAAGTCTTTTAGCACATGCCAAGCCGTCTGCACCGTTTCATAGGAGTACCAGGGACCAGCCCCCGCGACGCACTCCCCGTAGCCGGTCAGCCCTTCACTATGCAGAGCAATAATAATCGCGGGTCGAATGGTCTCGCGCCAGCCGCTCGTCTCAAAGGGCTCGACCAGCTCCATCTCGATCTGGCGCAGCTCGATGGCTTCGAGTTTCATTGGAGTTGCCCAGGGCAGGCACGGGGGCCTGCCCCTACGGGGAGAGGGGCGGGGAGTGAGGGCCTTCTTCCCGCTCCAGCAGGTCTTCTTTGCTTGCTCGCTCTAACAGATAGAACGCTCGGTTGTCCATGACGAAAAAGTCGCTCGCATAGTAGCCCTGCGAAAAGTATCGCTCAAAGATCTCGCGTGTCTCATGACGCCAGCGTTTGGTCAGCTCTACATCCCGCTCGCGCATCTCCTGCCAACGATAGGGGATTTCCAAAAGCAATGTCGGCTCGGTGTGTGTGAGCGAATACTCGCGATCGACTAAAAAGCCATCCTGCTCTTCGGTCTGATTGACGATGACGATCTCGTTTGGGGTGCGGCATTCCTCGCTCTTTGGCTGCAATCGTGCCCGCACGCGTGGGCTGTTGATCCACCACTCAACCGTCAAGCGATCGGTTGGTAAATCAGCGTTCAGCCGGTCGCGCATGTTCCCGTACAGATTGCGCTCATAACGGTTGGCGATGGCACCTAGTTTGTGTAAATTCAAGCGGGCATTGGGGCTCACCAACGGATCGAATGTCCACGTGATCAACTCGATCCCTTGGGCGAGCACGGCCTCACGCTGCTTGAGCTTCAGCTGATACCCCAAGCCCTGAAAACGTCTCTCTGGCAAGACGGCACACATCAGGGAGCAGTGCTTGAGTTTGCCGTTTTCGATGCCAGGGAACCCGTACACAAAGCCCACAAGGCCCTCACCCCCAACCCCTCTCCCGTCTGGATGGGAGAAGGGTGCCGCAGGCGGGGTGAGGGCGAGGTGAGGGCCACTCTCTTCAAACGCTCCTAACAGCACTCCCCCGTTCTTAATCGTCGTCAATAACAGATGGTGCGGCACAATGCTGATGTCTTCAAATCCCCAAATCTTCTTCTGCAACGCTTCGCAAGCGTGCAGTTCGTCGAGTGTTCGCAATGAGCGAATTTCGATCATTCTCCCTCCTGTCTCCCGTCTGGACGGGAGAGGGGTGCCGCAGGCGGGGTGAGGGCCTTGGCGCGCTTGCGCCGGTACATAAACTGATCGGCCTCTTCAAAGATGTCATCGAGCGGGCGCGGCTCCTCCGGAGACCACGAAGACAGCCCCAAACTGATCGAGAGCTGCAGGCCCGGCAACTCTTGCGCCCAGCGTTTGCTCAACTCCTGCAATTCAGGGTCGATTCGCGTCAGCACGTGTTCGGCCCCCTCGCGGGTCGTCTGCGGCATCAGCACGATAAACTCGTCGCCGCCGTAGCGAAAGAGGCTATCGGATTTCCGAATGATCTGCCCTAGGAACTGGGCCAGTCCTTGGATAACACGGTCGCCGACGAGATGCCCGAAGCGATCGTTGACCTCAAAGAAGTCATCTATGTCTAGCAAAACCAGCGTATAGGGTTCCTGAGCCTGCATGAGCTGGCGCAACATTTCATCCAGAGCCCGGCGATTGTAGACGCCGGTGAGCGGGTCATGGCGCATCTGTTCCAATAACTGCTGCTGTTGCTCCTGCAAGGAGCGTAACTGATAGCTGTTCATCACTGCTAAGATCGCCATATTGACTAAGAGAGCCAATGGTTCTAATTCTTCAGGCGTGGGCAGTCGGCCATCGCACGGTTGTGACAGGGCGATCCGCCCGAAGATTTGATCCCCGCTGCGCAAGAGCAAATAGAGCATATCGTAAGGCCCCCACTCGGCACCGGCCTCTGAAGTGACGACGGCGTACTCACGCAGTTGTGGCAGGCGTTCCGGCGTGACATAGAGGGCTGGGCCAATGGGGTGGCCGGCCTCCAGAATCTGCCTGTCCGAGGACACTTTCCCTGCAGCACTATGCTGCCAGATGAGCTGCTCTTGCTCAGGCGACAACCCTATGGTAATGTACTCGGCAATCGGGGGAGGGTCTTGATGAGCAGGGGAAACCGGCGCGGCGTAGAGCGAGACGCCGATCCGGCGAAACTTCGAATACTGCGCAAAAGCTTGGGCCATTTCTTTCAAGATCGCTGTTGTATCGGTATTCTGGAGAATTTGCGTGCCGATAGCTACTAAACGCTGGCGGAATTGCTCCGTCTCCTTCTGAATGGTCACATCCAGGGCTGTGCCGATAATGGCCGGCCGGCCGTTCCACTCGGCACGCTGCCCCAAGACCTCGTACCAAACGATCCGACCGTCTTTGCTTCGCCCGCGTAAATAATAATGTGCTTGATCAAGCTGGCCGGTTTCGCGCGCCTGAATGTACTGTGATGCCAATTCGCGGTCTTCGGGCACGACAAGATCGAGCACGCTTCTCCCCCTCAGCTCCTCACACGTGTAGCCCGTGAGACGTTCTAACACCGGGTTGATATACTGAAAGCGGCCCTCTTGCAACACATAGATACCCACCAGCGCGTTCTCCACTAAAGCTTTGTATAGCTCTGGAGAAAACTGAAATGGGGACTCGGCCATGCTTACCCTTCGCCTCCCAGCATTTGGGCGATCTGGGCTTCGTCTTCATTCCACCCGGGGCGCACCTTCACTTGGAGATCGAGGTAGACCTGCTTGCCCAGAAAGGTTTCGATCTCCTGTCGAGATAAGCGCCCGATCTCTTTAATCATGCGGCCTCCGCTCCCAATGATAATGGGCTTTTGAGACTCCCGCGCCACATAGATATTGGCAAAGATTTCCATGAGCTTTTTGTCCTCTCGTTCTTTCATGTGGACGACCTCGACACCCGTAGAATAAGGAATTTCTCGATGTGTCAACTGGTAGATCTTTTCGCGAATGAATTCAGCAACCATGAATTCACTTGATCTGTCCATGCACACATTGTCTTCGAAGTACCGGGGACCTTCAGGAAGCAACTCAGCAAGAGCGTTGGCGGCCACTCCCAGATTGGCATCATGCGTGCATGAGATGGGCACGATCTCGCGAAAGAGCCCGGTCTGCTGATACGCAGCCTTTGTCTCTTCGAGCGTGCTGGGCGAAGCGAGGTCTATCTTATTGATCAAAAGCACAATGGGGTTCGTGAAATTTCTCAGATGATCAAAGACTTTCTCGTCGTACTCGTGCAAGCGTCCCCAGGGCTCGGTCATATAGACCAACACATCTAATCCCGAAAGAGCGGCGTACGCTTGCTTCAGTAAATATTTGCTCAGTTTGTCCACGGGCTGGTGGAGGCCCGGGGTGTCCACAAAGATAATTTGCGCACCCGGCAGAGTGAGAACGCATTGGATACGGTGCCGTGTAGACTGGCGCTTCTCCGAGACGATTAAGAGTTTTTTCCCGAAGAGCGCGTTAATAAAGCTCGATTTGCCGACATTGGCCTGTCCTAACACCCCGACAAACCCCGACTTAAACTCCATGCAACCAGACACCATCCTGAATTATCCGAATCGCTCCTTGCACATCATACTGCAAGAGCCGGTCGTCCGACAAGGGCGGGATGTGCTGACGGAGGCGTTCATAGAGGGCACGGGTACGCGGGGCCATCTGAGCTCTGTCCCGGAAGCTCAAGGCTTGACAGACTGTCAGAAGCTCCACAGCGAGGATGATCTCAACGTTCTTTACTATGAGGAGGGCTTTGTACGCCGAGGTTGTAGCCATGCTGTTATGGTCCTCTTTGCCGCCCGACGTAGGGATAGAATCAACGCTGGCCGGGTGAGCCAGGACTTTGTTTTCGGCGACCAGAGCAGCAGCTGTGTATTGGGGGACCATCAAGCCGGAGTTCAGACCGCTGTCGTGCACTAAAAACGTAGGGAGATCAGGCGCCTCGAGCAGGAGCGCCGTGCGGCGCTCCGAGAAATTCCCGATCTCCGCCACAGCCTGCCCTAAGAGCTCACACCCGAACGCGAGAATCTGGCCGTGAAAATTTCCTCCTGAGAGCACGTCGCCAGACTCGGCAAACACAAGCGGGTTGTCGGTCGCCGAGTTCATCTCGATCTCAAATTTTTCCGCGACAAAATCCAGCACATCTGCCGATGCTCCTAGCACTTGGGGAATGCAGCGCAAAGTGTAATTATCTTGCACGTCCTCAGTTCGACTGCCGGCGAGGTTGCTTCCGGCAAGCCACTGGCGCATAGTGTTGGCCACACGAAGCTGGCCGGGATGCGGACGCGCCTGATGAAGACGGTCATCAAGAGCCTCGAGGTGCCCACACATTGCTTCGAGGGCCAGCGCACCGACTGCCTGCGCTTGCTCCAATAATCCCTGTGCTTTTACAAGAGCCACAAACCCGAGCGCCAATGTCACTTGAGTTCCATTGATCAGAGCCAGCCCTTCTTTGGGGGCTAACTGCAAGGGCTCTCGCCCGATCTCTTTCAAAAGTTCGCGCCCTGAGAGAGTTTTTTCGTTGAACCGTGCTTGACCCTCGCCGATCAACAGCAGGGCCAAATGGGCTAACGGGGCCAAGTCCCCACTGGAACCGACGGAGCCCTTGGCTGGAATGAGAGGCACGACGGCACGATTGAGAAGCTCTTTCAGATATTCAACGACCTCGACACGCACGCCAGATCGCCCCTGCAAAAGGGAATGTAAGCGAAAGAGCAGGGCCGCACGAGCGACGTCATCGGGCAGAGGCTCGCCGACGCCGACGGCGTGACTCTTGAGTAAATTTTCTTGCAGCAGCGAGAGCTTTTCGCTGGGAATTGTCCGGGTGCTCAGCTTCCCAAAGCCCGTGTTAATCCCGTAGATGCGCCGATTTTGGGCAACGATCCTTTCGATGACACGACGCGAGGCGCGCACGCGCTCCAGGGCTTCACCGCAGAGCGAGACCGGCTCTCCCTCCCAGATGATTTCTCTTGCTCGCTCTATAGTAAGCGAATGGCCATCCAGTTTGATCATAGCTTCAGTATACCGCGGGTGCATGGTGGTGTACAATGGCACTATGTTCACAGAGAAATTCTATGTCATCTGCGACAACATCCGCAGCACGTTTAACGTCGGGGCGATCTTCCGTACTGCCGACGCAGCTGGGATCACGAAAATCTATCTCTGCGGATATACGCCCTGCCCGCCGCGGTACGAGATCGAGAAAGTCGCGCTAGGCGCTGAGAAGACTGTGCCATGGGAGCATGTCGTGCAGAGTTGGCGGCTGCTCCACCGCCTCAAGGCCCAGGGCGTTCAGATCGTCGCCCTGGAGAACAATCTTGATCTGCCCACGATAGACTATCGCGAGTTTCTCCCCAAATTCCCCCTCGCGCTCGTGTTGGGGAACGAAGTGACTGGACTCTCTCAGGCTCTCGTGAAGCGGGCCGACGCCATCATTGCCCTGCCGATGCACGGGAAGAAAGAGTCGCTCAATGTCGCCGTGGCGTTCGGGATTGCGGCGTATAGACTGAACGAAAAGCGGCTGTGAATCTTCATATCTCTTTGAGCTTCTGCACGAGCACTTCTTTCGTTCGTTTCGGATCAGCTTTCCCCTGTGTTGCTTTCATCACTTGCCCTTGCAAGAAGCCGACGACAGCTTCTTTGCCGGACTTGAAGTCCGCCACGGCTTTGGGGTTTTCCGCCAAAACTTTCACTATAATCTCGGCCAAGGCCCCCTCGTCGGAGATCTGTGATAACCCCTTCTCGCGCACGATCTCCTCCGGGGCTTTGCCCGTCTGAAAAGACTCTTCGATCACATCTTTAGCGACCGTGCGATTGATCTGTCCGGAACTGACCATCTGCAGGACATGCGCAAAATGCTCCGGCTTGAGCGCGATCTCAGCCGTCTGGCCCTCTTTCAGAAGGCGCAAAAGCTCTGACATCATCCAGTTGCTGGCGTCTTTGGGGTTGTCATAGATTCTGACGACGGCTTCGAAATATTCGGCGATTTGGCGCTCATCCGTGAGTACATTGATATCGTACTCCGGCAGGCCGTACTCTTGGGCCCAGCGGGCCCGCTTGGCCGCGGGCAACTCCGGCAGCGATGCCGAAATCTTCTCTTTCCAAGAGTCGTCTATCTCCAACGGGGGTAGATCAGGGTCCGGGAAGTAGCGATAGTCATCAGACGCTTCTTTGCTGCGCATGAGTTCTGTCTTGCCCGTCTTTTCATTCCATAGCAGCGTATCGTACTCCACGGTTCCGCCACGGCCCAGAATCTCTCTCTGCCGCCGGACTTCGAACTTGAGGGCTTCCTCAATGGCACGGAAAGAGTTCATATTCTTGATCTCGGTCTTCGTCCCCAACGGACCGTCGGGGCTGACTGATATGTTGGCGTCACAACGCAGCGAGCCCTCTTCCATGTCGCCGCTGCAGACCCCAATGTATTGCAGAATCCGCCGCAGCTCTTCCACATAGAGCCTAGCTTCTTGGGGAGAACTGAGATCGGGCTCGCTGACGATCTCGATCAGGGGCACGCCAGCGCGGTTGAGGTCTACCAAACTGGAGCCGTTCTCTATATGCAGTAATTTCCCAGCGTCCTCTTCTAAATGGACGCGCCGAATCCCGATGCGCTTCCCACGGGGCAGATCGAGATAGCCTCTCACGGCCAAGGGCTCATCAAACTGCGAGATTTGATAGCCCTTGGGCAGATCGGGGTAGAAATAGTTCTTTCGGGCAAAAATCGAACGTCGGGGAATCTGGCAATGCAGGGCCAGCGCAGCTTTCAGGGCATATTCCACGGCCTTTTCATTGAGTACAGGCAGCGCTCCGGGCATCCCTAGACAGACCGGGCAGGTGTGCGCATTGGGAGGTGCTCCGAAATAATCTGCTGAGCAACTACAGAAGAGCTTGGTCTTTGTCAATAATTGGGCATGGACTTCCAGACCGATGACCGTGCGCATAGTCTTTCACGGCCCTCACCCCCTGCTCCTCTCACCCTCACCCCCATCCCCTCGGAGGGAGAGGGGGTGAGGGGGGCTGGTGCCCGCAGGGCGGGGTGAGGGCCTTAGCTTTCTACTGCGGTCTCTTGGCCAGCACTGTTTTCTGAAGGCTCGCCGTTCTTGCCCGGCACATAGCGTACTACCGAGACGACCTTGTCGCCCTCGTCCAAATCTATCAGTTTGACGCCCTTGGCATAGCGACCAACAATGCGCACTTCCCCCGCCGAGATGCGAATGATCTTTCCGTTAAGTGTCGTAACCATTATCTCGTCGTCATCTTTCACCTTCTCGATGGCGACAATCAGCCCGGTCTTCTCGTCTACTTTGATGCCGAGCACGCCCTTGCCCCCTCGCCCTTGGGATGGAAACTCTTCTAACGGGGTGCGTTTGCCGTAACCGTTCTCCGTGACTAAGAGCAACTTATCTTCGGGATCTCCGGGTTCGAGCGTGACCAGTCCGATGAGCCGGTCGCCCTCGTTCAGGCGCATCCCGATGACGCCCTTGCTGGGGCGGCCGGTGCAGCGGGCCAACTCCTCCTTGAAGCGAATGGTCATCCCGTGAGCGCTCGCTAACAAGACTTCCCCTGTTCCTTGGGAGATAGCAGCGTCGACAATGTAATCCCCTGAATCGGGGTTGATCGCCAAAATCCCGCTGGTGTGCGCGTTATAGAAGTCCGTATACGCATTGCGATTGAGAATCCCCTGGGCGGTGGCCATGAGACAGTAACGATTCTCCGTCCCGTCGGTGTGCAGGGGCAAGAGCGCGCAGACCTCTTCGTCGGCCTCCATGCCGATAAAGTTTCTCAGGTTCTCGCCCTTGACATCGCGCCGGTCTGAGTACAATTGATAGGCCTTCATTTTATATGCCTTGTGTGCCTTACTGAAGACCAAGAGGTCGTCGCGCGCGTGACAGGTGAAGACGCGCTTCATCGCGTCGCCCTCGCGCAATCTCATCACTAAGATCCCTTTGCCCCCGCGTTGTTGTTTTCTATAGGCTTCTTCTTTGGGAGCGCTGGCGTAGCCCTTGACGCTGACGCTGATGAGCAAGTCTGTATCCGGAATGAACGCCTCTTCGCTCAGGGGTTCGCCGTCAACGTCCGCGAGAATTTGGGTGCGCCGCGCGTCGCTGTATCTCTTCTTGAGCGCGAGCAATTCTTCTTTGATGATCCCGTCGAGTCTGTGGGGGCTGGCCAAGATCTCTTTATACTCTTTGATCGCTTTCTGCTTCTCTTTGTACTCTTCCTGGAGCTCGTTGCTCTCTAAAGCTGTGAAGCGTCGCAGTTGCATCTTCAAAATGGCGTCGGCTTGTTTCTCAGAGAGCTTGTATTTCTTTTGGAGGGCTTCCATCGCGTGCGCGGCATCTTTGGACTTGCTGATCAATGCTATAATCTCATCGCGGTTCTCGATGGCCTTGAGCATCCCTTCTAAGAGATGGGCCCGCTCTTGGGCCGCGTTCAGTCTGAATTGCGTGCGCCGCCGGACGACCTCGCGCCGATGGGCTAAGAAATAATAGAGCAGTTCTTTGAGAGCTAATTTTCTGGGGTTGCCGTCAACGATGACTAAAAAGTTGGCACCGAAAGTCCATTCTAAGGGCGTGTACTTATAGAGCTTGGTCAAGACCAACTGGGGGTTGCTACCGCGCTTGAGTTCGACGACAATGCGAATGCCGTCACGGTCGGATTCGTCTCGGAGATCGGAGATCTCGTCAATGTCACCGGAGCGGACTTTGTTGGCTATCGATTCGACTAAAGTAGACTTTCGCACTTGGAAGGGGATTTCGGAGATAATAATGCTATGGTCCTCGATGCGTGCCACGCCGCGCACGCGCAGCTTCCCCTCTCCGTTGCGATAGGCCTCTTCGATGCCTTGGCGTCCCAGAATAATTCCGCCGGTGGGGAAGTCCGGCCCTTTGATATACTGCAAAAACTCTTCCAACGGCGCCCCTGGTCTTTCAATCAGATGGACAAGGGCCTCCACGACTTCGGCCAAATTGTGCGGGGGTATCTGGGTGGTCATGCCCACCGAGATGCCCCAGGAGCCGTTGATGAGCAAATTAGGGACTTTTGAGGGCAGGACGACCGGCTCGGTCAGCGAGTCGTCGAAATTGGGCACGAAATCAACAGTGTTTTCTTCGATCTCCGAGAGAAACTCTTCGGCGATGGGGGCCAAGCGGGCTTCGGTGTAGCGCATCGCTGCCGGTTCGTCGCCGTCAATGCTGCCGAAGTTGCCCTGGCCGTCAATGAGGGGATAGCGAAATGAAAACTCTTGGGCCATGTTGACCATCGTGTCGTAGACGGCTTGATCGCCGTGGGGATGGTACTTGCCCATGACCTCGCCGACGATTCTCGCGGACTTTTTGTGCGGCCGGTTGGGCATCAAGCCCAGCTGATACATTCCGTAGAGAATGCGTCGCTGCACGGGTTTTAAGCCGTCCTGCACGTCGGGGATGGCTCGCCCGCGGATGACGCTCATGGCGTAGTTTATATACGACTCACGCATCTCGTCTTCGATATAGGTTCGCTCAATCTGTTCCGGCATAAGAATCTATTCCCCCCTTGGAAGGTGTCCAGACGGACAGTCTATAATACGCAAAAACTCGGAAAAAATCAAATGATTTCGCGCTGTGTCTAGTGGGGGAGTGTCGGCGGTGCTCACGCTTTTTTGACTATGTTGGTTCTTCTTTGACGCCGGTCACGGTGAAGGGATCTACGGCATCGCGCAGGGCGTCACCCATAAAATTAAAAGCGAGCACAGAGAGCACGATAAAAATGCCGGGGACCAGGAACCAGGGGTAGTTTTGAATGACGCTGGTGTACCAGGCCTCTTGCATCAAGACGCCCCAGCTCGTCAGGGGAGATCTGATGCCGTAGCGCAGAAAGCTCAACGTGCTCTCCAAGATGATGAAATTGGGGACGGTGAGCGTGGCGGCTACGACGAGATAGCTCATGGTATTGGGGAGGATGTGCTTCAGGATAATACGCAAGTCGCTGCTGCCGATGGCTTGGGCCGCCGCGATGAAGTCCGATTCGCGCAGGGCTAAGAACTGCCCACGGATGACGCGCGCAATGGGAGCCCAGCTCACCAGCGCCAGAATGACGACGATCCCCCAGAACGTCGCCATGCCGTAGAGCTTGTTCGCTGAGAGGATCAGCGAGAGCGCCAGCAAGAACGAGAGGCGCGGCAAGGCCATGAAGATCTCGATGACGCGTTGGATGAACGTGTCTAAGCCACCGCCGTAATACCCCGAGATACCCCCCAAGAGAATGCCCACGATAAAGGCGATCACGATGACAATCGGGCCGATGATCAGCGAGATCTTGCCCCCAACGAGTGTCATGGAGAAGATGTCATAGCCCAATTTATCCGACCCAAAGAGAAAGAGCTGGCAGGGGGATTTGTCTATCGAGTACGGGTCGAAGGGGACGCCATCCTGGCGCGCCCCAAAGAAGTGCAAGTTGGAGCGCAACCTCGGCAGATGCAGATCCTTCCACCCCAGCCACCGAAGCAGATTCTGGAACCGCTGGAGCAAGTCATCCCAGAACACGACGGTATATTCTTCCCCCCGGACGAAGAATTCAATATTGCACTTGTAGTTTGTATCTTCCAGCCAACGGAATTGCCCCGGCTGGGGAAAGTATGCTGGGTTATCGTCACATGTTTGCTCATTGGTGAGAGGGTTCAAGTAGAGTTGGCACTTCCCCAAGCCATAGACAAACGGTTTGAACGAGAAATTCCCGTCCTTGTCCCAGAAGCGAATTCTGGTGAGCATTGGCGGGACGAAGCCGAATTCCCGATGCTCGTTATTATAGTTATACGGAGCGATGAACTCCGCTAGCCCAACGAAGACCAGATAGAAGAGCAGAATAATTACTGTGCCGATGAGGCCGATCTTATGGTGCTTAAAGCGTCGCCAGATCAGGCGCCACTGGGAGACGGGCTCAAAGCTACCCACGCTGTCGCCTGTAGGTGGCTTGACTCCTTGCTTTTTCTTTCCAGGGATTTCTTTATTCATAGCGAATTTTGGGGTCCACTACGGCGAGCAAAATATCCGAGAACAGATTTCCCACCAGCAAAATGACGCCAAAGTAGAGCAACCCGCCCATGATGACCCATTGGTCTTGGGTGCTGAGGGCATCGAAATAGAAGCGCTCTACTGTCTGTAAGCTCAGCACTGCTGACGTGACGAGCATCCCCTCGAACATCAAGGGGATCCAGAAGCCGAGCATACTGACCAAGGGGTTGATGGCATTGCGCACCGCGTGTTTGTAGATGACGACGCGCTCGGAGAGCCCTTTGGCGCGGGCCGTCTGTACATAGGGTTGCCCCAGAACGTCTAAGAGATTCGCGCGCATATAGCGAATAAGAGCAGCGATGTTCGCTGTCCCCACGATCAGCACGACGGGCCACAGATGCCACAGGAAGTTCCGAAACTTCTCCAAGCTCCACGGGGCGAGCAAATACTCGTGGTCGAAGAGATACCCCACGCCCAGCCCTTGGCCTGGGGTGCACTCTACTCCCGGCCGGAAGAACTCCACTACTGGGCGCAGCCACGCATAGTTGCACCACGTGCCCACGTTCAGCACACCAACCATGAGCTGCAAGAAGATCACAGCGAGCAAGAAGTTGGGAACGGACAGCCCCAAAAACCCCATGAAATTTAATAAATGGTCCATAAAAGAGTATTTATGGGTGGCAGAGTAGATGCCGATGGGGATAGCAACAGCCCACGTAAACAGCATCGTCACAAAGATAATGATCATACTGTACAGCAAGGCCCCACGCCCGAAGAGATATTCAAGCACCGGCACCTTATTGAAGAAAGAGAACCCTAAGTCACCCTTCGTGAAAATGTTCTTCATCCAACTGATGTACTGAGCGACCGGGTCTTTATCGAGATCAAATTGCTTGATCAGGGTTTCTAGTTGCTCCGTGCCAATACTGGGGTTAAACTTCCACTGAGCCACCAGATCGGAGGGCTGCATCTTGACTACAGTGAAGGCCACCACAGAAATAATAAAGAGCAGTGGGATCATGTACGCGACGCGCCGGATGATGAAGCTCACCATAGGTCAAATCTCTTCAGTCACAGCTAACGGTGCACATCTTACCACATTTTTATTATAGCGTGCAAGCGGTTGGCTCTGACAGCGTTGGGGTTCGGCTTGCATGGCGCTCCGGCACGCCCTAAGATTAAAGCATGCGTATTGAGCTTTTGAAGTCCAAGATCCATCGGGCGACGATCACCGCGACCGATCTGCACTATGAGGGCAGCCTGACGCTTGATGCCCAACTGATGGAAGCGGCGCAGATCGCTGCCTTTGAGAAAGTGGACGTTGTGAACGTGAACAACGGGTCGCGCCTGCAGACATACGTCATCGCTGGGCCGCCAGGGTCAGGGACGGTGCAGCTCAACGGCGCGGCAGCTCGGTGGGGGGCCCCCGGCGATTTGGTGATCATTCTGACATATGCCAGCTTCGCACTGACAGAAGTGCAACAACACCGCCCCCGCATTATCCACGTGGATGAGCACAATCACATCGTAGAGATCGAGCAACCTCTAGAAGCTCCTGCTCACTCGTAGCGAAAGAGCTTTCCCGGCGGGACAAAGACCACCGTGAAAGGCAGCGTCGGGTGCTCCCGCGCGAGCTGTTCTTCTATCTCTTTGAGAGAGTGCTTGTAACGCGAGCTGATGTGCATAGCCAGCAAAGCTTCTTGCACACGAGCGCGCAATGCGACCTCCAGGGCCTCGGACAGCGTGGCGTGCTTATAGTCTTCGCGCTCCTCTTCTGTCAAGAACGTGCAGTCGTGACAGAGAATATCCGTGTCTAACACATCATGGGGGTTGAGGGCCACAGAGTCGCCGCCATAGGAGAAAAGCCGTTTCGGATAGCTCTCAGAAATCTCTTCTTTTTTGCCCTGGTGCGCTAATTTCACGATCTCTGACTGGGGCAGGTCGCGGTACTCAGCCTTCAAGCGTTTGCGCCGCTCGACGATATTGTAGCCCAGGGAGACCTCACTGTCCGAGTGGACCGTTCTGAAAGTTTCGACGTAGCGATCACACTGCCCAGAGAAGATGTCAATGCGTGTTCCGGCTTTCACAGGAACCCACTCGAGCAGGTATCGTAAGCGGCGGTTGGTCTTGCCAATATAGCTGATAAGCTCAGCTACACGCCAGTTGCCGGCCGGGTAATAGATTGTTAACGGCTTTTCAGTATCCCCCATGCCGGTGTTGCGGATATTGATCAGCCCGATAAGACCCGTGATGTGATCGGCATGGCCGTGACTCAAAAAGACCCGTTCAAGGGCGAAGACTTTGTTGCCCAAAACCGTGCTGATGCCCTCGCCGGCATCGAAGGCGATCCGATCCGGACTATAGTAGATCCAGCTTGAATACAGAGCTTTAGAATAGATAATGAATCTCACGCGGCCTCCGCTAAAAGATTGCGCCCCTCAAACTCGGCAGTCTTAGGCAACCCCATCAGGGCATAGATCGTTGGAGCGAGGTCTAGCAAGCTGGGCTTTGTTTTCAAATGCAGGGCGCGTCCGCGCACAAAGAGAAACGCATCGTCAAATGTGTGCATTCCCTGGAGGTGGCTTTTCGTAAAGAGTTGAGTTGCGTTGAGTCGGGCTTTCAAATCGTACCCGTTGTGCGGTATGGCAATGATATCAGCAGCGCGTGGGAGCTGGGGACCGGCGTAGATGGCCTCCCGGCGGTAGGCTTGCGCGATGACTGGTCTATTGGTCTGAGGGTCTTTGAGGTCTTCGAGAACTGCAATGAGCTCGCTGCGGGTGCGCTCGTACTCGCGATCTCGGACATAGAGCCGCCCGGGGATAAGTCCATAGGCGCGGGTTTGTGGAGCGAGTTCGGAGAAATCCTGCGGAGGGCCGTTGCGAAACTTCAAAAACTCGCGCTCTCGGAGCAAGAGATTGAGTTCAACTTCGCTCTGAATGTGGCAAAAACCGTGATCCGATAGGACGAGAAACTCGCATTCTTGAGGGAGTCGCTCCACCAGCTCAGCAATAAAATAGTCAATCTCACTATAGAGCCTCCAGAATTCTTGATGGTACGGATTGTGGGGATCGTCCTTGGCTGTCCAATAGAAATGATGGAGCCGGTCGGTTTCCATAATATGGAGCATAAAGAAGTCCCACGGTTCGCTTTCTAAAAGGCAGAAAGTCAAATGGCGGCGGGCCTCCACGGTTGCGAAGAGCTCTGCTAAAAAACCCTTCGGGTCCGAGTGCGCGCGGGCGGGGTCGGGGTCAATAACATAGCGTACTTGACGGAGCAACGGCAGCAGGCGGCGCGGGTGGACGCTCTCTTCAAGCCGTGTGCCCAAAAACCCTGAAATCATCATCCCATTGATAGGGGCGGGAGGGTAAGCAATGGGCAGGTTGACCCAGATGCTTCGCAGTCCCTGATCGTGCAGGCGTTGCCAGAGGGGGATGGCTTTCAGATACGTGGCGTTGGGAATGACAAAACGCATCTGGGCATCTAAGTCTATAAAACCAAAGATATTGTGCTTGGCCGGGTTGACCCCGGTGGCGAACGTGGCCCAGGCGACCGAAGAGATCGTGGGAATGACAGAATCCATCTGCGCGCATGAGCCTTCTCGGAAGAGCTTTCGAAGATGGGGTAATCGGCCCTGGGCGATGGCTTCTTTGATGAGGGTGTAGGGCGTCCCATCGAGGCTGAGAACAAAAAGCTTTCGTGACACGTCTATACCTCCCAATTGCTTTGAGCACGGTGAATTGTATAGACTGAGCGAGTCGCTCTGCAAACTGCCATGAAGATTTTAGGGATAGATGAGGCCGGGCGAGGCTGTGTGATCGGGCCTTTAGTGGTCGCAGGCGTTCTCGTCTCTGAAGAGCACCTTGAAGCCCTTCGTCGGCTTGGCGTGCGTGATAGCAAGAAGCTGTCTCGTGCTCGGCGTGGAGCACTTTTCACCCAGATCGTTCAAACAGCCCAGCGCATCCTTTGTGTAGAGATCGCGCCCAGTGAATTGGCAGAAAACTTGACCAACGTCGAGCTGCAAGCGATGGCCCAGATCATTTGCCGGAGCAGCGCAAATCGAGTCGTGTTGGATTTGCCGGTGGGGCCAAAGGCGCAACGAAACTTTGCGCAAACGTTGCGCAGTCAAGCGGACCTGAGAGATTTCGAATTAATTGCCGAGAACGGTGCCGATGCGCGCTATCCCGTGGTGAGCGCCGCTTCGATCATCGCGAAGGTCCATCGCGACCGAGCGATTGAGAAGCTCCGCGAGCAGTATGGCGATTTCGGCTGGGGCTATCCGGCTGAGCCAAAGACGCGAGCGTTTCTCGAAGAGTACTTCGCCCGCACAGGGAGATTTCCCGAATGCGTGCGGGCCAAATGGCGGACATTGCAAGAGATCAGCGGGCTGAAGCTGGATGTGTAAATCTTTATGAACGAGCAGGAGCTTTTGCACGCAGCGTCTCAGATGTGTGCGCGTCAGGGCCGCCTCATCGAGCTCTCTTCCCAAGGACGAGCTATCTTCGTCGGCGACACTCACGGCGACATAGAAGCCTCTCAGATCGTCATCGAGCGCTATCTGAATTCCCAGACGACGCTCGTCTTTTTAGGAGACTATGTAGATCGTGGGCCGCAGTCTTTAGAGAATATTCTCTTTGTGTTGGAGCAGAAACTGAAGCACCCGAAAAATATCTTTTTGCTCCAGGGCAACCACGAAGGCTGGAAGTTCACAGAATTTTCTCCGGCAGACTTTTGGCAAAGTCTTTCTGAAGAGCGTCGCGCGCGCTTTGCCGAGACGCTCGCTCGGCTCCCCTTAGCCCTCTCGGCGCCCAACGGCGTGCTGGCCGTCCACGCCGGATTGCCAGACGTTCAAACTCTGAGCGAGATCAATCAGATCGAGTTAGGATCGGAGAACTGGCGGGCGATCACCTGGGGGGACTGGCAAGAAGTTTCGGGGTATTATCTTGGGGACTGGTGGAGTCGGCCCCAGTATGGCGAAGCCTACTTTCGCGAGGTCATGAGACGATTAGAGAAAAAGATTCTCATTCGCGGGCACCAGCCCCATGCGCCGCGCTATCTCTTTGGCAAGCGCTGTCTGACCATCTTCACGTCGTCGGCGTATCCTGTCCCACGAACCGTGGCGATCTTGGATTTGACAGAGCCGATTCACAAGGCGGACCAACTCACGGTCGAGACCCTATAATGGAGGAGTTGTCGGAAAAGGTCTCTCACGAGGTGTATCTATGGAGTGATACTAAATCTATTGCAAGATGTCCCCAGAAGGAGTAAACTCCGTTTGGAGGGATGAAGATGCGTGGTATCGACTGGAAGCGAGTCATCCGGGAATCCGTCGCCAGGTTGCACGAGTTAGAACTGGAGAGACGGGGCACGCGACAGGAAGTGCGCGTGAAAGCCTTGAGGCTGTTGAAGGCGGGGATGGTCCAAACTCTCCGGGAGTGTGGGCAGATGATCGGCTACAGCGAGCGTACGCTCAAACGCTGGATGCAGTGCTATCGAGCGGAGGGGCTAGAGGGACTGCTCGTCCAGCGTCCGTGGGGCGGAGTGCGCCGTCGCCAGCTCAACGACGAAGCGCTAGCCGGGATGCAGCAGAGGC
>JBBIUX010000026.1:0-24620 GCA_037440025.1 Candidatus Fraserbacteria bacterium | reverse complement strand
ATCGCCTGTGGGAACAGGCGCGGGCACGCACCGCCTCGGCCCAGGTGGGCCTGCGCGGTCTGCTGGTGGGGATCGCTGTGGTGCTGCATAACCTGTGGGTCTTTCTGAAGTGGGCAGCGGTCAGTTGACCGCGACGCGGGCGAGGAGGGCGGCTACTCTGGGCTGCGGGCTTGCGTTTTGTGCGGCTGCTCTTGTTCCTGGCCCATGCCGTGGAGAGACGGTTGGGGGCGGTCGAAGCGGTGCAGTTGCCAATTAGATCCGTCTAAGGTGGCCATTGTGATCTACTGAGGGTGTCTCCGCAGCCGAAATCTCTATGAGGACAGATATGGCGCGACATGACTAGGCTCAATATAATCTTGTAGAAACCACAACGGAGGAGATGTTCGTGAGCGTCAAGCGTCCACAAAAACCAGCGAAGAAATCCCAACAGAAAATGCCTTGGTATCGTCAGCCGGTTGTCTTGGGAATCGCCGTCGGTGCGATCGTCGTCGTCGGTCTGGTCGTTCTAACGCTGCTCTCTTCGCGTCCCGGCGAGAGCTTTCAGGTCACCCGTCCTGTCGGGCAGGATTTTCTGCCGGAGATGGGTACCCCCAGTGCACCGGTGACGGTCTACGAGTATTCGGACTTTCAGTGCCCGGCTTGTGGTATCTTTGCAAGACAATACAAGTCCAGAATTGTAGAAGATTATATTAAGCCGGGCAAAGTTCGACTGGTCTACAAAAACTTCGCGTTCTTGGGGCCGGAGTCCGTCTGGGCCGCGGAGGCTGCGTATTGTGCAGCGGAGCAGGGAGGCTTTTGGGCGTATCACGATAAATTATTCGCCAATCAGAGAGGGGAAAACCGCGGCGCGTTTAGCAAACCCAATCTGGTGCGCTTCGCCCGCGAGCTGAGACTGAAAGAAGAAGACTTCAAGACATGTCTTGACTCTGAACGGTATAAGCACAAGGTGCAAGACGAAGTGCGTGAAGGGCAAGAGCAAGGTGTCAACTCCACACCAAGCTTTATCGTCAATGGGCAGATCGTGCGCGGCGTAGACTATCTGGGGCTGCGCGAGCTGATCGAAAGGAGTCTCTCTCGATGAAGACGACGACGTGGCGGCTGTGGGGCATTTCGGTCTTGGCGCTTATCGGGCTAGGCGTTGCTGGGTATCTGACCTATGAGAAATTCAGCGGGGGTGGGCTCATCTGTTGGGGCGGAAGTCAAGATTGTGAAACCGTGCAGAACAGCCCGTATAGCCAAGTCGGCCCCATTCCTGTGGCCGTGATCGGCTTGATCGGCTATCTGGTTTTTTTTGTCGTTACGGCTGTGCAGATACGAACTTCGTCGCTGGAGACACGTCGAATTCTCGCTGGGGTGAACTTTGGGTTGGCATTAGGAGCTTTTCTGTATTCGGTCTATCTAACGTATCTGGAGCTTTTTGTGATCTACGCCATCTGCACGTGGTGTGTCATCTCTGCCGTGCTGGTAATGCTTATATTGGTTTTGGCGGTATGGGAGCTGACCGCCTTAAGCACAGAGGCTCAAGCGGAGCTATCCCACTAAAAATTCTCGCTTCCCCCCCTTGACAAATCTGGCTCTGGTCCGTACTCTCTTACATCAGGAGGAGGCTCATGCGGCAATACAGTTTTGTTCTGTTGCTTGGGCTTGTGGGTATAGCTCTGACAGCCGAGCCGATGCTGGCTCAGCCCCGCATTGAAGCGATAGACATCGGCTTCAACGGACGCTTTCTGCCAGGGGCCTTGACGCCGATCGTTGTCTCGCTCAGCAACACTGGGACGACGCAGGTCTTCGATCTTGAAGTCTCTCAAGAAGTACGCGATTTCAACGAGAGAAGCTCTGTAGAACGTCTGCGGCTGCCGGTCAGCCTGGGCACCGAAACTCGGAAGAATATATCTTTCGATTTCTCCATCAAGAGCGTCAGCGCTCCTCTCCAGATCAAACTCTTCGCCGGCCCCCACGAGATCGTTAGCACAGCAATAGACATACGTGAACGGTGGAGCGAGTCCCCGTTTTCCTTGGGGGTGGCCTTCCAGCACAACCAGATGCCCTATTGGGAGACGGTAGAGCCTGAAAAATTGCCGAAGCGGTGGACAAGCTATCAGAGCGTTCAGCGTGTCTACTGGGGACGATTGGACCCAGGGCGCTTGAGCGCGGCCCAGCGGGCGGCGCTCTACGGATGGTTGCTCAGGGGAGGCGAACTGATCGTATTGTCAGGTGATAATTGGTACGAGCAGTCTGGCACAGGGGCTACTGTTGCGCGGCCATCGTGGGCGACGGCACACGGCTGGTGGGCTCATCTCTTGCCCATTGCAAACGGGCAGGTTGTCCCCAGAGAGTTCAACGGTCGAGAAGTCTCCTGGCTCGAAGGCGATCTGCGTGCCGGAGCACGCGTGGCAGAAGAAGCCGATGGTCGCCCTATCGTATGGGAACTCCCTATTGGTTACGGCAACGTCTTGCTTGTGGCGCTGGACGCCCTTCCCTTAGAAGCGAAGCTTCTAGCAAGTTCGAGAGAAGATCGCGAAACGGTCGAAGATGACCAATTGATCGTCAAGGCGCTGGGAGCTATGACCGTGCGTTTGCCCTCTCGAGAGATACTGAGCGCTTTGCTCATACTCTTTGTCGTCGGAATCGGATTGAGCGGGCTATGGGCCGTGCGCCATGCAAGAGGCGCTCTGTGGGTAGCGTTCTCAGCGGTTGTTCTCTCTCTGGTGCTCTTTGGGTATCTTCATAGCCCGGAGTTCTCCAAAGACAGATATTCTTTGGACCTAGGGGTGCTGCTCGGCTGGCAGGGCGAGCCACTCGCCTGGGAGCAGAGCTGGTATGGCGTCTTCTTCCGCCGACTCCACAACGAAGCGCTCGCTGTGTCCAGTGACTCCGCGAAGGTGTTGGAGCCGGTGCGGGCCACGCGCCCCTCGGGCGATGTCTCTACAGAGATAACGCCTGCAGGTGCGCGTTATCTCCGTTTTCGCAGCGAGCGCGAATCGGTGCGCTTCTTCAAAGCGGAGCGCATGGTGGAACTGCTATTGGGCTTCTGGGTGGACAGAACTGTCAGTCCTCCACACGTAAGGGTGTATAATCAGACATCTGTGCCGCTCCAGGACGCGGTCGTGCAGATGGGAGAAGAGCTCTATAGTGTAGGCACAATTGCTGCTCAGGCTGAGGTGGTTCGTCCGCTCACAGCAGCGATCAATAAGAGCGAATGGCTCCATAGACTATCAGCAGAGCGTCGGATGTTGTGGCAACGCTGGGGGAGTTCTCTATCGGGTTCAGCTCTGCTGGGTTGGGCTGACGGCCCCTCCCCGTGGGCCATGGCCGATAACGAGGAGCGCACGATCATCAGACTTGTTCTCATCGAGGGAACCAAAGGAGCAGAGTGAGATACTACGCCAAAGCCCTTGACATTGTTTCTCATATGGAGCTGGTCACACCGGCCACGTGGTCAACATATGTGAGCTATTTGATTTTGTCGGGTATCCCACTGTTGATGGCCTTGCCGTCCACAACTCGGATTGATGCACTCGTCGAGCCACGTCTGAGCATGTTGCCCATTTTTACTACAGTAACGACCTTGCTTTTTACGATCTACTCTCTCAACTTTGGGCCCGTCCACGCGAAGCTGAAAAAAACCCCGAGAGAGATTCAAACGAGCGTGCTGGCGCATGTCTGTCTCTTGCTGGTGCTTAGCTTGCCCTACTGGACGGTCTTCCAGGGAATTAGCGGCCACTCGATAGGTCGGGTTGTGGGGGCATTGGCCTATCTAGTTCTTTATGGATCGTGCTGGGCATTGGGAGGGTTGGTGATCGGGTTGCGTTGGCCGTCGGAGATCGCGCAGTTCAATCTCAAGTACGCCCTGCTGATCGCCGGTATGCTCGGAACGTTCTTCATAGTGCGGCCGCTCAACCCCTTGCTCACTCTTTCGATATGGTTCGGAGAAGGCTCTCTGAGCGAGCAGTGGGGATTCTTATTGATGGGCTATGGGGGACTGGTCTTGGTGGTCCTCGCTCTCTTCGTGTGGGTAACGATTCTCCTAGGCAAGAGAGAACAATTGAGAGAAGGAGGGATAGTGTGAATTCGTTTGAAGCCGTACGCGCTCAATTGCAGCGTCGCCAGCGCTTCCTACAGGGACTCGCCATAGCTAGTTGGACGCTCTTGGTTACACTAGGGCTTACAGCAATTGCATTGCTGCTGGGAACAGTTCGGATCATGCCAATATTCTCTTTCGTATGGTGGGGGGCTAGTAACTTCTTGATTGCTGTTGTGGGCTTTCTCTGGGGGTGGTTCCGCCCTCTGAACGTAACCGATGTGCTCTTTCGAGCAGACCGCAATGCTCACTGTGAGGAGAAGCTGGTGACGTTGCATGAACTCACATCCGGCCAAGGTCCACAGGAATTTCTGCCACTGCTCGAAAAACGCCTGGAGAAAATATCTCTTGATATCTCCACAGCCCTTCCCATACGGCACACAGAACGAAGACGATGGTTGGGTGTTCTCGCGCTTGCTCTTTTGTGTGTGGGGATGACAAGCTTCATTCACCCAGGAATTTTTATCTGGAGTTCCTTCGATACGGACAGATCAGCATCCATACGATCACCGGAGCCTGTTCCAACGCCACTGCCACAACAAGGGGCTCGCCCTGCCGAACTACTTCAGACACCGCCGACGGCATTGGCTCAAAAGCTCCCTGCCCTGCGAGAGCGTCTAGATCAAGCGCGCGCAGCTTTGGCACATAATCCTAGTGATGCGCGCGCGCGAGCTATGCTGCAACAGCTTCAGACGGAGATTAGCCAAGACCAAGGCCGACTCTTGCAGGTGCCTCCGGCCGGAGAAGATCAGGGGCCCCCTCCAGCATCGGAAAAGCCAAAGAATGACTCTTCTCTAGTGGAAAATCCCCCAGGTGATTCGACAGGCGCCCCCCCCGGGGACGACCTGCCCCGTGGGCAGTCTGCGCTGGACAGACTCATTCACAGCCTGCGCAGCGTTCAGGGGCAAGCACAGGATCTGTCGCCGGAAGAGATGCAGAGACTGCTCGAGCAGTTGCGCTCTGGAAATCCAGAAGCCGCAGCGATTGTCCAGCAAGCCTTACAAACCTCGCGCAATGACCAAGAATTCAGCGAAAAACTCGAAGAAGCCCTCAAGAATTTAGAAGCTCGTCATGATCTTACCCAGCAACTGGAGCAGTTAAAGCGCGAGGCTCAGTCGGCCCTATCGCAGGCAGACGCACAGACGGCGCGTCCTGGCGAAGAAGATCGGACTTCATCGCCCCCTGGCGAAAGTGCGGATGGCTCTTTGCAGCAAGCCAGAGATGATAAAAGCGTTCCAGAAGGAACGGAATCCGTCGAAGGGACACGAGATGAGAATGCTGTGTCAAGGCCGTCGGGAGGCCAGGGCAAGGCTCCTCTAGACCCCGAAGCCGTCAAAGATCTGCCCGACCTTTCGCAGCTGCGTGGCCAGGCGCAATCGCTCTCCGTGCGGGGAGCCCCCGACGAGAACGTGCAGATTCTCTTTGACATCATCAGCACGGGATTGCCCCAAGAGACCGACATTGAAGGCCACCCGGCTGCGATTCAGATTGACTATCAGAAGGTCGAGCTCGCTTTGGAAACGTTAGAGATTCCCAGCGAGCTCCGCGAAGCCGTGCGTCAATATTTTCTGAGCCTAGCACAATGAAGCCCTCACCTCGGCTTCGCCACCCCTCTCCCGTCCGTGAAGACGGCAGAGGGGCTGGGAGTGAGGACTCCCAAGGAGATCTATGGTCACCGAGAAACACATCCGCGACCTTCAAGAGAAATTTCACGCGCTCTTGGAGGAGATTCGCTCTGTCATTATCGGGCATAATGAAGTCATACAACAGGCGCTCATGGGGCTGTTGTGCGGCGAGCATTTATTATTAGAAGGCGTGCCGGGGTTGGGCAAGACGCTCTTTGTACGTACTTTGGGGAGGGCGTTGGGCCTAAAGTTCTCGCGCATTCAGTTCACGCCGGATTTGATGCCCGCGGACATCATAGGGACGCGCATTCTCCTCGAAGACGAGTCTGGACGGCGATATTTTGAGTTCGCCCGTGGCCCGGTCTTCGCCCATCTCGTGTTGGCCGACGAGATCAATCGGGCAACGCCGAAAACCCAGTCAGCCCTGCTCGAAGCAATGCAAGAGCGCAGCATCACCGTGAGCGGGGAGACGTATAGATTAGAAGAGCCCTTTATGGTCCTGGCGACACAGAACCCCATCGAGATGGAGGGCACCTATCCCCTGCCGGAAGCCCAGATTGATCGGTTTTTCTTTAAGATTCTGTTGCACTACCCCCCGTTAGATCAGTTGGAACAGATCATCGAGCGTCACGGCGGCGGCCAGGACGTTCTCGCCGTGCGGCAGGTCCTCAGCCGCCAGGACCTCCTTGAAGCGCAACGGCTTGTCGCCAGTTGGCCTATCGCGTCACCCCTTCGTCGCTACGCGGCTCGATTGGTGGACGCGACACAACCAACTTCTGAAAGCGCACCGGAGCTTGTCAAACAGTATGTCGAATACGGAGCCAGCCCGCGCGCAGCGTTAGCTTTGGTGCGCGGGGCCAAGGCCCATGCTTTTCTGTCAGGTGCATTGAACACCCGAATCGTTGATATCCAAGCCGTCTCCCTTCCGAGTTTGCTTCATAGGATTATTCGTAATTTCCGCGGCGAGGCCGAAGGCATCCCCGTCGAGAGAATTCTCAGGCAGGTCTTCGATCATGTCCAGCCAGCTTGAGCGATACGCTGTTCTCTTTGACGAGTCTTTCTTCCAGAGGCTGTCTGCTCTCCATTTGCTGGTGCGGAGACGCTTTCATGGCCAGACCGGTCTGTGGACTACCCCACGGGCGGGCATGAGCCTAGAATTTGCTGAATATCGCGAGTATCACCCTGGTGACGACTTTCGCTATGTAGATTGGAATCTCTACGGGCGGTTGGACCGGCTCTTTGTCAAGGTTTTTCAGCGTGAAGAAGACGTGCCGATCTATTTGCTCATAGATACGAGTCGCTCGATGGCCGTGGGAGATAAACTGAACTACGCGGCCCAGTTGGCGGGAGCGATTGCGTATCTGGGGCTTAAAGAGATGAACCGAGTCGGGATATTCCCCTTTGCGCAGGACCTAAGCCGGGGCGTGCCTGCCCGGGCGGGCATGGCTCACTTGCATAATGTCTTCAGTTTTCTGGGAGCCTTGGAGCCCGGTGGACAGACGTCGCTCAACGAGACCCTCGAGCAGTTCAGCAGGCTCCCCTTGCGCAAGGGCCTTGTCGTTCTGCTCAGCGATATGCTGGATCAACACGGCTATGAGCACGGCCTGTTGAGTTTGCTCTTTAAGAAATACGAAGTCGTTCTGGTACAGATACTAGCAGCCGCTGATATTGCCCCGTCGGTGCGCCGCGAAGCCCGCCTCTCAGATAGCGAAGAGCATCACGAGTTTTCCGTCGGCGCGGAGGCCGCGTCGCGCTACCGTGAAAATCTTCAAGAGTATGAACGGTCTCTGGAGTCTTTCTGTCGCGAGCGACAGATCAGATATATTCTGCTCTCAGCAGCTCAGCCGCTGGAGCGTGCTCTCTTTGAGGACTTGCGCGGGGTGCTCTTCCAATGATCTTTTTGCAGACATGGGCGTTTGGGCTCTTAGGCTTGGCTGGGGTGATCACGGCTCTGTATTTTTTGCGGCGGCGCGAGGAGCGTCTGACCGTCTCGGCATTGTGGCTCTGGCGGCAAGAACAAGAACATCCGCGCAGCGCTCTTTCGTTCTTGTGGACGAAGCTCGGGCTCTTGCTGATGCAGCTTGCGGTGCTTGCGGCGCTCGTCTTTGCCCTCGCTGCACCAACACTGCCTCACGAATTCTTCGGCGGAGGCACGTTCGCTATTGTGATTGATGGCAGCGCGAGTATGCAGACTCAAGAGCAAGAACACACGCGCTACGAACGCGCCCTCGCGTTGGCCATAGAACACATCGAACGCCGCCGCCCGTCTCGCATCACGGTCATTCAAGCCCAGAGTGCCCCACGGCTTCTCGTGCCTCTGACAGAGAGCCGGGCTCAGGCTATTGAGACACTCACATCTTCTCGTCCGACGCTGCAGAGCAATGCATCTGGAGCCAACGTGCTTCAGATACTGCGCAGTCAGCAGGAACTAGCAAATTATGATGGGATCATCTATATCAGCGACCACCCATCTTTTGATTTGTTGGATGGTTCTGTGATATGGGTTCCGATCGGCAGTCCCCGAAAGAATCTCGCGATCACAGGGTTTGCTGTTCGCCGAGCTCCTGAGGCAGCTCCTGGCCTCGCGCTGTGGGCTCAGCTGGAAAATTTCTCCGGGGAGCCGTTGGCAGGTGTGCTGAGGTTTTTTGCAGAAGAGACAGAGATTTTCAGTGAACCGGTGCGTGTAGAGCCCAAAGAAAGGCGCTCTGTCGAGATGATGTACCCCAGAAATACTATCGGTCGCTTCATGGTTGCTCTTGATATATCTGATGATTTTGCCTTTGACAACGCTCGGTATTTTGTCATGCCAGCAAGACCTATGCTCAGAATCTTATGGTTGGGAGAACGAAACTTCTTTCTTGAGAGGGCACTCGATATATTTGTAAAGCTGGACATCGAAACACCAGCGAGCGCCACCGATATCAGCGAGACGGAAGACTATGATTTGGTCATTGCTAACGGGGTAGAGCTGCGCTCTCTCCCCGCTGGACGGTTTTTCTTGATGAACAGTTCTCTGGAGCCATTCGTTCGGCTCGGGGACATCGTTGTCGAGACGACCTCGCCCCAGCTGCTCCAAGCTGCTCATCCCCTCGTTCAGAGCGTGCATACGGAACACCTCCAGACGACGAACTTCCGTGAGGTCGAGCTTGCTCCTCCAGTGCAGACGTTGGTTACATCCAACGGCCAGCCGGTCCTGGCAACGTATAGGACGGGCTTGTTGAGCTTTATCTACCTTGGAACGGATTTGCGGGCGTCGCCCTTGGTGCTGACCCCGAGCTTTCCTATTTTGGTGCAGAATGTCATACGCTGGCTTCTGCCTGAAGCGAACCTACCAGCGGAACAGTTCGTCTCCGAGCAGTTTCCTGCTCCGGGCTTCACTGATCGAGGGGCTGTCAACCTTGATCCCAGTGAGTCGCAGATCAACGCCCTCAGTGAAGGACGATCACCAGCTCATGATGAATCCACGCATACAGAGAAAACGCACACGCAAGCCCCCCTATGGTCCTACGGTGCTTGGGGGGCCTTGGGCTTGCTCTTGATAGAACTATTCTTTCATGACCACAGGCTCTTCGCGAAGCGCCGCAAGGAAGTGGGCCGATGAGCTTGATTTTTGATACACCTTGGGTGCTGTTGTTTTTAGGTGCGCTAGCCCTTTGGATGTGGTTCAAATGGGGGTATCTGCAAAAGATTCCTCTGGCAGATCGGCTTGCGGCATTGTTCCGTTTTGGATCTCTGGCAATGCTCTGCGTGGCGCTCGCGGGACCGAGGTTCGCCCAGAACGCATCAGATCGCTTTCTTTATTTTCTTGTTGATCGCTCAGCAAGTGTGGGCTTCGAAGCTTCAGAGATTCTCCGTCTCGTGCAGGCCTTGGCGAAACCTGCTGAGAAGACATCATATGGATTGATCAGTTTTGGAGCTGAGCCGTTTATCGAATCGAATTTCGCACCGAGTCTGCAATTGGCAGAGTTCCAGACTGAGCCGGACATCAATGCGACCGATCTGGAAAGCGCTGTGCAGTTAGCTCTCGAGACATTCCCCGCGGTGGGGCGCCGCGAGATCGTGTTGTTCACCGACGGGCAGATGACCTCCGGTGACCTAACGGCTGTGTTGGCACGCGCCCGTCGCGAAGGTGTGCCCATCCACGTCTGGCCGCTTGGAGCACTAGACGAATCACCCGAAGTCTGGTTGTATGATCTTCAGGTGCCTGATGAAGTCGCGCCGCGGTTGCTCTTCCCCATCCGGGTACAGATCGGCGCGACCGTCGCCGGGAGTGGAACGTTGTTGCTGTACCGAAACGATCAATTGGTGCAAAATCTCTCCATAAATTACAGTCCGGGAGTCCAGGAGCTTCGTCTGACAGAAAAGCTGGAAACACCGGGAGCGTACTCGTACAGGGTCTATCTGAAAACTGAATCTGATCGTCTGATAGAGAACAATGAGCTGTACGGGGCAACGTTTGTGCCGGGCGCCCCGCAAGTGCTCTTAGTTGAACGTTCTGCTGTGGAGAGCCCTGGTGCGCGGCTCCTGCAAAGTGCCGGTTTCTTAGTTGAGCAAACGACGCTCGAGGCATTCTCGGCCAACTCTGTTTCGCTTTCGGGCTACAAGGCGATAGTGTTGAACAATGTCCCCTTGGGAAAGCTCACTACAGGGCAACGGCGCTCGCTGAAACGCTTTGTCGCCGATGCGGGCGGTGGGCTCTTTCTCATTCAAGGACGAGAAGCCGTCGAGGGTCTAGAAGAGCAGCCCCCCGAAGAGCTCGCCGATCTCGAAGAGCTGCTGCCCGTTTCGTATTTGGCTCCAGAACCTTATCAGATTCCGGGGCTCGCGCTGGTCTTCGTGATGGACCGTTCTGGCAGCATGGGAGACCCTGCTGGCGGCGGCATTCCCAAACTAGAGATTCTCAAACGCTCAGCCCTGCGCAGCTTGGAAGTCTTAGACCAGGACGACTGGGCCGGCCTGCTGGCGTTTGATACGGATTACGAATGGATCGTCCACCTCAAGGCCGTCGGTGATAAACGGGAGTTCAACACCAATATTCAACGATTGACCGCCAACGGTGGTACAGATCTCTATTTTGCGCTGAAAGAGGCCCTTGACACGTTAGAGAAAACCCCGGCGCGCATCAAACATATTTTAGTCTTCACAGATGGGCACAATAATAATAAACGCGAGCGAGAATACCGTGAGCTCTACGGGCGTTTGGGCAAGAGCTCCGTGCGCGTTTCGACGTTGGGGATTGATCGAGCCCCCAATGAAGATTTTTTGTTGGAGTTGGCCGCCGCCGGGCGCGGGAGGTATCAGCGCGTGCAGGAGTTTACAGACCTGCCGGTCTTTTCACTGCGAGAGGTCCGGCGCATCGCCCGGCTGCGCTGGATCACAGGCCAGTCGGCCTTGCAAGCAGCGACACCAGATATACCTATACCGCCACCGGTTCAGGGCTATGTGCTCACGCATGAACGGCCAGCTGCGCAAACAGTGCTGCGGGCCACTCCCGATGGAGACCCGATTCTAGCGTTCAAGAGATATGGGTTGGGACACGTAGGCGTGCTCAATACGGATTTAGAAGGAGAGGGATCGCGAGCATGGCTGGCATGGGAAGAGTTAGGAAGGTTACTAGGGAGCAGTATCGCACGTATCTATAGACATACCCCTCAAGAAAACGATATAGCCATCCAGACGGTGTTTACCGATGGGGCTTTAGAGATCTTCGCTGATGTCCGTGAAGGGAGCCGGTGGGTTTCGGGGCTGGACGTCAGGGCGAAAGTGATCGGGAGCACGGAGGTTTCTTTCTCTCAAGTAGCATCTGGACGATATCGAGCGCAGATGGAGCAGCCGGCGAGCGGGCTGTACACACTGCATATCGAAGCGCAGCGAGCAGGGCAAGTGCTCGCTGAGATCAACCGACCTCTTGCAGTGCCGTATGCCGAAGAATATCGCCGGCTAGGGGTGGATTTCGAGAGATTGAATGAGATTATCCGTGCTACGGGGGGGCAGTTCTTGGAGCGCCCGGTCTTGCCGCCGCCTCCGGCGGGGATCGGGCGGCAGGGGTACCAAGAGATGTGGCCTCTGGCATTGGTGATCGCCTTAGGGTTTTTTATTGCAGACTTGGCCGCACGCAAACTGCTGTGGCTCTGGGAGCGTTAAATTTGCCTTTGGGCTCCATTCTCTGCTATAAGAGTAGGGGCGAATGGCCGTTCGCCCCTACAATTTCGGAGGTGGTCAGATGTTCGAGCGCATTTTTGGCGGGTTGAGCAGTTGGGCGACGATACCGCTGCGGCTGGGCATAGGAATTATCTTTGCCGCCCATGGCTGGCAGAAGTTCTCTGGCGGGTTGGACGGTGTCGCTGGCTTTTTCGGGGGCGTGGGCATTCCCCTGCCAGAGGTTTCTGCTTTTATTGTTGCCTTCGTCGAACTGGTCGGTGGGATCGGCTTGATCTTGGGATTTTTTACGCGCTATTGGGCGATCTTGCTTGCCATCGTGATGATCGTCGCGATCTTCACGGTGAAGCTTCCAAACGGTTTATTGGGCATGCAAGGACGGCCAGGCTATGAGCTGGATTTGGCTCTACTGGTTGGCTCGTTAGCTTTACTGCTGACCGGACCAGGCCCCATATCTCTGGAGAAGGCGATCTTCAACCGCGAGCTCTAGTCACCAAATTTTCACGTTGTCTCCATGTACTTAGAACGGAGCGTTCCGTACAATGTCAGTATCTTCTAGACATATACAGAACCTCCTTGCAGGGAACGGGGAGTGGGGAAGGAACGACTGAGCGACGAGCCCCGCAATCGGGGCTCGAATTCTTTGGGAAAACCGACAATGAATACCGAGCGTCTTTTGGTGGCACATCTCCAAAGAGAGTTCGAGGCGGCGTATCGAACAAGCCCTTGGCACTCGCTCAGAAAGGCCATCGCTGGGCTGAAACCCGACGAAGCTGCGTGGTGCCCTCCTCATTATAAAGGGTTTCCGTGGGCCCACGGTTCGATGCTAGAGATTCTCTTTCACGTGGGCGGGGACACGCTCTATCAGCTCGATTACGCTTTTGGGGCACGCACGCTCACCTGGGAGCAGTTGCAAGCCCGCTTTCAGCGCGAAGGGGGCGATCTCGAAGCCGCGAAAAAACTGCTCGACGAAAGTTTTTCGGTCTTGCAAGAATATCTGAAAAATCTGACTGATGCTGATCTTCCTCGCACCTACACGGCCCCCGACGGAAAAACGCAAAAGTCTCTTGCCGAGCTCTTTCAGATGCTGCTGGAGCACTTTCTCTATCACGCCGGGCAGATCGTGTACATTCGCTGCCTGTGGGCCGGATTATAAGCCCCAAAGCCCTGATGCACATCATGGCGCTCTCTGGAAGGATCGCTTAAGATGAAGAGCGACTGAAGGAGTGAAAGCGCCATGGGCACCTATGAAGAAGCCTTTCGAGAATCTCTAGAGAATCCCGATCTCTTCTGGGGCAAAGCCGCCGAAGAGATCTTCTGGGACAAACGCTGGGAGACTGTTCTTGATAGCTCCAATCCCCCATTTTACCGATGGTTCACCGGCGGCGTGCTCAATACGTGTTATAATGCTGTTGACCGTCACGTCGAACGCGGCAGAGCCGATCAACTTGCGCTCATCTACGATAGCCCCGTAACCAATACAATTCAGAAATTTACTTATTCCCAGCTACACCATCGCGTGGCCAAGATCGCGGGCTTTCTCAAAGGACTGGGAGTTGCCAAGGGAGATACTGTCGTGATCTATATGCCCATGATCCCCGAAGCCCTGATGGCCATGCTGGCCTGTGCCCGTATCGGCGCTATTCACTCTGTCGTCTTTGGTGGGTTCGCCCCACGAGAATTAGCTATTCGCATAGATGACGCCAAGCCCAAAATAGTGCTCTCGGCCTCCTGCGGCATCGAAGGCAAGAGAGTCATTCCCTATAAACCCCTTCTGGACGAAGCGATCACGCTCGCTACACACAAACCCAGTCGGTGCGTGATCTATCAGAGATCTCAGATCCGGGCTGAGCTGCAAGAGGGTCGGGATCTAGACTGGGTGCATCTGGAGCAGCACGCTGAACCGGCGGACTGCGTGCCGGTGGCTGCCACAGACCCATTATATATACTGTACACCTCCGGCACGACGGGCAGACCGAAGGGCGTCGTGCGCGATAACGGTGGCCATGCCGTCGCCCTCCACTGGACGATGAAGCATGTCTATGGGATCAAGCCTGGGGATGTCTACTGGGCGGCCTCCGATGTCGGCTGGGTAGTGGGGCACTCGTATATTGTGTACGGCCCGTTGCTGATGGGGGCGACAACGGTGATGTACGAGGGCAAGCCCGTGGGCACGCCCGATCCCGGTGCTTTCTGGCGCGTCATATCCCAACATAAGGTCAACGTGCTGTTCACGGCTCCGACGGCGTTCCGGGCCATTAAGAAAGAAGACCCTCAGGGTGGGTATCTGAAAGAGTACGAACGATCTCACTTTCAGGCGCTCTTTCTGGCGGGCGAACGAACAGACCCTGACACGTACTATTGGGCGTCAGGGCTTCTCAAGAAGCCCGTGATAGACCACTGGTGGCAGACGGAGACGGGGTGGGCCATTGCCGGGAACTTCTGTGGTCTGGAGTTTTTGCCCATCAAAGCCGGCTCGGTCACCAAGCCCATGCCCGGCTATGATGTGAGAATACTCGACCACACTAGTGGAAAAGAGCTTGAGCGTGGGCAGAGCGGCGTGATTGCTGTCAAGCTTCCTCTGCCGCCGGGGACGTTCTCTACCCTTTGGCACAAGGACGACGACTTCAAGAACACGTATTTTGCCTCATTTCCGGGGTACTATTTCACCGGAGACGGCGGGTACATAGACGAAGACGGCTATATCTTTGTGATGGGCCGTGTAGACGATATTATCAACGTTGCGGGCCATCGGCTTTCCACGGGGGAGATGGAAGAGATCGTCGCCCAGCACCCTGACGTCGCCGAATGTGCTGTCGTAGGGGTGGCGGACAGTCTCAAGGGAGAAGTTCCGTTGGGGTTTGTTGTGCTCAAGGCGGGGGTCAGTCGTGAGCACCGAGAGATTGTCTCTGAGGTGATGCAGATGGTGCGCAAGGAGATCGGCGCTATTGCTTCGCTGAAGCACGTTGTCGTCGTGAACCGGCTGCCCAAGACGCGTAGCGGCAAGATTTTGCGTGGCACGATGCGCCAGATCACCGACGGGCAAGCGTACAAGGTGCCGTCCACCATAGACGACCCGGTGATTCTTCAAGAGATCGAGAGCGCGGTCCAGGCGATAGGCTACGGGAGGAAGGCAGCCAGCTCGACGTCGGCGAGCTTGAGATAGATATTCTTGCGCCGTGCGTCAGGCTCAACGTCGGCCAAGATACAGATACGCCGACTCCACTTCGTCCTGCCAGTGTTCAAGCAAACGTTTGGCGTCCATAGATGTCCTCTCTTTAGTCACTGAATGCAGTCAGAAAGTATTTTATGATTTGCGCGGCAGGCGCAAGCGCCCTTGACGGCCAGCCCCGCAAATGTTATACTAGCGCAATAAAGTTTCTCTAGACAAAGAATATTAGTAATAAGAAATTTACGAGGAGGCAGGCGACGATGGCTTCGAATCCGTTTGAGCAGATCTTTGTCGCGCTGGCCGGGCCGAACCCGATCTGGCAGGGCTTGTGGGGAGGGATCGTCATTACGGTACTCAACGCCCTAGGGGCGCTGGCAGTCCTGATCTGGCGCAAGCCGTCAGAGAGATTTCTCGACGGCGCTCTAGGGTTCTCTGCGGGCGTCATGCTCACTGCAAGCTTTACGAGCCTGATCTTGCCGGGAATTGAGTACGGCGGCATCTGGCCGGTGCTTGTGGGCATGGCCCTGGGCGTGCTCTTGTTAGACTTATCTGATCACATCGTGCCCCACCTGCACACGATCTCCGGACAAGAAGGGATTTTCACGAAGCGCGTGCGCGCAGTCTGGCTCTTTATCATTGCGATCACGCTGCATAACATGCCCGAAGGGCTTGCAGTGGGAGTCGGCTTTGGATCTGGGGATCTCGCGAATGCTTTCAAACTGATGCTCGCCATTGGGATGCAGAACATCCCTGAGGGGCTGGCCGTCTCGGTCTCGGCGCTCAGCGCGGGATTGGGTGCGTATTTTTACGCGAGCTTTGTCGGGGTGCGCGCAGGCTTAGTCGAGATCCCCTTGGCGCTCTTTGGCGCGTGGGCGGTGCACGTCGCCCAGCCCATTCTCCCCTATGCCATGGGCTTTGCCGCCGGCGCTATGCTCTACGTGATCAGCGACGAGATCGTCCCGGAGACCCATCGCAAGGGGCACGAGCGCGCTGCGACTCTCGGGCTGATGCTCGGCGCTGCTGTCATGCTCTATCTCGACATCGCGTTGGGGTAACCTGACCGACATCAATTCGGCTCCTGAGCGCCATCAGCGATTTCTGAAGACCTCCTCGCTAAGATAAGACAGTGTTCCCAGGCGAGGAGGTTGATGGCCCGTGGAGACCAACGGAGCCGAGAGGAACGGGAAGAACAATTTTTTGCAGCTCTATCTCAATGAGATCAAGCGCCATCCCTTGCTCTCCCCAGAAGAAGAGTATCGAGTGGCGCGGCGCGCCGCCCGCGGCGACCCGCAAGCTCGCGAGCGCCTCATCACGTCCAACTTGCGCCTGGTCGTGAGTATCGCTGCCAAATATCGCGATCTCGGTGTGCCTTTGCTCGATCTCATTCAAGAGGGGAACATTGGGCTCATGACAGCCGTCGAACGCTTCGATCCCCAGCGAGGGTATAAATTCAGCACGTACGCGACCTGGTGGATCCGCCAAGCGATCATACGCTCGTTAGTCAAGCACTTGCGCTTGATTGCCGTGCCCGACTATTTGGTCTCGTTGCTGCACAGAATCACTCAACTGGAGGAAGACCATCTGCAAGAGCACGGCAGCCTCCCGCCCCACGCGGAACTGGCAGAAGAGATCGGGGTCTCTCGGGAGACACTGACGCGCCTGTTGCAGGTGCGCCCCTTTGCCCCCTCGCTCGATACTCCCGTTGGCGAGGAAGAGGACGAAACGATGCTGGAGAGCATGGTTGCCGGCCAAGCAACGCCGGAACTGGAGACCATGCGCGCAGCGCAGCGTGAACGACTAGAGCAGGCTTTGGCCGAGCTGGATGCGCGGGAGCGCCGCATTGTCATCTTGCGCTACGGATTAGAAGACAACCATCCGCGTACGTTAGTTGAGATCGGCATGTCGCTGAATTTGAGTCGTGAGCGCGTGCGCCAGATCGAAGCCCTAGCCCTGAGCAAACTCAAGCAATCGAGCCATCTGCGCGGCTTTTCAGAGCTCCATCGTCTCCTTCCAGTCGGCAATATGAGCCGTACGCCCTAATTTGGCCTCGATGGCTTTTTTCAAGGAGACCAAACTGTTCATTTCGCCGTGGACCAGATAGATCTTCTCTGGTTTCTTGGCGTGCGCGAGGAAGCGTAAAAGTCCGGCTTGATCGGCGTGTGCAGAAAACCCGTTGATTGTCCACAGTTGCGCACGGGCTGCGATCTCTTCACCGAAGATGCGCACAGTGCGCGTTCCGTCAATCAGTTTTCGCCCCAGGGTCCCTTCGGCTTGGTAGCCCGTAAAGATCACGCTGCACTCCGAGCGCCAGAGTTGGTGTTTGAGATGGTGCAGGATGCGTCCGCCGGTGCACATGCCACTGCCCGCAATAATGATCGCGTGGCTCGCCATGGCGTTGATCGCTTTAGACTCGTCGGGGGTGCGGGTGAAGTGCAGGGCGGGGAAGTCAAACGCATTGGGGCTATGGGCGAACGCCTGGGCCTCCTCAGGCTTTAAGTACTCACTATAGCGCCGAAAGGCTTTGGTCGCCGCGATCGCCAGCGGGCTGTCCAAAAATGTCTGGGCGCCGGGGAGCTCTTTGCGCTTGTAGAGCTGGAAGAGCGCGGCTAATAGTTCTTGCGTGCGTTCCAGGGCGAAGGTGGGGATGAGCACGTTGCCACCCCGTGCGAATGTGAGCACAATTGCCTGCTTGAGCTCGGCGAGGGAGTCACGCATCGAGCGGTGCTGGCGGTCGCCGTAGGTCGCTTCGATGATGGCGATATCGGCGGCGTCGGGCTGGGTGGGGTCGGGGATCAGCAGCTTGTCGCGATTGCCCAGATCACCCGAGAAGAGCAGTCGTTTGGGGTGCCGGCGTCCTTCAGCGATGCGCAGCTGTACAAACACGGCTCCTAAGACGTGGCCGGCATCACGAAATTGCAGCTTGACCCCTTTGGCAAGATCAATAGTCTTATTCAGAGAAATAGGGTCGACAAAACGATCTAAGGCTATAAGAACATCTTCGACTTCGTAGAGCGGTCTTATCACAGTCCCGCCGCGACGGCGCTCTTTCTTGTTGAGTGACGCTGCAGCTTCTTCTTGGAGCTGGGCACTGTCGAGCAGTACCAACCGGCTGAGATCACGTGTGGGTTCGGTGCAGAGAATCTCCCCGGCAAAACCCTCACGCACCAGTCTGGGAATGAGCCCGCAGTGATCGAGATGGGCGTGCGTGAGCACGAGATAGTCTATCTTGCGCGGCGGGAACCCAAAGGGCAGCCAGTTGCGGCTCTCCACTTCTTCTGGGCCCTGAAAGAGCCCGCAGTCTACTAAAATCTTTAGTTTGTCTATCTGCAGGAGAACGCACGAGCCCGTGACCGTCTTGGCCGCACCGTGGAACGTGAGTTTCATATCAAGAAGTTTATCCCCAATTGCCCCCAACGGGCAAATACCCGACTTGCACGCCCTCGAAAGATATGCTATTATTCGACCACTCGGTCGAAAACAGACTGATCAGTCAATCGAAAACGTTATGAGCATCTTGGAGAGGCGCTTAAGAGAGCGGGAGGAACGGAGTGCGGCGATCCGCCGGGCGGCTCTGCACGTCTTTGCCTCCAAGGGCCTGCAAGAAGCAACGATGGACGAGATCGCCCAAGCGGCCGAATTGGGCAAAGCGACTCTGTATTACTATTTCGACTCGAAAGAATCTCTGATCGAAGCGCTTATAGAATCGAACCTCTCGCTCTATTTTGACGGTCTTTTAGATACGTCAGCGACGTCACTGTTTGTCTTAGGGCAGGGGATCGTCGAGCGGCTTTTGGAGCGGTTCGCGCACTGCTCTGAGGCGTTCAAAGTGCTCTATTGGGTTTTAGCCGAGCGCGAACTGAAAGTGTACAGAGCGGCTGAAGCCTTTCGGCAGGCGCATCACGCTTGGTTGGACGAACTTGAAGCACACGTGGAGCCATTGATCGCAGCGACGCCGGGGCTGTCGGCGCGGGCGTTTGTTGATTTTATTGGGTCCCATCTGCACGGCATTATTCTGTTGGCCGTTGCCGGTCGAGAGCTGTCCAAGATCCGTGAAGAATCCGGGCGTGTGCTGTGCGCCTTCTTAAAATGATCTCATAGAAAGGGGTTGGTTGTATGTTCAAAAGACTGTTGCTCGGTCTCATCGTAGCGGGCATGCTGTTGGTTGAAGCGAGTAGGGTAGGAGTATCTCAAACAGGCGGCTTCGGGCTGGACGAGATCGTCGTTCAATATCCTGAGGGCTATACGCGCGTCTTGGCCGCTGATATAGCCCTCTTATTGCGCGACGCAACGTTGCGTGATGGCGTGATGGGCCCCTTGGGAGCCGCACGACACCCGCTGCACGGGATCCGTCAAGCCATCGAACTCTTTCGCTTAGATGCGCAGAGACTCCCCTGGGTAGCGCATGGAGCTGGACCGAATCTCTCAAGTTTCTCGGTGATTGACGGGGCGCCCTTCCCCCAGACGTTTGGGGCGCTCCAGGGGTTGAAAGCTGCCGTGGGAGCCCCAAACTCTCCCTATACGCATTGGGATTTAGTTGAGATGGGCGGCGTGCCCGTTGTTTTTGTTGGAGGCGTCTTTGGCCCGATCCCCATTGAGTGGGCGTATATCCCCTTAGCCAGCCAGCTCTGGGTTGGCACCGAAGCGGGCTTGGGTGGGCCGCCCAATCGTGCGCGCCTTGGCACGTCTACTGAGCGCGTTGTCGCGCGGCTGCACGGGCGCGTCGGGGTCTTTGACGAGTTTATCGCCGCTTACGCGACCCGCGGCGGTGCCATCGCTTTTGTGCGGCGCACCGATGCGCTCAAAGATAAGCCCATCGAACAAAACGAAGAGGCCATGAGCTACGCCGTCTTTTTCGACGGGGCGATGGCGCGGGTGCGCTTTGAGATTCGGTTCGCTAGCGAGACGGCTGCCCAGATGGCCTCGAGCAATTTAGCAATGGGCAAGAGCAGGTACTTGGCGCAAGACCTTTATCGCGCCGAGCTCATTCAGCGACGGCTCAGCGGGCGGGTGTTAGACTTTGAAGTTCGCACGGACTTGCGCGGCGTCGTTGGATTACTGATTTTGACGATGCCATCTTAGAGCCATGTCTTTGTGGGCCCAACTGAGCGCGCGGGTGCCGTGGGCCGCCCTTGTTGTTGTTGGTCTGGTGACGGCCATCTGTGCTGTAGGACTGACCAGACTAAAAATTGCCAACGACCCCCAAGAGTTCCTGCCCGATCACCCGACGGTGCGGCTCTTTCAGGAGATCGAGCGCGACTTCGGAGTAGCAAGTTTTTCGCACGTTATTGCCGTGCGCTTCGCGCCAAAAGAGAACTTTTCTATTGAGTCTCCCCAAGCGATTCTCGAGATGGAAGCTGTGCTGCAGGCGCTACGCGCTATCCCCGGAATTCTCGCTGCTGAGGGGATTCCCGACTTCATCAAATTCGTGCACGCGGAACTCCACGGCGGCGACCGACGTTTTTATAGCCTGCCCGCCGACGGCTCGGAGCTGGGCTACTCGTTTTCGGAGATCATTCGCATGACGTTCCAGCGCATGGCCCTACTGAAGAAATTCACGTCGCTGGCGGGCACGGCGGTAGCCACAGCGACCATCGCCAAGGACGCCGATATTATCGCGGTCTCACGCCAGGCGCTCGCGGCGCTCCAGCCCATCCAAGAGAGCGCCGTCGCGCTGGAGATCGGGCTGGTCAGCTACGGCGAGACGTTAGATATCTTCAACCAAACGACCGCCCGCGACATACGCTCCTTGACCCCTATTGTCTTTGCGCTGATCGCGCTGACGCTTGTGTGGGTCTTTCGGCTGACGCGCCCGTGGGAGCTGGGATTGGTCTTGCTCTTGATCGCCGCTGTGGCGCTGGGGGCGTTCAGCCCCGAACTCTTCTCCGGCGCAGCTTTGCCTATTGATCTTGTGCTCACGGGGGCACTCGCTCTCTTAGTGCTCGTGACTTACAAGCCCTTGGACAGTCTCTATCTCACGTTAAGTGTAGTGGGGCTGTCGGGGGTCTGGGCGTTCGGATTGCTCGGCTTTTTAGGAATTCCTGTCAATTTTTTGATGGCAGCGGTCTTCCCCTTGCTCATGGGCATCGGCGACGACTACGCGATTCACTTGTTGCACCGCTACGAAGAAGAGCGATGCAAGAAGCAGCCAGGGCCGCAAGCGATGGGAGTCGCCCTCACACACACCGGGCGCGCGATACTCCTCACGACTGCCACAACGGCTGTGGGGTTCACGGCGCTCTTCTTTGCGCCCAGCCCGCCGATCCGATGGTTTGGGTTGCTCTCTGCCGTCTCGGTGATCAGCGCTTTGGTGATTACGGTGACGCTCATCCCAGCGCTGAAGCAGATCTTCCCGGAGGGGCCGCGCACCGAGCAATGGCCTAGTGCTCGGAGAATCTTTGCGCACCCGCAAGCGAGCTTGCTTAGCCTCTGGTTGGGACGGTACTCCGGATTCTTGCGTGGGCGGGTGGCCCCTGCTGTTGTCCTGGGGCTCGGGCTGCTGCTCGGTGCCGCGGGGTACTGGGAAGGCCGAGCGTTCCAAACATATACGGTTGACTATCGTCGTCTCTTGCCGGCAGATTACCCCACGGTCGTTCTCTATACGCAAATCAACCAGGAGTTTCGCACTTACGATGAAGTGCAGCTTGTGCTGACGGGGGAGATCGCGCGGCTCGACGTGATGCGCGTGTTGCTCAAGGACATCCCCGAAGCGCTCGCAGCATCACCCTATGCCCATACTGTGACGAGCATCGCTCACTATTTAGAAGACGTGCGCGCGGCCAACCCCCAGCTCGCTCAGGGATTTATGGATCGCTTTGTAAGCGATCCCGACGGGGCGTATCGTTGGCTTTTGAGCGAAGTCTTGGCGAAAGACTCTCTGCGTCAGCGGGCGGAGGCCTATGTGACGGCCCTTACCCCTAGTTCTAACCTAACCCCAACCCCCTCCCTAAAGGGAAGGGGCTCCCCTCCCGCTTTAGGGGAGGGGCCAGGGGGAGAGGTCAAGAGCGTCGTACGTGTCAATACCATGCGCTTCTCCGATCAAGAGGGCATCCGGCGCGTCACGCGCGACATATCTCAACGGCTCGTGCCGGTCATGGCGAAGCTCAAAGACTTGAGAATCGAAGCGCAGCTGACGGGTATACCCTTCGTCGAGGAGCTTGGGCTGGGCGCCCTGCACCAGTCGTTGACGCAGTCGCTGGCGATCTCGTTTGTGCTGTGTTTGATCGTGATGGCCGTGGCCCTGCGCTCGGTGTGGTGGGGAGTGATCGGGCTCTTCCCGATGGCGCTGGTGACGGGATTGGTCTTGGGCACGGTGAGTTTCTTAAAGTTAGAGCTGAACGCGGCGACGTCCATCGTCGCGGCGATCAGCATCGGCTTGGGAGTAGACTATGCCATTCACCTAATGCAGCGATGTCGGGAAGAAAAAGACTTAGCCCGTGCGACGGCGCGCACGGGCGAGGCGCTCTTTGCAGCTTTCTTCACAACGGCCTCGGCGTTCTTCGTCTTAACATTGGGCACGATCACATGGAATCGTGACTTCGGGCTGTTAGTCGGGTTGGCAGTCTTCTATGCGTTTATTGTAACAGTCTTGGTCTTCCCGGCGCTGTTGGCCCTCACCTCGGCCTTCGGCCACCCCTCTCCCCTCTCCACGGACGGGAGAGGGGGCAGGGGTGAGGTCCTCTTGCAGCGAGCCCCCTAGATTAGAACAAGGAGGAGATACCCTTATGCGTTGGCTCATAGTAACAGTACTGCTTGCGCTGCTGCTCGTCGGTTTTATGCCCTACGCGTCGTTCGCCCAAGACTCGGATAATGATGGGCTTACAGACGCCCAAGAAAAGCTCTTGGGCACAGATCCCAATAGACCTGACACCGACGGCGATGGACTCTTGGACGGCGAAGAGTACTTTGTCTACTTTACCAACCCGACGAAATCTGACACTGACGAGGACGGCATCGCCGATAAACAAGACCCTTATCCCCGCCGGGTGCGCTACGAAGACCTCAACGGCGTGACGACGACCGTAGACCGCATCACCCAAGGGTCTGAGGGGCTGAGATTTCATCAGGTGGTGGAGGTCAAGGCAGGCAACGTCATCACCATTGATTGGCACAATTTTCTCAATACAAACTTCACGCTGCGGGAGGCGCGCTTTGTGATTGAGTTCGACTTTCTCGATCCCAATCGGCCCGACTTCCGCGACGAGGGATATTACAAGCCCGTAGATGCCAATAAGATGGAGATCGTGCTCCCCAGCTACGAGGGCATTTTCACTGCGACCATTCCCTGGCCGGGCCAAGCCATGACCATCTCCGATTGGGTCTATCATTTGTATGGCAAGCCGTTACAGGTCGGACAGGTCTACGAGTTCAATGTCTTCTATCACGAGCTCTTGCGCTGGGGGGAGGAGCCGTTCGTGCGGGCGCGTGCCGAAGTGATCGGCACCGAAAAGATCCCCCTCGAGACGAAGCTTGGCCGTCGGGAGTATTCAGTCTATGTGGTGCGGGTAGTCTTGAAGTTCGCGACGTTTAAGGACCCGTTCTTCCGAGCGTTCTTGGGGCCCGACCCAGAGCTTGTGCTACGGGCGTTGATCACAGTGGGGGAGGGCTCACGGAAACAAACGCTGCTACGCTACACGACGCCGTTCTTTCGCATCACGCCCACAAAATCCGTAGGGTTTTCTGACTTTATCGTATCGCATTAGGTCAATTTGAGGTAGTAAAACCGTTTGCCGCGGTGAACCAGCCAGCTGCGGCGCACCATCTGGTAGAGCGCACAGAGCGTGAACACCGCGAAGAGGACCAAGCGCTTCATAGACGGTCACCAGCATTATCGTAGTTGCAGGTCGTGTGGCGAGAGAGCACCTGTGAGATGGAAGCTGGAGTTTTTGGATACTGAAGAGATGGACGTCTGTCTATTTTTTTGCGCCCTGACTGTCAGTTTAGTTAGAATACCCCTTATAGGGGGTACCTAGAAATGATGCGAGCTGTGCTCTTAAAAGCTTCACAGAGTACCACCGTGCGATTGGCCTTTTCAAAGTGTCGCCTTGCGCAGCGCGCCGCGCGGCGCTTCATCGCCGGGGACCATCTGGAAGAGGCTATTTCAGTTATACAGGAACTGGGTGCTAAAAAAATCCTCGCGACGCTCGATCACTTAGGGGAAAACACGACGAACGAACGCGAAGCGATTGCTGCCGCAGACGAGTATCTCACGATTCTTGACACGATTGCTCAGATGAAAGTCCAGTCTGAGGTCTCGCTCAAGCTCACCCAGATGGGCCTCGACATCAGCCAAGAGCTCTGTCTGCACAACATGCACCGGATTCTGGAGCGAGCGCGCGGCAATTTCGTCTGTATAGACATGGAGAGCTCGGCCTACACCGACCGAACGCTCGACATCTACGAGATGTTGCACCGCGAGAGTTTCGATAACGTTGGGGTTGTTATTCAGTCGTATCTAAGACGGAGCGAGCGCGATATAGAACGTGTAATCGAATGGGGAGCCAAGGTGCGCTTGTGCAAAGGAGCCTATCAAGAGCCGTCCAGTATAGCTTTCCCGGCCAAGCGTGACGTGGATGCAAACTATCTC
>JBBIUX010000025.1:0-24961 GCA_037440025.1 Candidatus Fraserbacteria bacterium | reverse complement strand
GGCTACGATATCTATCTTATGCCCTTCGACCCCCAAAGCTGGAAGTCCGTCAGTGTTCCAAAAGAGACTCTTCCGGAATGGCCCGGCTTCCAGAAGACAGCTTTTTCGGTCAAGCCCTATGATATGATTCCGTCGCTGCTGCCCAAGCTCTGGCTGCCCATCGGCGATGAACACTCCGTCGGGATCGTCACGCTGGGAGAAGACGTCTTAAGCAAGCATGCCTATCAGATCGTCGCGGGCTGGGATTTCGAGCAGAATAAGCCGTTCTATCTTGCCACTTATATGCTTGCGTACATTTTCCCTATGCTCACGCTCTCTGTGAGTGACACCCGCGATAGTCGCACTCAGAAGGTCAGTCTCGTGATGCCGTTGCACTTGAGCATTCAGCGCCAACAGTGGCTCAGCGTAAACTACAGCCACGCGGCTCGCCCGGCCAAAGAGCCAGACCATCCCGCTCCCTGGACGGAAGATGCTTACATTGCTCAATACCGCTACCGAAGCGTGCGCGGGTCGGATCTGTGGCGCGACACGCTCTCGGTCTCGGTGAAGGGAGAGCTCATAGCTCCTAGCGACGCTCAGCCCTATCGTCGGTTGACTGTGACGCTGAGCGAAGTCTTTCGGCTTCCGGTTGTCGAGACGCACACGCTCAGCTTAAAATTTGTCGGCGGCTGGAGCGACGCTGAGCGAGCCGAGGATGGCTTCTCCTTGGGAGGTCACGGGGGAGAGTTCGCGCTGCGCGGCTTTGCCGAAGAGACTCAGCAGGGCAAACAAGCGCTCGTCTCCAGCGTAGAATATCGCTTTCCGCTCTTTGCGGTTGAGCGCGGCTTTGGGTACTGGCCGGTCTTCTTCGATGACGTGCGGGGAGGCTTCTTCATTGAAGCAGGTCTGGCCGGTGACACGCTCGATATAGATAATTTGAAGATTGGCTTCGGCGCGGAGATCGGGCTCTCGCTGACGACGGGGTATTTTTTTAGTTGGGCCTTCCGACTAGGCGTTGCCCAGGGGCTGGGAGAGCCAAGCCCGAGGGTCTATCTGGCCGTGGGGCTGTGAAAAGACGAGAGCCGAGAGAGTATCCCTCGGCTCTCTATCTTTATTTCTTCGTCTACTGACTCGACTCCTCTTCCAAGAGTTTGTTCAGCCGGTCCACCAACTGAGGGGGCATATAATACCCCGGCTGGATGAAGACCAGCACCAAGCCATCTTCGCTCTTGTTTTCTAAAGCGTAGCCGATGATCTTCCCTGCTTTGGTGGCTTTCATCGCTACACCCGGAGTCGAAGAGCTTGTCAATGCGTCGCCGATTTGGATGGCCCCGTTCTCCATTGAAACTTTGGCCAAGACGCGCCCTGCCAGCGCCACGATCGTCTTCTCTGGAGTGATGAGGCCAGAGTTATCCCCAGCCAATCGAGTCTGGCCGTTGTCGAAAACGAGCCCCGGATTTTGTGGAACGACCCCGGCGAGCATCGGCTCATACGGTTGAGAAGATTTCTTGACGCTGGCCGAATTGCTCAGGTCGAGCACCACGACATCACCCGGTTCTGTCGGCTCGCTGCTGGCGAAAGCCTCTGCTAGGTCCATGTTGCAGGATCGGCCCGCGTTGTCTTTGAAAGCCGGGCTGGCGTTCTGTAAGCACTGGCCGTTGAAGCCAGCAGTCGCCCGGACGGTTCCGACGACGTGGAGCTTGTCTGCTGGAGCCGTTGTGCCGATGCCGACGTTGCCGGCTGAGGTGATGTTGAAAAGATTGCCGCCCTTGACGATCGTGAAGACCGTTCCCCCGCCGATCGTGCCCAATATCCAAGTATTCGCGCCCTCAAAGATCTGCAAATTGTCAACCCGTGCGGTGCCCGCTACATGCAGTTTCGCGATAGGTGCGTTCGTGCCAATACCCACGTTGCCTGCGTTGGTGTTGTGGAGGTTGACACCCAGAGCGGCCCACCCGACGCCCGGAGGTCCTGCCGGACCTTGAGGTCCTTGCGGACCCGGAAAACCAAAGCCTGGAGGCCCCTGCGGTCCTGCGGGTCCTTGAGGTCCCTGAGGGCCAGGAAACCCTTGCGGACCTTGAGGTCCTGCCGGCCCCTGAGGGCCAGGGGCGCCATCTGCTCCCGGTGGACCTTGAGGCCCTACTGGCCCTGCCGGACCCTGAGGGCCTTGCGGGCCAACCGCACCGGGTGCTCCTGCTGGTCCTTGCGGACCCGGTGGACCTTGAGGCCCGACGGGCCCTTGCAAACCCGTGGGGCTCCCAACCCATTTCCCAGTGCTGTCAATGACTTGGCCGACGCCCGAGATATTGAGGCCGGTCGCGGTAATACTCCCTGCAACGCTCAGATTTCCACTGCTGTCTAGACTGAGTTTGCCTAGCCCTAGCACTTTCAGGGCAAGCCCGGTCGAGCGCCTGTCATTGAGACTGACGATCTTTCCATCAGCTCCTACAGAGACATCAGCGATCGGCAGATCGGTCGCCGCGCGGGGGCTCATCGTAATAGTCAGTTCGCCTGCGTTCGTGATCGAAACAAACTCACTATGAGCTGCGCCTGTGTTGGAAACGTTCAGTTCTTTCGCTGTTGAGAGAGTGAAACGCACGATGTTATACGCCACTCCCGGCGCGACTGCAATCGCTGTTTGACTGCTGGTAACACTCGGCGTCAGGCCCACCACCACATAGGGGGCAAGCGCCTCATGCGCAAGGAGTGTAGCCAGACCACCAACGGTGAGGCTGCCGGTGACGTTCACGTTCTCGAACGTCTGTGTCTGGCCGACCGAGCTGAAGCTCACCAACAAGCTGAGCGTGAGAGCAGTCAGCAAGACTATCTTTCCGACTGAGCGAGCGACGGCGACGTCCCTGAGAGACTTCATTCTGAATCCCTCCTGATTTTGAGGTTGAGAGACGACTCTATTTTAGAACATTTCGTAGATAAAAGTGAAGAGGATGGTTACTTTGTCTCCAATGCAGCCTTGACAGCAGCCAGGGCGTCTACGCGGCCCCACCCAAATGTATTGTTGGGTCTGTCGCCGCCGCAGTCGCCGACCTTGGGCTCAGCCGTCTGACGGATCAACTCTTCGAGAACTTCAACCCGGCCCTTCAGATGCGGCGCTGCCGACAACATCAATGCAGCGATGCCCGCAACATGCGGCGCTGCTAATGAAGTGCCCCCGACACTGAGATAGCTCCCACCGGGCATGGGGCCGCGAATGCTCACCCCCGGCGCGCTCACGTCCGGCTCGATCTGCTCCTTCCCAAAGATGGTCACCGGCCCACGACTGCTAAACCGCGCGATCTTGTCATCGCGGGTCGTCGCGCCCACCGTGAACGCTGCTTCGTAGATCGCCGGCGGGTCCATCACCGAGCTACAGCCGGGGCCTTCGTTTCCCGCGGCGGCGACAAAAAGAATCCCCGCAGCGCGCACGCGCTCCACAGCCTCTTTGAGGGTCTCAAGCGAGCAGCCCTCTTGAGGCGGGCAACCCCACGAATTATTGATCACTTGAGGAGCCTGACTGGGATCGCCCTGGGTCATGGGGTCGCCGTCTAACGGAAACGGGGCCAAGAAAAATTCCATACACCCGATATAGCGTTCCGGTGTGCCGTAGCCATCGTAGTCCATATTACGACAAGCAATCCATTGAGATTCGAAGGCGACCCCGGTGCGGGTCTGCTCGGGTTCGTTGCCGACAGCAACGCCCAGGGTGAGCGTACCATGGTCGCCTGGATCTATGGGTTCCAAGGAGCCTTCGACGGCGTCGAACCAATTGTAATTATGGTCAGCCGTCTCGTCTTCGCCAGTGTAGCCGCGGTATTGATTGATCAAAGCCGGATGGAGCCAGTCTACCCCTGTATCGGCTCCCGCGACGATCACGCCCTTTCCCGTGATGCCCATCTCCCAGACTTTGTCCGCGTTGATGAGCTTCAGATTCCAGGGAATATCTTCTTGGTCTAGGGTTGGAGCAGCCTCGCGCTCGACGATGAAGGCGCGGCTGCGCACCTGTGGGTTGAGTTCGAGGCGCGCGACGTCGCTCCTGAGGGCAAGCGCCCGAATTAATCCCGCGTCAGCTTGCGTTACGGCGATCATATTCACTACGTAATGAGCTCGGTAAGAGATGCCCTTGGCAGCCAGTTCGTCGCGCAACGCTTGCTGGGATCGCTGTGCCGTCTGAGTTAACTGTTGGTACACGTAGCGACCGCGCTCCAGCTGTGTGGGGAAGTGCCGGGTATCACCGAGCTTCGCTTGGTCACTCAGCACAATGAAGACATCGGCACGCTGTTGTTGGGCGAGTGTGGCTTGCACGGATGGCGCGATCTTCCAGCGCAGCAGAGAGGCCGTGAGAGCCTCCGACGACGGCAACGTCATCAGCGAGACGATTCCAAAGACGAGCACCCAACGGGTCCATTTCATAACGACTGAAGCCTCCTTCACGATTGCAGCAATAGTGCAGGCATTTTAGCATGGCAACGCCCAAGTAGCAAATCTCTCTTTAACGTGCAAAAAGCTTGTCGCGATCTTTGAGAATCTGTGCGCAGTCGGTTTTTGCATCAATGCGCGTCGTGCGGAAATAACTGTTCTCCGGCTTGGGGTCGGGGATGTTCTCGCCCTGGCTGCTGAGCAAGGGGGTACTCGCACCGATGACGACTTGCTCACTCCCCCATTCAATCAGGCCGTCTATCACCGTCGGCGTGAGCGCCGTACTGCGCAGGCTATTCCAATCTCGTTGAATGATATAGATCTCCCCTTCTAAAAAGCCCAGAACGTTGACGCGGATGGTCATGCCCGGTTTGCCGTCGCCGTCTTGGTCGAAGATGCGCGGGTCGTTGGGATCGGTGGGCAGGGGGTCTTTTTCAGGGTCTGGTAAGCGGACGCCGCGCACCTGGGTGAACCGGGGCTGAAAGAAACGAAAACCGTCGCCGGAGGGCTCCAGCCGAGCAGGCTTAGTCGCGACACCCATAGATTTCACAAACGCTTCCGGGAAGATCACTCTAAAAAAGGGCGTACTGCTCTCGCTCTCGACCGTGCAGGGTTCAAATACCACAGCGAGCTCGGAACCCTTCTGTTGGGCTTCTAAGCGCAGCACGGTCAAGGTCTTTAGCGTGACCGTGCCGATCAAGGGGACGTTCGAGAGGGACGACATGACTTGGAGCTGAGCCCAGGGGCCGGAAATATCCGGCTGAGCTCCGCCCCAACCAAACGAAGGGCCGACCGGCGTAATCAACATAATAAGCAGGGAAAGCCATCGCAGCATCTCAGAATCACCTCTTCTGTTTCTTTCCACGCTATGTCTGGATTGAGAGTGAAATTGTAGCGCGAGCCCCTCTGTTGGGGCAACTCGCCGGCTCGCTTGACCCCGGCCCCACCCTTCCGCGTACAATAAGACATGCATATAATTGCTGTTCTCGTGATACTTTCCTGGCTCACCTCGACGGCATATGGGCAGGCCCTCACCCCACCCTTCGGGCACCCCTCTCCCGTCCAAAGGGGAGAGGGGCCGGGGCGAAGCGTTTTGATGCCACCGCTTGCTGAAGAAGATGCTGCATCAAAACGCTTCGGGGTGAGGGCCTTAGGGGAACCTGGGCTGCGCTGGTACACGCTCCAAACCGAGCATTTTCGGATAACGTTTCCCCTGGGACTGGAGGGACTGGCGCAAGAGGCCGCCGTCGCGGCCGAAGAGGCTCATGGCTGGCTCTCGCACGAGCTGGGCTACGCTCCCCACAACAAAGTTGATATCGTGCTGTGCGATGCGACCGACGTCGCTCACAGAGGACTAGAGATCTTCGAGAACAAGATCACCATTTGTGTCGCGCAGGGGAAGTTGGCCGAAAACTTCAATCCGAGGCTCTCTAGCTGGGTGCGCCAGAGCGTCTTTGTGCAATACGCCCAACTCGTCAGCGCCGACTTCGTTTTCGGCCTATCAGAAGCCCTACGCCCGCTTATGGGAAAAACTATTCTTCCCAATCGCAAGCCTCTTACTCTTTTGGAAGGGCTCGCTACGTATCTCACGGAGAAGACCCTGAGGGTTCCCCAGGACACCCGCACAGCTATGGAACTGCGTGCATTGCTGCTGGCAGAGAAAACCGTCTCGCCGGAGCACGCCGAGTCGTGGTTTTTTCGCTATCTGACAGAGCAATTCGGCCCTGAAATCATAAGAGAATGGCACCGTCTTCAGGCCAACGACCTGCAAGCCACTTTGACGTTGGGGTTTTTGAGTGGCCGTGACCAATTCTTTCGCCGTCTAACCGGGCGCTCTTTTGAACAGATCGCCCTGGATTTTCAAGGGTGGCTTCGCAGGCAATTTTCTGAACAGATCGAAAAGATCAACGCTGAAGGCGTCACCGCCAGCACGCCGTTTCACTCTCACCGCCAGCCCCCCTCCCCGCCGAGGGAGAGGCAGCTCGCCTCGCCCGACGGGAGAAAGATTCTCTATGTCAAGCGCGACGTACAGAAACATTCTTATCTGTACGGCGATCTCTATCTCTACGATCTCACTACAAAGCGCGAGACGCGCTTGACAGAGAACGCGCGCGTCTATCGGGCGGCTTTCTTTCCCGATGGACAAAAAATTCTCATAGCCCACTATCGCTGGGGCGATCAAGGGCCGGTTTTAGCAGTCTTCGACGCACAGACCCGACAAATCACGCCGCTGAAAGAGTTCCCGTTGCACGATTACTTTATAGATTCGTTCGAGGTCTCGCCCGATGGTGAAACAGTTGCGCTCTCGATCTGGCGCCGCGGCGGGTATCAAGATATTTATCTGCTCAACCTCTCCCCCGGCCCCTCCCCTAAAGAGGGAGGGGGGTTCCCCCTTCCCTTTAGGGAAGGGGGTAAGGGGGTTAGGTCGGGAAAGAGGCTGGGGGAGAGGTCAGCCGGGGTGAGGGCCCTCACCCGCGACCGCGCCGTGGATCTCAGCCCTGCCTTCTCCCCTGATGGGCACTTCGTGCTGTTCGCCTCAGACCGCGACGGCGTCTACAATCTCTACGCCTACAGAATGGCCGACGGCTCTTTCTTTCGCGTGACCAACGTGCTCACCGGCGCGTTCGATCCCGACATTTCACCTGACGGAACTGAGATCGCTTTTGTCACATACGCTCTTCAGGGCTACGAGATGCACACCGTGTCCTTCGATTCTCCTAGCTGGAGACCCGTCCAGATCGAGCCGGAGCCCTTTCCCCCATGGGATGGCTTTCCTGATACAGAGTATCCTATCATACCCTATGATCCGCGTCCCTCCTTGGAACCGACGCTCTGGGTGCCACTACCGGGGTGGAATAGCCTGAGCCTGCTCACCTTTGGGAGCGATGCGCTGAAACAGCATCTGTATAGCATCCTGCTGGGGTTTAATTGGCAGACGCTTCAGCCGTCGTATCGCGTGAGTTATCACAACAGAGTGCTCTTGTCGTCTCTTGAAACTTTGTTGGAGCGAGCCGGGAAACGAGCCCATCAGTCGGTGACCGCGACGCTGCCCTTGGCGACCAGCGTGAGGGCGCAGCAGAGTCTATCGCTCTTCTATCGGCGCGACGAAGAAGACTTTATCTTGCACCGAATTGGACTGGAATGGCGCGGAGCATGGAAAATCTTTCAGAATTGGCTGGAGTTTTCTTTGTGGGCGGTCACACAGACGCGCACCGGCCAGCGCAGGTGGGAGAATCACCTCGGCTTCCGCGTGGCCGGAACAACCCCGCTTCCGCTGGGTCTGCGCGGGAGCATCTTCGCCGAATGGGGTGAGGGATTCACCCGGTCGCCTCTCGTGGGAGCAGAGCTACAATTTTCACCCGACGTCGCGCTGCGCCTTGGCCTTCTCTGGGATGCCGAACGACACAGCGTAAAATTCTATCTGCGTTGAAAAAATCTTCGGGCGCGAGTATCCTAGATAAGAGCACAGGATGATTGAACAGGCGACCACTCGTCGTGGCATGATGGAGATATCCCAACCATCGACCGCGACGGAGGTGGCCGCCCATGACCAGTATCGCTCTTACCCCCAGCAGCGTCAACTCCTCATCCGCCAGATGAAACGGGAAGCGAAGCCCAGCCGACGACTGCGAATCCATATCGTCTTGCTGGTGGCCGATGGCCACAGCCTCAGCCAGATCGCCCGCGTCCTCTACTGCTCCCGCACGACGATCTACAGCACCGCGCAGCGCTTCGTCCATGAGGGAGAAGCCGCCTTCGCCGATCAGAAGCCCCGCGGTTCGGGAGCGCTCAACTGGGTGACGGGGTGCTTCCATTGGGTGGTGGGGCCGCGGAAGAACAGCGCGCTCTTCGTGAGCTTGCTCAACCACCTGCGGCAACGTTCCCGGTGTCATCGGCGCTTGCACCTAGCCGTGGACAACGACGGCAGCCACCGCAGCGGCCTGACAGCGCTCGCCCCCCTAACCGATCGCTGTCCAATTATCTTGTGCTCCTATTTAGCGGACTTGACAACCATTTTCATGGAAGGAGGGAAAGGGCGCGTGGGGCCGGAGCGTGTGCCTGAATTCGCATTCCCCGAACCGATCAGAGTCGAGCCGCCGCAGGGGTGGAAAAGCGAACTGGCAGATCACTTTTAGACGCGAGTCCCATTAAAGACCGCGTAGATCCCCTCCCACACGGCCAAGGCCTCCTGCGACTCGTAGCGGTCGCAGCAAATCAAAGCGCCGCACCGCGATCCAGCTGGGGCAAGAAGGGGACAATTCGGCCTTTGATCGCCCTCACGTTCCCAGCTATAATAAAAGTTTGGTGGGCGGAGCGATGGTCAAGTGCAAGAGAATTTTGCCCACACAATAGCGCGTGGGAGATCAAATGAGAATGACGCTAGATCGCGGTGTTAGATGGCTCGCCGTGCTCCTCGCGCTGTTTATCTATTCTTATGCTGTGAAGAGGTGGCAAGCGTATGGAGTTGTTAGGGATTGGATTGACAACGGTGCTAGCTGCGGTGGCTTTGGCAGGGGGATGGTTGCTGGGGCGCTGGCAGATGCGGCGCGAGCAAGTCCGGACTGGCCAGCGTGCAGAACAGATGCTCGAGGCAGCCCGACACGAAGCCGAAGCCCTCAAGATAGCCAAACTGGCCGAAGCCGAAAAGGCCTTCAAAGCCCGTGAAGATGAGCTGGAACGGCGTATTAAGCGTCAAGAAGAAAAACTGGAACGATTGGAAGCGCGTCTTCTTAAGAAAGAAGAGCGCCTTGAACAGAAGGGCGCTGAGTTGGTACGCGCAGAGAAATCGCTCAAAGACGATCTGCGCAAGCTGAATGAGTTGATTGTGCAGGGGGAAGCTCTCTTAGTGGGAGAACGCAAACGACTGGAAGAGCTTTCTGGGTTTTCTGCCGAACAAGTGAAGGAGCTGCTCGTTCAGCAAGTGGAAGAAGAGGCTGAGCGTTTCTTTGCCAAGAGAATCCGGCACATCAAAGAACGTGTCGAAGCCGAGGCCGAGCGCGAAGCACGGAAAATTATCGCGACGGTCATTCAACGCTATGCTGCTGATGAAGTTGAATCTACGACGATGAGCCACGTACCGTTGCCCAATGAAGAGTACAAGGGGCGCGTGATCGGCAAAGAGGGTCGCAACATCCGCGCCTTTGAAGCCCTGACCGGTGTGGAAGTCTTGGTAGATGACACCCCGGATGCGATCTCTCTGAGCTGTTTTCACCCCGTGCGCCGCGAGACGGCACGCCTAGCCATGGAAAAATTATTGGAAGACGGACGTATCCACCCGGCGCAGATCAAAAAACAAGTAGACAAGGCCAAAGAGCGCATCGCCCAGCGCATCAAAGAAGAGGGTCAAAAGGCGCTCTTCGAGATCGGCCTGGACGGCATGCACCCGGCGTTGGTCGAGCTCGTGGGGCGGATAGGGTTTCGCACCAGCTACGGACAGAATCAACTTCGTCACAGTCTGGAGGTCGCGTACCTAGCCGGGGCACTCGCTGCAGAGTTAGGGTTTGATGTGAACGTACAAAAGCTCGCCAAGCGTGCTGGTCTGTTGCACGACATCGGTAAGGTCGTTGACCATAAAGTCGAGGGCTCGCACTCGCTCATCAGTGCCGAGATGGCGCGACGCTACGGCGAAACTGAAGAAGTCGTGCATGCCATCGCTGCCCACAACGAAGAAGTCGAAGCCCGCACGCTGTTAGCAGTCATCTTGCAGACAGCCGACGCGCTCTCGGCTGCCCGACCCGGCGCACGTCAGGAGACATTCGAAGCATACGTCCAACGGCTCGAAGCCTTGGAAGAGATCTGTCACGGTTTCCCCGGCGTTGAAGAGGCCTATGCGATCCAAGCGGGTCGTGAAGTGCGCGTCATGGTCCGGCCGGAGGAGATAGACGACGACATGGCTGCCAAGCTCTCCTACGATATCGCGCGCTGTATTGAAGAGAAGATGCAGTACCCAGGAGAGATCAAAGTCCACGTGATTCGGGAGACGAAATTCGTCGAAACCGCGAAATAAAGCGTTTCGTTGTGAACATATGGCTAAGGCACGGGCAATCGTCCGGATTGTCGGAGAGGTCCAAGGAGTAGGCTTTCGGAATTTTGCTGTGCGCCGGGCACGCCCATTGGGGCTCTCCGGGTACGTGCAAAATCTGCGGGATGGCAGTGTGCGTGCCGAGATTGAAGGGGAGCGCACCCAGATCGAGAAGTTCCTCGACACTCTCAAGACCGAAAGCCCCGGCCAGATCGAGAATATGGAAGTGATCTGGTCGGACTACCTGGACGAGTTCACGGGGTTCGGCATCCAGATGTAACTAGCGGGCCGTCGAGGCTTCTTTCTTCAGGCAGCAGTGTTTGTATTTCTTGCCCGACCCGCAGGGGCATGGATCGTTGCGGCCAGCTTTCTGCTGGACGCGGCGCGGCTGCGCCTTGGGTTTTTCTGGCTGAGAATTGCCGGCCGTCGCCGTCACTTCGTCATGGCGATAACTCAGGGACTCGATGCGCGCCGGCCGCCCCGGCTGCGCGGAGACAATCTTCAATTGAGGCTTGACCAGATAGTTAATAATCTGCTCCTCAATCCGACCGAGCAGCTCCTGAAAGAGATTGAAAGACTCACGCTTGAATTCTATCAACGGGTCGCGCCCGGCGTAGGCCCGCCAACCGATCACGTCTTGCAGCTCATCGAGGGCGAACAGATGCTGACGCCAGTTCTCGTCAATGAGATTGAGAACCATATAGCGGGCCAAGTGGGGGAAGGCTTCCCCCAGACGCGCCGCTTGGGCGTGATAGTTTTTCAGCAAGAAGTCCAACATCTTCGCACGGGCTTCTTCGACAGAGAGAGTAGCTATAGTGAAATCGAGCGGGGCGTTTTGGAAGCCAGCTAGTTCCTTGTGCAAACCATCGTCATCGCGCTCCTCGCCGGAGAGATAGCGCGCGATCAGTGTCTCGGTGTATCCTTCTATGAGTCCGGTCAGATAATCATCCAAGTCCTGGCCTGACCTCTCCCCCAACCCCTCCCCTAAAGAGGGAGGGGAGCCCCTTCCTTTTAGGGAAGGGGATGGGGTTAGGTCAGGAGAGGGGTCGGGGGTGAGGGCCTCACCGATCAAGAACCGCTCGCGCAGGCTATAAATAGCTTCGCGCTGGCGAGCCATCACTTGGTCATACTCTATCAGGCGCTTGCGAATGCCAAAATAGTGAATTTCCACGCGCTTTTGCGCGTTGCGAATGGCCTTGGTGAGCATCTGGTGCTCTAGGGCTTCTTCTTCGTGCATGCCCTTCTTGACAAACGAAAGCAGCTTGCTGTCGCCAAAGAGTCTTATCAGATCGTCTTCGAGGGAGACATAGAACTGCGAGCTGCCGAGATCGCCCTGGCGGCCGGCGCGGCCGCGCAACTGGTCGTCAATGCGTCGGCTCTCGTGGCGCTGCGCCCCGATAATGTGCAAGCCCCCCAGCTCCGCGACCCCCTCGCCCAACTTAATATCGACGCCGCGTCCGGCCATATTTGTCGCCACCGTGACAGCGCCCTTTTGGCCAGCGTCTTTGATAATTTCAGCTTCGCGCTCGTGGTGCTTGGCGTTGAGCACGTTGTGGGGCAGGCCACGACGGTTCAAGAGCGCGCTCAGATATTCAGATTTCTCTATCGAGGTCGTCCCGATGAGCACCGGTTGGCCCAGCTCGTGTAAGCGATAGATCTCTTCAACGATGGCATTAAATTTGGCTTTCTCGGTCGTATAGAGCTTATCCGGCAGGTCGTGGCGGATCATTGGTTTATGGGTGGGGATGACCACGACGCTCAGCCCATAGATCTGTTGGAACTCTTCTTCTTCTGTCGCTGCGGTGCCGGTCATGCCCGCGAGCTTTTTGTAGAGCTTAAAATAGTGCTGGAGGGTAATCGTCGCCAATGTCTGCTGCTCTTTGCGGATTTCGAGGCCCTCTTTGGCTTCGACGGCTTGGTGAAGCCCGTCGCTCCAGCGGCGGTCGGGCATCAGCCGCCCGGTGAACTCGTCAACAATAATGACGCGCCCGTCTTTGACAATATAGTCTCGCTCTCTCTTGTAGAGATGCAGCGCGCGCAGGGCCGTCTCCAAATGTTTTAATAGATCAACGTGCTCCGGCGCGTAGAGATTCTCAACTTTGAGAATCTCTTCGGCTTTTTTGATGCCGGCTTCGGGGGTCAAGTGCACGCGCCGGGACTTTTCGTCTATTTCGAAATCTATATTCTTCTGAAAGCGCGGGGCAATCCCAGCAAATTTTTTATAAAGCTTGATGGTCTCTGACGTGCTGCCGGAGATAATTAACGGCGTGCGGGCTTCGTCAATTAAAATATTATCTATTTCGTCTACAATAGCGAAGTCGAGCCCCGTCTGAACCCTTGGATCGAGCGAGATCACCAGATTGTCTCTGAGATAGTCAAAGCCAAATTGTGTATTCGTCCCGTAGATAATAGCGCACTGGTAGGCGTTCTTGCGCTCTTCTGTTGTGCTCGTCTCTTGCAGCAGACCGACTGTCAGCCCCAAGGCTTCATAAATGGGGCCCATCCATTCTCGGTCGCGCTTGGCCAGATAGTCATTGACCGTGACGATATGGACTTTGCCCGCGAGCGCATTGAGATAGGCCGGCATGGTAGCGACGAGCGTCTTGCCTTCGCCGGTGCGCATCTCGGCGATCTTTCTCTGATGAATGACGATGCCGCCGATGAGCTGAACGTCATAGGGGCGAAGCCCTACCCGGCGCTTGGCCGTCTCGCGCACGACCGCAAATGCTTCGGGCAAGAGATCGTCCAGCGTCTCGCCGCGGGCTAATCTGTCTTTAAACTCGTCCGTCTTGGCACGCAATTGATCGTCAGAAAGCTTTTGGATCTCCGGTTCTAGGCTGTTGATCTCGTCTACGATGGGCTGGAGCTTGCGCAGCCTCTGCTCGTTGGTCTCGCCGAAGATCCAGTCCACGGCGCGTTTGAAAAAATCTGCCATCGTTTCAACACCTTCTCTGTGAACGACAGTCTATTCTAAAAGAGATCACCGTAATGGGCAAGCGAGTCCGGCGGCTATCTCTTCGCAATTAGCTCTTTGAGCTGGGCTTCCATTTGGACGAGCCCGGCGGCCCGTGATCTCAATTGTGTCAACTCGTCGGGATCAACAAGCCGGCGACTGCGCTGGATCTGCTCTACACGTCTCAAAATCCCCGCTTTGAGTCTTTCGATGACTTGCAATGCACGTTCGAACTCCGCGCGGGCAGCTTCTCTCTCTCCCCGCTCGCTGTGGAGAACCCCGCGCACCAGATACCCCCTGGGATAATCTGGGTGCTCCTGTAAAAATTCCCCCAGCTCGGCCCACACAAGAGCACGGTCGCCGCTATACAACGGCACGAGCACGCGCTGCATAAATTCAGCTTCTAAGCGCATCGTCGGCTCTGGGTCGAGCCGCAAGAGGGTCTGCAAACGCTCGGCCGCCCGCTCAGCCTCACCTAACCGAAGGTCCAGCTCCGCGAGCTGAATGTACGCATTCTCTGTGGGAAAACTCTGAAGTGATTGCTCAAAATATGCACGAGCTCGCTCTGGTTCCCCATGCTCGCCGTGGATTACTCCAAGATAATAGAAAGCTTTCCCCGGCGCGATAGCGAGAGCAACGCTGCGCTCGAGAGCCACCCGAGCCGTCTCGTAGCGCAGATTGTTCATCTCGACTTCCCCTTGGTCTAAAGAAACATCGGCGAGCCAGTCCCGATAGGCAAAAACCGAAACAGCCAGGACGAACGCGACGGCTATCGCACTGACACCGCGCCTGGCTCTCCGTGAGAGCGTCACCGTGGGCGCTGGGCCGAGCATAGGGTGGGCATAGAGCAGCCCGATCAGCACGACGAGATTGAGCTCGGACGCCGGCAGATGCAAAGGAAAACTGACGAGCGCGTCCGTCAAAAAAGCGACTATGCCCGCACACAGCGCGACCCCCCCCAAGCGGCGCTCAGGGCTCTCAGAAGAGCGCACAAAGTTATGCGCGCTTCTGATGATCACCCCGACGAAGAACCCCACAGCGAGCAGCCCGATCAACCCCAGCTCAGCGATCAACTGCACATAGTCATTATGCGCTTGGATCGCCCTGGGCAGATAGAAATTATAGTGTTGCCCCATGGTGGTCTCTTTGAAGCGCGCCTTGTAGTCTAAGAATTCTACTTTGTAATCACCCAGGCCAACTCCCACAAACGGATGCTCTTTGAGCATCTCGTAGCCGATCCACCAGTTCCATGTCCTTGCTGTCCCGGAGTTCTCTTGCCATAAGCGTTGGAAGAATTGGACGATCTGCTCAATGGGACCAGTAGAAGGTGAGGTGACCTTGCCCATGCTCGTGGCCGCGCGACCGATGAGCGAGTTGAGCGGCCCCGGCGGCGATTGCAGCCAAACGACCAGCCCCAACACAATCACAACGGCGAGCGCCCAGCGGCGCTGGGCGTGAAGTGCTCTTCCCAGGCGAAAGAGAAGCATCCCTGCGAAGAAGAAGACTGCCGAGAAGAGCGCAGCCAGCCACGCGCCCACGGAGTTGGCCGCGACGAGCGCCGCGGTCATCAGCACCAAGACCACTAAGAGACTAAGCCGCACCCAACGATTCTGGATCACGAGACAGAGAAAGATCCCCGGCACGAGCAGGTGCGCGAGGAACCCCGCCAGATAATTGGGATTTCCCATGGTCGAGATCATGGCAGAACTGCCCCCGACAAACCCTGGCGGCCCCGGCAGCTTCCCATAGTATTGTAACAGCCCGTACACAGAAGCGATGCTCGCCGACAGCAGTAACGCGCTCACAAGGACTTTTATGTCGCTTTCGCTCTCGACGCTGTTGACGATGAGCAAGCCCAGCAACCCAAAGTAGATGAGCCCCACAAAGCTTATGAGGCTGAGGGGCAGATTTTGAGCATTGATGAACGAGAGTGCGGCTGCACTCAAAAGACCCAAGGCCGGCCAAGCCAGCCGGGTCACACCAATCTCTGTCTGAGGGCGCCACAAAAGCTCGATAGCCCATAAGACAAGCAAGAGCGAGACGCCCAGATAGAGCAAGGTGCTCTTGGTATAGCCGTACTCGGTGTTGGGCAGATAGATCACTAACGGGATGGCGAAGACGAGCACCGTGAGCAGCCAGAAGCGCAGCCGGTGCAGAGAGACCGGCTGAAGTCGCCGGCTCAGCAGATGCAAGCGTGCTGCTGCACGCTCCATAAGCCCGTGCGATGGGATGCGCCCATGTTCTTTCTGTTTGCTCTCCTTCCGTGTCCTCTGTGCCCTCATTCTTCCCGTGTGCTCCGTGATTCAAAAGTACCCCAACGCCCGCAGGCGCTCCATCAGCCCTTCTTTGTCCGTGCCACGCCCGGCCCGCTCCGGACCACCCTCGTCGTGCACCGGCTCTGTGCACGGCACACACCCTAAGCTGCGATAGCCCTTGTCATACAGAGAACAATAGGGCAATTGATACTTCTCAATATAGTTCCAGACGTCGCGCTCGCGGAAGTGCAAGATCGGATGCACTCGAACGTGATCGGGCCGCGGTGAAAAATACACTTCTTGAGAGCGCGCTTGGTGCTCATCCCAGCGCACCCCGGTGATGAGGGCGCGCCATTTATATTTCGCTATCGCTTGGTTGAGGGCTTCGGTCTTGAGGCGCTTGGTGCAGAAGATACAGAACTGGGGATCGTCCGTGGGAGGCGCTTCGGCCAGGGCTTCCCTATTTTGGTGCACGACCAACTGAAAGCCCCACTCGCGGGCCAGCCGGTCGCGATACTCGTAGATCTCTGGGAAGTCTACAGTCGTGTCCACGTGCAAGACAGTGATAGGGATCCGTCCGCCTCCGGCACGTCGTACCAGATCGAGAATGACTAAAGAGTCTTTCCCGCCGGTGAAGGCTGCGGCCATTTCGCTCGGTGTGAACTCTTGCAATGCCTGGCGAAGGATTTCTAAGCCCTTATTCTCTCGCTCTACCAACGTCCAATGCGATACGGCATCCATTGATTGTCTATCCCCCTTGATCCCAAAAGAGTGTGTCGAGGCCCTCACCCCGAAGGGCGGGGTGAGGGCCTTAGTGAGTATATCACATTCGCGAAGCCGTCGCCCGATAGACGCTTCTTACATACTGCGCCATCCCTGCGGGCACGACCGGCCAAAGCTTTCCCCACAGCCGGGGGCGCCTGAAGAGCTCGCGCGCGATCTTGCTGGGATAGTCTATGTCGCCCACGCGCTCGATCAGTTTGCGCAACGCCGGTGTCGCCAAAAGACGGAGGGCTTGAGTGATCTGGTCATCCGTGAGTTGTGACAATATGTGATGCGCTCTCATGCCCAACGAAAGCTCGCGCTCGAGCTTGGCCCGCCAGCGCCGCTCGTACTCCCGCAGAAACCGAGCTTGAGTCTTTCCCGCGAGCGCGCATCGGGCAGCTACTTCTCCGGCGATCCGCCCACAGCGCATTCCCGTATAGATACCCCCGCCGCTGGTCGGCTTGGCCTGCCCGGCAGCATCGCCCACTATGAGAAAGCCATCAGTAACCGTGCGCTGCGCCGAACCGATGGGGATCATCCCTGACTGATACAAGACGACCTTGCCCAGCTTATGGTGCTCTGCTCTCAGGTGCTCAAAACACTGTTTAGCCGCGCGGACGCAGTCTGTCGCCAGCCCGACGCGCGCCGTGCCGTCGGCTGCTGGCACGGACCAAGCGAAAAAATTCGCCGCCCAGCGCCACCCGAAGAAGACCTCAACAAAATCAGATTTCTGAGATTGATGCTCAATCAACGCCTGGAGCCCCAACAGAATCTTCTGAGGGCGGGGCAGGCCCGCGTGCCGCGCCAGCAGACTATGAGGCCCATCGGCCCCGATGATGACCGAAGCTTTGAGAAACTGTTGGGCGCCGCCGGGAGTCTGAGTGACGAGCGTGCGCTCTCTCTTCTCGTAGGGGCCGAGCGCGACGGCGCGCGTCCCGGTCTGGACGGTGACGCCGGCTTTGGTTGCTCGCTCAACCAGGCTTTGATCAAGACGGTCGCGGTCAATCACGTAAGCGCGCACGCGCTCGCCCCCCAGTTCGTAGACCGAGCCGTCGGGAGAGTGGACACGCACACCGGTAATTTTTCTCACGATAATAGAGCCGTCAACACGGGCCAGCTTCCAGCCGCGGGTGCTCAGGAGCCCGGTGCACTGAATCGGATGCCCGATTTGGGTATGCTCTTCGACTAAGAGCACCTTGGCGCCGGCTTGAACAGCCGCCGTCGCGGCTGTCGCGCCCGCCGGGCCTGCTCCCACGACGATCACATCATAGCGTTGCATAGATAGAATCAAATCACTACGAGCGCTTCTTGAGCTCTTGAAATCTCAAGAGCTGTCGCAGCATCTGACGCACTTCTTGTGCGATTTTTACGGCCTCTTTGGCCTCCTCCACCGTCGGCTCTTCTCCAGGGTAACGCGGTATGACGCTATAAGCATTGAGCATTTCTAACAATGGATGGAGTGACTGCAAGAGGGCATGCCGTCCCTGACAGAGCTGCAGTAACTGTAACAGGTCGTGTGTCCACTAGGAAAGCCTTCAAATATTTTTCCGCGCTCTGCTGGGCATGAAAGCAAATGCCGCCGGTCAACTTCCGTCGCTGTCGACTCAAAGTCAAAGCGATTTGAAAGTCCTCCTCAGCCTTTCGCACCCACGCGTGCACGTCCTCGCGTCGTTTGCTCATAGAGAACCCAACCCCGGCGGACCACCTCCTGCAAGAATGGATCAAACCAATCATTGATCCGTCTTGCAAACTCCGACGGCGTCAGGACGATCAAATCAAGGGGATATCGGCGTGGCTCAAAATACCGCGAAACCTGGCGCTGACGCCTACTGAGGCTTCTTTCCCGGGTTGCAAGTACGACCAGCATGTCTAGATCGCTGTCAGCATCAGGCTGACCATAGACATGCGACCCGAATACAATGACTCTTTCAGGGTTGAGTTCAGTCACGAGCCGGTGCGCAGCAGCCCTCAACCAAGTTTCAACTGATGGAGCCAACTTAATCAATCGCTTCTTATTTCCCTGCATCGTTTTATTATAACCGCCCCGCCGTGAAAATCCCAACGGCGCGGTTATACCTCAGCGCATCACGAGCATGAGGATGACGCCCTCGCCAGCATCGAGTGCCTCCAGCGCCTTGCCGATGATTGCGCCTTCGCAGTCTTTGGCATTGGCACAGCGCATGGCATACCCTAGCTTGGACGAGCTCGTCAGCAGATCCCCAGGGCGAATTGGGCCGTTCTCCGTTGTGGCTTTCACGGGTACTCGCCCTACCAATGCCAAGAGCGCTCGCCCTTCTGAGTACTCGCGCGCACCCAAGATCACCCCCGGTCGCGTCGAGATCACCCCAGCGACCAGCGGGCTATAGGCTGACCGAGCCTTGCGATAGCCCTTGGGATTGTGCGGGTCTACTTCGATGACATCGCCGGGTGCTAAGGGCTCAGAAGCCAAGACATACTCAGCGACGTCGGCTCCCCCAGAGTTCCACGAGCCATCAGCACAGGCGTTTCCCGTCGTGCGCTCAACGCGAAAGATCGCACCGGTATTGGTGCAAGGTGAGACCGTGCTCCACTGAACAGCCATAGCGTTATTGAGAATCTGCGAATTGAAGCCGATCTGTGTGGCGTCGCTTGTGCTGACTTGCACGCCGACGGTGGCACTGGCTCCCTTGTCGGCGAAGGTGCACCCGCCGCCAAAGTCCACGTCTTGATAGTTAAACAGCACTTGATTGCTGCTCTCGAAGAAGACCACTTGGAAGCGCACTGTCCCACCAGTAGAGCAAACATAGTGACGGACATTGCGCCACTCGATGACCAGCTCGCGGTTTGGCGCCGAGCCCAGCGTCCCCCAGTAGACGTTATCCGCACCAGAGGGGTAGAGATCATCCCAGAAGGGCGCGACAAGCGTCGTGAACGACGAATAGGGCAGTTGCTGGTTGTTATACTGAGAGCCGGTGTTGTTGGTGAAGCTCGCCAGGCCGTTCGCGTTGACGTAGACGGTGCTGTAGCTGCTTGTGCCGAACTGCACGGCAAAGCCGGGGTTGATCGTGCCCCACGTATCATCTCCCAAGTTGAGATTGGTCCCGGTGATGGTGCGCCAGCTCATAGATGGTGTAGCGCAGTGATAGCTGCCCTGCGCGCCGCCCACTTGGACGGTCGTGGATTGGCCGTTGGAGAAGTTGAGCGTGTATGTGTCGATCTGACAGATGTCGCCTGGGTTCCAGGTCCCTGAATAGATGCCGTCGTTGGCTGCAATGTCGGGCGCGACGCCGTCGTCCACCAGGTTGACGACGGTCCCGCCGGGGGTGATCGTCACCGTTAATGCTCCGGCGGGGCTTTCGCAGTTGACATTGACGGCAGCAATGGTGATCGGACCTCCACCGCCAGCCGTCGAGAAGGGTCGCAGAACTCCGAAGACCGTCGTATTGGAGCAACTCAGCGATTGGAAGGCATTGATGCGACGCTCTAAGACGGTTTTATTATCCAGTGAAGACTTGAAGTCTCCTCCAGCAAAGATCAAATTCCGGATGGCGATCCAGTCGCGGCTCGGATTGTGTGCTTTGAGCAGTGCTGCCAAGCCCGTCACGTGCGGGGTGGCCATCGAGGTGCCACTGATGGTATTGTAGGTGTTGCCTGTCCAGGTACTTAGAATGTTCTTTCCCGGAGCGCCGACGTGCACTGTGCGCAAGCCAAAATTGGAAGCCCCAACGGTGAAGGTCGCCAAAGCGTCGTTATGGTCCGTTGCGGCCACAGCGATGATGTTAGGCAAGTAATAGTTGCTTGGGTAGTGGGGGATTGCATCATTATCTGTACCGTCATTACCCGCAGCGGCAATGAAGAGAATTCCGGCGTTCATGTGCTCCGTGATGGCATCGAGTAGGGCTTGTTCGAAGGGCCCTCCTCCCCAAGAGTTGTTCGTCGCGATCACGGGCACGCCTTTGTTGATCTTCATATTGCGGACATATTGCAAGCACTCAATAGCATCGGCGGTGCTCCCAAATCCTGCTGAATCCAGAAACTTGCAGGCTATGATCTGCACCTGCCAATTGACGCCGACCACACCTTCCCCGTTGTTGCCGCGCGCGCCGATGGTGCCCGCGACGTGCGTCCCGTGATTGTTGTCATCCATAGGGTCGGAATCGTTATTGGCTGTGTCAATCCCGTAGCAATCGTCTATGTAGCCGTTGCTGTCGTCGTCTACACCGTTGGTGTTGCAGTCTGGGGTGTTGCGCCACATGTTTGGGCTCAAGTCCGGGTGATTGTAATCTACTCCAGAGTCAATGACGGTGACGACGACGCTGCTGCTGCCGGTTGAGAGGCTGCTGCCCGTAGAGAGATCCCACGCTTCAGGGGCGTCAATGTCGGCGTCGGGCGTCCCGCCCGTCTGACCGGTGTTGTGCAGGCCGTAGAGGCTGTTAAACTGCGGGTCATTGGGGGTGAGCTGTATCTGTTGGGTCTTCTTGTAGATATAATTGGGCTCCGCGTAGAGCACTTCCGCATGCTGCCTGTAGAGCCGTATGGCTTCTGGCACGCTTAAGGATGCCGGAAGACGGACGAGATGCAAGTTCGGCACGATCTCGAAGGTCTTCTCAATCGTTGCTCCCGGCACCGGCTGAGCCATAGTAGCGACCCCCACGCCGGGCTTCAACCGTACCAACACTTCACCGGGAACGAACGGGTAGGGTTCTTGGTCTTTCTGGTCTTGTGCTTGCAACCCCGTAGTGAGCAAGCTCACGAGAAGAGCCAACGCGAGCAAGATATATTTTCTCAAAGAGCGCATAGAGCCTCCATTGTTTTTTTTGGACGTCTCTTATCGCAGCATCACTTGGACTTCGATCACGCCCACGCCCTCTCTGAGGGGCTCCAGCGCCTTCCCGATGACCGCGCCGATGCACTTGGTTCTGTCGTTGCACTTCATGGCGTAGCCGGGGATGGGCGAGCTCACCAAGAGATCGCCGACTTCTATAGAGCCATACTTCGCAGTAACTTTGACGGGGACGCGCCCGGCCAAGGCCAAAATGGGCCGAGTATCGCTGCTCGTGGCGGCATCTTTATTTCCCAGCACGACGCCTGGAGCTGTCGAGATGACACCGGCGACGCGGGTGCTGACTGCCTCGCGGGCTTTGCGGAACTTGCCCGGATTGTCGGGATCAATTTCGACGACGTCGCCTGCTTCCAGTGGTTCTGTAGTGTCAATGCGCTCGGCGACGTCGGCGCCGCCGCCGGTGATCGTGCCGTCGGCGTAGACGTTTCCTGTCGTGCGCTCGACGCGGAAGATCAGATTGGCGCCGCCTTCGGTGTTGTAGATCTCTAGTGCATTTGTACCCGCCGAGCTGTCAATGCGCAGTCCCGGCTGGTTGGCGGTGTTGTTGATATGGGTCTTGGCGCTGGGGCTGGTGGTGCCGATGCCGAGATTACCGTTGGGAGAGAGATACATTCCCAGTGTCAGGTTCCCCACTACTGTGTCCCCAGTGTAGAAGTACATGCTGCGCGGCTGATTGGCCGGGGAGTTCCCACTCACAAACGCCACGTAATTCCACGGCTCTCCAAAGCCCTCCAGCAGGAAGGGTGTCCCATCGGGCACCGCACGGAAGAAGGAACCACTCACGTCAAACCGCATATATCCCTCAACCCGGCCCCGCTCCGCCCCACCGGCAGGGGCATTGGCACCCAGCTGCAGATAGCCCCCCACGATGGTGGCCCCCGTGCCGAAGTCCGGGCCGCCCAGAGGCCGCAGGCGGGGGCTTTGGGCCACCTCACTGACGCTCAGCCCACTCAGCGGTGGCGCGGCTATCCCCTTGCCACGCAGCACCGCGAGCTTCCCTAGCCTCTTGGTGACATTCCCAAACGGGTCTTTGATCGTCACCGTGTAGAGATAGACCCCATTGGCCACGGGCTGCCCTTGAGCGTTGAGCAGCTTCCAATCAAGAGCATTGCTCAGCACTGGCCCGGAATCGAAGACCTTCTGCCCTGAAAGCGAGAGCACTTCTACGCGTAGTTCCTTCACCGCGCCCTGGGCCGAAAACCGAACGGCATCCGAGTAGGCCGTCACGGTCAGCGAGGCTGACTGGGCCCAGACGCCCACTCCTAACCCCATGACCACCAACAGACCCACGACAAGACTTCTGACAATCTGTTTATGCATCATCACGATGATGCACCTCCTCATTCTTTGGTGGGTTTGTGGTTCATTATAATACTACCCCCCCCTCTTGTCTAGACCCCCCTGATCACCATCCTTTCTTATCTTAGCAAGGGCGAACGGCCGTTCGCCCCTACCACGACATTATACGCCCGCGATGTGCGCAAATTGTGCGGTGACGAATTGAATCACAGAAGGCACAGTCAGTGAGAGTGTGGTTTGGCATTGCACAGCTTGGCGAAAATGGCTATAATACAAGCGTATGGCTACTCTCAAGAAGACCAAGTCTGGCTTAAAACGCAGCGCGGTGCTTCCGCCCGGTCCCGAAAGCGTTTGAATCACGGAAGCCACGGAAAGAACGGAAGGCACGGAAAACGACTTCTTCCGCGCTCTCCGTGATTCACTGCCTCACTGCTTCTTCATCAGCTCCTTGACCAGCTTCTCCAGCGCCTCCAGCTGTGCCTTCAGCTCGAGACCAAAAGACAATCATTCGCCAAACTCCTGCAGAATTCGATGGTAAAATGCCTCATCGATCCAAATGCCAGCCTCGATCAAGCGATCCAATTCGCGACGAACCGAAGGAATCAGCCCCTTCTCCCGAGCTTCGATCAGAAGCCCAATTGTCCCGGTCACCGCTAGGCCTTTTGCTCGGGCCACACGCCGCCCCTGCCGGTCATCCAGGATGACGAGATCGGCTTTTGACTCCAGGGCAAGAGCAATTGCCTCCCGCTCGCCGCGTCCTAGCCCTGCCGGAACCTCGCTCAGAGCCCGCTTCGATGCTCTCTGCAGATGGAGCTTTCGGCCTTGCAGCAAAGCCCGAACCCGTTTTGCCTCCGTAGCGGGTCTCGCTTCCAGCTCCTTCAGAACCGCCCGGGGACAATGACCTCATCATAAAGTCGCTTCAGAAGAGCGAGCCGATGAATTTTGGCGAGCAGGATCAGCGGGCTGGTGTTGCAAACGGCCCTCAAGAAGCCCTTCCCGCTCGCTCACGGGCCTCCCGGATCTCGCCTTCCAGCTCTTCCAGAGAGTAATTGAATACAGAGATGCGGTATCGGCCCAGCCGGCTGAGAAATTCGACCCTTTGCATCCCGGCCAGCTCTGCTGCCCTTCCCGAGGAGATGCGCCCCAGCTCATAGAGCTTGGCGGCCACGAGGAACCGCAGCTCGCGCTCGAACTCCTCCGGCGTCTCACCGAGGGCTTGTGGAAGCTCCTTGGGGTATGGGATCTTCAAGGTCTTTGTGCTCATCTCCAGCTCCATTTTAGCAAATACATCGGGCTTCTTCCAGGGTCAATGAGAGCACTTTCTCCGCCGCCGGAGATGGTGGCACCCACCACACCGGTGGTCACGCTGTTGCCGCTGAAGCCTCCGATCAGGCGAAACGCCCGCGTCTTAGCAAGGGCGAACGGTCGTTCGCCCCTACCCCAACATTATACGCCCGCGCTGAGGAATCACGGGAAGACCTTCACGGATGAAGTCCCGATCAAAAGCGAAAACTTGCGCTCCTTCCCCCTGGGCGATCAAAAAGCTGGTGCAATCCACAAAACTCACCTTCTGCCGCTTCTTCAGCAGCTTCCAAGCCCGCCGGTGAAGTTCTTCCCCTACCCAAACGATCCCCACAAGATCGCCGATGGACGAGACGAACTCCTCCAGAACCTGGAAGCCTAGGCGCGTCTGAATCAGAGCAAAGCTCTCGACGAGCACATACGATGACGTGAGCAGCTCTGCATTCTCTTCCTGAAGGAGCCGTTCATAGGTCACTCGGGCCTGAGCATGGAACTCATCGGATGCCGAGGCCAGCGCGTAAAAGGCCGACGTATCCACGAAGACCCTCATAGGCCTGCGAGATACTTGTCATGGTGGCGGGCCACATCAGAGTCTGAGTCCCGCCCTTTGCCCACAAACCCGAGGGCCTTGCGCCTCAGTTGTGCGGAAGATAGTCGTTTGGGGCCGAACGCCTGTTGGATCAGCCTGCGGAGCAATTCGGAGAGCGAGAGCTTCTGCTTAAAAGCCTCAGCCCGGAGCCGCTCATACTGGCTCTTCTCCAAGTATACCTGGGTTCTCACTCGCGCCAAGGGCGAACCACCTCTATAAGATGATACCATTATGAAGTCATGATGTCAAGGCGATGGCTCTCCTCTTCCTCACGGTCTTCTTAAGCCTTCGAGTCACGGAACACGACTTCTTTCGTGCCCCCGCGCTCCATGAATTCTAAAGCTCCTTTAAGTGGCTCTTCCGTGCTTTCCGTGATCCTCAAGTCAAAGAGCCCAGCAGTCGCTCCATAAGTCCCTCCCAAGAATACTCTTGCACGCGCACCTGCGCCCGCCACCCCAGCTGGACGGCTTCCTGAGGATGCTGAGCCAGCCACAGCATCGCCTCGGCCAGGGCTTTCGGATTCTCCGGCTCCACAAAGCACATCTCTTTATCAGTAAAAAGC
>JBBIUX010000024.1:0-29595 GCA_037440025.1 Candidatus Fraserbacteria bacterium | reverse complement strand
GCTGCGGGCTTGCGTTTTGTGCGGCTGCTCTTGTTCCTGGCCCATGCCGTGGAGAGACGGTTGGGGGCGGTCGAAGCGGTGCAGTTGCCGATTAGATCCGTCTAAGGTGGCCATTGTGATCTACTGAGTCTTGTTCATTTTGGGCTTCTTCCATTTGACGTCAGGACTTTTTTACATGCATTTCGCTTGGACCCTGAGGTTCTCCGAGCGATATATTATCGAACGCCAGCTCGATGTCCTCCTGGTTCGCCCGCTCAACCCCTACTTTCAGGTTGTAGCCGAGGGCTTGGGATCGAGTATTCAAGAGATCTTTTCTTGCCTCTTGGGAGTACTCTTGATGGTGCTGGCGGCCTCGATGCTCCAACTTGACTGGACTTTCAATAACGTTTTATGGATCGGCATGGGTGTCTTCTTGGGAGTAGTTATCCTAGGAGGGCTCTTTACGATCTTGACTGCTTTGAGCTTTTGGGTTTTAGGGTCAGCGTCATTGGCATCTCCTTTAATGTCACTAATGGATTTCGCCCAGTATCCAATGGACATCTACAACAAATATATTCGTCTCGTTTTAACATTTGTTGTCCCGTTAGGTTTTATTGCCTTCTACCCTGGCGCTGGCGTTCTGAGAACGGGCTATCAGCACTACCTAGCGATGGCGGCTGGGCTCGCTGTCGTTGTTGGCCTGGGGGGATACAGCCTCTGGCAGCTTGGGCTTAAAAAATATGAGAGTGCTGGCCATTGACACGCTAATGGGTAGAAGCGTTTACGGCCAACGCCTCCGGGGTGCAAGAGTTTTTAGCCGTCATCTTCAGGAGGGCGAAGCGTGCTTCGCCCCTATAGTGCTCCGTAGGCTCTAGGAGTAGGAGCAGTAGCCCTTCGGGGAGGGCAGCTTCTTGCAGGCGAGCTTCCCACGTGCGCCCACGCCCTCTAGATTCGTGAGCCGTTCTACGTGACCTTCAGTTCATCGAAGAACTTTGTTAGATCAATCGTCGGTCGGCCCTGACTGTCGGCAATCGTCTGCTTGGCCGGGGGCGCTTCACGATAGAACGGAATTCTCTGTAAGATGCGCTCTTCATAGGACGGCACCGTCTCGTTCTTGAGTAAAATCCCGATGGGAATCCGGTCGCCCCACTCCAGAGCCTTCTCGATAAATTTATTGAGCTTTTCAGTGATCTCCGCGTCGCTCATCCCCGGCTGAATCGACGGATCATAGCCCTGCTCTTCGACTTTGTAAACCCGCGGCAGGGCCTTGCCCGCCTGCGGGTCTTTTCGGTCTTCCCCGCCGTACCATTCGCGCGTGTTGATGTCGTTATAGGTGGGACAGGGCTGCAGGACGTCAATAAACGCCGAGCCGTTGTGCGCAATCGCTTGCTTGATCGTGTTCACTAAGTGCTTAATATCATACGCATAACTGCGAGCGATGAACGTGTAGCCAGCAGCCAAAGCGAGAAAGAGTGGGTTGACCCCCTGGTTGATATTGGGCTGGGGCAGCGACTTTGTCTGGACGCCCAGCTTCAGCGTCGGAGAAGCTTGGCCCTTGGTCAGCCCGTAGACCCCGTTGTTGTGCAGAATATACGTGATATCGGCGTTGCGCCGCCCGGCGTTGACGAAGTGCCCCGCACCGATGCCCAGGCCGTCGCCGTCGCCGCCGACGGCAATGACCGTCAGATCGGGATTGGCGAGCTTGGCTCCGGTGGCGTAGGGCAGGACGCGCCCGTGGAGCGTGTGAACCCCGTAAGTGTTAATATAGTGCGGGGTTTTGCCGGAGCAGCCAATCCCCGAAAAGACCGCGACGCGATGGGGGTCGAGATCAAGCTCGGCCAGGGCCATCTGAAGTGCACTTAGAATGCCGTAATCTCCGCATGCCGGGCACCAGTTATTATGCACCGGGGTCTTAAAATCTTGCGCTTTACGCACCATGAGTGAGCACCATCCTTCGCGGGGCCTTGCCCGATAAGATCTCTTTGACAGAATTATAGACTTCGTCCATTGTGATCGGACGACCGTTGAATTTGAGTATGAGATGGTCCATGGCGATGCCGGTAGATTCGCGCACCAGCCCGGCAAACTGTCCAGAATAATTGTTCTCGATGCAGGCGCGACGCTTCGCTTTCTCTAATAATTTCTTCAGATCACCGCTGGGCAGGGGAGAGAGCAGCCGACACTGCACGAAACAGACTGAGTGCTTTTCAGCGTGTAAGACTTCCAAAGCATCGAGAATCGCGCCCTTGGGCGACCCCCAGCTCAGCACGACTAACTCAGCATCAGGGTCGCCAAAGACGTTTATCTTGTCAGCGAGCGGGATCTCTTGCGCAGCGATCTCTAGCTTTTTGGCACGCTTGTCCATCATCCAGACGCGCTCGACCGGGTCTTCAATGATATGCCCGAACTCGTCGTGCTCGTCACCGGTGTTCCAAAAGATTCCATTGGGTGTGCCTAAAGACGCGCGCGGTGAGATGCCCGATTCTGTATAAGCGAATCGCCTGTACCCATCAGAGGGAGCGCTCACGAGCAAGCCCCGGTCAATCCGCCCCTTGAGGGGATCGAAGACGGAACACGTCTGGCTGCTACTTGCGAGCGCTTTATCTAACAAGTGGATGACGGGAAGCTGATACTTTTCGGCGTAATTGAACGCCCGGATCTCGTCGTAGAAGCACTCTTCTAAATCCCCTGAAGCGAGCACAATTCTTGGGAACTCCCCGTGTCCAGCGTGCAGGACGAATCGCAGATCGCCCTGCTCATGGCGGGTAGGAAGCCCGGTGCTGGGGCTGCCGCGCTGATAGAGCGTGATAACGACGGGGACTTCGTTGATGCCGGCCCACCCCAACGCTTCGACCATGAGCGAAAACCCCGGCCCGGACGTGCTCGTTGCTGCTCGTGCTCCGGCAAGCGCCGCCCCGGTCGCCATCGTTATGGCAGCAATCTCGTCTTCGACCTGGACAACCAAAATCGCGCCCTTCTCTGATTGCCTTGTCTCAGCACGATGGTCAAAAACCCCGTGCGCTTCCAGATAGGTGCTCTCGTCCGTGGCAGGGCTGATGGGATAATACGTCTGTACAGTGCAGCCAGCGGCGAGCTTGCCCAGCGCCGTCGCTTGATTGCCGGTTATATAAATATGGGACTCAGTAGCTGTGATGGGCTCGAGAGTGATAGGGAAATCTTTCTCAAAGTTTTTCGAGATATATTCATAAGCCAGCTCACATGCCCGCAGATTGAGCTCGATAATCTTCTTCTTGCCATGGAAGATATCTTCAAGGGCACGCTCTAGAAGTTTTATATCGTAGCGAACCAGAGCGCACGAGGCCGCGACAGCCATAGCATTGGACATGCGTTTGGCTTGAGCGAGTTGAGGCGCTTGACCCCCGGCCATTTTTTGTAAGAGTTCGTCGAAGGGAATGGGATAGAGCTGGATCCCGCGGGCTTGGGCATCCTTGAGCACCTCCCCTATCGTCTCGCCCAGATCTTTTGATTGAAGATGCTCTTGAATATCATGGCGGACGCGATGCTCCATCGCTGCGACTTTGCTGAGAGTCGTCTCAGTCAGCTTGGGGTCATAGACGATCGCGCCGCCGGTTTGGACGTCGAGCGTGTGGAGAAAGACCGTCTCGGCGTCGGCGCTCACTAAAACATCCGTGTGTGAACGAGTAGAACGGACGGGACGATCACTGACGGTCACTTGGTAATAGCTGTGCTCCCCCATAATGTTGCTATAGTACTCGCGTTGGCCGTAGACGTAGAGCCCGCCGAAGGCGCAGGCTTTGGCGAAGAGATTGGCAGCAGAATCCACGCCGCTGCCCTGGGCGCCGCCGACGAGCCAGGCCAAGTGATTCTTCTGATGCATGGTGAGGCTCCTCTCGGTCATTTCCCGGCAAAAGCGGACCGGGGCAATCCCCGTTAAGATACTGAAATTGTGGGGGAGGCGCAACCAAGGGAGGTTTGGCTGATCTCCTCAAAGAAAAAGGCCACGGGAGGGCCGTGGCCCTGAAGTCCTAGAACCCCTTGCTTGGTTCACTGCAGTGGATGCGTCGCTGTGACCACCATCAGTCTAGCCTCAACTTTGGTCGTCTCTTCACTGACGTCGAAGGCCAGTTCGCGCACCAGCCCGCTGATGGGTGAGCGCACTTCAAGCTTCTTCAACTCTGCTTGGAGTTTTTCGCGCTCTTTGAGGTTCTTCGCTCTTGCGATGTCGTTCATCAGTTGTTCTAAGCGCATCTGATCTTTGATCGCAAGCAGCGCCCCTTCGGCGACCATCATGCCCTGAGTCACAAAGAGCCGACTGGCACCGTTAGCCATCTCAAAGCGCACTGATACTAACAACGGTTCAGGCTCTTCGGTCACGCGATCTACGGAGACCATCTCCCGACTGACCACGCGCTCTTCGATCTCGATGTGGCGGTTCTTCCCGGCGATCAGGACCCCTTGACGAATCCATTGGAAGTCCGTCACAGAAAGCCCCAATTGATCGGCCGTCACCGTCAGACGAGCCTTTCCGCCCGCTCCGACGCGCCCGCTGGTGAAGATCATCACATTGCTCTTGAGCACCGGCGTGGCGCTCTTGAAGGGCTCAACTTTGATGAGTTGCATGTTCGTGAGGGCTTTCTTAAACTCGATCTGCAGTCCGTCGGCTTCGACGCCTGTGTCGTTGGTGAACGTGAGCGTCAACTGCCTGCCCGCCTGTTCGCCCATGCCAGCTGCGACGAGGTCATTGTTGCTCGTGTGGGGTTGGCTTATTAAAATCGGTCCGGCGGCGAGAAGCATCATTGCTGGCAGAACCAGCGCCATTATGCGTATAATTTTCTTGCCCGTCATTTCGATCACCCCTTCACTGAGAGATGGAGACGGGCATATATAACCAAGGAAGAGGGGATAAGTTTCATCTCGTCCCGTTTGACAGGCTATAGTAGTCTGCTTTACAATGCAGACAGCTCTGAACACCATCCAACCAAGGAGGAACAGATCGTGTCGACCGAACTCAATCAAAAAGCCCCTGACTTCACGAGCAGAGCCTGCGACGGGGAGAAGATCGAAGACTTTACGCTCAGCAAGGAGCTGGGCAAAGAGAACCTCGTGTTGGCATTCTTCCCGTTGGCCTTTAGCCCAGTCTGTACCAACGAGATGTGCTCGTTTCGAGATAGCATGAGCCAGTTTAACTCGCTCAAGGCCCGTGTGTACGGCATCAGTGTGGACAGCCCGTTTACTCTCAATGCGTTCATCAAAGCGCACAATCTGAAGTTTAAGCTGCTGACGGACTTCAACAAAGAGATCAGCCGATCTTATGGCGTGCTGCATGAAGACCTGTTGGGCTTGAAAGGTGTTTCTAAGCGCAGTGTCTTCGTTATAGATAAGAACGGTACGGTGCGCTACCAATGGGTCAGCGACGACCCGCGCCAGCTGCCGGACTTTGGGACGATCACAAAGACTTTAGAGGAGCTAAGCCGTTAACGCATACCCAACTGCTTGCCTCCAGGGTAAGTGGCAGGGAGGCGATGCTATCACTGCGTGATGGAGCAGGCCGCCCTCGAGAGCCGTTCCGTCAGCTTAATAACCGTTCTGATCGTGACTTCTGCCGTCGGCGGTGCCGCCCTTGACAAGGCTTGCTGACTGTGCTATAATGTCAACACTCCTCAGGAAAGATCGCTCTTTGACAAGTGGATAGCATGAAGCAAAGCGCTGTTTCTCTCGACCCCGAGAGAAACACAGAATGTGTCTAACACATTCTGCCTTGAGTCTCTCTATTATTCACTAGAGGGTATGATCCCGGCTCAGGGTGAACGCTGGCGGCGCGCTTAACACATGCAAGTCGTGCGCGAAAGGCTTGAACCGCAAGGGGATGGCCCAGTAGAGCGGCAAACGGGTGAGTAACACGTTGCTTACCTACCTCCGCGACGGGCATAACAACTCGAAAGGGTTGCTAATACCCGATATGCTCACACAGTTTCGATTGTGTGAGGAAAGCTCCCGCAAGGGAGCACGCGGGGAGGGGGCTGCGGCCTATCAGCTCGTTGGTGGGGTAACGGCCCACCAAGGCGATGACGGGTAGGGGGCGTGAGAGCGTGGCCCCCCACATGGGGACTGAGACACGGCCCTGACTCCTACGGGAGGCAGCAGTGGGGAATCTTCGGCAATGGGCGCAAGCCTGACCGAGCGACGCCGCGTGGAGGATGAAGGCCTTCGGGTTGTAAACTCCTTTTCAGGGGGAAGAATAAGTCTTCGAGGCAATGCGAAGGCGATGACGGTACCCCTGGAAGAAGCCACGGCTAACTCTGTGCCAGCAGCCGCGGTAAGACAGAGGCGGCGAGCGTTACCCGGAATCACTGGGCGTAAAGGGTGTGTAGGCGGTCGTGCATGTCGTCTGTGAAATCTCCCTGCTCAACGGGGAGAGGTCAGGCGAAACTGCACGGCTGGAGGGCCGGAGAGGGGAGCGGAACTTCCAGAGTAGCGGTGAAATGCGTAGATACTGGAAGGTACCTCAATAGCGAAGGCAGCTCCCTGGCCGGTTCCTGACGCTGAGACACGAAAGCGTGGGGAGCAAACCGGATTAGATACCCGGGTAGTCCACGCCCTAAACGATGCCGACTAGGTGTTGGCCTCGCAAATGCTGGGCCAGTGCCGCAGCTAACGCGATAAGTCGGCCGCCTGGGGTGTACGGCCGCAAGGTTGAAACTCAAGGGAATTGACGGGAGCCCGCACAAGCGGTGGAGCACGTGGTTCAATTCGATGGTAAGCGAAGAACCTTACCAGGGTTTGACATGCACGTAGTAAGGACCCGAAAGGGCGATGAGTCTCTGGAGAAATCCAGAGACAGCGTGCACAGGTGCTGCATGGCTGTCGTCAGCTCGTGTCGTAGGACGTCGGGTTAAGTCCCATAACGAGCGCAACCCCTACCCCCAGTTGCCACCAGGTCCGCTGGGCACTCTGGAGGAACTGCCGATGAATAGTCGGAGGAAGGAGGGGATGACGTCAAGTCAGCATGGCCCTTATGTCCTGGGCGACACACGTGCTACAATGGGCGGTACAAAGGGTCGCCAACCCGCGAGGGGGAGCCAATCCTTAAAAACCGTCCTCAGTTCGGATTGAGGTCTGCAACCCGACCTCATGAAGCTGGAATCGCTAGTAATCGCGGATCAGCCACGCCGCGGTGAATACGTACTCGGGCTTTGTACACACCGCCCGTCACACCAGCCGAGCGGGAGTGGCTCGAAGTCCCGTAAGGGCCGAAGGCCGCTTTCGTGAGGGGGGTGAAGTCGTAACAAGGTAGCCGTACGGGAACGTGCGGCTGGATCACCTCCTTTCTAAGGAGTTTTTCGTCCTTAGACTTCGGAACGCTCTGAGCGTTCCAAGCGATCTTTCTTGAAGGCGCTTCGCTCATGCTATCCAAGCTTGTCAGCTCGACTTGCTAAGTGAGTCTTTTAAGATTTCCTCCTGGAACTCTTGCCCCCATGTGGCCCGGTCAGAACTTTTATAGCTTGTCCAAGCAGAACGATGCTGATGTCCACCCTACACTGTTCACAAACTTACCTGAGACCGTCATCGAACAATGGTGAACTCGGCTTCTATTAACTCGCTACCACCCATATGCGATGTGTGTCCTTTTAAGAGGTGACGGCAGTAGTCCCGAAAAGGCTCCGTCGCTCTCACGGCGCACTGACCGTCGGCTGTCGTCCTTGTTACGAACCCCCTTCAGTGATCCGCCAGGAGTCCTTTCAGCTCGCTCAGAGAGCAGCTACAGTGAGAGCATCACGAGCGCGAGCACGAAGCTCGCTCCTAGAGAGGGCAGCACACAGTATGATAAATCACTTCACAATGCTGAGCATGACCGGGCATCATCAGCCCAACGGGCAACAGATCGCCGAGGCGTTGAGCGAGATCGTCGAATCCACCACAGGACGTTTTTACAAAAAGGGCGAGGTCGTCTATCAGCCGGGCGACATTGACGACCGGGTCTACTTTGTCAAAGAGGGCAAGGTGAAGTTGGCCTATCTAGATGAAAGCGGACGCAAGCTGACACTGGCGATCTTAGGCGAAGGCGAGATCTTTGGCGAGATGGTCTTGGTCGGTGCCAAGCGCCGCGAGCACTTGGCGCAAATTCTGCAAGACGCGATCATTCATCCCATTGAGCGAGAGAAGTTTTTCTATCTGTTGGAGCGCAAGCCCTGGCTGGCTTTAGAGATCATTCAACTCTTTGGCAAGCGGGCGCGCGATTTAGAGCAAAAACTCGAAGACTTGATCTTCAAAGACATTACGACCCGGCTCTCGCGCCAATTATTGAGACTGATCGAGGAGCACGGCGAAGAGACCCCCGAAGGCACACAGATCAGCTTCAAAATCACCCACAAAGAATTAGCCGATCTCATCGGGTCCGCCCGCGAGAATACCACGTCGGCGCTCAATCGCCTAGCCAAAGAGGGCATTTTAGATAAGAAACGCTATCACATTGTTATCAAAGACGAAGAGAAACTCAAGGAGAAGAGTGGGACGCTCTAAAATTTCGTCACGGCATCGAGCAACGCTTTCGCTTGGGCGACGGTCTGCTCGATGGCTGACATCGGCGCTCCCCGGCTGAGCAAGGCCTCCAACGAAATCAATCTGTTCTCAAACTGCTCCCGCACACCCCGCTTGGCCAACGCTGCCGCCAGAATGCTCTGAGAAAACGCGCTCTGAAATTCTTTTAACTGGCGCAGCGCCAGCGTCGTTTGAGATTGCTTAGCCAGATACTCCATGCCTTGCAACAACGCCAGAGCGTTGAACGCCTCGCCGACGTCTCCAGCTAGCTCATCAATCGTAGGAATGGACGACTGTGCTGCCGCGGGCAGTCCTTGCTCAGCGACTTGAGCACCTGCGGCCCCTCCTACGATCAGCCGACCGACCATCCCCTGCTGTTCATGAAGCATGCAGAAATAGTCGTAGACGCCGGGAACAGCGAAAAGATACGAATACGATTGTCCGATCCGTCTGAGCAAGCCGGAGCTAAAGGGACTAGCCCCGGCGGGGATGCGCAGGGAGCGATCCTGGCTAGGGTGATAGGCTGTCACAGTATGTCCGTCGCCTTGGGCATCCTCTTTGAGAACCCACACAACTCGGTCGCCGGGCTGAACTGAAAGCCCTGGGGGATCAAAGTAGTGATCGCGAACTTCGACGACGAAGACGAGCTGCGTTGTCTCAGTAGCGGGCGGCGTCGGGCCGCGAAGCCAGAAGAAGAGCACACCGACGACTACTGCTAACAGACCTGCGAGAATGGCAATCCAGCGATCCATGAATTCAGTGTAGCACATCTATCCCCCCTGTTGTCAACCTTGATTGCTTAGCGAAAGAAATGTGATTCCGGTATACTCTGCTGCCAGGAGGTCTTATGGAGCCACCTGCATATCAAGCATTCGTTGCTCGTTTTGTCGAGACCAACGATCTGGAAATCTCGGTTCCAGCCAGGTTGCTCGATCTGGTTTCTGAGGTCGGCGAACTCGCCAAAGAAGTTTTACAAGCGACGCGCTACGGGCGCGAGCCCTTCCAGCTGACGAAAGCATGGGCAGACGAGCTGGGCGATCTCTTCTTCTCGTTAATCTGTGTGGCTAACAGCACGAATGTCAATCTCGAGGAGGCTCTGGACACAGCCCTGAAAAAATATGAAGAGAGACTTGCTCGTAAGGGCGACGTGGGGTCAAGGTAAAGAAAGCCCGGTCGGGCTCCCTCTGGCACATAGCGCGACCGGGCTCCTTGGCCCTCACCCAACCCTGCGGGCACCCCTCTGACCCCTACATCCTGTAGGGGCAGGCCCCCGTGCCTGCCCTGGGCAACCACAGGGGGTTGCCCCTACAGGGAAGTGGGCTTCCACACCCAGAAAGCCAACCCCGCTCCGATGACAATCAACACGCCGACGACGGCTGCAATCACTCCTGCATTCACGCCTTCAGCCCTCTCCGGCTTGGGCTGCGGCGTCACTGTTGGCTCTGGTTGAGTTGCAGACTCGGGCTTGGTGGCTTCCACCAACGGGTGGGGGAGTTGGCTGAGCTGCGTCACGCCCTCGGTCTGGCTGATCTCGACCCATTGATTGTGCTGCGGGAAGATCACCGACGGCCCCAAGGCTAGGAACTCTCGGAACTGCGGCGCGTTCGCCAGGGCAAAATACGCCTCGGAGCCAAACTGCACTGTGAGCGTCGGCTGCTGCTGATAGCCCTCGGCTTTCCAGATGTTGTTTTGATCTAGCCGGAACGAGATACTTCGCACCGAGCGCATCAAGCTCTTGGCAAGCTCTCTCGCTTCGTCGCGCAAGGCTTGCAGCCCCTGCGACATGCGCACCGCGCCCTGACCGCTGGGAGCCAGAGCCTTTGGACTGCCGAGATACATGGTAATGGGCCTGTCGCACGTAGGACATGGCTCATGAGCCACGGCCTCCGGCGGCGCGGCAAAGTACGACGTGTACGGCGTCACAATCCCGAACTTTTCAGCCAACTTCTTGACAGAATCTACCAATTCTGGGTTCTCACCCTTGAGCCGGATTTCGTCCAACAGATAGCCGATCTTGCGAGCGGCCCACATTCTGGGCAAGAAGCCGTACTGAGCGCTCTCTGTGGGCAGCTCAGTCTCGAAGGTGCTCGACCAGTCAGCTCCTTGGCGCTTGCCCGTCAGAGTGACGGCGCTCCTTCCCGGCGCACGGTAGCGCCCGACAATCTGAATCTGGCTGCCCTTAAAGAGATCGGGCAGCTTCTGGGGATAGAGATCGTAGACTCTCAGGTCGCCGAAGTTTATCTGTAAGTCCGTCAGCAACGGCGTCCCAACTCTTTCGTAGAACTGGGCGATCTCCGTCTCGATGGACTCGCCGGGTTCGACATAGGTCGAAAAACCGCCGTTCTGCCCGCTGAGCGTGTCGAGCAAGATAGTGTTGACGTCGTAGCCCACGCCGAAACAGAAGATTCTCGCCTTGAGCTGGGCGTTCTTTGCTGTGACGTTCTTGATGATCTGGGTGACATCGGTCTCGCCTGTGCTGGGCAAGCCGTCGGTCAGAAAGACGAGCATCTTCAAGCGATCATTCGCTTCAAAGAAACTCAACCCGCGCAAGAGCGCGTCGTTAATGTTCGTGCCTCCGCCAGATTCGAGCTTGTCCACCCAAGCTTCTAGTTCCGCACGGTTGAGCCCGTCTCCCGAGACGAGCTGCGAACTGAACTCCGTGACGGTGTCGCTGAACGCGACGATGGCCACACGATCTTGTGGGTTGAGTTTGCCCAGCGCATATTTGAGCGACTGCTTCGCTTGCTGGATTTTCTCGCCCTCCATGCTCCCGGAGATGTCTATCACGAAGACGATGTCTTTCGGCGCAGGCGTGATCTCGCCCTGCGCCGGGCTGATCAGCAAGAGAAAGTACCCGTCTTCGTCGCCTACTCTGTACGTGATGACGTCCATACCCAGCTCTTTCTCGCTCACGGTGTAGAAGAGCCGAAAATCTTGGGCGCTCTTCACTTGTGTCGCTTCAACGCTGACGGTCGCTTCGGTCTCGCTGACCTTCTGAACAGAAACTTTGTGCGTCGGCGAATAGATCGAAGCGATGGGCTCGTTCTCGCGCAGGTGAATCTGAACAAAGAGCTGCTCGATAGGCTTTTGCGCAGTGAGGGGATAGAGCAGCTCGATGAGACTGCCCGCGCGTTGCAGGACTTGCTGATAAGAGATTTTGACTTTCTGTTCGCCCTTCGGGGGGATGGGGAAGACGCGCACTTGGAAGGCCCGCTCCCCCAGATACTCTAGCAATGCCGGGTCTTTCGTCTGTCGCACGATCTCTTCGTAGATATTGCGCGCTTCTGCCGCGTTCATCAGCTTGCCTTCGTGGCATTGCCCGTCGCCGCAGAGCGTCAAGTTCGAGATCACTGTGCCCTTGGGCACCGGGAAGAGATACGTCTCTTCTTGGACGAGATCGCTGGGATTGAAGAACGTGAGCTCGAGAGAGAGCTGCGCGACTTGGTTGTCTATCTCGATCTTGACTTTATAGTCTTTGAGCACGACAGAGTCTGGGCTGGGCGTGGGTCTGGGCATCCAGGGAGGCTCAATCGGCCCTGGCGGCTGCGCGCGGACACCAACGCCTCCAGCCAAGAACACCATCAACGCGCTAGCCAACAACACAATTGTACGGAACCTTTGAACTGTAAGCATCGCTCCTCCTTTGCTTGCGTGTATATCATTTCTCTGTTCTACCCCAATCGTGTGCTATTTCAATAAGGGTTCTGAACCCCACAGCTTGAGGCTCAGCCAGTTTCCTAGAGCCCGCAGCCACTTGCCCCCATAGAAGGCTACAGTTGCGCCTACTACGATCAGCGTAACCCACTGCATCCAGGGCACCTCTCCCTGCTCGCAAAGCTCCCTCATGGCACGAATGTCTGGGTATTGCCAGGCAGGATCAAAGAGGTTCTGTGGGGTGTACCAACATGGAAAACTGAAGGCGAAGATCTCCGGATCGAGCAACAGCAGTATTATGAATGGGACAGCAACAATGATGAACCACAATCGTCCGTAAGCGCGCCACAGGCAGCGCAGAAAATATCTTTGAAAACTTTCCAGCTCTCGCTCTCCTGGAGTTATGTTTTATCCTTCCTTTCGCCTTGACTTGAAACGCTATGGGCAGGGCACCGTGGTTGTTATCATGTACGTTCCACTGACTGCGGAGGAATCTGCGTCAACAATGATTTCCGTTCCAAGGTTTGTAGCCCCAGACCCTGGCAGCACAAATATATTTTGTTGCACATTAGACGTTAGGTAGGCTCCATGAGGAGAACCAGGCGAAATAGTGATCGTAACGACGGCAGGCCGACCCGCCTTCCAAATTGTCTGGTCTCCTTTCCATTGTCCTGTATGTGTAGCAGCAACCGCCACGCAAGATTGTCCCTGAGCGCTCGCCGAACTCGGCGCGCTCATCTGTCCGACCAGAAACACCACCACCAAGGCGGTGAGACCTATTACTACCGTTGAACACTTAAGACTGCGTTGAGTCCACATCAGACTCTCCTCCTCTCAAAGAGTTGATTAACACTGATAGAAACAGTAGAACTTCCACCACTTAAAGCTCTTTCGCTCGATTTTGTAGACCACGGCTTCGCCGGTTTCTGTCTGCCCACCGACGAAGACCTCCCCTTGCTCGCTCACCGTGAGATAGACCGGCTTTACGCTCTCTTCTGGCCCAAGCTCCAACGCTCGATGCTCTCTTCTCATCATACGCTCTGATAGATCTTCTCTCAGTGCGACCGATTTACCGAAACCTTCCGCCAAGACCGAGACCGGGCTGCCAACCCTGATCTCGCCTTCAACGGGCTCCACCCGCAGAATCCGGCCCTTTCCGCTCTCCAGCACCAATAAACTGCCATCCCGATCAAATGCCAGACCGTTCGGGTGATCGAGCCCTTCAAGCACGATCTCTTCTTTGATCTCCTCATCCTCCAGCGTGCGCTTCGCGATCCGACCCGATTCTTCAAGCACAAACCGATTGCCCCAGCTGTCGGAAAGACTTGCCTCAATCTCTTGATAGAATCGAAATACACTCGTGTTCAGCCCTGGCTCTACCAAACGCAGAGACGGCTCCGCGCTCTGGAGCCCGGCGATCTGCCGGGTCAAGGCCACGGGATCGCCCGGCTGCTGAAGCACAATCTGCGGATGCTCGAAGCGCGCATCCAAGACGACCGGCCCGACGCTCCCAGACTGGCTCAGGTCGTAAAACCAGGCGCCTAGCCACAGCATGGCAAGACTTACCAAGGCCAACGCAGGTTTCAGCAGTTGCCTTGCCGGGCGGTGCTCTGGAGCTTTTAAGACTCGGCTCAGTCTTCCATCAAGCTGTTGCATCAGTGCCTGAGCCCGACGCTCATACATCGTTTTCAGGATCTCTTCAAGGTCATCGCGGTTGTTCATCACACCCTACTTTCTGTTCCGAGAGCAAGAGCCGAAGCTGGGCCTTCGCTCGGTTGATTCGGGTTCCCACGGTCGTCTCCGTCAGAGGCTCCCCTTCGACTTCACTGAGAGCGTGGGCGATCTGTGCGTAGTCCAAGTCTGCGTAAAAGCGCAAGACCAGCGGACGACGATACTTTTCGTCAAGGTGCGCCAGAGCCTGCCGGACGGCCTCGCACTGAAAATCTCTCTCCAGTTGAGTCTCGACCGGATGCTTTTTGAATTTAGGCATCTGTGTCACCTTCCAACGTCGTAGCCAACTGAGCTTGTTGCGCTCTTTGCGCAGTTTGTCTTTGCAAATATTGGCGGCGATGGTCAGAAGCCAGGCGCGTGCATTCCCGTTGGGATTTAACTCGGCACAGCGTGTGAAGACCTTCAGAAACGTCTCTTCGGCAGCATCAAGGGCTTCGTGCTCGTCGCGCAAGATCGCCAGACATACACCGACCACCTCGCATTTGAACGTCTCGTAGAACTGTGCCCACGCGTCGCGATCGCCATCAGAGACGCGCCTCAGTAGTTCGTTCATCTGGTCTTTCGCTATATTCATACGCGCGACTCCCTCAAAACTTCCCAGTCATTGGTCGGCAGGGACCAGCCCGATTATAATAGCGTCCGTAGTGATTCAGACAATCAGTGAAGGGATCGAATGCACCGCGAGTATCCCGACCGGCCAATTGTAGGCGTGAGCGTCTTGGTCTTCAAAGATGAAAAACTTTTGCTTGTACGGCGGGCGCGTGAGCCACGGAAGGGCCAATGGAGCCTCCCCGGCGGAGTCGTTGAGCTGGGCGAGACCGTCCGCAACGCAGCTATAAGAGAGATCCGCGAAGAGTGCCACATCGAGATCGAAATCCTAAAGATTCTTGACGTTTCAGATAGAATCTTCCGCGACGCCGACGGGCGCGTGCAGTATCACTACGTCTTAGTCGCCCTTTTAGCACGTTATAAATCCGGAGAGCTTCAGGCTGACTCCGACATCGAAGCCACCGAATGGGCAGACCTGAGCGAGCTTGCTCACTATAAGCTCTTGCCCGACCAGCTTGATCTCATTCGCTGGGCAGCAGGTTTTCCAAGAGATCAAACGGGTTCTCAAGCCCAGCGGACGGCTGATAGCGCTTGATCATCTCGACCCTGGCCCAGAGAGAGTGCGCGTTCGCCTCAGCGAACAAGCTCGATCTCAATTCGACTATTTTGTCAAAAATTATAAATTCAGAACGGTCATTTCAGAAAAGCAAGCCGATGGCACGCTCTGGCTCTCCCGACGCGATTTACAAGATTTTGTCACCAAAATCTGGTCGTTCGGCACAGCGATGGAAGACCTGGAGATGCGCGAGACGCATTGTCCCTTCGGGTGCGAGCACCTGATGGGGCTTCTTAATGACGCGGGCTTAAAGCTAGAAGAATGGCTGCCCTTCGAAGAGGTCGCTGAAGACTTGACAGAGCGCGGGATGGAATTGATTGATGGTTTAAGCTGGCCGAGGGAATTTCTGCCGGTCGCCCGAAATTAATTAGCGTTTCTTCGCTTTGGGCCCCTGCGGCGTGTCAATCACTTCGTACCCCAATTGAGCGATCTTCGCGCGGAGCGCGTCGGCCTCTTTGAAGTTCTTCTGCTTGCGAGCAGTTTCGCGTTGAGCCAAAAGCTCCTTCACTGCAGCGGGGATTTCATCTTCATTCTGGGGTCGAGCCTCGCTCAATTTCAATCCCAACACACGATCAAAATCGAAGAGCGTCGCCAGCTTATCCGAAGGGTTCTGCTGGGAGCGTACAAAGTCCCACACAACTCCAAGGGCCTGGGGAACGTTGAGATCGTCATTGATAGCTTCAAGAAAACGCTCGCGCACCTCAGGGATGATTCGACCTTGGGCAGAGTCACCGCCGTTCTCGCGGGCGTTGCGCACATGCTCTCTCAAGCGTTCAAGGGCTGTTTGTGCCCCTTCCAAGGCTTGCCACGTAAAATTAAGCTGGATGCGATAGTGCGTATTGAGACAGAGATAGCGAAACGCCGACGGCTCAAAGCCGCGCTTAGTTAGGTCTTCTAACAGATAGGCGTTGCCCTCGGACTTGCCTATGCGGTGCCCCTCGACGGTCATGAACTCGCCGTGCAGCCAGAAATTGGCCATCTTGACACCCTCGGCAGCTTCGCTCTGGGCGATCTCATTGGGATGGTGTGTGTAAATGTGATCCACGCCGCCGCAGTGAATATCGAAGGGCTGGCCGAGGTATTTTGTGCTCATGGCGCTGCACTCGATGTGCCACCCCGGAAAACCGATTCCCCAGGGGCTGTCCCATTCCATCTGGCGCTGTTTATCTTTGGGGGAGAACTTCCACAGGGCAAAGTCCGCCGGGTGGCGTTTCTCTGGGTTGACTTCGACCCGTGCGCCCGCTTCTTTCTCTTCTAAGCTTTGGCCGGCTAACTCACCGTAGTCAGGAAATTTTGAGACATCGAAATAGATGCCGTCAGAGGTCTTATACGTATAGCCCTTCGCTTCTAATTTTCTCACGAGCGCGATCTGCTCGGGGATGTGATCGGTCGCCTTGCAGACGATATGAGGCGTTAGCATATTTAATCGCTCGGTGTCTTTGAAGAACGCTTGGGTGTAGAGTTCGGCCAGGTCCCAGGCGCTCTTGCCGGTGCGCTGAGCGGACATCTCCATGCGGTCTTCGCCGGTGTCGGCATCGCCCAGGTTGTCGCCCGTTAGATGTCCAACGTCGGTGATGTTCATGACGTGCTTCACAAATAAGCCGTTGTATTCCAGCACGCGGCGCAAGATGTCTTCAAAGATATACGTTCTCAGATTGCCAATGTGGGCATAATCGTAGACCGTCGGGCCGCAGGTGTAGAGCCCGACTTCTTTGTCGCGAACGGGCCGGAACTCTTGCTTGCGCCGACCAAGGGTGTTGTAGAGCTTGAGCGTCGCCATCATAGCGTAGAGAATTTACTGCAAGAAAGGAGGTTGCGCAACCAGGCGACGCCTGCCCGCTCTGTTGCTGTGCTCACTCAAGGCCTGTGGACAAAAAGCTCAGCCGCATGATATAATCCAAACTGATGAAGAGACGCAAAGCCAGCAACAACCGCAAGCTACGAGTCAGGTTTGAGAAGGGCTGCGATGGATTTATCGTAGCAGAATGCCTCGATATCCCCGGCTGCATGTCCCAAGGGAGGACCTTAGCCGAAGCGCGACGCAATATTCAGCAAGCTATTGAAGAGTGTCTGCAAGTGATGGTGGAGGATGCCCTAGGCCCTCGCCACCACTCTTGCAAACGCGCTTCCCTTAAGGAGTAAACCTTCATCCTCTCACCAGTGAAGATCGTGGCCTCATAGAATGGCAATCTCAGACCTACCAATTTGTTCAGGACGACAAGCAGCTCGAGTGTTAGAAAAATTCGGCTGGATCATCCGCAGTGAGCGCTCCCATATCATTTTGACCAAGCCGGGGGAGCCACTGCATCTCTCGATCCCAAACCATCGTGAGGTAGATCGGTATTTGCTTCACCAAGAGCTGCGCAAAGCACGGATCAGCGATAAAGAGTTCCGCCGCGTCTTTGACGAGTTGTAGCTGCGGCAGCACCTTTGACGGGCGCAACGTGGATGCGGTGAAGCAAGACGGCGTCCTCAGCATGAGAAGCACCAAAAGGAGAGAAAGATACTATCTTGACTTTCCCTCAACGACAGAGTAATCTTAAAACGATGGACTATCAGAAGATTATCACCATTGAGCCCGGCAAACGCGGTGGTAAACCCTGCATCCGTGGGTTGAGAATCACCGTGTACGACGTCTTAGATTACCTAGCTTCAAGCATGACCGAAGAGGAGATTCTGCGAGACTTCCCCGACTTGACCGCTGAAGACATTAAGGCGTGTCTTGCATTTGCGGCTGACCGCGAGCGCAAGTTGATGACTATCTCCACGTGAAACTCTTATTCGATGAGAACATTTCGCCGCGCCTGGTTTCCCAGCTCGCAGACTTATTCCCTGGCTCTGCCCATGTCCGCAGCCGCCTTTCTCATTCTATCGTGAAACAACATTACTCCTTGCAGCCCGCCCCTGAGCACGCTTTCAGCCTCGCTAGCTGCGCAGACAGACTCTGCAAGAGCGCCGGATCGGCTGTGACGTGCAGACTCTCTAGCTGATACGGGTCGGCTTTCAGGTCGTACAGCTCGCGCTCGCCCGTCACGTATTCAACATAGAGATAGTCTTTCGTGCGGATGGCAGCAAACTCTGGGATCGCCAACTGCTGAGTCTGATCTCGCTCCATCGGGTCCGGCGGCTCCCACACGCCGTCAGTTTCCGCCTGATCACTGCCCCGTCTACGTTGAGCCCAGTGCTCGATGAGAAAACCCTGTCGCCACGTGTCTTCTGCTGGCGGGCTGCTGCGTAGCAATGGCACGAGCGAGCGCCCGTCCACAAAATCAGGTATAGATGCACCTCAGACTGACGGCAACGGCTGCGAAGGTTCGGTATAGCCTCATGGTGGCACACTCCTTTATTGCACGGCGAAAGCGTTCATTGCGAATGCCGTTGTGCCTTGGTCTCTCAAACCCTAATAGTCTTCTAAGTAGCGTTCGATCTCCCAGGGCGTTACAGATAGACGATACGCTTGGATCTCTCTTTCTTTGGCTTCCAAATATTTCTCTACAATATGCTCGCCCAATGCAGCTCGGACGACTGAGTCTTGCGTGAGCGCTGTGAGCGCTTCGCCTAAGCTTACCGGCAATGCCCCGATGCCCCGCTCTTCTCGCTGCTCCTTCGTTAGAGTATAGATATTCTCTTCGACGGGGGCGGGAGCTTTCAGCTTGCGCTTGATCCCTTCCAGTCCGCTAATCAAGATCGCTGCATATGCCAGATAGGGATTGCAAGACGGATCAGGACTACGCAACTCGATTCTTGTGGACATCTCAGGAGTATTGCTTGCAGGGACACGCAGCAGTGCCGAGCGATTGATCCTGGCCCAGCTGATATTGACTGGGGCTTCGTAGCCGGGCACAAGGCGCTTATACGAGTTCACCAGCGGGTTGGCCAGGGCCGTGATCGCACCGATGTGCTCGATGACCCCTGCCAAAAACTGCTGTGCTGTCTCGGAAAGACCATACGGGGCTTTGGGGTCGTAGAAGAGATTGTGGCCGCCCCGGAAGAGCGAGATGTGGGTGTGCATCCCGCTGCCGTTGAGGCCGGCGACGGGCTTGGGCATGAACGTCGCGTGCAAACCATGTCCCATAGCGATCGTTTTGACGACAAACCTGAAGGTGACAATATTATCAGCAGTCTTGAGGACTTCGGCATAGCGAAAATCTATCTCGTGCTGGCTGGGGGCAACTTCGTGATGGGCGGCTTCGATATCGAAGCCCATCTGTTCCAAGGCGACGACGATGTCAGCACGAGCCTTCTCTCCCCGATCAATAGGATTGAGATCAAAATAGCCGCCGCGGTCGTGCAATTCGAGCGAAGCCTGCCCGTCGGAAGTACGACGGAAAAGAAAGAATTCGGCTTCGGCCCCGGCGTACATGGTGTAGCCCAGCTTCTCGGCTTCAGCAACGGCGCGTTTGAGCACGTAGCGCGGATCGCCCTGGAAGGGTGTGCCATCAGGGCGCAGGACGTCGCAGATAATGCGTGCTGTCTGAGCGTTTCCCGACTCCATCGTCCAGGGGTAGATCGCAAACGTGCTCGGATCAGGCTGCAGGTACATATCTGACTCCGAGATGCGCATGAACCCTTCAATAGAAGAACCGTCGAAGGCGATACCCTTTTCTAGGACTGACTCCAGTTTCTCCTTGGGAATCTCGACGTTTTTGGGAATCCCAAAGATGTCAGTGAATTGCAGCCGGATGAAATTGATGCCGTGCTCTTTCACGGCCTTGAGCACGTGCTCCACTTGCTTGTTCATCTCTGAACTCCTTTTCGAGAAAAGTATGGGGTTATAGTAACAGAAATATCACATTTCGTCAAGTAAATACCTGAAAAATAAAAATATGTCGTATAATATCGTTTATATGCAATCATTCGTGCTTTTTATAAGAATAAAATCAATCTTTTGTATCAAACAAAGAACGAGGAGCCGGAAGAGATGGCATTAGGAGTCCTGGGTGAAATTCTTCTCGCGTATCTTCCCATGTCACCGCGTTATTCGTGAAGATGGCTCTCTCGGTGGATACGGCGGGGGGATCGAACGCAAGCGTACCCTTCTCTCTCACGAGGGAGCCCTAGACCAAACCAATGAGTGAATCCAAGAGGCCGCTACGTTTGTGGCTATCTATCTCATTGTTTGACCTGTGCCGTGAGCCCTCGGCGTCGCCACATCAGCAAGACCGGACTGGCAATAAAGATCGAAGAATACGTGCCGATGATGACTCCAATAATGAGCACCAGCGAGAAATCACGCAGCACTGATCCCCCAAACACAAAGAGCGCCACAACAGCCAATAACGTCGTGAGCGACGTCAAGATCGTTCGGCTGAGCACTTGATTGAGCGCATCATTGATAATCTTGAGCAATGGGTCACGCTGGTGTTTTTTGAGGTTTTCGCGAATCCGGTCGAAGACGACGACCGTGTCCGTCAGCGAGTAGCCAGCAATGGTTAGCAAGGCTGTGATGATCAAGAGGGTGAACTCCATTCCCAGCAGCCATGAGACGCCTAAGACGGCAAAGACATCATGAAAGGTCGCGACGGCCGCCGCCACGCCGAACTTGAAATCAAAGCGAAAGGCAATATAGAGCAAAAAGCCTGCCGTGGCGAAGATCACCGCCAAGATCGCTTTGTCGCGCAGTTCTCTCCCGATCGTCGGGCCGATGAACTCGGTGCTGACGACGGTGGGCTTGCTGTCGGGAAAAGCTCGCTCAAAGAGCACGATCATGCGCTCGGCGACCTGCTCGCCCTCTTCGCTGAGCTTCGTGCGGATGGCCAGTTGGTTGGTCTCTTTGACATCTTGAAGCTGCGCGTCGCCGAAGCCGTTTTGCGCTAATAGAGAGCGCGCTTGATCTAAGGGGGGCGTTTGTTGAAAATCCAAGGTCAGCGCGGTGCCTCCCGTGAATTCGAGGCCCATCTTGGCATGGCCCGTCAAGATCTGCACGAACGCGAAAATTCCGATCAGCACCAACACGGCTGAGAGCACCAGCGCTATAAGACGCTTCCCCATAAAGTCAATGTTGGTCTCTCTGGGAAGCACCGAGAAAAATCGCGCTGTTTGCTGAGTTGCCGATGCTGGAACGCTTTTTGCACTCTTCATAAATAGTTTCTCTCCCTAAATACTGAGTCGTTCTATCCTACGCATCTTCAAGAACTCGAAGACCAAGCGTGTCCCGATCAAGACTGTAAAGAGATTGATGACGATGCCCAAGCTCAGTGTTGTGGCGAAGCCGCGGATCGGCCCGGTCCCGAAAATGAAGAGAATCAGCGCGGTGATGAGCACGGTGACATGCGAGTCCCAGATGGTTGTTAACGCTCGATGATACCCAGCGTCAATGGCCGCGCGAGTGACTTTGCCTAGGCGCAACTCTTCACGCATACGCTCAAATATTAAGACGTTGGAGTCTACGCCAACGCCGATCAAGAGAATGAGCCCGGCGATGCCGGGCAGGGTGAGCGTGGCCTTGAGGGCGGCCAGTGCTCCGATGACGACTAGCAGATTGAGCAACTGTGTAAAAATCGCGACAAACCCGCTCAAACGATAATACAGAGCCATGAAGACTAAGACCACCAACCCGGCGATCCAGCTGGCCGTGATGCCCTTCTCAATGGAGTCTTTTCCTAGGGAAGCGCCGACGATGTTTTCTTGAATGATGGCGATCTCTATTGGCAACATGCCGGCGCTTAAAATGGCCGCCAGCAGCCTGGCCTCATCAGAAGTGAACGAGCCAGTAATGATAGCCTGGTCCACCTTCTGTTTGCGTCGCGCTTCATCGTGAATACCCTGGCTAATATTAGGCGCGCTATAGATCACCCGATCGAGCACAATGGCCATAAGATCTTGATCGGGCTTGAGCTGGAGAATGACCTCGCGGAACTCGCGGGCGCCGGCATCATTAAACCGCAGTTCGATATAAATGGGGCCCACGTCCCTGGGGGGCTGGGGATTGATGCGCACCTCGGCTCTCTGTAAGGCTGCGCCGGTCATGAGAGGGTCTCTTTTGACGACATACGAACGACATTGCTCTTGCAGCTCGGGCTTGCTGCATTCGTATCCCGGCAAGACTTCTTCGTCGAGTTCTTCCGTGAGGACGGTCTCTCCAGCCGCGCCCGCCTTGACAACCTTGCGAAACTCTAACAAAGCCGTGCTGCCCACGAGCTGGCGCGCTTGGGCGGGATCGGTCGTGCCTGGAAGCTGGACGGAAATACGAGTGTCGCCGGCTTGGGTGATAAGCGGTTCCGTCACCCCCAACGCGTTGACCCGCGTCTCCAGAACGCTGATAATCGTGTCCATGATCTTCTGACGCTCTTCGGAAGGGGTATTGGGGAGGATTTGCGCTTCGAGAGTCAACATGACACCGCCACACAGATCGAGCCCCAAACGGATCTCTTTGAGCACGCACGGGCGCTCTTGGCCTGTCTCCCCTTGCCACGGTGCAAGAATCAGGAGCACCGAAGCGATGATCGCGGCGATGACAATCCCCAAACGCCCCCAGTTCATCCAGACTTCGGTTTTCATGCGGCCTTCTCCTTCTGGGTGATGCTCTCCTTGAGAACGCGCATGGTCGTTCCCTCCTCATTGACTTGCAAAATAATATAATCTTTATCTAGCTTGACAATCTTGCCGTAAATACCCCCAATGGTCACGACTTCATCGCCGCGGCGGAGGCTTTCGATCAAGGCTTGATGTTCCTGCTGGCGCTTGCGTTGTGGGCGTATGAGAAAGAAATAGAAAAAGACCATCATCAAGGCCAGCATGATGAGCAGCGTGAACCAATTCTCGCCGGCCGCGGGCTGAGCTTGAAACCAAACGAAAAAAAGCGCGTGCCTCAGAGAGAACTGGGGAAATACGTGCTGAGGGCTCAGGCTATCGTTTGCTTCACCGGGAAAACACATAGCTATAATTCTGGGTTTCGGATCTCTGCCATTATACCAGATCGGTGCTCCGGTCGCTACTGCACCTTGGAGGTCACGATCCCCACTTGCTTTTGATATTTGCCCTTGCGGTCAGCGTAGGAGATTTCGCAGACTTCGGCGGCTTCTAAGAAGACCATCTGGGCAATGCCTTCGTTGGCGTAGATCTTCGCGGGCAGCGGGGAAGTATTAGAGATCTCGATGACAAGCTGGCCTTCCCATTCCGGCTCGGCAGGGGTTATGTTCACGATAATACCGCAGCGGGCATACGTCGATTTCCCAAGACAGAGAGCTAAAATATTTCTGGGAATGTTAAAGTATTCGACTGAGCGCCCCAAGGCAAACGACCCCGGCGGAATCACACAGATATCGCCCTGATAGTCCACAAACGAGTGCTGATTGAAATGTTTCGGGTCCACGATGACCGGTTGGCCGGTCTTGAACAAATCGGGGTTGACGCTGGTAAAAATCTTGAACTCGTCGGCGATACGCAGGTCGTAGCCGTAGCTTGATAGCCCGTAGGAGATCACGCCTTTGCCGGTGTGTTTATCCACAAAGGGCTTGATCATCTCATGCTCTACAGCCATACGGCGAATCCACTGATCGTTCTTGACCATGTGCAGTGCCTCCCGCTCCCCAATGATGAAAACATTATACAGAAATCGTGCAACCGGCGAAAACCACCAGCGCGCTGTGCTTGCACATGACGAATAAATCGGCTACAGTAAGATTCCCAGGAGGTGATTCTCATGGCCGGGCATTCAAAGTGGGCCAATATCAAATATCGCAAAGAGCGTCAAGACGCAGCCAAGATGAAGGTCTTCTCCAAGCTCTCCAAAGAGATCACGCTGGCTGCCAAGGCTGGCGGCCCCGACCCCGAAAAGAATGTTGCGCTGGCCAACGCTATTGATCGAGCGAGGGAAGCCAATGTTCCCAAAGACAATATCGAGCGTGCGATCAAGCGCGCCACCGGTGAGCTACCGGGCGTTCAATACGAAGAGACTTTGTATGAAGGCTATGGCCCGTACGGCGTCGCCGTTATGGTGCGCGTCGTGACCGATAACAAAAACCGGGCCGTCTCGGAAATCCGTCATATCTTTGACGAGTACGGCGGGAATTTAGGCGGCTCCGTCGCATGGCTCTTTGAGCGTCGAGGGGTCATTGTTCTAGACAAGACGAAAATCAAACAAGACAAAGACGAACTGCTGATGAGCGTTATTGATCTAGGGGCTGAAGACATCCAAGAGAAAGATGGGGAGATCGAAATCTACTGCGAGCCGACAAACGCAAAAGCTGTTCGCGAGGGCTTGGAACGGTTGGGCGTGCCGGTCGAGCGGATCGAAACCCCTTTGGTGCCCAAGAACACCGTGCATTTAGAAGGGCGCGAGGCCGAGAAGATCCTCAAATTTATGGAGGCGCTCGACGAACAAGAAGATGTCCAAGAAGCCTACGCCAATTTCGACATTCCCGACGAGATTCTCGAAAGTGTCAGCTGAGCGATTTCACTCCCCCTCCCTCAATGCTTTATAATATGCTGATGAGACAACTCACGGGAAGTAGGGGGGGAATCATAGTGTTGCGTCACTGGTGGTGGAGAACGGGAGCTTGTGCGGTTGTGGTCTCGCTTGCTCTGCTCGGAGCACTGAGAGCCGAAGCGCAGACATTCGGTGTGGGCGTCAAGATGCCGGTGGAGCTGTCGAACTTCACGGCAGCGAATATGACCGACAATTGGGAAGTCTTTGGACGCTTAGGCGTGGGCTCGTTTGCACTGGAGATGGGTGTCTTCTTCCCCCTCGTGCCTTTCGTGGTCAGCGCGCATGGGACGTGGACAATCTCTTCTCACATGACAGAAGAGCCAGAGAGATTCGTCTTCTTTGTTGGAGTTGGCGGGTTTCGCATCTTTATTGGCGACGTGACCTTCACCGGCTTTGGCGCCAAGGGCGGGCTGGAGTGGGCTTTGGCCGGTCTTCCCATGCGAGCGATTCTTGAAGCCGGCTGGCAGTCCTCGGTGGAAATCCCCCTGGTGGGAGCTGGAGGGTTCTTTGTCAGTCTCGGCGTGCGCTGGGACCTGCAAAAGCTTTAGCATAACTGAAAATCACTGAAAGGGCTTGGATGCACAGAGGCGCGCGTGTTGTCCTTCTCGGTCTGACAGGGGTTCTGGCGCTGATGGCTGTGCTGTGTGAGGCACAGCCCCTGGGGATCGGCATTAAGGTCCCTTTACAAGCGTTTGTCTTCGTGGGGTTTACCGAATATTTTGCGGTCGAGGTTGGGCTGCCCATCGGCTTGAGCGTGGGAGGCCTCGCGGCTGTTGCTGATCTCAAGCTCTTCTTTGGCTCGTATGAGATTATCAAGCTCCCCTGGAGGCCCTTTGTGGGGGCAGGCGCCTCTGCCACGGTGCGCGGTCAAGGCGAGCTGACGATCATCGAGGCGACGTTCCACGCGATCCTCGGTCTTGAAGTACCCATTCTGCACACGAGTTTTATCTCGTTCGCCGAAGTCTGGATGCTGGCTGGCCGGCCGTTGCCGGGGATGTTCGCTTTGGGAGTCCGATACGAGTTTTAGCCGATATTCTCAAAGAGAAGCTCTGTGGAGAAGAAGAGCAAGCAACTCGTGTCCGTGCCGGATGCGCAGATCGCTCGCTTCAGCGGCTCTTTCGTGAAAATCAACTGCTGCATTTGTTTGCTGATGGTCGTTTCGATAGAGCATGAAGGGCACCGGGGCGGCGACGTGTACGCGGTCGCGCACTGGGGTGTAGTGATCGGTTGTGACGATGACTGAAAACTCGTTACATTGCTGTTCTAACCCCGCGAGCAGCGGACCGACAAGCTTTTCGTCAAAGTCTTCGATAGCGCGAATTTTCAGGTCCAATCTCCCCTGGTGCCCGCACTCGTCCGGGGCTTCGATGTGAACATAGACAAAGTCTTGTTTTCTCAGACTCTGAAGCGCATGCTCAACCTTGCCGGCGTAGTTCGTGTCCAGATAGCCTGTTGCGCCCGGCACCTCAAGCACTGTCAGCCCGGCGCAGACCCCTAGGCCTTTGATCAGATCAACGGCCGAGATAACCGAACCTGTAATCCCGAAGCGTTCTTTCAATGCTGGCATTTGGGGCTTTCGACCCGCACTCCAGAGCCAGATGGAGTTCGCAGGCGAGTTGAGCACCTTCAAGACGTCCCACGAGCGGCGGATCAGTTCGATCAGCACTTGGCTGTTTGGACCATGGGGCAGATATTCTTCTATCGGTTGATCGGGAATCTCATGGGGTGGGGTGAGTTTTAAGTCGTTTGGTTCGATAATCGCGTTACGCCAGACAAGGAGATGGCGATAGCTGACACCGGGATGAAATTCCACATCCTTGGTGCCTAACTCGCGGGTGATCAAACGGATGAGCTTGTGGGCATGTTCAGTAGGAATTTGCCCAGCGCTATAGTCTCGCATGATTGTGTAGTCATCGCTGAGTGTGACGAGATTGCAGCGAATGGCTATGTCTCTTTCGCCGAGCGTAAGTCCCATACCAGCAGCTTCTAATGGTGCGCGCCCTGTATAATACTGCTGCGGGTCATAGCCCATGAGAGCCAGATTGCCGACGTCGCTGCCGGGAGGGAGTCCTTCAGGGATAGTGTCCACCAAGCCGAGTGTGCTCCGTCGAGCAAGTCCATTGAGATTGGGCGTGCGGGCGTACTCTAAAACAGTTTTGCCGTCCAGCTCCTCATAACTATAATCGCCCATGCCATCGCCGACGAGAAAGACGTATTTCATGGGGACAAGTCTAGCGACTGGCTGGTGGGGTTGCAAGCGGAGCTGGTGAGGTTCGTTGTAATCGTTATTATATGATGCAGAAGTAGAAGACCGCGAGTCAGAAATCGCTGCTTGACGTCCCTCCTGCTGGTTTTCTATAATGGCCCGTGGCTCTATTAGATAGCAGGAGGAAACGAGGATGCCAACCCTGACCGATGAGGCGCTCAAACAGAAAATCAACGAAGGGTATCTCGTCGAGCGTCCTGAAGAGATGACCGAACGATACAAAAAAGCCCTCATTCAAATTCTCTTAGTTCAGGCCGATACGGAATTGATGAGCGCCCCGGCGTACTATATGGCCGCGTGCAAAGCCCCATCTATCAACACCAGACTCTCGGCGTATGCGATTATTCAAGACGAGCTGGGCCATGCTCATATCGCTTTTCGATTACTAGAAGACTTGGGGATGGACAAAGAGTATCTAGTGTATGGGCGTAAGCCTCACGAGTTCAAGAACCCCTATGGCTTTGATCAGCCCCTGGAGAGCTGGGTCGAGCTTATTGTAGCCAATGCGTTCTTTGATCGCGCGGGGATTGTCCTTCTCGGCGATCCGTTCAAGCATACGAGCTATGGGCCGTGGAAGCGCGCGCTCGCCAAAGTCGACAAAGAAGAGACCTTTCACTTACGACACGGCGAGGTCTGGATGAAACGCCTCTGCCAAGCGGGCGGCAACGTCACAGAAGAGATCCAACGCGCCGTAGATTGGATGTTTCCCATGGGCGCCGAGTGGTTCGGCCTGCCCGATCACATGAAGCGCCATAGCGATCAGTTGGAATATAGATTAAGGGGCTACACCAACGATCAGCTCCGGCAGCAATGGCTGAGCGCCGTTGTGCCCCTCTGTGAGTCGTGTGCTATAAAAGTCCCGGCGCACTTTGACAGCGAAAAGCAACAGTATGTGCTTGATTATCCCATCCCCGTAGAGTACGATGCAGAAAAGAAGCGCTGGCTTTTTGACAAGCCCATCAGTTGGGACCAAGCGTTTGACCGCTGGAAGCGCCGCGGCCCGTACAATGAGCATTATGTGCGGATGATTCAGAAAGATTATCAGAAATTTGTGGGACTGTTGAACGGCAATGGTTAAGCATAGCAGTACCACGTGTAGGGGCGCACGGCCGTGCGCCCCTACGGAGGCCCGGGTGTGGGAGGCTCTGCGCGATGTCACCGACCCGGAGATGCCCATCTCTTTAGTAGATATGGGCATGGTTTATGACGTGCGGGTAGAGGGACGCAGGGCCCATATCTGTTTAGGGTTGACGGCGACAGCCTGTCCGGCGATGGACTTTATCTGTCAGGATGTGCGGGAGCGTCTTCAGCAGGAGGGCTTCACAGAGATAGAGATTGAGTTCATCTGGGACCCGCCTTGGACAAAAGAGAGAATGACCGAAGAGGGCAAGATCGCTCTCAGACACTGGGGGGTCAGCGTCTAGAGCACGACTCGCAATGCTTCTTCGATGACTCTTCTGTATCTTTGCACCCTGTAGAGCCGATAAGTGATATCGTTGATCTCTTCCTCAACTGCTTTTTGACGCAGCAGGATAGCCTCAAGATCGGACCGACTTGCCTCAGAAGCTACTCGCTTTTCGAGGGTTTCAAAGATCTTGAGGTTGCGAGCTGGATCATTGTCATAGCAGACAGCCGTTAGGGCTTTGAAGGCAACCGTGACGAGATTGCCGGTTGCTAGCTTTTGCTTGCGGCGGAAGGCTTCGTCAAATTCCGTGAGATAGACGGCGCGGGCCAATGAATACCTCCGCAGAGCTGGATCGCTGATGCTGACTTGAGCCAATAGAGTCCATTCGCGCTCGCCTTCGCGCCATTCTTCGTCCTCGGTGATCTCTCCCCAAAGGTGATAGCCGGTGTCGGTTGGCTCGATGCGCAGGGCCAAGAGATGCCCTTCACGGTTGGGGTCCGGGCTCTCCCAGGCGATCAATGTCGAGTAGCTCCCCGACGGATTGTGATAGTCCCAGAACGGGACAAGCTCATAGTCGCTGATGCTTCGGCTCTTGGTCTCAAAGGCTGTGATGACGGTGAAGCGTTCTCGAAAGAGTTGATGCGCTTCGCGGCCAAGCTGAGCCAAGCTCTGATGATCGGGATGGTTTTGCGGGTCTTCAAAAGTTGGGATGGGCAGGTCGCCGACCTGGTTTTCGAAGTATTCGAACATGCCGCGACCGGTGAGCTTGCCCAGGCCGCCCAGAGCGCGATAGCGAAATTCCAAGACTTTCGAGTTCAAGAGAGCGCACAGATAGTATGAATCATGGAAGTCATCGGGATTTTTCAAGAAAGCTGCGCAGTCGCTTTTAAATCCGATTTTGCCAGTCTCATCTACGGCAAAACGATTCTCCGAAGCTCGGCGCGGGAAGAAGATTTTGGGGACAAAGAGCGTATAACCTTCTCCTTCTCTAGGCCAATGAAGCTGCCACCATTCGCAATCGCCACGGCTTGGCCCAGCGCGACTCTGTAATTTAGGTTTGTGTGTTTGCAAATATTCTTGAATTTCTGTCGGAATTTTGTCCCATCCAGTTGTGTGAGTGATATACAGAATTTGCGTCTCGCTGGGTTCCCAGCCGAATTTGTGAAGGTGCGAGATGGGGATGCGCGTTCGCAGCCATTTGTCGGGAAACTTTCCCTCGAAATTCCCCTCGAATACTTCGTCAAGCCCATTCGGTCGCTGCGCCAAGAGATCGTTACCAGGGGGAACTCTGGACATGGCTCAAGAAAGCGGGCATCCTCTCATGGGCCAAACTCTGGAAGAGCGCCCAGAAAGGATGCACGCTATGGAACTATCGTACCAGGAAGTGTACCGGATGAACAAGAGCGAAGCAAGACGCCACCTCGTGCAGACCTACCAGCAGACCG
>JBBIUX010000023.1:0-30584 GCA_037440025.1 Candidatus Fraserbacteria bacterium | reverse complement strand
GCAGCAGCTCCGGCGCGGTCAGCCCCATTTCCGTTTGTAGGGGCAACCCCCTGTAATGTATAATGAACAAAAGCGAGCCGGGAGGGATCACTGTGAAGCTCGCGCTCACGTTCGACGACGTACTCCTCGTCCCACATTATGCCCAGATTCTGCCCCATGAAGTGAACGTCACGACCAAGCTCACCCCAAAGATCGAACTCAAAATTCCCATCGTAAGCGCCGCCATGGACACCGTGACCGAAGCCCCGATGGCCATCGCCATCGCCAAAGAGGGCGGCTTGGGAGTGATCCATCGCAATCTCACCCCCGAACAACAGGCCGAAGAAGTGCGCAAAGTCAAACGCTATGAAGCCGGGATCATCAAAGACCCCTGGACGCTGCCCAAAGAGGAGCCCGTCGGCCGTGCTCTGAGACTCATGGCCGAGCACAACATCTCCGGGGTGCCCATTGTGGATCGGCGCACCGGCATTCTCGAAGGGCTTATCACCATCCGTGATCTCCAACTGCAAGAAGATTTGGATGAGCCCATCGAGCGTCGCATGACCCCCAGAGAGAGATTGGTGACCGCCCCGCCGACGGTCACTCTGGAGCAAGCTCGGAAATTACTGCAAGAGCATCGCGTAGAAAAGCTCCCCTTGGTAGATGAGAAATTCAGGCTCTGCGGGCTGATCACGATTAAAGACATCAAGAAAGCCGAGAAATTCCCCAACGCGTGTAAAGACAGCCACGGGCGGCTCATCGTCGGCGCAGCCGTGGGGACGTCGTTAGATATGGAGCGAGAGTCGTTATTGATGGAAGCCGGGGTTGATATCTTCGTCGTGGATACAGCGCACGGTCATAGCTCGCGCGTGCTGGAAAAAGTGCGGGCGTTAAAGAAACAGTTCAAGACTGACGTGATCGCCGGCAACGTCGCGACGGCCGAGGGGACCACAGCTTTGATAGACGCCGGGGCCGATGCTGTCAAAGTCGGCATCGGCGGCGGGTCTATCTGCACGACGCGCGTTATCAGCGGAGTCGGCGTGCCCCAATTGTCAGCCGTGCTCGAATGCGCTGAAGCTGCCAGCAAGTCCAAGATCGCCATCATCGCTGATGGGGGTATCCGCTATTCCGGGGATATTGCCAAGGCTTTAGCGGCCGGTGCGAACGCGGTGATGATCGGCGGGCTGCTGGCCGGCACCGAAGAAGCTCCTGGAGAAGTCTTCTCCCTGAAGGGCGAAAGCTACAAGACTTATCGGGGGATGGGCTCGCTCGGCGCGCTCAAAACAGCGCCCCGGGGGGATCGCCGCTACTTTTGGGACGACTCGACCGAACCCATTGCCGAGGGCATCGAGGGGCGCGTGCGCTATCGCGGCAGGGTCGCCGACGTGCTCTATCAGCTCGTCGGAGGTGTGAAGGTCGCCATGGGCTACTGCGGCGCTCCGAGTATTCCCACGCTCCAGAAGACGGCGGAGTTCGTGCAGATCACCCGCGCGGCGCTGGTCGAAAGCCATCCCCATGACGTCCAGATCACCCGGGAAGCCCCGAACTACAGATTCAGCGATGAAGGCTGAGAAAGACCTTCTCAAGCGCCTTACCAATGCCGTCGTTGGCCTCGGCGTCTATGCCGTCCGGTCGCGCCGCAATCTCATCATAGAGAGCGCAGTCGGCCTGGCCGTTCTCGCAGGGGCTTGGGCCTTACGGTTTGATGCGGTGCGCGTCGGCTTGGTTATTCTGGCCATCGCGCTGGTGATGAGCTTGGAAATGCTCAACACGGCGCTCGAGATGTTGCTCAATACAGTGCACCCTGACCACAGTCCGACGGTGAAGCTGATCAAAGACCTTGCTGCCGGGGCGGTGCTCGTCGCGGCGATAGGGGCCGTTGCCCTGGGGGTGGTGCTCTTCTGGGAGCCCTTGGGGTTACCAGAGGGCTCGCTGGTTCAGTCTGTTGTGCTTGGGGGCTTGATGCTCTCCTTGCTGGTGCTTCTCTGTCGGGGTTTTTTGAGTCGTTCTTAGCCGCCGCCGCTGCCCTGGCGGTTGCAGTTATCACATCCGATTGTGAAACTTCTCGGATAGTCACCGGTATATTGTAGTGATGGACAGTAAACGTGATCATTGAGAAACCTCCTTTGGGTGCTAGAGGCGACCGCCCGGATGCGGAAAGCATCGGCTGTCAGGGTTTTGTCACGCCCTTCTGCCTCCTGAAGGCGTGAATTTTTCCCCAACGGCTCACGGAGGTCGCCAAACCCTCCCATTCCTCGACCCGGGGCGACTGAGCACGGTCGCCCCGCGTCTCTTCTCAGACTTGCTCCTCTCTAGCTCCATACGCTAAGATCATTTAGACCTTCACCCCGCACCCTCTCCCTTTCACTAGGGAGAGGGCTGGGGTGAGCGTGAGAATACAGGGGTATTGTATGGAAGATCGCCTTCGTGCCCTGCAGCGTCGTCGCGAGCAGGCCCGCCTGGGCGGCGGCCGCGAACGCGTAGAGCGTCAGCACCAGGCCGGGAAACTGACCGCCCGCGAGCGCATCGAAGTCTTACTGGACGACGGCTCGTTTGTAGAGCTAGACCCCTTTGTTGTCCACCGCACGACGGATTTTCCCATGGAAAAAATCCCCGGAGATGGCGTGGTCACCGGCTACGGCCACATTTGGGGAAGAAAAGTCTATCTCTTTGCGCAGGACTTTACGGTCTTCGGCGGCTCGCTCTCAGAAGCCCACGCCGAGAAGATCTGCAAGATTATGGACCTGGCAATGAAAGCCGGCGTCCCCGTGGTCGGTCTGAATGACTCCGGCGGCGCACGTATTCAAGAGGGCGTGGTCAGCTTAGGGGGCTACGCCGAGATTTTTTTAAGAAATACTCTGGCTTCGGGCGTCATCCCGCAGATTTCGGCCATTCTTGGTCCGTGTGCGGGCGGGGCGGTCTACTCCCCGGCGATCACCGATTTTATCTTCATGGTACAGCACACGAGTTATATGTACGTCACCGGCCCCAAGGTCGTCAAGACCGTCACCCACGAAGAGGTGACCCACGAGACGCTCGGCGGCGCTGAGGTCCACGGCAGCAAGAGTGGGATCGCCCACTTTGTCGAGCCGGACGAAGTGAGCTGTTTGGAACGCATCCGCGAGCTGTTCGCCTATATCCCGCAGAATAATCGTTCAGCTCCCCCCCGGCTGCCCTGTGATGACTCCAAGGACCGTTGCGATCCCGAACTGAACGAGCTGGTCCCGGAAAGCTCCGCCAAACCCCACGATATGAAGCAGATCATCGAGAGAATTGTAGACCACGAGGTCTTTCTCGAAGTGCATCGAGACTGGGCTCAGAATATTGTGATCGGATTTGCCCGCCTAGACGGGCGCTCCGTGGGCATTGTGGCCAATCAGCCGGCGCACATAGCAGGGGTGCTCGACATTAACGCCAGTGTGAAGGCCGCGCGCTTTGTGAGGTTTTGCGATTGTTTCAATATCCCGTTGATCACGTTTGTGGACGTGCCGGGGTTTCTGCCGGGGACTGACCAAGAGTGGAATGGCATCATCCGTCATGGGGCGAAATTGCTCTACGCTTTTGCTGAGGCAACCGTGCCTAAGATCACCGTGATCACGAGAAAAGCCTACGGGGGCGCCTACGACGTGATGAGCAGCAAGCATATTCGGGGAGACGTTAACTTCGCTTGGCCCACGGCGGAGATCGCCGTGATGGGGCCTCAGGGGGCCGTAGAGATCATTTACAGAAGAGAGATCGAGCAGGCGCCAGACCCTCAAACTCTCGAAGAGCAGCTTATCCGAGAATACACTGAAAAATTCGCCAACCCTTACATCGCTGCCGAGCGCGGCTATGTCGACGACGTGATCGAACCGGCGCAGACGCGCCCGATCTTAATAAAATCTTTAGAGATGCTGGAGACCAAGCGTGACACAAATCCGTGGAAGAAGCACGGTAATATTCCGTTGTGAAAAGCATGAGCTCTCTGTTCCCGCGCGCTTAGTTCTCTCTCGGAGGGAAGTAAGGGTGAAAGTGGATGGAGGGGTGATTGCGCTATACAATGGTGGTCGCAGGCGGTTGCACACAGAAAAGGGAGTGGGCGGATGACCGTCTTCGTCATTTTAGCCGTCGTTGGCGTGGTGTTGTTACTCATCTCGGCGCTGTTTGGGGTCTTTGGGGATGAGATCGAGGCGGCTCCCGAGGTCGAAGGGGGCGGGCCTCATTTTCTGAGCTTGCGATCTATCGCCGTCTTCCTCACAGCTTTTGGGACGGTCGGAGCCATCGCTCGGTACTATAACCTGTCAGTGTTGCTCAGCTCCCTGTGGGGCACGCTGGCCGGCGCGGCCATGAGCGGCATCTATATCTTGGCCATGCAGATGGTGCGCTCTCAAGAAGCCAGCTCACTCATCGAAGACCGCGAATTAGTTGGGCTGACCGGGCGCGTCACGGTGACGATCCCCGCCGACGGCTTGGGGGAAGTGAGCTGCACTGTCAAGTCGCAGACAACCCGGCGCATGGCCCGGTCGAAAAACCGTCAAGCCATTGCTGAAGGCGCAATTGTGCGCGTCCTCGAAATCCAAGGAGATGTCGTGCTCGTTGAGCCTGTAACCTAACCCCCAGCCCCCTTTCCTAAAGTGGAAGGGGGAGAACTCCCCTCCCCCTTCAGGGGAGGGGCTGGGGGAGAGGTCAAAGATCAAAGCAAAGGAGGAATGCTCATGCCAACATTCGGGTTCACGACGTTGCCGTTCTTGCTCGTGCTCGTCGCGTTGATCGTGCTCGTCGTGGTCATGACGGCGGTGCGTAACTATATCAAGGTGCCGCCCAACAAAGTTGCTGTCTTTTATGGACGCAAGCATCACACATCCGACGGCAAAGTGATCGGGTTTCGCTTGATCACCGGCGGCGCAGCTCTCAAATGGCCGGTCGTGGAGAACGTCACGTACTTAGATCTGACCATCTTTCCCATTGATTTGGAAGTGCGCGACATGCCCAACAAAGACGGGGTGCTCGTGAGCGCTCAGGCCGTGGCCAACGTCAAGATTCGTAACGATCAAGAATCGCTCATCGCCGCCGCCGAGAGATTCTTAGGGCGGGGCTTAGAAGACGTCAAACAGATCGCCTACAAAAACTTAGAAGGGCACCTGCGCTCGATCATCGGGCGCTTAACCGTAGAAGAGATCGTGCGCGATCGGGCGAAATTCAATCAAGAAGTTTTGATGGAAGCTGCGTCGGACTTGGCCAAGATCGGCTTGGGGGTGGACGTCCTGACCATCCAAAAGATTTGGGACGCTGAAGGCTATATCGAAGCGTTGGGCAAGCGCCGTACTGCCGAAGTGAAGCGCGACGCCCAGATCGGCGAAGCACTGGCCGCCCGCGAGGCGACCATTCAGTCCACGACGGCGATCCGCGAGGGCAAAGAGCGCGAGAACGAGAATTTAGCTTTGATTGCCCAGGCCGAAAAAGAGCGCGATGTGCGCAAAGCGCAGTTTGAGGCGGAAGTGCAAGCACAACAAGCGCGAGCCCGCCAAGCCGGACCGCTCGCCGAAGCGAAAGCCCGTCAAGAGGTCGTCGAACAAGAGGTTCAGGTCGAATATATACGGATGAAAAAGCAGACCGAAGTTGCCGAAGCTGAGGCGATGCGACGCGAGCGGCAGCTTTCGGCCGAGGTCGTCAAGCCTGCTGAGGCGCAGAGACAGCAGGTCATTCTGCAAGCGGAGGCGACCAAACAAAAAGAGATTTTAGAGGCCGAAGGGCGCAAGACGGCGATCATTGTCATTGCCGACGCCGAGAAACAAAGATTAGCATTGGAGGGCATCGGCGAGGCCGACGCCATGCGCGCCAAGCTCTTTGCAGAAGCGGACGGCACGAAAGCAAAATTGCTGGCCGAAGCCGAAGGCACAAAAGCCAAACTTTTAGCTGAAGCCGAAGGCGTGAAAGCGAAGCTCTTAGCCGAAGCCGAGGGTGCCCTCAAGAAGGCCGAAGCTTTTGCTAAGTTGGATGAGTCATCCAAGACGATGCTGGTTCTGGAGCGATTCCCCGAAGTGATCAAAGCCTTCGCGCCGGTGGCCGGAGCGGTCGCGGCCCCCTTAGGCAATATAGATAAATTGGTGATGCTCGACAGCGGCGGGTCGAGCGATGGGGCCAACACGCTCAACCGTCTGGCGAACACTGTTCCGACGACGATGTTTAGCTTAATGCAAACGGCGCAGGCATTAGGGATAGACTTGAGCGGGCTCTTGGGCAAGATCGGGATCAAGGCCACAGAAGAGCCGGAGGGGAAGGGTGGAAAGAAAGGGTAAACAAGGGCCCCTACAGGAGGATGTGAAATGCCAGAACCCGTCTACAAATCGCAGACGCCGTTCGCCCAGCACGAGAGCACCGTGCTGGTGATCGCCTGCTCGAGCAATGCGTTCTTGCCCTATACCCAAGAGTTTCTCGAAAAACAGTTGGGGCTTGGGCCGGGACGCTACGATCTGTTAGCCGTTCCGGGTGGGCCCCAGTTTCTGTTGTTGACAGAATATCTGCCCAAGTTCGCCTGGGTAGGCCATAGATGGGTCAAGTTTCTCGTGGAGCGCCATAGATTAAAACGGGTGATCGTGATCTCGCACGAGGACTGTGCTTGGTATAGCGAAGAACGGCTCGTTCCGGCGTTTCTGCAAAAATTGGGCGTGGGGAAATCGCTCAAAGAGAGACAGAGAGAAGACCTGCGCGAGATTGTTCAAGCGTTGCGCAACCTCTCGCTGCCCGTCGCCGTTGAAGCATACTATGCCGAGAGAGGCGCTGACGGCTTGGTGCGGTTTCAGAGAGAGGCGTGACCTCTCCCCCAGCCCCTCCCCTAAAGAGGGAGGGGAGTTCCCCCCTTCCCTTTAGGGAAGGGGGCCAGGGGGTTAGGTCGGGTCCGGCCTACGGCTTCAAGTTATAGAGCGTCAGCAGCAAGGTCACCTGCTTTTTCGAGAGCAGATTCTTCCCCGATGCGTTCTTCAGACCCGTGAGTTTGCTCACGGTCTCGATGGGAGCAGCTTTCTTCATCACTTCGGCTGTGCCGTTCCCAAAGTCCGGGAAGTTGATGATCCGTTGCTCGATCTCGGCTACCGTGATACTGGTCGGCCGGTTGCCGATCTTGAAATACGCCACCAAGGCGCTCGCTATATCGCTGGGGCTCGTTGGCTGCTGCGCCAACCCCACCAAGACCGTCCCCATCACCGTCAAGGCCAGAACCGCTACGACCGTCCGCACGACACGCTGCTTGTTGAACATCGTTTACTCCTCCTTTAGGGTGTTATACTAATTCTACTGCATCGTGTCATTCTGAGCGCAGCGAAGAATCTTTCCAGAGAGACCTTTCGCTTCGCTCAAGGTGACACAATGAACTGGAATTAGTATTAGATTTGGTGTCACGGCCCAGAGCATACTCAAGCCGTGCAAAGCCGGCGCAAACCGCGGACTTTGCAGCCGGTTTTGTATACAATATCTCCCGATGACTCAATGGGAAGAGCTCGAACAGCACTTGGCTCAGCTCGGTTTGGACCCCTATCGTCTCGCCTGCGGCTGCGCGGTGAAGACCGACTTACGCCGGGTGGTCTACCCCGCGCTCCAACGACTCCGGCCCCACTTAACACAATGGGGGATCTCCATCGCCCCGCGCGAAGACGCCGACATCGCTGAACTGTATGACCCCCCACAGATCCAGCGACTTATGCTCTCTCTTTTTAGGGGAGGGGTTGGGGGAGAGGTCAGAGGGGTGAGGGGTGAGGGTCCGGTACGGGCGATCACGCTGACGTCGGTCTATCGCGCGAGCGAGCCCGATTTTCTCGCCGAGCGCTGGCTGAGTGTTTATAGACAATTGGCTGAGGCGGGGCTGCGCTTTGTCGTGGGCAAGGGCCATACGATCGAAGCCGACGCGCCAGAGCACCAGTTCGTCCTGTTCGATTTCTTCGCTGCCACCAACGGCTCTCAGCCTCGTGGGTATCTGGTCTCCAATAACGATACCATCCAATTGATTGACCCAACGCTTGATCCCGGCGCGTTCCAGCAGACCGCCGTCGCCCTGGCCAACGCGCTCAACGATCTCTTCTCGCTGGGCGCAGTGAACAATATTCGGATTCTGCCGGTGATCGCCGCCCCAACGGAAGCGTTGCTCCGACAGATTCAGAAAAACATTAGAGATTTCGGGGCGCGCTATAGCTTTACGGTCGTCGAACAGAACCCTCTCCCCATCAAGACCCTTCTGCTCGGCGCGACCGTCGTGGGGCAGACAGACCGTCAGCCTCCTGTCTTTTATGACCGGCTCCAGCCGGGCGATCAGGTTCTTGTGCACCGAGCTTTCGGCGATCTGGCTCCTATTAATCTTTATATTGAGAGCTTAGTTATGGGGGACGGCTATCTCGAAAGCTTAGGGCTCGACAGCAGAGAAGTGTGCAGGGCCAAAGAGAGGGTCGTCGAGGTCATGGCCACCCCCAATCTCGCGGTCGGCCGACTGATCTATCACTACTCTCCGGCCTTGGGCGAGCCGTTCGATCCCCAGCGGCATATCAAAGCCACGACGGACCTCTCCGGCCCAGGTATTGACGTCTTTCGGGAAATAGCTCAGCGGGCTGGGGTCAATATGCGCCTAGAGAGAATCCCTCCGATCTGTGAAGGCCTAGCGCGCGCGGCGACGGCTCACTATATCTTGCCCAACAGCACCGCGGGGACCAATGGTGCCGTGGCAGTCATCGCTGCCTCAAAAGTGATCGAGCGTTTTGCTGCGGATTTAGAGAGACTGGGCTATCGGCCTGCGATCATTGGTTCTGTCGAAGGGCCTGGTGAAGGCATTTTGTCTGTGCCGTCGGTGGCTAGGGAGCTTATTGCTGACTGGCCTGAGGGGTATCGTCTTGTAGAGTCAAAGAGTCAAGAGTCGAGAGTCCAGACTCCAGACTCTCAGACCCCCAGACAGGTGAGGGCCTATGGTTAAGAGAGTGCTGGACGTGCGTGGACAGATCTGCCCGTACCCGCTTGCTCTCACCAAGAAGAGCATGATGGACTTGAAGGCGGGCGAGCGGTTAGAAGTCCTTCTGGATTATGTCCCCTCTCTGGAGACCATCCCGCGGTGGGCTGAGCGCGCCGGGCATCGGGTTCTGTGCATTGAGCAGAGGGCCGAGGGCGGATGGTGCATTCTGTTGGAGAAGTAGGGCTGTTGCCCCTGGGGGCAGGCTGCCCCTACCCAAAGCGCTGCTTTTAGACTATAATTACGTTCCCTAAAAACAAGAGAGGCGTGGTTGTGTATGGGGGTCCAGATATTTCTCTTTGGCCGCTTCACCGTCTGTCGAGATGGTCATCCCCTCCCGACAGAGACGTGGAAGAACGCGAACACCCAAGCCCTGCTCAAAATTTTAGCGAGCGATCGAGGCCGGGTCTTTTCGGCAGATGAGCTGATCGAATATCTCTGGCCCGATGAAGAGCTGGATTTGAAGAGCGCTTCGTCGAACTTGCGCAACCGTGTTGCCGATCTGAGAAAGATTCTGGAACCTACTCTCAGCCGCGGCGAGCAGTCACACTATATTCTGACCCAGCGCGGTGGCTATGTGCTCTCTGCCGAGAGCGACTGCTGGGTGGACGCCGAGGAGTTCTCGCGCTTGGAAGAGCTGGGCCGCCGCCAGCAACGCGAGGGAAGACTTGACGAAGCTATTGATGCTTTTGAAAAGGCCGTCGCGCTCTATCGCGGCCATTTCTTAGCAGAGGACCGTTATGACGATTGGGCGTTGCAAGCCCAAGAACGGTGGCGTGAACGGTTCGTCGAGCTGCTCAGCCTGCTGGCCGATTGTTTAGCGCGTCGCGGGCAGTATCGCGCCGCGATACATTATCTCGAACGAGCCCTGGCAGAATCGGCCCTGCACGAGACACTCTATCGTCAACTGATGATCTATGCGTTTTGTGCTGGAGAGACGGCGCGAGTCCATCAGGCATACGAGCAATGTCGAGCAGCCCTGGAGCGCGAGCTGGGCGAGCGCCCCTCGTCGCAGACGGAAGAGATCTATAGACAGATACGGACTGGGAAAATCCCCGACCTGGAGAGACTGTACCCGGAGTCAGCGCCAGAACAGTTTCTTTCTTCGCTCCCACGGAAGATTCAACGGCCACCTTTTGTCGGGCGCCAGAACGAATGGCGTCAGCTGACTTCAGCGCTGCACAGGGCTCGCTCTGGCGAGGGACGCATCGTACTGATCTGCGGCGAGGCGGGCGTGGGCAAGACACGTCTCAGCGAAGAGTTCTTAGCTTGGGCTCAAGGAAAAGTCGGAGCACAAACGCTCGTTGGGCGGTCTTATGAATTAGAAACCCCATTGCCTTTGCACCCCTGGTTGGAAGCCCTCCGTGAGGGAATCCCTCGACTGAATTTTGCCGATCTCGCTGATCTGCAACCCTCGTGGGTGGCCGAACTGTCAGAAATCTTGCCGGAGTTGAAGCGAGCAATCCCCAATCTCCCCGCCGCGATTTCGTTGCCCCCGGAACATCGTCAGTACCGTCTCTTCGAAACGCTCTACAGAATAGTAGGCTCGCTGGCACTCAGACAAGCGCCGATTGTTTTTCTGCTTGATGATCTCCAGTGGGCCGACGCTGGCTCGCTGGATTTTCTCTGTTACATCATGGAGAGACTGGCAAAAGAGCCCCTATTGATTCTGGGGACGCTGCGTTCAGAGGAAGTACCCCGTGAACACCATCTCGAACGGCTCCGGCATCAAGGCTCCCGGTTCGGGCGGCTCGATGAAGTACATTTGACAAGATTTGGGGAACAAGAGGTTCAAGATTTAGTAAAGAGCTTGGCTGACGAATTGGAGACAACGGCCGACTTCGGTGGGCGTCTGTACCACGAGAGCGTGGGCAACCCGCTCTTCGCCGCAGCAGTTCTGCAAGCGCTCTTTGAAAATGGCGCTTTTGTCAGTGAGGGAGACCGTTGGCGATTGGCCAGCCCTTCGAGTGTAAAGTTACCGTCGCAGGCCGTGGGGCTGATCGAGCGACGCGTGACGCGCGTGAGCGCGGCGGCACAGAGAGTCCTGCAGCTTGTCGCCTGTGCTGTACAGATTGAGCTCGAAGTCTTGGAAGAGGCATGGGAAGGGACACCTGAAGAGCTGTTTGTGCATCTGACGGAGTTGGTTGCGCAAGGATTGTTGACTGAACGTCTGGGGGGTTACGAGTTTGCCCATGACAAGTTCCGTGAAGTTGTGTATGAATCGCTCGAAGGGCCTCGGCGGGTTTGGCTACACCGGCGAATTGCACAGGCGCTGGAGCAAGTTTACCCTGATCCAGCCGCAGCGGGTTTTGCCGGGCGATTGGCGCAGCATTATGAGCTGGGCGGGCAGCCGTTGCAGGCGTTAGGGTGGTTGTTGAAAGCTGTCCACAAATGTGAAGTGCTGTATCAAAACGAAGAAGGGTTGCAATGTACGGCCCAAGGACTCAGGGTCTTGCAGACATTGGCAGGACGATTACCCAATGAAGAATATCTAAGCCAAGAGTTTGAGATATTTTTTGCACAGATTCAGTTCCAGATGCACCTTGGAGAATTGGATCAAGCTGGAAGCGGTCTGAGGAAGCTGTATGATTTAGCTACTCAACTTAAGGACGATCATCGCAAGGCACGTTTATATTGTCTACATGCTCAATACAGCCAGTGGCTAGGAAACTATTCTGAATCTCTTAAATATGCCCGGCAAGCACATGAATTGTATAATAAAATCGGCACAAGGGTAGAACAGGCAACTGGTTTATATGAAGTCGGGCTTGCTTTTTTCTATCTAGGTGATTACCGCCAGGCTCTCAAATATTATGAGCAGGCCAGCCTAATCTTCAAGAACTCAAAAGAAAACCGTAAGCTAATTGATATCCTTGACAGTTTAGGAAATGCCTGTACAAAACTAGGGGAATGTCAAAAAGCTCTTAGTTATTATAAGCGGGCGCTTGATTTATGTCAGGCCATAAATGACATCAAAAGTGAGAGTGATTTGCTCAACAATCGTGGGGTTACTCTGCGCACTCTTGGCAGCTATCAAGAAGCGTTGGAGCATTTTCAGAAAGCTTGCGCAACTGACGAGAAGGTCGGCAATCGTCTAGGTCTAGCATTCAGTTTAAGCAACCTCGGCCAAGCTTACTGCTTGCTAGGGGTTTACAATAAAGCTTTAGGCTATTATCAACAAGCACATAAGCTCTTTGGTGAATTTAAGGGAGTAGCAGAACAAGGGATAATGGAGCGACTTATAGGTAGCTTGTATCTTAAACAGGGTAAGGCGGAGTTAGCTCGCACACATTTTGAGGCAGCCTTAAGATGCTCCCAAACATCGTCAGCCCGTGCAGAGGAAGCAGAGTGCATGAGAGAACTTGGTGAGCTTGCATTGGCACAAAATGAGAGCCTTGGCCAAGCCATCAAGTTTATAGAAAATGCCTTAAGCATTAGTCAAGAACTCAGATTATCTCTCACTATAGCACGGAGTTGGGTAGCGTTAAGTAGAATCCATTTTGCAGAACAGCGATATCAGAAAGCATTGAAGGCCTGTGAAGAAGTAATCGAACTATTTGCAGAGTACGAGTGGGGCGGCGAGCTGGTTATCCAAGCCCACTACCAACATTATCGCGCTCTCCAGGCCCTCGACCGTCCTGAAGCTCCCGACGCCTTGCGCAAGGCGTATGACGAACTTCAAAAAACGGCAAATCAGATCACTGACGACCACTTGCGCGCCAGCTTTCTCAGTATCCCCCTGCACCGCGAAATTCTCTCTGCCGCCCAAACACCCTCATCTCAACCATCAAATCAAAAAAGCAGTTGACACAACGCCTAGCACTTGTTACGATCTATAACGAACCGTCACCAAGGAGTGAGATCATGCAGCTTCTCTACGAAGGCAAAGCCAAAAAGATGCTCGCCGGACCACAGCCCAATACCGTGATAGTCTTCTTCAAAGATTCGGTCACCGCAGGCAATGCCGCCAAACGCGCCGAGATCATTGGCAAAGGAGCTCTCGCCGCCAATATCTCTGTAAAACTCTTCGACCTGCTCGCCGCCAACGGCCTCCCCTCGCACTACATCAAAAGACTCGATGCCCAAAGTTTCTTGGCGCGAAAAGTTCAAATTATTCCCTTAGAAGTCGTCGTCCGCAACTGGGCCGCCGGCAGCATCGTCAAACGCTTAGGACTGGAGCGCGGCCAAGTCTTTCGCCCCCCGCTCGTCGAATTCTTTTACAAATCCGACCCCCTGGGCGATCCGCTGATCGGTGAATCACATGTGCTGGCCATGGGGCTCGCTACTGAGGGCGAGCTCGCTCAGCTCAAAGAACAAGCCCTGCGCGCCAACAGTATCTTAAAAGATTACTTTGCGTCACTAGGACTGAAATTGATTGATATGAAGTTCGAGTTCGGACGCGAGGTAGGGGCGAAGCATGCTTCGCCCCTATTGGCCGATGAAATCAGCCCTGACACTATGAGGCTCTGGGACGCCCAGACCAACGAAAGCTTAGATAAAGACGTCTTCCGCGAAGACAAGGGGGACTTGCTCGTCACCTACAAAGAAGTCGCCCGTCGCATGGGATTATGAAAGAATTTTTAATACGGGTGAGTATCGAGCCCAAACCCGAACTGCTCGACCCCCAAGGCCAAGCCGTCGAGCGGGCAATGCAGGAACTGGGCTTGAGAAATATCTCTCAGACGCGCGTGGGCAAGGTGGTGAAGTTCAAACTGAAAGCCGTTTCGACTACCCAAGCTCGCGAAAGAGTCTCGGAAATAGCCCAGAAATTGCTGGCCAACCCCGTGATCGAAAGATATTCCGTGGAGGTGGAAGAACCGTAGGGGCGAACCCCCGTCTTCGCCTCTGCCCCTACAAATGATGATGCATGCGGCAGTCGTCGTCTTTCCCGGCTCGAATTGCGATCTTGACGCGTACCACGTTCTGAAAGACCTGCTGCACATCGAGACGGATTTGCTCTGGTATCGAGAGACGGATATAGACAGATACGAGCTGGTCGTGCTGCCAGGGGGATTCTCTTATGGCGACTATCTGCGGGCGGGAGCCATCGCGCGCTTTGCGCCCGTGGTGCAAGAGCTGCCCAATTACCTTGAGCGGCAACGCGGGATCGTGCTGGGCATCTGCAACGGCTTTCAGATTTTAACCGAAGCAGGACTGCTGCCGGGAGCACTCACCCGGAATATCAATAGACAGTTTATCTGTAAGACCGTCACGCTGCGCATCGAGAACAACGCCACCCCTTTGACGCAGCTCTTCCAGCTCGGTGAGATTATAGACCTGCCCATCGCCCACGGCGAAGGGCGCTACATCGCTCCCCCACAGATCATAGAAAGACTGAAAAAGAACCGACAGGTCTTGCTCACGTACTATGGTGAGAACCCCAACGGTTCGGGAGAAAAGATCGCGGGGATCATGGACGAGACGGGCACTGTCTTCGGGTTGATGCCGCATCCCGAGCGCAACGCCGAAAGGCTTTTGGGGTCAGGCATAGGCTTGAAATTCTTCGAGTCGCTCGTGCAAGAGACAGTGCACGCATGAATAAACAGCAGGGGCTCTCGGCCCACGAGTACGAGCAGATCTGTCAGGCTCTCCAGCGCGAGCCCAACGAGCTAGAGCTGGGGCTCTTCTCGCTCAATTGGTCCGAGCACTGCAGCTATAAGAGTTCGAAGAGATTCTTAAAACTGCTGCCCACAGTGGGCGAGCGCGTCCTGCAAGGGCCTGGGGAGAACGCCGGGGTCTTAGAGCTAGAGAACGGCTGGTGTGTTGCTTTTAAAGTAGAAAGCCACAATCATCCGTCGGCTGTTGAGCCGTTCAACGGAGCGGCCACGGGGGTCGGGGGGATCATTCGAGATATCTTGAGCATGGGAGCGCGCCCCATTGCGCTCTTAGATTCGTTACGGTTTGGGGACCTAACCCCCTGGCCCCCTTCCCAGCGAAGAGTCAAGAGTCTAGGAGTCGAGGGTCGAGAGACTCCAGACCCCCAGACTCTGGGCCTTTCTGTAAGGGGAGGGGTTGGGGGAGAGGTCAGAGGGGTGAGGGGGGTCTTTGAGGGCGTCGTGGCGGGGATCGCCCATTACGGAAACTGCGTGGGCGTCCCCACAGTCGGCGGGGATGTTTATTTTGAAGACGCTTACGCCGAGAACTGTCTGGTGAATGTGCTGTGCGTCGGCTTGCTGAAGAAGCACGAACTCAAGCGAGCGGTCGCGCAGGGGATCGGCAACAAAATACTGTTAGTTGGTGCTCGCACGGGGCGCGACGGAATTCATGGGGCGACCTTTGCCTCAGAAGATCTCCTGGGGGAAAGAGAAGAGAAGCGTCCCAATGTGCAGGTGGGCGATCCGTTCACTGCCAAGTCTTTAATCGAAGCGACGCTCGAGGCGTGCCGAGAGCCCGAACTGGTCGGGCTACAAGATTTAGGGGCTGGAGGGTTGTCTACTGCTCCGCCGGAGATGGCCACACGCGGCGACGCGGGATTGGCTATAGACATAGAAGAGATCCCCGTGCGAGCCGAGGGCATGATGCCCTATGAGATCGTGCTCTCTGAGTCCCAAGAACGCATGGTGCTCTGTGTCAAAGCCGGCTCAGAGCAGAAATTTTTGAAAATCTATCACAAATGGGGCTTAGAAGCCGCCGTGATCGGAGAGGTGATCAGTGAGAGAGTCTATCGTATTCGTCACGAGGGCCGGACGATCGCTGAAGTTCCCATCAGTACGCTTGTAGGCGGGGTGCCGGAGCCGGAGCTAACCCCATCGCCCCCTTCCCAGCGAAGAGTCAAGAGTCTAGGAGTCGAGGGTCGAGAGACTCCAGACCCCCAGACTCTGGACCTTTCTGTAAGGGAGGGGCCGGGGGAGAGGTCCTGGCGCGACAGACTGAAAAGACTCTTACAGAGCTCGACTATCGGCTCCAAACGCTGGGTCTATCAGCAATATGATCACACCGTGCAGACGAATACTGTGATCGGCCCCGGCAGCGGGGATGCGGCGTTGCTCAGGGTCAAGGGGGAACGATTCGGGATCGCCGTGACGATGGGGGGCAACGGACGCTATTGCCAGATAGACCCCTGCGAGGGGGGCATCCGGGCCGTCTGTGAAAGTGCTCATAATCTCTTGAGCGTCGGGGCCGAGCCCATCGGGATCACAGATTGTCTGAATTTTGCCAATCCCACCGCCCCCGAAGTCTACTGGACCTTCGAGCAAGCCATCCGTGGCATGGCCGAAGCCGCTAAAGCCTTTGGGCTGCCCTTTGTGTCGGGGAACGTCAGCTTCTACAATCAATCCGAAACCCGAAAGATATACCCGACGCCTATGGTGGGCATGGTTGGCTTCGTGAGGGATATAGAGCACAACAGAGTGCCGATGGGCTTTCAGCACGAGGGGGATTTGATCTATCTGATCGGGAACCCCCAGGGGAAGAGCGGAGGCAGTGAGTTCTTAAAAGTCTTTTATAATGTCGTTGGAGGGGAACTAGAGAAGACGGACTTAGAGCTCGAGCGTCGTCTGACGCAAGCGATGCTTACCCTAACAGAAAGAAGGCTTCTGATGAGCGCCCACGATGTTTCGGAGGGCGGGCTGTTGGTCGCCATCGCCGAGAAGGGTTTTCCGCGGGGATGGGGCGCAAGATTGGTGCTCGACGACATCTCTGAAGAGGCGCTCTTTGGAGAGTGGCCATCAAGATTTATTGTGACTGTCGCGCCGGAGAATGCCAGAGCTTTCAGAGAAGTTCTTGACGGCGCGGGCGTGCCGTATCAATTGCTCGGCACGGTCGGGGGAAGAAGTCTGGAGTTCAGTGGCCAGGCCATCGCGGTCGAAGAACTGCAAGAAGCCTACGAATCGGCGTTGAGCGCGCTAGGAGCCATTCTGTAGCATGAAACTGAGAGAAGAGTGCGGGCTCTTTGGGATGTACAGTCAGTCTTCAGAGATCGCTGACGCGTTGCAGATGGGGCTCTTTGCCCTGCAGCACCGAGGGCAAGAAGCTGCCGGGGTTGCGATCTCCGACGGGCGTGAGCTGCGCTGTTATAAAGACTTAGGGCTCGTTCAGGATGTCTTTGCCAAAGGGCAGGTCCGGCTTCTGCGTGGCCATATCGGGATCGCTCACACACGATACTCTACTCAAGGGGAGAGCGCCCGCCAAGAGAACGCGCAGCCGTTTATTTTAAGAAGAGAAGGACGCTGGCTTGCGCTGGTGCACAACGGCAATCTCTCGAATGCCTCTCAGCTACGAGCGGAGCTGCTCAGCGAGGGCGTTTACTTCACCAGCAGCTCGGATACCGAAAGCCTACTGCACCTGTACGCGCGTGCTCAGGGAGCAAGCCCCCAAGAGAAGCTTCAGATCGTCTCCCGTCAAGCCCAAGGCGCCTATGCGTTCTTGTTGATTGACGGTGACAGATTGATCGCCGCGCGTGATCCGTTCGGGTTTAGACCGTTGGTGCTGGGGGCTCGGGGCAACGATTGGGTTATCGCTTCGGAGACGGCAGCGTTGGATATTCTCAGCGCCGAGTTCGTCCGCGAGATCGAGCCCGGTGAACTGATGGTGCTTGACGGCACCGGCCTGCACTCAGCCCGCTTTGGCCCCAAGCGTCCTTGTCGCCAATGCGTCTTTGAGCTGATCTATTTCTCCCGCCCCGACAGCCGGCTCTTTGGGCACAACGTCTACGAGTTTCGCAAGGCCTGCGGAGCTCGCTTAGCTGAGCAGGAGACGCACGCTATAGATATCGTCGTGCCCGTGCCGGATTCGGGGCTGCCCGCGGCCTTGGGGTACTCACGAGCATTGGGCAAGCCCTTGGAGTTTGGGCTCATTCGGAGTCACTATATTGGGCGCAGCTTCATTGAGCCCTATCAAGCCTCACGGATTCACAAAGTTCGGATGAAGCTCTTGCCCTTACGGGATGTGCTGCAAGATCGCCGCATAGCGCTAGTAGACGACTCTATCGTGCGGGGGACGACTTCGAGGGCTATCGTGCACGTGCTGCGAGAGTTCGGTGCCAAGGAAGTCCATTTGAGAATCGCTTCACCGCCCATTATCTCGCCGTGCTACTTTGGAATTGATATGCCCACGCGCGACGAGCTGGTCGCCTCGAGCCGGACGGTCCCGGAGATCGCGCGCTTCATGGGAGCCGATTCCGTGATCTATCTCACGGTGGAGGAGTTGCAGCAGTGTGTCGGGGACTCAGAGAACTTCTGCACGTCATGTTTTACGGCGCGCTATCCTGAAGAGAGTCTACCCAGCGGGCATCCGGCACAGGAGTATCTGCTGCCCAAGTGAGGAGTATGCGTTACCGCGACGCCGGTGTCGACATTGACCAAGCTGATAGACTTGTCGAGCTTATTAAAAAGCTCAATCCCAAGGGCAGCACGCAGATCGGCCCCTTCGCCGGGCTTTTTGACCTCAAAGAAATTCTTAAAGATTATCACGACCCTCTGTTGGTCAGCTCCACCGACGGCATCGGCACCAAGACGCGAATTGCCATCGGATACGGCAAACTCAACGGCCTAGGGCAAGATTTGGTCGCTATGAACGTCAACGATCTGGTCTGTGTGGGAGCCAAGCCCCTCTTCTTCTTAGATTACTATGCGACGGCTCGCTTGGACTTAGCCGTGAGCGAGTCCATCTTCACCGGGTTAGTGAAGGCGTGTGATGAAGCGGGCTGCGTGCTGATTGGGGGCGAGACGGCACAGTTGCCCGATCTCTTTGTGCGAGCTGATGACTGTGAGCTGGTCGGCTTTGTCGTGGGGATCGTCGAGCGCTCCCGAATCCCAGACCCGCAGAGAGTCGAGCCGGGGGAGGTGTTGATAGGACTAGCTGCCAGCGGGCCGCATTGTAACGGGTTTTCGTTCATCAGAAAGATTCTAGAGAAAGAGAGGCTCGATCTGGGAACAGTTTATACAGAAGCTGGGGAGCGCCCGCTGGGGGAACTGTTACTGGAGCCGATGCCGATCTATTCCAAAAGAGTCCTGAAGCTCTTTGAGAATTTCTCGGTGAAGGGAGCCGCTCACATCACCGGGGGCGGGATTGCGGGAAACGTCGTGCGAGCTTTGAACGACAGAGTAGACGCCGTGGTGAGGAGAGAGAGCTGGCCGATCCCAAAGCTCTTTCGGGCGCTCCAGGGCTGGGGCGAGGTGCCCGAAGAGGAGCTGTGGGAAGTTTTCAACATGGGGCTGGGGTTCATTATCATTGTGCCAAGAGAGCAAGCTGATGATGTGCTCACGTTTTTGGAGCGCCAAGGCACGAGGGCGTATCAAGTGGGGGAGGTCACAAGCGGAGCAAGGCAAGTGATGGTCATCTAGCCCATTCCGTTGGCGCAGAGACCGTGATCGCTTGACATCCCGCCGAGTTTGTGCCATAATTCCGTTGTGACTTCTATGAGTATTTGGTTTGTCCAGAAGTCCTTGCTCCTGCTGCTCCGTGCCTAGCGCACGGAGACTTTTACTTGCCCAAGCCGTTTCTTCCGAGAAAATAAACCCGGCTCTTTTTCAACAAAAGCGAGGTGCCCTATGCCCAGAATTGCCAAATACGACTTCCAAAAGATCGAAAGACGCCGGAAGGACTTTTGGGATAAACAAGGCTTCTTCAAGGTGAACACCAGTGCTCCCGGCAAAAAATTCTACTATCTCAATATGTTTCCGTATCCGTCAGGGGTCTTGCACGTCGGCCACGGGAGAAACTACATCATCGGTGACGCTATCGCCCGCTACCGTAAGATGCAAGGCTTCAACGTGCTCAACCCCATGGGCTTCGATGCGTTTGGCCTGCCCGCCGAGAACGCCGCTATCGAGAATAAGACCCATCCCCGTCAGTGGACAATAACGAACATCGAGGGGATGAAAAAGCAGTTTCGGGAGTGGGGCATTGTCTATGATTGGGACCGCGAGATCAGGACTTGCGAGCCTGACTACTACAAATGGAACCAATGGCTCTTCTTGCAGTTCTACAAAAAGGGCTTGGCCTATCGCGCCGATGCTGTGGCCAACTGGTGCCCCGGCTGCCAGACCGTCTTGGCCAATGAACAGGTCATAGATGGCCACTGCGAACGCTGCGACTCGGTCGTCGAGAAGAGAAAACTGACCCAATGGTTCTTCAGAATCACTCAGTATGCCGAACAATTACTCAACGATCTCGAAAAGTTAGAACACTGGCCCGAACGGGTCAAGAAGATGCAATATAACTGGATTGGTCGGAGCGAAGGCGTCGAAGTCGACTTCGGCGTTGACGGCTCGTCACACCCATTAAAAGTCTTCACGACGCGCCCAGACACGATCTTCGGCGTGACATTTATGGCGTTAGCTCCAGAGCACTCTCTCGTCGAGGAGTTCATCGCTCAAGAGCCTGACACCAGGCGCAGCGAGGAGATCCAAGGGTTTGTGCAGCAAGCCCTGAAACAAGGTGAGATCGCCCGCGGCGCCGCCGAAGTCCCCAAAGAGGGCTTCTTCACTGGGCGTTATGCGATCAATCCGATGAACGGCGAGAAAATCCCGATCTATATTGCGAACTATGTCTTGATGGAGTACGGCACAGGAGCGATCATGGGCGTACCCGGTCACGACGCTCGCGACTATGAGTTCGCCCAAAAGCACGGGCTCGAGATCAGAAAAGTGATCGAGGGCCTCACCCCCAGCCCCTCTGGACCTAACCCCCTGTCCCCCTTCCCTAAAGGGAAGGGGGAAAGCCCCCCTCCCTCTTTAGGGCGAAGCGTTTTGATGCCACCGCTTTCTGAAGAAGATGCTGCATCAAAACGCTTCGGGGAGAGGTCGGGGAGCACAGGGGTGAGGGCCGCCTATGAGGGCGAGGGCCGGCTCGTCAACTCCGGCGAGTTCAATGGGCTTTCGAGCCGTGAAGCCTTTCAGGTGATCGGCGAGTTCTTACAGGCACGCGGGCTCGGTCGCTTCGCAGTGAAATATAAGTTGCGCGACTGGCTCATCTCGCGCCAGCGGTACTGGGGCACGCCCATCCCCATGATCCACTGTGAAAAGTGTGGGATCGTCCCCGTGCCCGAAAGCAAGCTCCCCGTGGAATTGCCCGATGTGCCCATGATCGGCAAGAATGGCTTGGCCGAAATCCCAGAGTTCTATCAGACGACGTGCCCGCAATGTCGGGGGCCAGCCAGGCGTGACACCGATACGATGGATACGTTTGTAGACTCCAGTTGGTACTATCTGCGCTTCATCTCGCCGCACGACGATACTCGTCCGTTTGACCCGGAAGCCGTCAATCAATGGCTCCCTGTGGACCAATACGTCGGCGGCGTGGAGCACGCGATCTTGCACTTGCTCTACTCACGTTTCTTCACCAAGGCGTTGCGCGATATGGGCTATCTGAAGTTCGACGAGCCGTTCGCGCGGCTTTTCACCCAAGGGATGATCGAGCACACGGCGTATCGCTGTCCGGAGCACAATTGGGTTCATCCGCACGAGGTGAAAGAAGACCAGAGATGCCCCTACTGCGGACGCGAGTTGAACGCTGACTTGCACAAGATGTCCAAGTCCAGGCGCAACACGATCTCCCCGCAAGAAGTCATAGATCAATACGGTGCGGACACGGAGAGACTCTATACGCTCTTCATGGGGCCGCCAGAGCGTGACATCGAGTGGACCGATGAGGGTGTGCGTGGTGGTTTTCGGTTCTTGAACAGAGTTTGGGCATTGGTGCCGTCACAGGCGCGCAAGCTCTCTCAAGAAAAGTCGGGAGTCCAGGGTCAAGAAGTCGAGAGTCGAGAGACTCCAGACCCCCAGACTCTGGACCCTTCACAGTTCACCGAGCGCGACAGAAAAGCCTGGCAAAAGCTCCATCAAACCATCAAAGCCGTGACAGAAGACATTGAAGGCTTTCACTTCAACACCGCCGTCTCAGCGATCATGGAGCTGACCAATGAATTGACGGACTACGTTACGGAGCAGCCCAAGAGGGTGAATACAGCGTTGATGAAGCGCGCTCTGGAAGACTTGATCTTGATCTTATCGCCGTTTACGCCGTTCGTCTGTGAGGAGCTGTGGCGACGACTAGGGCACGAGGACGCCGTGCTGGAGCAGAGCTGGCCAGCGTATGACCCCAAGGCTTTACAAGCCGCCGAGCGCGAGATCGTCATTCAAATCAATGGGAAGGTGCGGGATCGGCTCACCGTCCCTGCCGAGCTCAGCGAAGACCGCGCTGAGCTGGAGAAGCGCGCGCTGGTGCAGATCCAATCGCGCTTAGACGGCAAGCAAGTCGTCAAAGTGATTATTGTCCCTGGGAGGTTGGTGAACGTGGTCGTGAGATAGCAGCCCTATGGCAGCATTGGCAGCCTTGGAGTAAACTTGGCCCGATGCTTCGAAAAGTCCTCATCGCCAACCGCAGCGAGATCGCCCGGCGGATCATTCGGGCGTGTAAAGAATTAGGGCTTCAGACGGTCGCCGTCTACTCTGATGCCGACCGATATGCCCTTCACGTCCAAGAAGCCAACGAAGCATATCCCTTGGGCTTGCCCCCGCCGGTGCGAAGCTACTTACGCATAGAAAAAATTATTGAGATCGCTAAAAGATCAGGCTGTCAGGCGATCCATCCCGGTTACGGCTTTCTGGCTGAAAATCCCGACTTCGCTCAAGCCGTCGAAGAAGCTGGCCTTATCTTTGTTGGTCCTAGCGCCCAGGCTATTCGGCTATTGGGCGATAAATTAGCCGCCCGTCGGCTGGCACAATCACTGGGTATTCCAACTCTGCCCGGTGTCATGGAGAAGATCAGCGATCTCCAAGCTGCCCGGCGTGCAGCAGAAACCATTGGCTATCCCGTTTTGATGAAAGCCGCTGCTGGGGGTGGAGGCAAGGGGATGCGGGTCGTCTATAGCCCAGAAGAGCTATCGAGTGCACTGGAGCGCGCCATGTCCGAGGCCCACGCGGCCTTTGGCGATTCGTCGGTCTTTTTAGAAAAATTCGTCCTGCGCGCCAAACATGTCGAAGTGCAGATTCTCGCCGATAATGAGGGCCATGTCGTCCATCTCTGCGAGCGCGAGTGCTCTGTGCAGCGCAGACATCAGAAACTGATCGAAGAGTCGCCCGCACCGCTGCTCACCACATCCGAACGCACCCATCTCTGCGAAGCTGCAGTGCGCTTAGCGTGCGCAGCTCGATATCGGAGCGCAGGCACAGTCGAGTTTCTCTATGATGTCGCTCAGCAAAGATTCTATTTTTTGGAGGTGAACACGCGCGTCCAAGTCGAACATCCTGTGACAGAGATGCGCACGGGCATAGATATAATTCAAGAGCAACTGCGCATTGCCTCCGGCGAAAGACTTTCGTTCTCTCAAGCAGATGTTCGTCCGCGCGGGCACGCCATAGAGCTGCGCGTCTGCGCTGAGGACCCCCAGAACGATTTCTCTCCATCGTTGGGGAAGGTCGTCGAAGTGCACTTCCCTGAAGGGGAGCATATTCGAATTGATCACGCCCTGCAGCGGGGAGAGCGCATCTGGCCCTACTATGACTCGTTGCTCGCCAAGCTGATCCTCTGGGGCGAGGACCGACAGCAAGCTATCTCAAGGGCCCTTGAAGCACTCGATGACTTCTTTGTACTGGGCGTGCGGACGACGCTGGGGTTCCATCGAAACGCCTTGGAGCACCCATTGTTTCGTTCAGGAGAATACTGCACCGATTTTGTCGAGCGAGAAAGGCAGAAACTCTTGGCGGCTCCGCCAGCAGAGATGATCACCATCTTGGCTATTGCAGCCGCAGTTCGAGAGCTCACAGAGTACGAGGGTTCATAGGGGTAGCGTATGCGTTTTACCGTGGCCATCGGCTATAGAGAGATCGAGCTGGAAGCCAACCCCGGCAACCCTTCGGCTACCGTCTGTTGGGGCTCTGGTGAACAACCGGTCCGGCTCGAAGGCCAGCCCGGTTCGAAGGTTTATATACTGCGCCTCGGCGAGCAAACGCACAGAATGGCCATAATGAAAGTGGGCTCGGAGTATCTGATTCAATGGCGCGGGCATGATTTTCCAGTGAGGGTTGAGCGGGGCGTCGCACGACGCTACAGGGCCCTGCTGCAAAAAACAGCGCCCCGGCTCCCCAAGGAGCCAACAGCGCACATGCTGACCAGCCATATGCCCGGCTTGATTGGCAAACTATTCATCCGTGAAGGGCAGCGCATCGAAGCTGGGGAACGATTGTGGGTGCTGGAAGCGATGAAGATGGAGAACGAGATCAAGGCACCAGTGCCGGGAGTGGTTGAGAAGATTCACGCGCAGGAGGGGACTCAAGTCGAGAAGGGGCAACCGGTGTGTACGATCCGTCTCGGTGATCTCTCGTGAGCGAGGCGCGTCATCGCTGGGAAGAGAAGACTCAAAAGCAGCAGGAGCGCCAAGAGCGTTTTGTAACCGACTCGCAAATCGAGGTCGCGCGGCTGTACACGCCGGAGGACCTAACCCCCAGCCCCTTCCCTGAAGGGAAGGGAAGCCCCCCTCCCTCTTTAGGGGAGGGGCCAGGGGAGAGGTATTTAGAACAGCTCGGCTTCCCCGGAGAATACCCCTTCACCCGCGGCATTTACCCTACCATGTATCGCGGGCGACTCTGGACGATGCGCCAGTACGCGGGCTTCGGCTCCGCTGAAGAGACCAACGCTCGCTATAAGTATCTGATCTCTCAAGGGCAGACAGGGCTCTCCGTGGCGTTCGATCTGCCCACGCAGATGGGCTATGACTCGGACCATCCCAGAGCTTTAGCTGAAGTGGGCAAGGCCGGCGTTGCCATCAGTTCACTCAGAGATTTTGAGATTCTCTTCGACGGCATCCCCTGCGAAAAAGTCTCGGTCTCGATGACGATCAACGCGACGGCAGCTATTTTGTTGGCCATGCACATCGCTGTCGCCGAGCGCCAAGGGGTCCCCAAAGAGAAGCTCTCCGGCACAACCCAGAACGATATTCTCAAAGAGTATATTGCGCGCAAAACGTATATCTTCCCCCCAGAGTTTTCCATGCGGCTTGTCACAGATATTATCGCGTACTGCGCCGAGCATCTGCCCCGCTGGAATCCCATCAGCATTTCGGGCTATCACATGCGAGAGGCGGGCGCGACCGCCGTGCAAGAGATTGCTTTTGCATTGGCCAACGGGATCGAGTACGTGAACGCCGTGCGCGTCCGCGGGCTGGATGTAGACAAGTTTGCCTCGCAACTGTCGTTCTTCTTCTCGTGTGACAGCAATTTCTTTGAAGAGATCGCCAAGTTTCGTGCAGCGCGGCGGCTGTGGGCAAAAATAATGAGGGAACGGTTCGGCGCGCAAAAGAAAGAGTCGCTTCTGCTGCGCTTCCACGCGCAGACGGCGGGGTCTTCGTTGACGGCACAGCAGCCCTCGAATAACGTCGTGCGCACGACGCTGCAAGCGCTCGCGGCGGTGCTGGGGGGAACGCAGTCGTTGCACACCAATTCTTATGATGAGGCGTTGGCACTGCCTACAGAAGAAGCTGTCAGCATTGCGCTGCGCACACAACAAATTATTGCTGAGGAGTCGGGCGTTGCCGACACGACTGACCCTCTAGGGGGGAGCTATTATCTGGAACGGTTAACAGATCAGCTTGAAGAGAAAGCCGAAGAATACATTCAAAAAATCGACGCTCTGGGAGGGATGCGCAAAGCAATAGAGATGGGCTTTGTGCAACGGGAGATCGAAGAGAGCGCCTACAGGAAGCAACGAGAGATCGAAGAGAAGAAGCGTCTGATCGTTGGGGTCAACATCTTCACGGGCGACGAGCTCCAAGAGCCGCGGATTTTGAAGATCGCGCCGGAGGTTGTCGAGAGACAGATCGCTCGGCTTCGAGAGATACGCCGGACGCGCGATGCTGCTAGAGTGAAAGAAGCCTTGGAGAAATTGAGAGCCGTTTCGCGCACGGAGGCGAACTTGGTGCCCTCTATTCTTGAAGCCGTCAGGGCCTACGCGACCGTGGGCGAGATGTGCGATGTTTTTAGAGAAGAGTTTGGGGAGTACACGGAGCGAGTGGCACTGGGTTGACTATCTCGGATGGACCGCAAAACCTTCCTGACGGAAGTGCTCATCTGTAGCAAGCACATTGGATAGCTTTAAGCGCCACGCACTCGTGTCCACGAAAACCGCACGAGGTTGAGGCGCTTTATGGTCGGCGGCCATAGAGAGCTCGGTCATGATCCCGGCCTGATAAGCCTGGGTCACTACCTAGGCCGGTGAGAGAGCGTAAAGCAGGGCGCGCCCCTTGCTCTGGCCCTCGAAAGAGATGCTCCTCCAAAATTTCCCGCAATAGAGCTGAAAGGCTGAGCCCTTCTTCTCGAGCCAGTCGCTTTAAGGCTTGATAGTGCCGACGCTCAAGCAAAACCTGCGTCCGATGAAAAGTAGGCATCCTAGATCACCGTCTCGGTTCGCTTGGTCTAGATTTAGAAGACCCACAGCCGGTCAACATCACTAAAGCCAGCGCAAGAGCGGTCACACATCTCATCGGTTACGATGCTTCGCTTTGTGATTCAAGAAAGATCTCCGTCGCTTTCACGGCAACTCTGATCGCGTTCTGCTCCGCCAAGCGCAAGTGCTCAGCGCTTAGACGTTCTTCGGCAATCGAGTCCACCACGCCGGTCACACAGCCGCCGTACAGCCCAAACGCGCTGCACATTGTTAAGAGCGTCGCTGCCTCCATCTCATAATTGAGCACGCCCAACCGTTGCCATTCTCCCTTGGTCCCCTGCAGGCTTTTGGGGATATATTGCCTGAAAGAGTCTGAGCGCTCTTGGCCAGGATAGAAAGTCGCTGATGAGCACGTAATCCCGACGCGATAGGGGATTTTGAGTTTCTGTGCGGCCTGGATGAGCGCCCAGACGAGCGCGTGATGCGCTACGGCGGGATACTCTATCGGGGCATAATGGGTCGAAGCCCCGTCGAGCCGGACAGCGCCGGTCGTAATGACGACATCGCCGACATTGATGGAAGGCTGAATCGCGCCGGTGGTGCCGACTCTTAAAAACGCTCGCACGCCCAGCTGGGCTAACTCTTCAATCGCAATCGAAGTCGAAGGCCCACCGATCCCAGTCGAAGTGACCACAACCGGGATATGCTTGACAAACCCAAGCCATGTGCAAAATTCTCGGTGAGACACCACAAAGTGCCCATTGTGCAAGGGGGCCGTAGCGGCGATCCTCTCGACGCGGGCGGGATCGCCGGGGAGGAGGGCGATCTGCGCCCCCTGAATCTGTTCTTCCGTCAAGTTGAGGTGATAGACGCTTTTCACTGTCCCTCCTCCCCTCAAGATCCCCCGTCATCGCCCTTTCGCGACCAGTTGTTTGAACTTCCGGCCGGCCTTAAATTTGGGCACGCGCTTGGACGGAACGTCTATGGGCTGTCGCGTCCTGGGGTTGAAGCGCCGTGCGGCCTTGCGCACGACTGGCTGAAAGGTGCCGAACCGCGCCAGCGTGACCGAGTTTCCTCTGGCGACCGCATCCATAATAGCAGCAAGCGTCGCATCGAGCGCCCGCTTCCCGGCGGCCTTGGAGGGCAGCTTTGCCTGCTGCGCAATCAGCTCTGCCAACTCGCTTTTGTTCATCTCTTTCACCCCCTCTCTTCTTTTGTCGTTTGTAGCTTTATATTATAAGCGATACCCCGGTTAGTTGACCAGTTGCCCCTTCCTCCCCCGATGGCTATACTCAAGACGATGAAACCGAAGAGCACTCAATTCGTCAGCGATCTGGAAGGTCCGCTCACGCTCAACGATAACGCCTTTGAGGTGACCGCGCACTTCCTTCCCGACGGCAACCGCTTTTTTAAGCTCATCAGCCGCTACGATGATATTTTAGCGGACGTGCTCAAGCGAAAGAATTACAAGGCGGGTGACACGCTCAAGCTCATTTTGCCCTTCTTTCTCGCCTATGGCCTAAGGGATCGTGACTTAAAAGACTATTCCCGAAAGAGCATCAAACTCGTGCCCGGTGCCCGCGCCGCCCTCCAGCGCATTGCTTCACACATGCCTGCGTTCATCATCAGCACCAGCTACGAGCCTTACGTGCAGGCCGCCTGTGAAGCCCTCGATTTCCCTTATGAGCACGCCTACTGCACAAAAGCATCTCTAGACTCTTATGCCCTCTCGGGAAAAGAGCGTCAAGGACTGCAGGCTCTTTATGCTCAGATAATAGCACGTGCTCCGTTTGAGCTGTCCAAAGAAGCTCAGACGCTCGATGACTTCTCTGCGCATGATCGCGAGACGATTGCTTTTCTGGACGACGTCTTTTGGCACAGGCTAGCACCAATGGAAGCCGGAAGACTCCTGCGAGAGATTCAGCCCGTCGGCGGTCCAGAGAAAGCGCGCGTGCTGCGCGACTCCGTGCAGCACACGGGTGTTCCTCTCTCAAGAGTCATCTATGTCGGTGACAGCATCACCGACGTCGAGGCTTTAGAAGTGGTCCGACGCGCGGGGGGGTTGGCCGTAGCGTTCAACGGAAATCGCTACGCACTAGAGGCAGCTGAGCTGGGGTGCATCAGCCCGAATGCTTCTGTTTTAGCCCAGATTGCAGAAGCCTTCGCCCACCATGGCCGAGACGCTGTTCGGACCTTTAATCTGGAAGATGCTGAACTCACAGACAAAATAGACGATACTTTTATTCAACAGAGCGAACAGATGCGTCGCTGTCTGCGCGGAGAGCAGATTGGAGGATTGGGATGAGAAAGACAGACGACAGAAGTCAGAGATCAGAAGTTAGAGATTATCAACTAGGCATCCTCACGTCACTGCACGATGACGACGCCGTCACGCTTCTCCGAGCCATAGATACAGCCATCGAGTCCGGTCTTATACAAGCCGAAGTCCCGTGCGTGCTCTGCAACGTCTCAGAGCAAACTTCAGACGAAAAAGTAGCAGCGCGCATCGCTTCAGTACAGAAACTCAAGCATCTGAACAGATTACTCTTCTTCCCCTCGCGAGAGTTTCAGCCGGAATTGCGCGAGCAAGCCAGAAAAGAATCCCGCGCCCTGGGCCGTGATTCAGAGTTGCTGACCCGTTGGCGCCGCGAGCACGACCGCGCGCTTTTGGAGCTACTACCGAAATCTGTCACGCTTTATCTCTCCATCGGCTATATGCAGATTCTGAGTTCTGAGCTTTTGGGAGTCTTAGATATTCTCAATCTGCATCCGGCCATCCCCCAGATCGGCCCCATCGGCATGTGGCCCAAGGTCATGGAAGAGCAAGCCGAACGGCCCTTGCCCTACTTGCTCGCCGTGCCCTCAGAAAGACTCTCACGCGAAATTCCCCAGATTATGAATATCAGTTATCTGAAGGCTGGAGGGATGCTGCACTTAGCCACAGAGCAGACGGACCGTGGGCCGGTCATCTCGTGGTATGAGTTCCCGCTCGCTTCGGAGAAGCTGACGAAACTCTGGATCGAAGTGGCAGCGCTCGTGCGGATGAAGGGCTTAGAGTCTGCCCAAAAAAAGCCCATCTGGAAAGAATTAATCGCTGAAATTCGCCGGGAGCAGTTTCAGGGTGAGACGCCGTTACTCATACTAACGCTAGAAAGACTGTCGCGCGGCCTGTGGGAGATCGGAGAGAAGACGCTCTATGTGCAGGGTCAGTCCTATCCGAGCGGCTATTGTCTGAATTGGGAGATTGCTGCGTATCTCTCCTAAAGGCGAAGCTCCCGCAGCGTGGGCAAGCCTTCTCGCGCCCCCAGCTTGGTGAGAGCGTATCGCGCCACCTGCACCCCTAGACGCGCGCACTCTTCAAGTCTCTTTTTCTGTAGAAGTCCGTAAAGAAATCCGGCAGCAAAGGCATCCCCCGCTCCAGTCGTGTCAATGATTTTCTTGGGACGCAATGCTTTCAATCTGTGCTCTTGCGTCCCATCGGTCACGTAGCTGCCCTCGGCCCCCAGCGTCACCGCGACGATCTGCGGGCCAGCTTTCAATAACTGTTGTGCTCCAACAGCAAGGTCGTTTGTGGCGACTAAAAGCTCCAGCTCGCGACGATTGACAAAGAGCACAAGAGTTCTCTTCAGAATCGGGCGGAGCGCCCGCAGACCACGACGGGCCAGCAGCGCCCCCGGCGCGAAGCTCACTAAGCACCTTGACGGCAGTGTGCTGACTGCCTCACGCTGCAGCGCACATTGCTCTGCATCCACAAAAGACGACAGATGCACTACACGCGCACGACCGGCATAGCTGAAGTCTATGTCAGACCTGTGAAGCAAGCTATTGGCTCCCGGCTCGACGTACAGCGTGCGCCCTCCCTGCGCGTCCACAAAGCCCAGTGTCCGCCCTGTCTTCGCTTGCGTTTTGATGACAATCCGTGACGTGTCCACGCCGACGCTCGCAAAGCTCTCTAACAAAATTTCCCCGGCTTCGTCATCGCCCACCGCGCCGAGAAAGCCCGTGTGTACCCCCAGCTTCGCCAGAGCGTAGATCGTATTGGCTGCCGAGCCACCAGGAGAAGCCCCCGCAAACGCGACTTGGCCCTCGTCGTCGTTCAACAAGCGCTCGACCAAGTACAGCTCATCGAGGTTAAGGGCTCCCAATCCCACGACATCCAGGGCGCGCATCTTCTTTATTTTATCAGAAGATGGCTTTGTAGAAATCCTTGAAGCCGGCTGTCACCCTGAGCCTTTCGGCCCTGTGTCACCCTGAGCGAAGCGAAGGGTCTAGATTCTTCGCTAACGCTCAGAATGACACGCGCTCAGGATGACAGAGC
>JBBIUX010000022.1:0-31490 GCA_037440025.1 Candidatus Fraserbacteria bacterium | reverse complement strand
GGCCAGAGCCTGACTGAGGACTTCCGGGGCGGTGAGGTTGGGGATGGGGCCATTGCTCCCAGGCACGGCTTGGGGTACGCTGGTCGTTGGGCATGTGCGAGCTCGCATAAGCTGACCTCCTGTGAAGATGTTCGGAGGCAGTATGGGCCGCACATGCTCGCTTTTCAAGAGCACTCTGAACCTCATTGTGATCTACTGAGAGTCTCTATCTCTTTGCAAAGCTTTTAGGCTTTGTGCACGGCGACGACATACGTTACCAGCCCCAATGTATCGTCGAGCGTGACGTTCGCAGAGAGATTGCGTCGGCACCACTCAGCCATCTCTTCCGGTGCGACGGTGAAATCTGAAGGTTCTTGGCGTCGGCCTGGAGCCAAGTGCGTGAAGACCAGCCCTGCGCGCGAGATACGAAAGAGCCCTCGCAATAACGTGCTCATATACCCGAAGGGGTCCTCGCTGATGGGGTAGCCCAAGACACTGAGCAAGAAGACAATATCAAATTCGCTCTCAGCGAAGGGCTGTGCGAGCACGTCACGGCACTCAAAGTGTGGGCCGAAGCGCTTGCGCGCCCCAACCACCATCTTCTCGCTTACATCCACTCCCCAATACGAGCGATACGGCACATTCTGTACGTCGAGATGTTTTTTCAAGTAGCCCAACCCACAGCCGACGTCCAGAATCTTTCTGTCTTTCAAATCAAACTTCTCTATCGCGTGCTGGAAGATCTTTCGCTGCACTTCTTCATTGGGGTACTCTAAGACCGCCATGTCGTCGCCGGCCAAAACAATATTGCGAGCGTCAAAGAACGCACCGTATTCGTGATGATCGCGAAAGCGCTTGGGTTTATAGAGCGACATCCGTCGGCGGAGCCGTTTCAGTAACCCCGAAAACATAACGCGATTATATATCTATTGACACTTTTGGGCTATCGCCGCAGCCTGAGCGCCATCCAAGGCCCCATAGTCAGTCCCGTTGTCCATGATACTATTTCCCTGGCACTTGGTGATGGTATCAGCACTGATCGCCCAGAGGCCGTAGTTCCGGTTATGATTGATCGCGCTCTGGAAAAGTCGCACCTTGACCTCGCCATGAGCGAGCTCCAAGCCGACGCTGCCGTTGCCGATGAGCGCGACGTTGCGCAACGTAAGCTCAATGGAGCCTTCGGCATCAATACCATCATCCCTGAAGTTTCGTACTGTCAGGTGTTCGATGGTCACGCGCGCCTCTCCCCGAAGCGTGAAGCCGTCGGCGTCGCCCAGACCCGTGCCGTCAATCACGACGTCCTCGCGTCCGGCCCCGCGAATTATCAAAGTTTTATCGCGAACGGCTAATTGTTCGGTATAAATGCCTGCTCCAATAAAAAGCACGCCCTCGCCCGTCAGCAAGCCCGTCGAAAGATGCTCGCTCACGTCGCCGAGAGCATTGGCCCCCATGCCGGGGTGCCACGCATCAATAGCCCCTTGGATCGTCGGAAAATCTTCGGGAACGCGAAAGCCGTTTCGGTTGCCATCCCCGGAGAGTTGCGAGGCGCTATCAGCATGGATGCCATAGCCCTTGTTGCCTCCAATAGTATTCCGAGAGAGTTGCACTTGAGACCTTTCCATCAGCAGGCCATCGCTAGCGTTTGCCGTGATCGTGTTCTCCAACAGAGAGATTTCTGTGCTGTTGATCACCGCAATTCCAACGTCTTGGCTCTCGGAGACCGTGCTCCCTTTGATCGTCACATTTCGGCTCTCTTCAACCCGTACAGGTCCGTGCACCACGAGAGCCGTGATCGAGACGTTTGCTGCCTTGGCGATAGCGACCTGCCCTTCAAGCAGAGCGCCTTCGGAGCCGACGATGTGTAAGGATTTTGTGATCTGAATGTTTTCGCGATACGTTCCGGCTTGGATCTGGATGGTGCTGCCGTGGCGGGCTGCCGCGATTGCTGGTTGAATCTGCGAAAAAGAGCATCCCCAAGAACAAACCGTCAGCGTCTGCGGGGAGACCATCGTGACCCAGATGGCAACGGCTGCAGCCAACACAACAGCGCTGAGACCGACGACCGACGTCCAGTGCCAACGCTTTCGTGTTTTCGTTTTCGCAGGCATAATGTGCTCCTTCTTTACTTTTTATTTTTTTATCTTTTCGCAGTGAATTTCGCACGCCAGCCCCTGCGATAGAGCAGCCGAATGGCTCGCGAGACCCAGCGTGCTACTCTCTCGTTATAAGGATACCAAAAAAGTTCGCTTTTGAGGCCAAAACGGTCAACAACAATTGTTTGTGGATATGTGAACTGACGAAGCCCCCACTCTCCGTGCCGACGCCCAAGGCCACTATGTTTGACTCCGCCGTAGGGCGCTTCGAGGATCGCGAAGTTCGTAATACAATCGTTGACGCAGACGTTGCCCGCCTCGAGCTGTCGCGCCAGTTGCTCCCCCAAGCCCTTATTTTTTGTAAAGACGCTCGCCGCCAACCCATAGATCGAGTCGTTCGCCAACTGAAGAGCCTCCTGGGCTGAGTTCACTTTCATAATCGGGATCACCGGCCCAAACGTTTCTTCACGCATGATCTGCATGGAGTGGTCCACATTGACTAAGACAGTCGGCTCGTAGAAAAGCCCCTCTCGGCGGTGCCCTCCCACGAGCACTTGTGCGCCCTTCTCGATAGCATCACGCACATGGCGCTCGACGATCTCGATCTGTCTGGGCATAGTCATCGAGCCAATATCAATCTCGCCGAAATGCTTTTCAGTCCCTTGACGCAAGCCCTTTACTTTTTCTACGACTCTTCTGACGAACTCGTCGTAGATAGGAACCTCGACATAGACGCGTTCAACAGACATGCACATTTGACCGCAATTGCTGAGCGCGCCCCAGACGCAAGCGTTCGCTGCTCTTTCGAGATCGGCCTCTCTCAGGACGATCATCGGGTCTTTCCCGCCCAATTCTAAGAGCACCGGAATCAAGCGTTGCGCGGCCCGCTCGGCGACTTTCTTCCCTGTGGCTATAGACCCGGTAAACGCAATCCCATCACAATAATCTACGAGAGCCGCTCCTGTCTCTCCATAGCCGCAGAGCGTCTGGACCACGTTTTCTGGCACACCGACCTCGCGAAAGATTTGACTGACTAATAATCCCGACAGCGGCGTATATTCTGAAGGCTTTAAGAGAACCGTATTGCCGGCCATCAAGGCCGGCACGACGTCGCCCATGGTGAGCGTAAAGGGGTAGTTCCACGGCGATATGACACCGACGACACCCAATGGTTGGTAGATCACATACGCTCGCTTGTTTTTCAACAAGTGCGGGCTGCGGATTTCATCTTTGAGATGGCGTTCAGAATTTTTCGCATAGAAGCCCAAGAGATCGCAACAGTAAAAGACCTCAGCGACCAGGGCTTCGGTGCGCGGTTTGCCCGTCTCCGAGCAGATCGTTTCAATCACTTCGTCCTGATGGTCTACAATCCAATCACGGGCTGTGTAGAGATAGCGTGCCCGCTGAGCAACCGAAAGCTTATGCCAAGCCTGAAAGGCCTGGCGTGCTCGCCCGACCGCGTGGCGAACCTCTGCGGGAGTCGCGACCGGTACATCAGTGATCTTGTCGTGTGTGGCAGGGTTGAACACCTCTATCGTTGTACTCGTTTGATTCACAGAAGCTGCTTGAACCATCGAAATCTCCTCCTTCACAGGTTCGCTGACGTTATTCTACCCGTTCTCTGAGGCGAAGCCAAAAAACTTGTATACTGAGCCCTCTCTTTGTTATGATAAAATTTACAGAGGTGAACCAGCGTGCCACAACGAGAGGGAATTTTGATTCGCTTTGTTGTGCGGTGGGTCGTCTCTACAGCCGCCGTGGCTGTCACCACCTGGCTGCTGCAGCCGCATTTTCTCATCGCTGCTGCGACGACAAACGATTATTGGAGCACGGTCATTCTCGTCGGCCTCGTGCTGGGGCTGTTGAACGCCATCTTGCGCCCCATCGTGATCTTTTTGACTCTGCCTGCAACGCTGGTCACCTTTGGGCTCTTTTTATTGGTAATAAATGCGGGAATGCTCTGGCTGGCTGCCCAGCTCGTTCCGGCATTCACTATCGAGAGCTTCGGCTGGGCTTTACTGGGATCGCTGCTCATCAGCATCGTCAGCATGATCTTGCACGCAATTCTCAAGAGCTAAACTCTGCAGGAGGGTATCGAGGCTGTGGCGCGTGCAAGAGAATGGCTATGGTATAATACCGCTCCCGTCATCGAGTGGGTGAGCGCGGGCTGGCCGTAAAGTTCTGATCCCAACGAGTATTTCTAGAGTAAGTTTAGCCTCTCTTGACATACATACTTTTGTATGCTATACTGTTGGCTGTTATCGGGACCACGTTCGCAATAGAGAAGAATAGATCGGCGTTTTTCGTTTTTCTCAGATAGCAAGGCTATCTCCTAAAGGAATTTTTCACATGAGCCAAACGTTCGCGATCAAGACTGAAAATTTAGGACGTATCTATCAGATCAAGCGCCAGCGCGGCGAGCCCGGCCCCAAAACGCTCGTCGCGCTAGAGAACGTCAACTTTGAGGTCCGCCAAGGCGAGCTCTTTGGTTTACTTGGACCGAACGGAGCCGGCAAGACCACGCTGATTAAGATCGTGACGACCTTGCTCACCCCCACAAGCGGGCGGGCTTTTGTAGACGGCATTGATGTCGTCCAGGACCCCCAAGAGGTGCGCCGACGGATCAACATGGTCTCCGGCGGCGAAACCTGCGGGTATGGGCTGCTCACCGTCGAAGAGAACTTGTGGATGTTCACACAGTTTTACGGCTTAGACACCAAGACGGCCCGCGAGCGCATTCAGCAAATGTTAGAAGTCGTCGGGCTGGCCGACCGCGCCAAAACGAAAAGCTACCATCTCTCAACGGGGATGAAACAAAAGATGAACTTCGCCCGCGGGTTTTTGAACGACCCCCAGATTCTCTTCTTGGACGAGCCGACGCTGGGGCTCGACGTGCAGACTTCGCGCACATTGCGAAGCTTCGTCAAACAGTGGGTGCGCGAGCACCCCGGCAAGACCCTTTTGCTGACGACGCACTATATGGCCGAAGCCGATGAGCTCTGTGATCGCGTAGCAATCATTGACAAAGGCAGGATTTTGGCGTGCGATACGCCGACGCATTTGAAGAAAAGACTGCAGGGGGCTTCGATCTTCAAGCTGCACACGACGCCCTTAGAGACGCTTGATCACTTCGGGCAGCTGCCCGGTGTCAGGCAATTTGCTGGGCATCAGCGCAACGGGCACACCGAGCTGAACTTCATTCTTCAGGACGAAAACGCTTTAGTCAAAGTCTTAGACGCCGTGCAGTCCAAGGGAGGACACTTGCTCTCATTGGAGAAGCGCGAGCCAACGTTAGAAGACGTTTTCATTCACCTAGTCGGGCGCGGCTTGAGCGACGAAGAGAATCCGACCTAACCCCCGGCCCCTTCCCTAAAGGGAAGGGGAGTTCCCCTCCCTCTTCAGGGGAGGGGTGGGGGAGAGGTTTGAGAATATGAAGAACTTCCGGCGCGATCTCATAGTCTTTCTGCGCACCGTCCGCGGGCGGGCCTATCCCCGTCTCATTGGGCTCCAGCGCGAGAAGAGCTGGATGTTCTTTGAAATCGTGCTCCCCCTGTTGGGGACGGCAGCCTTTGTCTTTATCTATCGGGCGCTGGGAGCCAAGCCGGAGTTCACCGGCTTTGCCATTCTGGGCGGAGCCATGACCGCCTATTGGATGAACGTCCTCTGGAGCATGGCGACCCAACTGTACTGGGAGAAAGAGACGGGTAATCTTGCGCTCTATCTCATCGCACCTACCTCGAGAATGGCCATTTTGTTGGGGATGGCCGTCGGGGGGATGGTGGCGACGACGGTGCGGGCTCTGGCGGTCTTGCTGCTGGGTTCGTTAGTCTTCAGCGTGACGTTCACTGTGCCCAACTGGGGAGCGCTGGCGCTCGTCTTCTTCTTGACTTTAGTAGCTCTCTACGGGTTGGGGATGATCTTCGCTTCGGCCTTCTTGCTCTACGGGCGCGAAGCCTGGCACATGGCCAATCTCTTACAAGAGCCGGTCTTTTTGCTGTCGGGGTTCTATTTCCCGGTCAAGAGTTTAGGGTTCTGGGTCGCGGCGGGAGCGTCACTCATCCCCATCACGTTAGGCCTAGACGCGATGCGACAACTCCTCTACCCTCAAGCAGGCTGGGGTTTGGTGGACGTCTGGATCGAGACGCTTGTGCTCGCTGTGCTGAGCGTGCTCTTTCTGGTGGTGGCGCATCGGATGCTCTTATGGTTGGAGAATTTGGCGCGGCGCGAGGGGCGGCTGACAGTGCGGGGGCAGTAAGTTGGCCCGGTGGCTGAAGCCACGGGCTTAGTTTGCGAAGTCCCTTACGGGACTAGCCTGCATGGCAGGCTTTGTAAACTCCAGCCCGCAACTTTAGTTGCCGGGCTCAGAAAGGAAAGAAAAACTATGGCTACACAAACTCTACAAACAAGCTCTTGGCGCGAGAGCGCCCGCAGCCTGCGGGTCGCTACTTGGTTAGGTTGGCAGATCGAGTCCAACTGGACCGAGCCCTTCTTGTTTGCCGTCTATTCGATTGCCAAGCCCGTCGCCGGCGCGATGATCTTGGTCGTGATGTACTTGATCGTCTCCGGCGGCCAGACGGACAACCCGCTCTTTCCCTATATTTATCTGGGCAATGCGTTTTATATCTACGTCGGCTCGGTGCTGATGGGCATCAGTTGGGCGGTCATTGACGACCGCGAGCACTACGGCATTCTCAAGTATATCTATGTCTCGCCCATACAAGTCTATTTTTATCTGTTGGGGCGTGGCGTGGCGAGAACCCTGACGGGTACGGTAGCTGTCATCATCACGCTCGCTTTCGGCATGATCGCCTTCCAGCTCCCGATAAATTTTGTGACGATGAACCATGCGTTCTTTTGGCCTACGTTCTTTCTGGGTCTTGCGGGGCTGGCGCTCATGGGCATTCTCTTGGCGGGTCTGACGCTCGTCACGGCGCGGCACAATTATTTTATGGGCGAAGCGGTCGCCGGTGCGCTCTTTTTGCTGTGCGGCGCTGTCTTCCCCCTGGATGTCCTTCCTAAGTTTCTTCAATATCTGGGCCTCGGTCTGCCCATGACGTACTGGCTCGAAGGCCTCCGGCGTGCCATCCTGGGCACGAGCGCCAGTCCGCTGCTCGCGCCCTTCTCGAACGAGACTATTTTGATCATCTTAGTAGGCTCGACGCTCATTGTTGGGCTGATCTCGCTCGGTTTCTATCGTTGGTGCGAGCGCCGCGCCAAAGAGAATGGCTTACTAGATATGCAGACGATGTATTGATATAATAATTACCCTATGAGCATCTTTTTGCGAATCATTGTCTTGTTCACACTTGTCTCCGTGCCAGCCCTAGCCCAAAGCCAGCTTGTGGTAAAAGTCACCTGTCGCGACGGAAATGTTATAGACATAGAACCGGACCAGATTGACTCGCTCATCTTGCGGGCGAGCGGGCGCACGGTGCAGTGGGAGCTGTCAACTACTGGCTGCCCGCCAACTGTCCATCGCGTGGAGATTCGCTTCGCCAGGACGAGCCCCTTCGGTGAGACCCCCGCCGACAGAGAGCTGATCGTTCCAGAGTTGCCCTCCCCTTTGCCGGAGAGCGTGCCTCTCATCAGCCGAGAGATCAATACACCGGGCGAGCACCGTTACGAAGTGCTCTTGCTCGATGCCGGGGGCAAGCTGCTAGGCAAGCAAGAGGGCCGGATTTCGGCGCGCGTCATTGCCCCAGGGCTGACGACCACGGGCTTGCTCCTAGGGGGACTCGCGGTAGCCCTTTTCTTTTGGCTCTTGCGTCGTCGTCTGTTCGCACGCTCATTTAGCTCCTAATGGTCCATAGCATCCTCACAGTGTGGGAGAAGCATCGCGCTGTCATTCGCGCCTGGCTTGTCTTGACCGGAGTCATTGGGGCTTTTCTCATCCTTCAGCCGTTTTTCATCTATACCGGCTTCATTCCTTGGGCTAATGCCATGACAGCTACCCTTCTGGCGTTTGCTCTGAGCTTGCTAGGAACTGCAAGCCGCGCCGAGGGAACGTTAGTACGCTCAGAAATCTTTTCGCTCGAAATTATTGCCGAATGCACGGCGATTCTCCCGATTGTTCTTTTTCTCGCTGCTGTCGTTGCGACGCCGGCTTCGAGAAAAACAAAGCTCTGGGCGCTGACCTGGGGGGTGCCCGCGATCTTGCTCTTCAATCTCATACGGCTCGTCAGCCTTATCTATCTCGGCGCCCTGATGCCTAGAGCTTTTGAAACTGTGCATTTGTTGGTCTGGCAGCCCTTGACTATTCTCTTTGCCCTTGCGCTCTGGCTGCTATGGGCAGAGCGGGCCTCACCCCGCTCTCAAAAAGATGCTGCACCAAAACGTCTCGGGGATGGGGGTAAGGGCTCATGACGAAAATCTTGCTCTTTCTCGTCGGCTGTGCTCTTGTCTTGACAGCGTTTGCGCTCACGTGGCCTTGGACAGCTCCGGGATATGCTGCTTTGCAGACCTTTTTTGTCCGCCCGCTGGTCGCCGCCGATCTGCGCTTTAGCGTAGAAGGCGAGGGCATCGCCGTCTATCGTGCTCAGGGTGAGCAAAGTCTTGTGCGACGTGATTTTCTCAGTTTCGGTGGGGTGGGGCTGACGCTGGCGTTCTGGCTTCTCACACCGGGCTTAGCTTGGAGTAGACGCCTGCTGTGGGGAGCAACGGGGCTCTCTTTTTTGTTTTGCTTTCACGTGCTCGTGCTGTGGGGCCTCGTTGTTTTTGTCCAAGCCGTAGAGAGCGGTCACGCCGGAGGGCTGTACACGCTGCTCTATAGCTTCATCGCCGTCAGCGACTGGGTCGTGCCCGTCGTGCTATGGGGGATTGTTCTGATGGGCTATCGTTTTTCGGGGTCGGTGGCGATCCCATAGATCGCTGTTTTTCTTCCCAAGCGCCAGGCCCAGCAGCTATCGCCGTACGACCAGTGCCACCACTCTCCGGCGTAGTTCGTAAAGCCGGCCTTGGTCATTACTTGAATGAGAAGTGCGCGGTTCTTTCGTGCTTCTTCATAAAGCCCCTCAGCGTAGGTTGCCGCTACAAAGCGGGATTTTGGCGTGCGCCACTTGAAGGGCTTGGTCATATCAAGCTCTTTGCCATCAGGACCGAGAATAGAGAGATCAATCGCTCCGCCCGTGGAGTGCCCCGGCGGTGTCTTGATATCTGGCGGGTGGACGAACCTATTGGTCAATCGTCTCAAGACGTTCTTGGGCGCGTTGGGGTGCCGACGTTTGAACCGACGATAGACTCTTTGATAGATTCTCTCTTGCTCTTCTAGGGGGCGAAAAGCGCTGAAGACGCCGAGCGTGTGCCCTTTGGGGAGATAGCTTGCGGCCTTCTGGAGCATTTGTGCTACTGTGCGGCGGGCCAAGAGCCGCTGGGGTTGGCCGGTGCGCCAGTTGGGTAAGACCACAATGCGAGGGTCCAAGCTGTTGAGCTCGACGAGTGGCTCGCCGTTGTCGCGGATTTTTATTTTATTGAGCGCGCTGATGGGCTCGACGATGGAGTTTCGGTGTCCGGGCATAGAGTGTGATTATACTATGATCCCGTGCTCGCGCAAGAACTCTCGATCGTTGAACGCGATCTCACGGCCGGAAAAGATTTGGGTGCGCTCGTGGCCCTTGCCCGCGATCAAGACGCAGTCCCCCGGTCGCGCCAGCTCCAGCGCTCTCAAGATCGCCTGCGGGCGGTCTACGATCACTTCATAGGACACACCCAACGGGCGAATCCCATGCTCAATCTGTCGCACGATCTTTTCTGGGGCTTCGCTCTTGGGGTTGTCGCTGGTGATGACCGTAAAATCTGCCAATCGCCCGCTGGTCTCCCCCATAATTGGGCGCTTATACGGGTCGGATTCGCCCCCGCAGCCGAAAACGCTGATCACCCTCGGATAAAAACTCTTCAGCATTCGCAACATTTTCTCTACAGAGTCCGGCGAATGGGCGAAGTCAATCCAAATAGAAACGCCGTTGCGCGTGCGGTAGCGTTCGCAGCGCCCTTCGATCCGCTGTACGGACTCTATCCGTGAGGTGATCTCTCCAAGGGCTAAGCCCCGCTCCACGCCGACGCCTAGTGCCGCGAGAATATTGTAGACATAGAACTGGCCCGGCAGTCGAGTCTCGATGGAGACGCTCCCCGCAGGCGTGTGAGCGACAAAGCGCGAGCCATCAGGGCGCAGCTCGATCTGGTCAGCCCACAGGTCGTAGCTTGATCTCACGCCGTAGGTCCACACACGCGCCTCGGTCACCGCAGTGAAATGCTCGGCACACGGATCGTCGCTGTTGATGATCGCACGGGCGGTTTTTCGCAAATTCCTGAACAGCAAAAGCTTTGCTTGCAAGTAGTTTTCGATAGTCCCGTAATAATCGAGATGGTCGTGAGTTATATTCGTGAAGACTGCAACGTTGAACGGTATGCCGTGCACACGCTCTTGCGAGAGGGCGTGCGCTGAAACTTCTAACACGAGGTGCTTCTGGTCAGCTTGGACTGCTTCCCAGGCTCTTCTCTGGATGTCCACTGCCCCTGGTGTCGTGTAGGGTGAGTTGTGCTCGAGAGCGTTTTTCACCGTGTTGCTCAGGGCCGTCCGGTCTGACCCTAAGACGGCTGCTGCGAGCGACGCGACGGAGGTCTTTCCGTTGGTGCCGGTGACCCCGACGGTGAAAAGTTTTTCGGCGGGGAACTCATAAAAAGCGCAGGCGAGCTCGGCTAGCGCGCGGCGGCTGTTCTCCACCAGCACGTAGGGGACGGGCACATGTAGGTGAGGGCGTTGGCCGACGACGGCGACCGCGCCCTTGGCAATGGCCGTCCCAACATACTGGTGCCCATCGTAGCGAGTGCCGGGGATAGCAACGAAGAGCGAGCCGGGCTGGACAGCGCGGGAGTCGTCGGTGAGAGAGCTGACCTTGATGGACCAATCCCCGAAGACGGTGCGGAACTCAACGGTCTGCAAGAGCTCTCGCAGAGAAATAGCTTGCTTTTGTAGAGACATGATTCTACTGTAGGGCGAGCAAAGCTCTTCAGAAAGGTCGCCTGTCCGCTCCGACGATAGCTATTAGAGCGCCTGGAGCAAGCCACGGCAAATAGGAGCGGGGTCACCCGGCCCCTACGGGGCGAAGATCAACAGGTCTGAAAACTCGGTTGGGAGCAGCTTCTCAAATTCCGCCTGGAGGACTTTTAGATAAGCCCAATCTGTTCTTGTCAAAAGAGCGGCGTTCTCACACCAAAGCCGGGCGGCCCTATCTTTGTGTGACACATCTGGGTCCTCACGCCCCTTGGTCTCGATAAGATAGTGAGTCCCGTCTGTGAGCACTGCCATAAAATCCGGCTCGTAATAGCGCAAGTTCCCTACAGAATCAGTGTACTCTATTGAGAAACCAAACTGCTCCGGTGAGAAGCGCTCCAGCAGATCTTTATGCCATCGGACGCGGGCGACTTCATGGAGATAGATCAGCGTTTCGACGGCTTCGCGTTGAGCGTCATAGAAAGCGAAACGCTGCCCGTCGGGCAGACGCTGGTCTGTCTTGAACCAGTAATTGAGCAAGAGTTTTGTGGTGTCGGTAGCGCCCTTGTAGTTAGCGGCGCGCCATTCAGCCACGGCTTTGCGGATGGCCGGAACGCAAGGAGCGGTCTTGACGCGAGCTTCGAGTAATTTCAGTTGATCGTCAGCAGAGCGCTTCTTGCGAGGCATTGTCGTTCATCTGAAGGGTGGAATATCGGCAGGCAGTCCGACACGCATGAAGAAGCGAGCGAAGGCTTGGGAGAGATGCTCACGGTAGGGCGGCCGCAGCCGTAATCTCTTCTCAGGCTGGGACGCGAACTCTGTAAGAAAGTCAAAGGGTACACTGAAAACAGTACGAAAATCCACGATTTGAATCTCGTGGTGAAAGCCTTCCAGATCACAAGCAGCCAACATGTGATAAGCGGGCACATTGCCACGACGCACTTCCTCTTTCATCTTTAGCGGTTTGAAACGCTCGTCACGAGCCTCCAATTCACTGAGAGACCAGTAAGGGCACACCAAGCTGAGCTTGTGTTGCACCAAATCACAGGATTGACTCATGACCACGAGGTTGTAGGTTTTTACCTGGGCGGCAACTTCTGGGAGCGGTCCGGCTTTGCTTTGAAGGCTTAGATTAGCAGGTGTGAGTACAACGGGGCATTCTGGGAAAAGATCACCTTGTTGTAACTCTGCGGTATGGACTATCTCGTACCATTGACTCAAACCAGCCATCGGCTTTTTCCCCCTGCCAACTATAAAATTTTCAATAACTCGTCGGGGAGGGGATCAGGTTTAGCTCGACCAAGGTATTCGAGCTTCAATCTCACTGTGAACTCCTTGATGGGCGGGAGCTGCACCCAAATGTCTTGCTCAACTTCAATAGGAGAATCTTCTACAGCCTCTTTAGGCTTAAGCCCCTTTGACACCTTCTTAACTTCTGTAGCCATGCTTTCTGCCTCCTTCAAAACCCCATTATACTATACTTTCACCTTCAGCGTCTTTGTCGTGTCGTTCCCCAGAATATCTATCACCTTGACGACAATCGTGTACTCTCCCGGCTCGGAGTACGTGTGCGCCACCTGCATCTGCAATTCCCTCTTCTTGCGGGTTCTATAATCTTGCCACTCGTTGTGAAACGTGTCGCCGTTGTTGTTCCAGTCCACGGCCCAGTAGTCAATCCATTGTGACCAGTGTTTGATCGCTCTTTGCACTTCTTCGGGAACTTCGTCGGGCGGGATACAGAAGTCGGTCAGCTTGAGCGTGACTGTCCGAGACCCTTCGCTTCGCTCAGGGTGACTTCTTGCTTTCGTGTCATTCTGAGCAGAGCGAAGAATCTCCACCGCGAGCGCGGCCAACTCGAAGAACTTTACGTCGCCCTGCTCGACAGCCCGCTTGTCCATCACGTCCCTGGGAATCTTTAAGAAGCGCATCTGGATATTCGCTTGCGCGGCCTGCTGCTTGGCGACCTCGTTGAGTTCAAAGGCGAAGTCCCAGCCTAAGACATCAACCCCATTAACCGTGGGCGCGTCCTTGCCTGTGCCGATGGCTTTCTTGAACTCCGCGGCGATCTGGGCGATGTCGCCGGGTGAGACGGGAGAGTCTACTGCGCCGACATGCACCATGCGCCCGGCCTTGAGGCCGTGGAGCCAAGCATAGCCCGTGATGGGCTGGGCGTGATAGAGTTCCAGAATAAATCTGCGATAGGCTTGGTTTTTCGCTTCGGCCTCTTCGCCGAACTCAGCAGCTTGCCAGACTTGGCGCTCGTACTTGCCCAGGTTCTGGACAATAAATGGCTTGACGTTGGGGATGCTGAGCAATCTCTTTCGGGTGGTGTGGATGGCGAATCGCGAGAGGTCGCAGGCGATCCAGCGTCGTCCGAGCTTTTCGGCGACGGCGGCGGTCGTGCCGGAGCCGACGAAGCAATCGAGCACGAGGTCGCCGGGATTAGAGCTAGCTTTAATGATGCGCTCCAGCAGGGCTTCGGGTTTTTGAGTTGGGTATCCTAAACGTTCAGCAGACATGCTATTAATCAAAGGGATGCGCCACACATCAGAGATCTTTTTTTCAGTGGTGCCTTCGATAAAAGTGGTTTTACCTGTTTCAGGGTCGCGAATACGCATCATTTTCCCACCGACTTTCTTTCGAACTTCAGTTGGACGACCAGGCTCTACTCTTAGCTCTGTAACCAGGTTGGTTATGTAGTTATCTGTACGGGCGTATTGCAATAGGCGATCGTGTTGGCGATCCAAAATGCTTCCCCCTGTCGGGAATTTGTCATAGTACCACCACGCAATCTCGTTTTTGAAGTTCTCTTGTCCGAAAATTTCATCCAGCACGGCCTTCGCATAATGCCCCACGTGCCAATCCAAATGCACGTAGATACTGCCCGTCTCGTGGAGCAGCTCGCGCAGCAAGACAACCGTCTCGTAGAACCATTGCAAGTACGAATCGAGCCCGCGGCCCCAGGTGTCCCGATAGGCCTTCATCTCGATCACGCTGGGCTCTTTGGTGAAATTTTCGCCGTCAATCTCAACTTGGAACGAGAAGTCAGCCCCCGTATCAAAGGGTGGGTCAATGTAGATAAGATTGACTTTGCCAGCGAACTCCGGCAAGAGGCTGGGCAGGACGTACTTTTTGTCGCCCCAGATCAGCCGATTGCGCCACTCGCTCGTGCGCCCGCTGCGGAAAAACTCTAGAGATTTCTGGCGGTCTTGGGCCGACTCGTTGACCGTCTCGACGGTCTGAAACGGGAGCGCAATGCGTAACGGAGCTGTCTTCTTGCCATCTTTGTCGTACTTGCCTTCCCAGATGAGTTCAGTCATGCCCTCTTAAAACGTTGTGCGCGGAGCACACTACAGGCGCTTAGTGTTTACCTGCGTTTCTAGTTTTAGGCTTCACGCTATTCCTTTCCGTAGCTGCGCGCTTTCGATTTCTACAACCAGAACTTGGTGGGGATTTGACCTTCAAACTCTCATATCGAGCGAGGAGGGCCCGAACAATGGGGACGAGTTCTTTAGGAATTATCATGACCGCTTGTGAAGGATCTGTAAACGCTGCCTCGTCCTCGGCAACAGCCTCGTCTTCTGTTTGCCCTTCATAATAATCGAGCACTTGACGAATCTGCTCTTCATCTATCTTCTTCATGGCTTTCTTCTCCTTCGCCTCTTATAGGCAGCAAGCGCTTTTCTCCGTAGATCATACGCCGTAATGACGAACAACCTGCCCGGTTGTTGGTCCGGTTTGTAGATGATGCGCAAATACCTTCCAGCTCTTGTTTGACCGATGGCAACCCGTACCCCTTGACGGCCCGGTCTATCTTCGCCGGGATGGGCCAGAACTTCTGCCACTTCTCTTTCAGCAACACCATGTTTGTATATGTGGGGAAACCCGGTCTCCGGATCCGTATAGAACCGGATATCCATTAACGCTCCTGATTCATCATCTTACCGCACATACAGACCACTAGCAACGTTTTGATTCCCCATGAGAGTTGTACTTGCCCTCCCAGATCAGCTCGGTCATAAGCGCGTTTACTTCGTCACGGCTTGATCGCCTGGTTCTCGCCGCGCCAGACGTATTGCACAAACGCCTCCCACGTCCACGGCATCTTCTCTTTGAAGATTTTCCCCAAGGCTTCGGCGTACTGGCGAATCTCCCACTGTGCCCCCACGTCCGCCCGCAAATTGATAAAGTTCATCAGTGCCCGAGCGTTAATCGTCCAGTAAAACTGCGTGTAGAGCGATAACGGCAAGACCGAGCGGGCCAGCTCTCTCGCTACTCCTGCTGCCAAGAGCTTTTCATATCGCTCATAGACCAGCTCATACGTCTCTTGAATCATCGCTATCAGCTCGCGCTCGTTGGCGATCTCCCCGAACTCGCTGGCTTGCTTGTTGCTTTTCGCTTGCAAGCGCAGTCTGTCGGGCAGATAAAACTCGTCTTCGTACTCAACGTACCGACCTGACCGCTCGTTGTAACTGGCAATCCGATGCCGAAACCATTGGCGGGCCACAAAGAGCGGACACGAAATCTGAAACTGGAAGACCGCGTGCTCAAAGGGTGTCTCGTGTCTGTGCTTCATCAAATAGTTAATTAATTTTCGATCTTGTTCTTCCCCTTTGAGTCCTTTGCCCGTCGAGACCCGCGCCGCCAAGACGACCGTCTCGTCCCCGCCCATAAAATCAATAAGCAGCACAAACCCTTTGTCTAAGACTTTCACTTCGATGGGCTCCATCAAAACCCCTCCCTGAACATGATGATCGCTTGCACGCTGCTCGATTATAATGCGCTCTGAGGCTCGCAGGCAAGCGAGTTTGGCGGAATGAGATACTTCATCGCGTCATGTTGTCATTCTGAGCAGAGCGAAGCATCCAGACCCTTCGCTTGCGCTCAGGGTGACACCATGAACAGAAAGTATCACTATCTGTCACAGGCCAAAGACGGGAATAACGGCGAGATAGACGACCAAAGTGATGATGGCGGCTCCCAGCAGATCTAGGACGAATCCGGCCTTGGCCATCTGCGAGATCGTCAGATACCCACTCCCGAAAACAATCGCATTGGGCGGCGTCGCCACCGGCAGCATAAAGCCTGCCGACGCAGCCATCGTCGCGGGGATCATCAACAAGAACGGATGGACGTTCATGGCGGTAGCCGCCGCCCCTACAATGGGCATCATCATAGCAGCCAGAGCGGTGTTGGAGCCGATTTCGCTCAAAAGAGTCACCGAAAGCGCCAAGGTGAAGATCAGAACGGGCAAGGGTACGTGGGAAAGCTCAGTAAGCCCCCCAGCCAGCCATTCGGCCAAACCCGTCTGTTGAAAACCCTCGGCGAGACAGAAGCCGCCGCCAAAGAGAATCAGCACCCCCCAGGGGATTCGTTTGGCCCAGTCCCAGGTGAGCAGAAACTCCCCTGTTCGCATGTTGGTCGGGATGATAAAGAGCAGCAACGCTGCCGCGAGCGCGACGGTTGCATCGCTGACCCAGTCTCCTAAATTGAGAATCGTTGCCCATCCGGGGATCGTCAGAGGGCCGAGATGTAAGTCCACTCGAAAGACCCACCCGAAAACTGCCAGCAGGAAGACGCCCAGGACGCCCCGCTCCCCCCGACTCATTGCCCCGAGCTGTCGCAATTCCTGATGAAGCTGGGTGGGTTCTGCCGTCACGTCAGGCTGTTTCATAAAAATGAAAGCCAGATAAGCCCAGGCCAAGGGGAGAAAGAGCAACACAAAGGGTACTCCGACGAGCATCCATTGCAAAAAGCCCACTGCTTCAAGATGGGGAAAGAGCAACTCCGCCTGGCCGACGAAGATCGCGTTTGGCGGCGTCCCGGTGATCGTGGCCACGCCGCCGATGCTCGCGGCATAAGCGATACCCAGCATCAGGGTTGTCCCGAAGCCCGCCTCGCGTTTCGCTCTCTTGGTTATGCTCAATGGATCGAGCTGGCTGATGACTGCCAAGCCGATGGGGAAGAGCATCATCGTCGTGGCGGTATTGGAGACCCACATGGAGATAAAAGCCGTGGCGATCATAAATCCCAGCAGCAAACGTCGCGGCCCGGCTCCCACGAGCCGAATGATATGTAACGCCATGCGGCGATGGAGCCCCCAGCGTTGCATGGCCATCGCCAGAAAAAATCCCCCCATAAAGAGAAAGATCGTCGGCTCGGCGTAGCGTGCAGCCGCCTCGCGGATGGGCAACACGCTCAAGAATGGGAAGAGTAGTAACGGCAGCAGGGCCGTTACATAGAGCGAAACGGCTTCGCTGATCCACCAGACGGCCATCAAGAGTGCGACCGCACCGGCTCGCTGAGCGTTCTGATCCAGACCGAACGGTTTGGGCAAGAATAGTATCACGAGAAAAAGAACAAGGCCGAGTATCAGTCCGAGCTTCTGCCGGAGAGAGTATGCGCTCGATGTTTGCTCGTTCATCACTACAATCCCAAACAGAGCCCTCCGCCAGCCGTGAGCAAGACTGGCTTGCTAGTTGGTGGTTCTGTCATTTAGAAGTATACTTAAAAAAGAGCGTGGGAGGCAAAGTTTATCTATTCTCTGATGACGGACAAGGAGCCCTTGTGAAAGTGCGCGAAGTCGAGCTGCCGGGCATTGGCATGAAATTCTCATTCGAGACCGAAGAGGGTGAGACGCTCAGCGTCGTCATCCACAAGACGGGACGCCGTGAGATCTATCGCTTCTTGCCCAATCGAGAGACTCCGGAATCGGTCATTGAATTGAGCGACGAAGAGGCCCGTGAACTTGGGGCGATCTTGATCGGCACGCACTTTCAGCCTGATGTCGAAGACACGGCGCGGCTGGTCATGAAAGAGCTGACCATCGAATGGCTCAAAGTTCCCACAGACTCCCCCTTGGCGGGCAAGACTGTGCAGGAGAACAGGGTTCGCAAACTGACTGGGGCAACGATCATCGCGCTCTTTGGGCCGGCCAAAAGAGTCCTCAATCCGGCCCCTGATACCCAGATCGCCGCCGGAGATACGGTCGTCGTGATCGGCGAGCCGTCTCAGATCGAGCAGTTCAAAGTGCGCTTCGGGCTTCACTAAAAATGCTCTTCCAGCTCGGCGTCATTTTATTTGTGCTCTATATCGGTGCGCTCGTGGCCCATCGCTTCAGACAATCGAGCGTGCCCGTCTTTATTCTGGCCGGGCTGGGATTGCAGACCGTTGTCGAACACTCTCCTCTGATAGATTTTATGGCACAGTTGGGTGTGATGTTCCTGCTCTTTATGATTGGTCTAGAGTTTTCCCCAGAGCGCCTGCGCCACGGCGGCCGAAGGCTGTTGCTCGCCGGAACTCTGGACGTGCTGGTCAATCTGCCCCTAGGAGTCCTCTTTGGACTAGCCATTGGGCTCCATTTATTGGAGGCGCTCGCCTTGGGCGGTATGTTCTATATCAGCAGCTCCGCCATCATTGCCCGCAATGTGATCGAATTCAGGCGAGCGGCCAACCCGGAAACCGAATATCTTTTGGGTGTCTTGGTTTTTGAGGATCTTTTCATTGCCCTTTACCTATCTGTCCTTGCTGGGTTAGTTCATGCCGGCAGTTTGCAGCCGGACGACATTTTGTGGGTGATTGCAAAAACAGTTGGCTTCCTAAGCGCGGCTTTTATTGCCGCCATCGGCTTGAAGACGGTGCTGCATCGCCTTCTGGCTCATGAATCCATCGAAGTTTTCTTGCTGCTTGTGCTCGCGCTAATACTCTTGCTTGCCGCAATTGCAGAATGGCTAGGACTTTCCAATGCTGTAGGAGCTTTTCTGGCTGGGTTTATCTTGCCAGAGGCAGAAGTTCGCGAGCGCGTGGATCGTGTGATCGCACCCTTCCGCGATCTCTTCGCAGCGATCTTTTTTGTTTCGTTTGGGTTGCTCATCGACCTTTCCAGTTTCGGGCGCGTGGCGTTGCTGGGGCCGGTGCTGATCGTGCTGGCCATCGCGGGAAAGGTAGCCACCGGCTGGGTGATCGGCTGGCTCTTTCGCCTCAGTCAAGGGGCTTCACTGCGCTTGGGAGTCGCTCTCATCCCGCGCGGGGAGTTCTCCATCCTGCTGGCGGGATTGGCACCGACAGCGTCTGTGCCCCTGTTGGCCTTGACGGTCATGACGGTTTTAATACTCGCCATCATCGGGCCGCTCTTAATGAAATGGAGCGATTGACACGCTCGCCGAGCGAGCATTATAATACCCACCAATGGAAATCTCGATTCTCTTATCCATTCTTATCGTAGCGCTCGTGTTATTCGTCACGGAGCGTTTGCGAGCCGATCTCGTCTCGATGTTGGTGCTCTTGGCCTTGGCTCTCACGGGGCTCTTGAGCACCAGTGAAGTTTTCAGCGGCTTCAGCAATCCGGCCGTCATCACCGTTGGGGCGATGTTCGTGATGAGCGCCGCTGCTGCTCGCACGGGGATCGCGTCTTTCATCGGGCGCGTGATGCGGGCTGTCGCCGGCCATCGCGCATGGGCGCTCACTGTGGTCATTATGCTGACGGTCGCGGCCCTCTCGGCTTTTATTAACAACGTCGGAGCCGTCGCCATTCTCTTGCCGGTGGTGATGACGCTGGCCCGCGAGAGCGTGATCAGCCCTTCCAAATTGCTCATCCCCTTGGCGTATGGCTCGATGCTGGGCGGGCTCTGCACCCTCATCGAGACGCCGCCCAATATTTTAGTCACTGCCATCGGCGTTCAGAATAGTTAATGCCGGGTGGAAGATCGCACCCATGTTATCGAGTCCCGTCTGGAGGACGTTGCCCCCGTCAATATATTGGGGATAGGCTTCATTGATGACTTCTAAGACTTTTGCGGTCTGGGTAGCGGGCAAGGCAGCTAGAGGGACGGCGTCCTTGATGCTGAAAATATGGGCTTGGGCAGGGCCAATCGAACGACTAGCGTAAATGATGCCGATGCCAAAGGCTCTGGTTTCCTCTAACTCACCAAGATGTTTAGGTGCTGGTGTTTTTGTGTGGGGCTCAGCTCAGGTTAGCCTCATTAGCTCCCAGATCTCTGGCAACAAAAGTGACCTCAGCCCGGGTGAGCCTCGCCAACTCCCAGGCCTCCGCCAACGGGCTCGAGGTGAGAGGTTCAGCGACAGTGGAAGTGCAAGGCAGCACTATGGAGGGCAACGGAACCTACCCCCGTTGCCAAGAAGTAGAGATAATTTGTAACGGCATCAGGGTTTGGGATCAAGCTCAGCTGACGCTGATCGACTCCACCATTAAAGACAACACTGACTGGGGCTTGGCTGCCTGGTTGAAGCAGTGCGGTTATGATAGAGACCTATTCACCGGCCAGGTAGTCTTTGAAGGACAGAACGTGATTGAGGACAACAACAAGTCGGGTAACCATAAAGGCAACCCAGGGTCCTCCCTGGAGCCAGCCCGAGGTGCCCGATGGGCAGGTGTGTCTGCCGCATGAAGGATGATCCAAGCAAAGGAGTTAGAAGATGACTCGGCTACGACCCGCGCAGCCAGTTCTCAAGCTCCAATCCCTTGATCCTCCGAAAATGGCGCTCGTTGTCCGTCACCAGCACCAGATTGTGAGCCAGGGCTGTGGCCCCAGTCAGAATATCTGCATCCTCCAGAGGCTCACCACGCCGCCTCAGCTCTACATACAAATCTGCGGCAAGACCCGTCACCCGTTGGGTAAGCAACCGCAACTGCAAGTGCTCAACCAAATCCTCAAAGTCTCTCAGTCTACGCACGTTGCCCAGTTCCTTGAGACCGCGCAGCAGCTCGTAATAGGTGATAATGCTGATGTTTGGTCGCCCGATCTCGTCCAAATACTGCTCCATCTCGGAAACTACATGGACATGGCCCTTGAGGAAGGCAGTCAAGATGTTGGTGTCGAGGAGCGCGGGCTTCATAGACGAACACGGCGCTTTCCAAAGAGGCGGCGGCGACGCACGGTTTCTGTGAAGCGTTGCTCCTCATCGGGGGTAAGATCTGCCAGCAGACCGGCATGGCGCAGTACGGCTGCTTTATCGCTAGAAGCGGGAGTCTCCGGTAGAATCTCTTCCTTCAGAAAGCGAACGAGCTTGAGCAGCTTGGCCCATTCCACTTCCGATAAGCCCCTGAACTCCTCAAGCAGTTCTTCTTCATGTCGGCATGGTGTCGCCATGGGTACACGTTCCTCCTTGTGTTACGTGACAAGCTCATTTTATCAGAGGACGGCCGACAAACTCAAATTGTTGGAGGCGGTGTTGAATCGGACCCGAAATATCATAGAGCGCGCAAAGATGCAATAGGAGGTGTCTGAAATGAAGCGCTCAGTCAAGTTCGTTGCGGTCGTGGGGTTGCTCTGATCGCATCTCTGGGGCTGGGATTGTGGCCTAGCTTCAGTGGTGCCCAGCAGCCCAGTCCGTCTGGAACGGTGCCCCCGGGGATTATTGTGAAGCCCCCTGGGGAGTCAGATCTACAGATCGGAGTTCGCGTTGGTCCAGGATCCTACGGCGCGGGCCGACAAGTCGAGACTGATTTTATTACGCTCAGTCTCAACAAAGTTGCAGAGAGGCTCCCACTTGGAAATCCCTAACAGAAGCGGATTTTCAGAGATACCTCAAAAGCTGTTTTGAATCTCTGCCAACTTCTGATGTACCTACGCATTATCCATATAGATTGACTGGACAAAGTTCATTTCACAAAAGACTCCTTATGTGTTATACTTAAATTCCCCAAGGTCTGAAGGAGACCAGCGTGAACGATGTTGAAAGCCTTACTCTCAGTGCGCTCTTCTATGAGATCGGCCGATTTAAGGTCCGCGCTGATGGCAGTAATGACTCCTTCTCCAAAGTAGGCCAGCAATGGTTGCAAAAAGTCTTCCCCAGTATTGCCGGGACTGCCGAACAGCACGCCACATTGCTAGGGAAGGCCGCCAAGCTCGCTTTGGGGTATAGAGCGGACGGCTTGCCTCCGGAGCCTCAAGAAGGCGACGGTGCTTTGGTCTCAATCTTTTCCCTGATAGACACTGAGGCCCATCGCAGCGATCCGCTCTTCTATTATCCTGAGAAGGCCTCAAACATCTGTCAGTACCCTAAGCACAGGCGCGAGATCAGCTCAACTCAAATGGCTTCACAATACAAGACTCTGTGGGAGAGCTTTGACAACGAATGCCGGTCCCTCAATGGCTCGATAACAGTTCCTCAAGCACTCTTCTTGCTGGAGAAGTACACGTCTTACATTCCCTATATACCAAGCCTCCCAGATGACTCCTCTGCTGGCATTTCCCTCTTTGATCATTCGAAGCTGACGGCAGCGTTGGCAAGCTGTCTTCATCTAGCTGATAAAACATCAGATTCTGATTCACCTTTTCTGTTGGTCGGCGGGGATTTCTCCGGAGTTCAGGACTCCGTCTATCGCATCTCTTCCAAAGGTGCTCTCAAAGCGTTGCGCGGACGTTCGTTCTTTTTGGAATTGCTGACGGAGCATGTGATCAGTGAGATTTTTCGAGCCTTGGGGCTCTCGGCAGCAAACATCTTAATTAACGGCGGAGCGATCTTTAATCTCATTCTGCCCAAGACAGAAACAGCCCGTGATGTGTTGAACTCTGCTCGCCAAAGGCTTAACCAATATCTTTTGGAGAAACACGACGGCAAGCTCTATGTGGCCCTTGCGTCTGTCGAGATCTCAGAGAAGGATTTAGTGAATCCGCTGACACTTGCCGAAAAGTGGCGAGAACTAGGAAGAACAATCAAAGATCTTAAAGGACGTAAGTTCTTGGATGTCCTCGCAGACAAGAGTCAGAGAGGGCCGTTCTTGCAACCCCAGCGCCCTCCCAAGGATCAAACGCCATCTCTATTTGAGGATGCCGAGTGCCCGTGGTGCGGCAGACAAACTGCACAACTGAAGCGCATTGACTGGCAAGATGAAGAGATTTATGGCTGTGTGCTTTGCTTGCCCGATCAATTGAATCTGGACGATCTGGACGAGTGCCAGGTCTGCCATCGCACGGCCCTGCTCAGTCCTCTGCCTCCGCCCCGCGAAGATGTCATGGCCTGTTCCCTGTGCCGTAACCTCTATCACGTAGGGGAGCATCTTTACTCTCTCCACTGCATCATCGGGACAAACAGAAGAGACGATAAGCGTGACCCATTACAGAAAGCCATTATCAAGTTGCCAAGCCTCACCAAAGACGAGTGGATATACTACTATTTCCCTAAGCAAGCTCGGCCTCAAGACTGTTTGCAGGGCTTTCAATCTGATTCAGTCGTAGCGAGCTTTGTGATCAACAAATGGGATCTGGAGTGGTATTCTCTGCCCGGCGTGCGGCTTTTCGCCTTGGGGAACTATCCGGGGTTCAAAGCCAGACCATCTCCAAAAGAAGCGCCTCCTGATTGCACTCAAGAGGTGCCCCTTGAGTTTGGAGAGCTTGTCGGGTGCGCTCACGGCATGAAACGCTTAGGTGTGCTACGCATGGACGTGGACAATCTGGGCGATCTCTTCACGCGAAAATTAAAAGAGTGTACACTCGCTCACCGCATGGCGCTCTCACGTGCAATGACCTACTTCTTCAAGCTCCATCTCAATGAGTTATGTCTTGCCGAGAATGTCAATGTTTTCCCTCAGGAGCAGCAGACAAGACTCATAGAAGCAGAAAAAGCTCAACTGAGAATCCGAAATGCCATCATCGTCTACTCCGGCGGGGACGATCTCTTTATCGTCGGAACGTGGAACGATACAGTGGAACTGGCCTTCGACATTCACGCTGCTTTCAAGGAGTATACCGGAGGCCGTGTAACTCTATCTGCCGGACTGATCGTACAAGACGAAAATTTCCCGCTCTACCAGATGGCGCGCTTCTCCAAAAGAGCCCTCAGCGCGGCGAAAGATAACTGCACAGCAGCCCCCTGTGACAAACCTGAGAAAGACAGCTTCGCTCTGTTCCATTCTGCTTTTATATTCGAGCTCCAAGGAGACGAATTACGCTCTCACGTGCCCGCTGCGTTGCGCTGGACTGATCAGATCAGCGCCCAGAGCTGCTTGGAATTGGCTCAGCAAATGGCAGCTTGCCTTGGGAATGGCGAACTAAGAGAACGGTGGGAACTTATTGCTCCACGGAGTTTCTTACGCAATCTGTTCGGCGTGGTCGAGGCTGCCCATCAAGAAGGCCAACTCTCTTTGCCCAAGCTGGCCTACGCCCTCAGCCGCGTCTCTGTAGCAGACCAGCAAAAACAAGAAAAGTTCGAGCAAGAGCTCAAACCCCAGCTCATGTCGCTGGGGTCAAAAGTGCTATGCTATTTGCATCCTGCTCTTGTCTGGCTGGAGATGCGCTTGCGTTCTGAGAAGGAGGGCAGTCCATGAGCCTGCGAGGCTGGATCGTACTCACAGGGGAGCTGAAGTGCCGCACGGGCTTACACATCGGGGGCCTGATCGAGACTTTCGTTGTGGGGCGGGCGGACTCCCCCGTCATCCGCGGTGCCTATTACAGCACTCCTTATGTTCCCGGCACTGCGCTGCGCGGCAAGCTGCGCTCATTGCTGGAGCGTTTTTTATACACCCAAGGAGGAGCTGACCCAGAGTTCTTCCAGGTTCTATCTGCCGGTAAACAGCAGAAGATCACGCTTCATAGCTGCAAACTGTCAAACTGTCCCATCTGCCGTCTCTTCGGGAATACGCCGCTTGAGAAGGAACAGGCCTCAGAAGGAGAGGTCTATCCGGGCTCGCTGCATATTGACAATCTCTATCCCTCAGAATCCAAACCAGAACCCGATACGAAAACAGAGAATGCCCTAGATCGGGTCACGCAAGCGGCCAATCCTCGCAGCCTAGAACGAGTCCCTGCTGAGACGGCCTTCAAAGTTCGCATGAGCTATTTTGTAAGAAACCCCGATCATCTCGCAGAAGATATGCGTAATTTGGCAACGAGTATAGCCCTCTTACAGGACGACCACTTGGGCGGCGGAGGCTCACGTGGCTCAGGGGCAGTTGAGCTGAAGATCAACAACGTCGTGGTGAAGTGGATTGAGTCAACAGAAATCAGTGAGCAGTCTTATGGTAGCCTAGAAGACCTGCTCGCCGATGTCACGAAAGCTGTACAACCCCTGAGCGTTCAGAGCCCGGCCTCAGCGCCGCTGCCATCTAGTGCAGCGTCTGACCGTCAAACATGGATCGTCAAGCTCAAGTTTCGCTCGCCGCTGCATATCGGCGAGCCGGGGATCGGAGTAGAAAGCACTTCTACGTACATCCCGTCGGACACGCTCTTCAGCGCCCTGTGTCACGCTTGGGCGGCGGCACTTGGAGAACGAAGCTTGAGCGAGCTTTTGAATCACTTTCTTGGGGATGCTGCTCATGGGCATCAGCCGCCGTTTGTGCTCTCATCAGCCTATCCTTACTTGGGAGAACGGTTCTATCTGCCCAAGCCCTACATCCCGCCGCGGCCTTATGTCAAAAGTGCGGACGATGACGAAGAGAAATTCGAGAAGAGCCCCCTTAAAGACCTAGACTTCATCCCCATCGAGATTTTCGCTCAGTGGCTCAGAGACGGTCTTGAGAAAGATGTGGACGATCAGTTAACGAAGGAGGCGCGAGAACTCTACAAGGAGGCTTTGATTCCACGAGTGCGGATTGATCGGGTCAATCACAGTTCGAATCTCTACTTCTGCGGCGTGGTCGAGTATCCAGACGATGGCGGCTTATATCTGTTGCTCGAGGGGCGTAGTGACCTCGAAAGTCAGTTAAAGACCTGCTTTGAGCTATTGGGCGAGCTGGGGATCGGCGGTGAGCGGGCCGCCGGTTGCGGAAAGTTCGAGATCCGAGGAGATTGGCAGAAAGCAGCTTCGGTACCGGCTTTTCAAAAGCTCATCGAGGTTAGAACTGCAGAGTCGCCGACGGCCTACTGCACCCTCTCGCTTTTCTACCCCCAAGCTTCGGAGCTGGCCTTGATTTCAAACGCTCCGGTCGGTTATGCTTTGGCATGGCGCGGCGGCGGATGGGCTACCTTGGCAAGTCAAGGACGACCGCAACGACGGCAGGCATGTCGCATGTTCAAGGAAGGATCAGTCTTCGCGTTTAAAGCAGGAAATGGTTCCGTCGTGCAACCCGTAGGAACGCTGGTGGAGGTCGCGTCGAAGGTCTATCGGTCGGGGTTGGCGTTTTGCGTGCCGGTCTACAGGAGAGATCTCGCATAAGGAGGTAAATCTATGAATGGTTCAAGGTCACGGAGAAGCGATAACCGGCGACGTGAGCATCGCGATCCAGGGATTGCCGCTGAGATTGTTACAGTAATCAACAGTCTCCCCGCCCTAAACAGCTTAGCTGCGAACAATCTAATCCAGTATGCTAAACAGGTAGTGGAGGGACTGGGGGGAGAGGAGGTCAAGACTCAACTCTATAGGGTGCTCTCCACGCTCAAACGTTTGGAACGTGACTTTGAGCGTGGCAGTTTTAATAGGGAAAAAGTCGTCCTCCTCAAACCGGGACTTGTTTGGGCGGCCTACAAGCACAAGAAGCTCAGACAGGTTCACTCAGTTGTGGATGCCGCTATTGATAAAGTCACTACTATAGAAGACTTTCAGAAGCTGGTGAAACTCGTCGAAGCCATTGTAGCTTATAACGCTTACGGGAAGCCCTCGGACTCAGAGCAAGGGGAGGGTGAATCAGCATGACAACGATTGCGAAGCCGCTCTTAGGCAAGGTGCTTCTACGAGGGATCATACGGACGATGACAGGCCTGCATATAGGGACCTCAAAAGAGGTCCTTGAGATCGGCGGTTTGGATAACCTGATCCTACGAGAGCCGGTCAGTCAAGAACCGTACATCCCCGGCAGCAGCCTCAAAGGGAAGTTGAGGTCGCTTTTGGAGAAGAAGGTTGCTCCAGAGTTATACCCCAATGCCCCTTCGTCGTTCTTTGCGCGCAATGTTGGAAGAAGTGCTTATCCTATCTATATTCACGTTTGCCCAACCAAAGAATCAGCCGTCACTTGCCCCGTCTGTCGATTATTCGGCTCTTCCGCTGCTCAAGATGAGGCTGGCTCAAACTTTCCCTCCCGTCTGCGTGTCCGCGATGCTTTCTTAACCACGTATACCAAAAAGAAGCTGGAGAACGCAGAGACTGACCTTCTGTACGCCGAGCTGAAATTTGAAAACGCACTGGACCGCATCACCGCCGCGGCCAATCCACGCCCCATCGAGCGCGTGCCTCCTCACTCTGACTTCGCTTTCGAGATCGTCTACGACGTAGAGTCAGAAGCTGACGTTCAGCCCGACCTAGAGAACTTGCTGTGCACCATGTCCCTCTTAGAGGACGATGCAATGGGAGGATATGGCTCTCGCGGCTCAGGGAAAGTGAAGTTTTATGTCTACGCGCTTCAGGCCAAGAAGGCAGAGGCTTATCGTCAGGAGCGAGATGGGTTAGTTAGAAAAGCCATTGACCAAGATGCACAGTTTGAGAAACTCTCTCAACAAGACGGTTGGCAAGATGCTGAGAACAAAGCGGGCCAACTCATCTCCTTAGATGGGGCTAAGGCCAAAGTACCAGAGATTGTCCGGTTTTTTCGAGCCATCTCTAGTTAGACGTATAAAGCTCAAGCTGAAGCGATGGCTGAAAAGGTGGCGCGGATGAAGAAAATGCGAGTGCATCTGCAAACGCTCACGCCGCTCCATATTGGTGGGAGCGAGGGCAGTCTGTCGCCGTTAGAGTTCGCTTATTGTGATGAGAAAGTCTATGTGATCTCGTCGGAGCGATGGGCAAGTTGGCTCAGCCATAACAAAGCTCTAGACGAATTTGTAAGATCTTTCAGAGACGGTCGAGTCACAAGCTTACAAGCCTACTTGAAGAATCGAGGTTTGCTCAAACCGGAATCTCTTGGGGCCATTGCGAGGTACACAGTTCAGAGCGCGTCGGCTCCCAGAGGAGATTTACGAGCTTTCATCCGTAACGGTTATCAGCAGCCGTATATGCCTGGCAGCTCTATTAAAGGAATACTTCGATTGTCTATGGTGTATGTGCTGTTCACAAAGCTGGCACGTGAGAAGAAGGAAGAGCTGTTGGACAGATACGTGGAGGAACAACTGAAGGAGTTCCAAGAAAAGCTAGAGAGCGAAAGATTAATTCTGGAGAGGCGGATCAGCAACCGCCAAGCACTGGACAAGAAGCTGCATAAAGTAAAGCGACGGCTGCAAGAGAAGTATAAGAGATCCTTTACCGACATGATTGATGGCAAGCTCCTAAGAGACTTCAAGATCAGCGAGTACTGGGCAAAGACCGATGCTCATAGCGATATTTTCCGGGTGCTTGAAGTCTGCGATTGCAAGCCCTTCGAGAGGGATGCCTTAAAAGTGGAAGAGATCAAGATTCATAGTGCGGGAGCCAGTGTCAAACCCTATTCCATCTTTGCTGAATGCCTCCCACCAGGCATAGAGTTCACTGTGGACGTGAATATTGACTTAGATCTGCTAGCTCTCTTCAAGCGGAACAATCCCCAGATGGCTTATGGCCTGGGCTTCTCAGAGGTCGAGTCCGCCCTTCTCAATCCATTCGGGATAGCGAAGACGCTTACACAAAGACTGCTAACTCATGAGCGGACTTTCCTTGAGCAGGAGCTAAAGGTGTCTGGGGCCCTGAGCTTTGCAGAAGAGCCCGATGTGAGGTTAGGCTGGGGCGGCGGAATGCTAGCCACTACTGTTGACCTCCTGCTGGACGAAAGGCTGAGAAAGCAAATCAGAAACCTGCTCTTCGCACCGAAGGGTGAGTCTCCTGCCCCCAAGACGCGCCGGTTGACCACGAGCAACCAACCATTGGGATGGTGCAAGATCGTTCGTCAGGAGGTGCTCTAACATGCGCATCTATCTCATGGCCGTCGGCACCAGAGACCCCTTTTGGATGAGGCGCAAAGAGCACGGCAGCCTCGAATTTAACGCGATTCTCGACCAATATGGCCCAGAGTACACCTCGAAAAATCTGGATTTGATTTCCGGGCCGATCTTGAGCTTCTTCCAGCAGCAGGCCGTCAACGAAGAAGACTGGATCGTACTCATCTCTACCGAAGGAGAATCACCCGTCGTTGATCAACCCACTGTGCGTGGCGGCGAAGCCACGAAAGCTGAGTTGCAGCGGCGATATAGCTTGCCGAACGGTAAAATCGTCCACAGATCTCTGAAAAACGTTGACCCTTCGAACTTCGGTGCCATCGCCAAGCCGATGCGCCAGCTCGTTCAATCGGTTTTGCAGACGATCCACCAGATACCCTCTGACGGGGAAGTCGAGCGCATTGTGAATGTCTCGCCGGGGACACCCCAGATGCAGGCCGTCTGGTATCTCATGGTCAATTTCGGCCAACTCCAGGCTCAGCTTCTCCAGATGAAACAGAGGCCCGACAGGATCGAGCCTGTTTCTATATCGCCTCTCTTGGCGGAGCAGTTCATCGAATTGGGGTTGAATTTCTTTCAAGATTACTCGTTCAACGCTGCCGCGGAGGCGTTCAAGCGAGCCGCGAACGTATTGGGAACTTACGAGCCGGAACGCGCCCGCCGCGCAGAGCTGGCCAGAGATATAGCCAGCGCCTATCACTATTGGAGCATCTTCCAGCATCAGAAGGCTGCGAGCACGCTCCAGCAGCTCGTGAACTCACCAGCTCCTGATCTACCCGCTGAGCTGAGCCAGATGATAAATCAGCAGACCGAGTTTCTGAAAAAGCTATCCGAACCGATCCCCAAGCACCGCGCGATCAACGCCTTCCATATGGCATGGCTCGAGTACAATCGCCACGATCCGGTCGAATCCATCTGGCGAGCAAAAGCAGCTTACGAACAAGTGTTGGTCGAACGGGCGCTCAAGATAGCAGAGGATAGAAGCGGGTTTCGACCGAATCCGGATAATTTCGAGAACTCGCTGAAACAACAGCTAGGGAAGCCAGCGCTTGATAATCGGAGCTTGCTGAAGAAGTTCTTCGCTGAATGCCAAAGATTGGAGATTTTGCAAGAATCCCTAGGATCCTTAAAGGCCAGACCCCTGTTGGAGGAATGGGACCGCGGTTTCAAATGGGACTCTTCTTTTTGGAAGCTGAGAGCAAAAGAGGAGCTTACCGAGGTGCGAAATCAGATGATTCATTACTTTAGGCCGCTCACTATGACCGAAGCCATGAAAGGCTTGGAGTTCGTGAAAGAAGCCCTGGAACGCACCTTTGGCAAGGAAATTCTCAATGAGCTGGACGCCTGCCCCTTCTCGTCGCAGCGACTTCACAGCGTGAAAGAACATCTAGCCGCACTATTAAAAGGATAGCGTATGCTCGTCAGTGTCGTCTGTCGGCTCCGGCCTCTCCATGACGCGCAGTTGCCTGCTACATTGGGCACGGCTATCCACGGCGCTTTCTTCGAAATAGTCAAGCAAGCAAACCCGCGGCTGGCCCAGCGACTCCATCCCCCTCAGGGAAGTCGTGCGCCGGTCAAGTTCACCACGTCGCCGCTGCGCGGCCCGTTCGTCTCCCAAAACGGGCGCGTGTATGTCAGCTCAGCTAAAGAATACTGGCTGCGCTTCACCAGCCTCGACCGCGAGCTTTCGCAGTTACTCCTCCATCTTGCGGCGGAGCGCCTTGAAAGGCTCAAGCTGTTGGAGGTGCCCTTTGAGGTCATTCAGATCGTGAGCGAGCCCGGGCCGCATCGCTGGGAGAGATGGGTGGGCCAGACGGACTTTGTAACCCTCTATGATAAATGGCTGGTGCACTGTGAGCGTCCCCCGGAGCGAATCGAATTGGAGTTCTGCTCGCCCACGACCTCTCAGCATGACACGATAGCTGTCCCTTTCCCTCTCCCTCGGTTGGTCTTTCTGACGCTGGCCGACAAGTGGAACGCTTTTGCGCCTGTGCACTTGGGGGCTGACATCAACGAGACCATAGACGATTTTCTCGAACTGCGCTGGTATCGGTTGCGCACGCGGTCGCTGCTGCTCTATGCGCGGGAGCCGGAGATCGGCTTTGTCGGCCAGTGCGCCTACCGGCTGCGGCCCAAGACCAAAGAGGCTGATCTGTTATTACGAATTGTCAATCTCTTAGCTGATTTCGCATTTTATGCGGGCGTTGGGGGAAAGACAGCGATGGGCATGGGGCAGATGCGGCGTCTTGAGCCGAGAGGGGGTTTCAGACAAGTGCTTGACAGCGTGAGGGGTGATCGGGTATCTTTATCGGAGTAGAGTTGATCTTTGACAGGTCCAGAGTGTGACGGCATCGGGGTGGCAAACACCTCTTGCACCAAAAGTGAGAGAGGGGCGAAAATCGCGAGAAATCGCGCTTGGGGAGCGGTTTTTTGGCGTTTTTCGGCGCGTAGAGGTGTTTGTTTCAGATGGGATGCGGATTATAGCCCTGTTCGTGACACGTGTCCCTAGTTTGACAGGGGTGCAAAAGGGAGGTGTTTGGAAATTGCTTCTGGGAATCGCAAGGGAAGCGGGATTCCAGAGGCGGAGTAGACACAGAAGATGAGCCCTGAGAGGGATGAGAACACTAAACTTGC
>JBBIUX010000021.1:0-33194 GCA_037440025.1 Candidatus Fraserbacteria bacterium | reverse complement strand
CGGTCTGCTGGTAGGTCTGCACGAGGTGGCGTCTTGCTTCGCTCTTGTTCATCCGGTACACTTCCTGGTACGATAGTTCCATAGCGTGCATCCTTTCTGGGCGCTCTTCCAGAGTTTGGCCCATGAGAGGATGCCCGCTTTCTTGAGCCATGTCCAGAGTTCCCCCTGGTAACAATCTCTTGGCGCAGCGACCCATGCCCCTTGACGCTTTGTATATCATTTGGTAAGATTACAAGGCTCATTTCAACATCAAACCATCTGCAACGATAGAGAGTATTCAGTGCAACAGTAAGGAGTGATCGCAATGAAACGAGTGCTCATTATGGGTGCCGCCGGACGTGATTTTCATAATTTTAACGTCTATTTTCGTGATAATCCCGATTACAGGGTCGTCGCGTTCACCGCGACGCAGATTCCAGACATCGAAGGCCGCCGCTACCCAGCAAAATTAGCAGGCAAACTCTACCCCAAAGGCGTCCCCATCGAGTCCGAAGACGACTTGGTCGAGCTGATTGCGAAGCATGATATTGATCTAGTGGTCTTCTCGTATAGCGACGTCTCACACCAATACGTGATGGAGCGGGCCAGTTGGGCCATGGCCGCCGGGGCAGATTTTATGTTCCTGGGCTCCAAATCTACTCAGCTCCAGTCCCAGAAACCCGTTATCTCCATTACGGCAGTCCGCACCGGCTCGGGCAAGAGCCAGACAACCCGCCGCGTGACTGATATTTTACGTCAGCATGGTCAGCGAGTCGTCGTCGTCCGCCACCCCATGCCCTACGGCGATCTCGTCAAGCAAGAATGCCAGCGCTTTGCGAGTCTCAAAGATTTGAACGGGTATGACTGCACTATTGAAGAGCGTGAAGAATACGAGCCTCATCTCGAACGTGGCACGGTCGTCTACGCCGGCGTTGATTATGAGAAGATCTTGCGCATGGCTGAGCGCGAAGCCGACGTCATCGTCTGGGATGGGGGGAATAATGACTTCTCGTTCTTCGTGCCGGATATAGATATCGTCGTTGCTGACCCGCTGCGCGCCGGGCATGAAGTGACGTACTATCCTGGACACATTAATCTGTTATTAGCTGACGTCGTCGTGATCAATAAGGTCGACACGGCGGCGCGAGCCGAGATCGAGCGCGTGCGCGAGAACATCAGAAGATTCAATGCCAAAGCGAAGGTCGTCGAAGCAGCCTCGCCGCTCTTCGTCGAAGATCCGTCGGTGATCGAGGGCAAGCGCGTCCTGGCCATCGAGGACGGCCCGACGCTCACCCACGGCGAGATGGCCTACGGCGCGGCCACGCTCGCCGCCGAAAAATACGGCGCCAAAGCACTAGTAGACCCAAGGCCCTATGCTGTCAATTCCATCGCGCAGACGTTTAAGAAATATCCCCATATCGGCAAGCTCTTGCCCGCGATGGGCTACGGCGAAGACCAGATTCGCGATCTGGCCAAGACCATCAAGCGCACCGACTGTGACGCCGTGGTGATCGGGACGCCGATTGATCTCAAGAGATTGATAAAATTTGATGTGCCCGCCACGCGTGTGCTCTACGAACTGCAAGAGATCGGGCACCCCACGCTAGAGGAAGTTCTAGCGCCCCTGGTGACTTGATACTTGTAAGGTTTATAATTTAACGCAGAGAAGAAACTATGAAGCGATTCCCAAAGCTCCAGCAGGAGATTTTGGATATTCTCCCGCGAGGTGGTAAAGGTGTGATGGCAATAGAGCTGGCTAAGCGATTAAATAAGCCTTTACTAGAGATAGAAAAGCACTTAACGAAGCTAGAACAACGCCAGCTTATCGAAAAGACAAACAGCGGTTATAGGATTCCTACTCCCCTCATGGATCCATCTTTCGAGACAGCCTTAAACCAAGGACAACTTGAACAGGTTGTGAGATCTAGTGGTACGGTGATGATCCAAGATGTAGGACCTTTCCCAGAGGTGACATTCTTATCGTCTTACACTGAAGAGTGGCGGTTGCTTAAGACACTGCTCTTAGCCAAGTTACTTGATCAACCCTTAGCACCATTACTCGATGCTGTGCTTACCGATCCTCACTTCCAACAGGTCTTATACGTTTATCAAGACTATTATGAAGATGCCGAAGCCTATCGAGCATATACGATAAGGCTTGGGTTGTTAACAGAGCTACTTACTACAGTTTTTGCTTATGCAGAGGATCTAGGAGCTTTCACAAAGGCATGGGAAACTGTTATTCAAGGGCATAAGAACAAATTTCTACGCAAATTTATTGATTATGATCCCCGTGACATCACGAAATTCTATACCCAAGAAGTTCCAAAGCTCTCCAAGAGACGTCTGCGACAAATGTTGGGCTACCCTTATGATGAAGAACTGAGAATAGCAGTTGAAGAAGAAGTGCGTGACAGCTATAACGGTGCAGTAGAGCCCAAGCTTCGTGAAGAAGAGCGTTTACAGTTACGAGAGCTTATACAGGATAGTTGCGAGATATTTCGAGAGACCCTTGGGGAGATTGCTCAATTCTATAGTGAGCACATGGCGCTGTATGGACAGTATAAACATGGGTACAAAATACCACTCCGCCCAGCAGACAAGATCACAAAAGAAGTTACAGCAAAAACAAAGTTTGATAGCGTGCTCTTTCCTATTCGCACCCCTGATGTTCCTGAGAGTCGCGTGGCTCTTAAGGTTGTCAAGATAAACGCTGAACAGCTAGTTGAGATTGCTCGCAAGATACACTGGCTCATGTTCTTAATAAAAATGAACATGGAACGCAAGTATCCTCATCCCTATGAAGGAGAAGCTCCTCTTTACTTTTTAGTCCCCGAAGGATGGAGAGAGTTTAAATTTAAGGCAACAACCTATAAAATTGAAGGAGAAAAATCATGAGGCTCACAAGCAACCTAAAAATATTCGATAAGCTTCAGCCAGTGCCCTTGATGCCCTGGAAGCCAGTCTCTTTAGAAGATTGGGTGATCCGGGTAGCAAAATCTCCAAGTTACAAAAGAGACCCTCTATGGGGTGTCATTGGCATTGGAAGCGGGGGGAGACTTTCAAGCCGGCAAATTGACAAGGTCGTCTATTCAACTCACGAAAGTCGCAAGAAATCATGAAATTTTTCGTAGATACGTGTGGATGGTATGCGCTGTACGCCCAAGATGAACCATCTCATCAACAAGCCAAAAAGTTATGGAGGGGAGCTTATTCTCGGATCTACACAACAGATTATGTGCTTGATGAGTTCATCACTTTGGTCTTCGCCAAAGGTCGTTTTGCGGAAGCTCAAGCATTTGTGTTGAGCCTGCTGGAATCTATCAAACATGGCCATACCAAACTGGAAAGTATCACCCCAGAACGATTTGAAAAAGCTTGGCAGATGCGCTTGCAATATAAAGACAAACCCAAGATTTCCTTTACTGATTTCTCTTCTTTCGTGGTTATGCAAGAACTACAGATCAGTGATGTTTTAACTGATGACAAGCATTTTGTACAGATCAATTTAGGCTTTCAGCGCCAGCCTTGAAGGATTGCTGGTGACACCGGTCACGTGGCGATCAGACCGAAGCCAGTCGCTCCCTGCACGGGCTTCCTTGGCGCTGACCGAAGCCCTCTGTATAACTTTATGCTGTATGAACCAGATACGGCGCAGAGTAGCGTGCGGGGTGTTGGTTCTTCTGTTTCTCGCTTCCCTAGGGGAGATGGTACAGGGACAGTCTGTCTTAGGGCGTTTTATCAGCGAATTGAGCTTCAATAACGTCGCACCGTATTTTCTCAACGCTGAATTTCGCATTCTCTCAAGAATCAGCGTCGCCGAGGCCGCGTTTGCGACTGATACGAAGTTCGATACCAGCCTGCTGCGCTGGCAGAAGTTCATCGCCTCGGTCGGCATCACCCCCTTGTCTGCCCGCAATCGGCTCACTTTTGTCAACGGCTTTACGTTCAATAGAAACGAATTGGTGGCCGCGCTGAGCTTTGGAGGTGTCTCCATCGGCATCGAACTCATCCTCGAAAATCAAAGCCCATCGCTTGAAGTGGGCCTGGTCGTCGAGGCTGCCGCGAAAACGAGCTTTTTCACCATCGCCAGTTACACCGGGTTCGCCGTCAATCAAGTCGTCGAGGACTTGGACCTGGACCAGTTGCCAATCGTCAACGAACCCTTTGGATTTGAACCACGGATCGTGAAGCTCGACACCTTCAGCGAGCGCGAGCCCGACCGGGTGGTCACAGCGCCATTTGTCTTCACCGAACAGGCCATTGCCGCTGAGTTCTATGCGTATGACATTGCTTCTTTGAGTCTCATTACGCTCTTCACTCCTGCAGGTCTGAAAAAAGCGATTCCGGCGTTGGCCGTCAAGGTGAACGCTCCCGCAGCTGACCTGCGCCTGCGCATGACGATCAGCTCAACCTTCGAGTTCCCCGGCTTTTTACTCACCTTTTTGCCCATTGAGCTCTATCTCCGATGGAGTTTCTTCCAATGGCGCAGCCTGACGCTCCTCGCTGATCCCCCGGCTCCGAGCCCAGATCCTTTCTCCTTCCGCAAGCAAGTCTTTCAATCGCTCTTTGAGCTGGCCTTCTTCCGTGCGTTCACGGAAATTTGTTTTGGGCCGGACTGCCCCGGAGGCTCTGGGCTTGAGTGGCGCTTTGGCGTTGAGCTGCGCTTCTTCTTCGGGCCGTAACGACATACCAGCCCCCGACTCTTGTCTTTGGTCTTCTCTACATTCTATAATAGCTTTCGATCTTTCATGTGAAGGCTCAATCATGTCAAAGTCCACCTGGGATACATGGACGACCGAAAAACTGCTCGAAAAGCTTTCCCAACGGATTTCTTCTGGAGAGAGCCCCGAAGGAACCCAAGCCCTTCGTGAGGAGATCATTCAAAGATTTGGAGGGCTGGTGCGCGAGATCGCCTACGAATTTCGTAACTCCGGCGAGCCCTGGGACGACCTTGTGCAAGCGGGCTACTTGGGGCTCTTGAACGCCGTGCAGAACTTCGAGTACAAGCGGGGTCTTCAGTTCTCGACCTACGCGACCCACCTCATCCGGGGGGAAATACGACACTACATCCGCGAGCAGCACATTATACACATCCCCGAGTGGCTGCAGCGGTTAAATACCAGACTTCAGGCGGCCGAAGCCCATTTTTATAAAACACATGGGCGATTGCCCCACCTGCAAGAGTTGGCCAGAGAGATCAACATTTCACCAGAAGGGGTACAAGAGATCCTGAAAGCCCGCCAGGCCTTCACGTATATCTCGCTGGACGCCGAACGACGCGGGCAAGACCCACGACCTCAGATTGACGTTACGAAGATCCGCAATATAGATCGCCAGCTCTTTCCCATTGAGTTGCGCATCCGCGTCGCGATGGCCATTGAAAAGCTCTCCGAGCTTCAACAGAAGGTCATTGATGGGCTCTTCTATCGCGGCGAATCCCAACAAGAAGTGGGCCACCGACTGGGCTACTCCCAGAAGCACATCTCCCGTTTGAAGAACGAAAGCCTTCAGCAAATCAAAAAAGAGTTGGAACAGGGCGAAAAACCTTGACATTTACTGCTGACCTGCTCTGAACCGTCTTTCAGTGTTTGGAACATTACTTACTCCTCTTGACAAGGGGATTCTCTTGTGCTACAGTTAGATTATCCATCAACAGAATGTGTAGAAGCGCAGCCTAAAAGAAGGTCCTGACACAAGGCAAACCGCGTGAAGAGCGCGGGGCGCAAAGCCACAGACCCGACCGGTATGGCCGAGGGTGGCTGGGCTGCCAAGGGCCATGAAGAACAAGAAGATATTCGTGTTCAGTGCTGTAGCGAGCCTGTGCAGTGTATTGCTTGCTTTCGATAGCTCTTCGCAAAGCTCAGCAAGCGCAACAGTTTCGTTTCGTATAGCTCCCTCTCTCAGTCTCTCCGTGTGGAGTGAGACCCCCGCAGGCAACAATCTGATCTCGGTGTACATCATTCCTCGACCCACAGCCCAAGAACGCCAAGCTGGCTTCATAGAACGTCTCAAAGCCTTACAGTTGCTTGCACGCAGCAACGTTCCGTGGGTGCTGCGCGTACGCGCGCAAGAGCCGGATATGGGCCTTAGCGATGATGGCCTCTACCGCAAGCCGGTCGGGGACTTGCAGGTGCGGGCGACGAGGGGTCTGTATACCCCAGTAACACTCCACGATCAAGCTATTGCAAGCGGCATCCCTGGAGAATATCTCCTTCCCGTGGATTATCGCGTGCGCTTAGGAACTGAACACCGTGATGGGAACTACCGTGTAACATTGATCTATACCCTGACTTCTCGATAGAACTAGCAAAGCAGGATCGGGTAGCCCCCCACGTTCATAACATTTCATCCCATGGTATCTCGTATTTCCCCCTTGACAAGAGCACTTGGTTGTGCTATACTGCGTTTGAAAATTGCGTATGAATACGCCATGTAAGGTGGCCTTGCTCTATGCAGCTTACAATTTACTATACAGAAGATGACCTCTATCTCATCAACCAAGTGGAGGCAAAGGCCGAGCGAGAGCGGCGCAGCAAGAGCGCGGTGATCTTGTCCATCATTGAAGAATACTTTGAGCGCAAGAAGCGCCTGGGCGAGATCTTGTGTGATTTGGGGAAACTCTCTCCCGACAAACTCGCGCAGGCCATCGAGATTCAAAAGAAAGAAGGAGGCTCCCGAACGCTCGGAGAGATCCTGCTGGCCAAAAAATGGGTTGATGAAAACGATCTCGTGCGTGCTTTGATACTCCAGGGGAAGCCCGTTGAGCTAAGCTGACCTCTTCCCCAAAACGCACTGGTTACGTCCGCGTTATGCTTCTCTAGCGCAGCAACGCGGACGTATTTCCCTAGTGACGACTCACTGCGTTGAAACAGAGTGCTTCTCAGGTTTGAGCCTGAAGGCCGCGTCGTCAAAGGAAGGTTCGAAAGTTCGAAGGTTCTGAACTCGCGAACTCGCGAACCTTCGAACCCGCGAACTCACGACGTGCAGCCGATTCCCCACCCATACTCTGTAGGGGCGACCGGTTGGCCGCCCCTACGGTGAAGCAAGATATATTTGGGTCTAGGCTAGCCGCGCTTGACGGAGAGCCTGCCGCCAGCCTCGACGACTTTCAGCCGCCTACGCACCATATCTTTGAGTTCTCGACCGGCGCGGAAGCCGGGCACAGCTTTACTGGCCACCATGATGCGCTGGCGTGTCTGCGGGTTGATGCGCATAGAGCTCTTCCGCGGTCGGGCCTCAAACGTCCCAAAGCCCGTGATCCTTACGAGATCGCCGTCGCACATGGTCTTGCTGATGGTGTTGAACATCGCATCCACGGCTTCTTTCGCCGCCTTCTTGCTCAAACCGGTCTGCCTTGCTACCATCTCAGCTAACTCCGCCTTATTCATGGCAGAATACCCCCCTTAGAGAATCTGTTGTAAACCGCTAGGAAGCCCTCATGCCGGCGGAAGAGAGCCGCCCATCCGGTTCTCGAATGCCCATATTCTAGACGCTCTGCCCCCTCGAAGGCAAATTTCATCGTCCAGTTTCCTGAGCAAAATTGGGACAGAGGTGCCATCTCACTCAGGCCAACGTCCTTGGTAAACCACAAAAGAGCCCTTAAAATCAAGCGTTTTGGCATGATGCCTTCACGAATTTGGGAAGTCTTTCGGGCGGTCGGATTCATTGGTCTGGTCAGCCTTGGCCCGGCCTGTGGAGGAACGGCACAGCTAGCGATTACCCCGCCCTCGGCTCCAGCTCCTGCCAGCCCCGGCGACGCCCTCACCCTGCCGTTTACCGTGAAAAACATCAGCTCAGAAAGAGATATCTTCGATCTCTCCCTCGAAGTTTCTTCAGGGCTTGAGCTTCTGGGAGTTCCCGATCCCGTTGAACTCGAACCAAACGCTGAAGAGACCGTCTTCGTCAGCGTTTTCGTCAGCGCGAAATCCCGCGCCGGAGACAAGAGCGTCACTCTGATCTTCTTTGACGACAACGTTGCTGAGCAGCATCAAATGGCAGATCCCCGGCGGCAGCGCCACGACCGTCGAGGGCGGGCTCACAATACAAGATGGGGCTTTTCTTGATTTGGCCATGCGGATCGCGTCCGAGCTGCGCATGGGGGATTTCTTGCTCTCCGCGCAGTTTGTGCGGGCCGGGCCAGCTTTCGCCGGCGACCGCCGCGACGAGCAGGGGATCGCCATCTTCCAGACGTTCTCTACGACAAATTTTTCTGTATGGTTGAGCTTGGAGCGCACCCGCAATAACGTCAAGAGCGACCCGCTCCAACAGACGCTGACCCGTCAGGAAACCCGCGCGTTTTTCAGCCTAAAACTCTCCGAATTCTCCCCGACATTCCGGCTCTCGACCGTCTATAGCACACTCGTAGGAACAGGGCCGCTGCCCCCAACGGATCTCGCGAGATTTGCTCTTACTGCACAGGCAATCCAACCCATCGGTACGCTCGGGGATATCTCGGTCTTCACCGAACAAGCCCGGCTTATTAATGCCATCGCGGGGACAGAGACGGGCTTTGGCACGGTGGGCAGCGAGTTCTCTATCAAACTCACGGAGCTGCGCGCGTCGTTGGGCTTTGGGCACCGCTCCGCAGTCGATCTTCTGTCCGGAACGCTGCTCAACCAGTCGCTCGTGACGTCCGCGGGGATGGAGCTTCTCCGGAGGCCATTTGGGGTGCGCTTCAGCTGGACGCGCTTTACGGACCGATTCAGCGTGAGCACGGCTCTTCAAGCCCGACTAGGGATCGCCACGCTCTTCTCTTCGGCATTGATTGATTTTCTCGACTCGGGCGCGAAAGAATTCAGCTTCGCGCTCGCCGTCGCGCTTCAGTTCGACGCGACGATCCCATTTATAGTCATCAACGGGCGGGTTGAGGGCTTCGTCTTCATGGACACCAACAGCAACGGCCAACGCGACCCCAATGAAGTCGGGCCCAAAAATCTCATTCTCACTCTGGGCAATGAAAAAGCTCGCACCGACGAGCGCGGGTTTTTCAGATTTCCCCCGATGGAACCAGGGACATACGAGCTGAAGATCGAAAAGCTCCCCACGGGGATCATCGTCAAGACGGTGTTGCCCCAGAAAGTTCGGATCGTCGCCGGGCAAACTGTGAAGCTCGAAATCCCGCTCGCCCTGGTCGCGGTGATCGAGGGCGTAGTCTTTCACGATGAGAACCGCAACGGTCAAGTAGATTCTATTGAGCAAGGGCTTGGCTTTGTGCGGGTCTTCTTGACGGACGCAACGGGCAAGACCCGCGATCAGCGCACCGATTCCGAGGGGCGCTTTGCGTTTAGCGAGCTTCTTCCCGGGAAGTACACGGGCGCGCTCGACGTGCGCAGCCTGCCTCAAGATTTTGTGCCCACAACCCCAGCCGAAGTCGCGGTCGAGCTGAAGGCCCAAGAGCGCATCACGGTCAACTTTGGGGCAGCCGAACGCCCCCGCACTGTCAAACGGTCACATTTTCTCTCTACGAGAGCTGGCGCAACAGCTTCCGAAAGCGATAGAAATACTCAAGCCCAGAGATCACTGTCAACGCCACAGCTAGATAAATAATGACGACTTTCACGGGATCACCGGCCGTGCCCCACCTGAAAGCCCCTTCCCCCAACAGCACTAAGACAAGCCAGATCTGTGAGATCGTCTTGAGCTTGCCCCAGATGCTCGCGCCGAGCACCACCCCCTGGGTGAGCATCACCGTGCGCAGCCCGGTGACCAAAAACTCGCGGGCAACGATAATAATGACCGGCACAGCGGAGATCTCCCGCAGCTGCACAAACGCCAAGAGCACCGAGATGATTAAGATCTTGTCGGCGATGGGATCGGCGAACTTCCCCACATTCGTCTCGTGCTCTCGAAGACGAGCGATATAGCCGTCTACGGCATCGGAGATCGCAGCAAGCGCGAAGAGCGCCAGCGCAATAGCCCCATGATGCGAGCCGGGGACGAGCACAAAATACAGAATCGCTGGGATGAATAAGATGCGCAGCAGCGTGAGTCCGTTGGGCAGGTTGAGGGCCTTGGCTCGCATGGGATGAGTGTACACCGAGTGGGGGATTAGAGCAAGTGCGCGCAGAATTCCCTGAGAGCGTTGGTGACAGCCTCCGGAGTCTCCAGCATCACCATGTGCCCAGCTCGCTCGATGATCTTCAAGCGAGCATTGGGAATATTCTGCTGAAGATACTCAGAATACTTGACGGGTGTGAGCTTGTCTTCCCGCCCACAGATCACGAGTGTGGGCACAGTGATTTCTCCCAACCGACTCATGACGTCAAACGTCGAGCAGCTTGCAAAATCCCGATAGAGCGCCTTATGTCCATTGCGTCGCATCTGCTCGCGAGCCTTGTCTTGAAGAGCTGGGTCGGCTTGTTCCGCAAAGGCCCAGCTCACGACAAGCTCGACAGCCCTCTCAAAATCAGTCTGACACAGCTCTAAGATCTGCGGGTGGACTTTCAGTTTTGCGCCGGTGCCAACTAAGCCCAAGCCAATGAGATTTTTCGGCTGCTGCAGGGCCGTTGTGAGCGCAATCGCCCCTCCCAGCGAGTGTCCGACCAAGACTGTTGGCCTCGAGAGGGCAGCCAAAGCTGCCCGCACGTCTTCAACGTAAGTCTGTAATCCATCGCCTTCGCGAGATGGGCTGCGACCATGCCCGTTCAGGTCTATAGCTGCTACAGAAAAATCTTTTTTTAGCTCGCTGACCTGCTGGTCCCAGAGAGTGTAGTCCCCTCCGGCCCCATGCACAAAGAGCAGGGCCGGCTGGCCCTGCCCCGCTTGCGCAAAGTATAGCCCTGTCTGATGAATTCGTATCGTAGGCACTAGTTCACAAGCTGCGCCTTGGCTCGCTCGACGAGCGTGTCAAACGTCTGAGGGTCGTGGATGGCTACCTCCGCGAGCATCTTGCGGTTGAGCTGGATGCCGGCCTTAGACAAGCCATTGATAAAACGTGAGTACGGCAGCCCGCGCGCCCGCGTCGCTGCATTGATGCGGATGTTCCAGAGCCGGCGAAATTCTCGTTTGCGCAGCTTTCGGCTAAAATACGCATTCTTCAGCGCGTGCATCACCCGTTGTTTGGCAACCCGAAAGCACGTGCGGCGCTTGCCCTTGAATCCTTTAGCGAGTTCGAGAATCCTCTTTCGTCGTTCTAGTCGTTTGTTTCCACCTTTGACTCGCATACACTCCTCCGTCTAGCCTCTAATTTCTATGGTCTCTTCAGCTCGAAAGCTGATCTCTGAAGGTTTTCGCCGGGGCTGGTGGCACCTGAAAGCCCCTCTTGGCTTGGCGCTTTCGGTTGGGGCTGCGCTTGACCAACTTGTGGTGATAGCCCGGCGTCGCTCCGAGCACTTTTTTGTTGCGCGTCACCTTAAAGCGTTTCGCGATCCCCTTGTGCGTCTTCTTCTTTGGCATCTTCATAACCTCCTATTTCTTCCCGCTGCGGGCGCGGTTGCTCCTCAGCGATGGCTTCAGTCCCCTTCCCCGGCACGAGGAGCATTTGCAAAGACCGGCCCCGCTCCTTGGGATATTGCTCCACCCGGCCCACATCGGCCACCTCTTTGGCAATGCGCTGCAAGAGCTCTCGCCCCCGATTCATATGCACGATCTCACGGCCCCGGAAGATGACCGTCACCCTGACTTTGTCGTCAGCGCTCAAAAAGCCGCGAATATGCCGGAGCTTCGTTTCAAAATCGTGCTTCTCGATCTGGGTCGTCATGCGGATCTCTTTGAGCTTGCCGCCCCGAGGGCGCTTCTTCTCTCGTTTTTCTTGACGATAACGATATTTCCCGAAGTTCACGAACTTGCAGACAACCGGCTGCGCTTGCGGGGCGACCTCAACGAGATCCAAATTCCGGCTGCGTGCCTTCTTGATTGCCTCGGTGAGCGGCATGATACCCAACTGCTCACCGTTCTCATCTACGACTCGAACTTCCTGGGCCCGTATCTCCTCGTTCTTGCGAATCCGACTATAGGGTCCGGCGATAGGCGACCTCCTCCGCGATCAGCTGTTGCATGTTCGCAGTGTGCACTCTGGCGTTTTTGCTCATGTCAGATGGGACAAGATAGCATATTTGCGCGATTCTGTCAAGCAATCAATGGCGCTCCCAAGGGGATTCGAACCCCTGTTTCCGGCTTGAGAGACCAGCGTCCTGGGCCGCTAGACGATGGGAGCGGAAAGCGCAATTAGTGTAGCAAATCCCCGAAAGCGCGTCAAGATGGAGTCGTGGGTAATGGAGCCCGGTGGCTAAAGCCACGGGCTGGCTTTGAGAAGAAAGAAGTCCTCGAGTATGATAAGACCGTGACGAAGACCCTTGTGATCCAAGCTTTTGCCAAACTCAACCTGGGCCTACGGGTCTTGGGCCGACGCCCCGACGGCTATCACAGGATCGAGACACTCTTCCAGAGCATAGATCTCCATGACACACTCACTCTAGAGCCTCTTGAAAAGCCCGGGATCGAACTGAAGATCACAAGCCCCTGGGCACTCCCTGAGGGGCAAGAGAACTTAGTCTGTCGCGCGGTGGGGCTGGTGGCTGCGAAGCTGCCCAAGGGCGTGCGCATCTTATTGGAGAAGGGAATTCCCGTAGGTGCAGGGTTGGGCGGAGGCTCCAGCGATGCTGCGGCGACGCTCGTAGGGCTCAACGAGCTTTTTCAGCTTAAGCTCAGCGACGCTGACCTCCACACGCTGGCCTTTGAGCTGGGCAGCGATGTGCCCTATTTTTTGATGGGCGGGCTCTGTCGGGGACGCCGGAGGGGCGAGATGCTGGAGAAGCTCTCTCCCCGTCTTCAAGGCTACAGTTTTTTGCTCGTGAAGCCACTGTGCTCTCTCTCGACGGAAGCCGTCTATGCTGAGTACGATCTGTTGGTCGGGCAGGGCTGGCGACCACCAGCGGCTCAATTTTTTTATGGCATTGACTGCGCCAATGACTTAGAAGAAGCAGCTACACGGCTCTGTCCAGAGCTGCGCGAATGCCGACGGGTGCTCGCGGAGCTGAAGCCCGCCCTGTTAGGCATGAGCGGCAGCGGGCCTACGTATTATGCCGGTTGGCGCTCTGCAGGGCAAGCTGAGCTGTGGAGCCATCGGCTTGCTCAGAGGGGATACACAGTCTATAGTGCCTGCCCGGTCGACAGAGGCTATGGGCTTGCTGAAAAAACCAATGCTCCTTAAGATAGTTTTATGAACGTGCGACTCGGACTGGCTCAGATCAACACAACCGTCGGCGACCTCGAGGGCAATCGTGTAAAAATTCTAGAATATCTGGAACGCGCCCGCGCTGAGGACGTGGACATCATCGCGTTTCCTGAGCTGACCCTCACGGGCTACCCTCCGGAAGACTTGGTTTTCAGAAAAGACTTTCTCACGGCCACTCGCGACGCGCTCGATCAGATTATTACCCGCGTGCGTGATCTGGTGGCCATCGTTGGGTTTGTCGAGGAGTTTGAGGGGCGCACGCACAACGCCGCCGCCGTGATCTGCGACGGGCAGGTCGTTGGGGTCCATCGCAAACACTGCTTGCCCAACTATGGCGTCTTCGACGAGTTGCGGTACTTTCAGCCCGGTGATCTCTTCCCCATTTTCACTGACGGAAATCTCTGCTTTGGTGTCACTATTTGCGAAGATCTCTGGTGCCCAGACGGCCCAGTCACGGCAGGTGCCCGTGCCGGAACCCAGCTCATCGTCAATGTCTCGGCTTCTCCCTACGAAATCGGCAAAGGCTATCAACGTGAAGCCCTGCTCGCCGCGCGCACCACAAAAGAGAACGTCGCCCTGGCGCTCTGCAATCTCGTCGGCGGGCAAGACGAATTGGTCTTTGATGGCCAAAGCTTGATTTATGACAGAAACGGCAAGATGCTCGCGCGGGCCAAGGCGTTTGAAGAAGATTTTCTAGTAGCTGATCTCAACCTGCCGAAACACAGCCAAGGAGGGGCACGGCATGCCGTGCCCCTACAAGTCTCTATCTGCAGGTTGCCCCGGCCTGTTGGCAGCTACCCCGTGCAGAGAGCGACGCCGCGCGTTGAGCCGGTGCTCCCCCCAGAGGCCGGAGAGATCTACCACGCTCTCGTGCTCGCTACAAGGGACTACGTGCGCAAGAACGGCTTTGAAAGTGTCATTATCGGGCTGTCTGGAGGAATCGACTCGTCACTGGTCGCTTGCATCGCTACAGATGCCCTCGGCCCGGAGAACGTCCTGGGCGTCTTCCTGCCTGCTCGATACACTCTGACAGAGAGCTGCGAGGACGTAACACAGCTGGCTCGCAATCTGAAGATCAATCTATTGACGTTGGACATAGATCTGCTCTATGAGAGCACATTGAAGACCCTTGCCCCTGTGTTCGCGCAAACCAAGCCCGATGCCACGGAAGAGAACATCCAAGCGCGCCTGCGCGCGGTGCTGTGGATGGCGCTCTCGAATAAATTCGGCGCTTTGGTCCTAACGGCCGGCAACAAGAGCGAGCTAGCTGTGGGCTACGCTACACTCTATGGCGACATGGCCGGCGGCTTTGCTGTCCTCAAAGACATGTCCAAGACGCGCGTCTATCAACTGGCCCGCTGGCGCAACATGCAGTCTGAAGTCATCCCCCAAAGAATTTTCGAAAAGGCCCCGACGGCCGAGCTGCGACCTGGACAAAGAGATGAAGCCGATCTGCCTACACCTTATCGCGATTTGGATCGAATAATTGAAGCATCTATTGAGCGAGGCCAGAGCGTCAAAGAGATCGCACAGGCTCTGCAGCTGTCGGAGGGTGTCGTGCAGGAAATTGTCCGTTTGATACGAAAGAACGAATACAAGCGTCGTCAAGCCCCGGTAGGACCAAAGATAACCAAGCGAGCCTTCGGGCGCGACTGGCGCCAGCCGATCGTCAATCGTTTTCTGCCCTAGCCCTCTTGACAAATGTCTCCTTTCACGTTATAACAATTGCCGGGTGAGCTGCAAAAATGGAGACCATGGCTGGGCTACCAAAAGAAGAGCTCCTGCAGCTTGAGGCCGAGCTCTTGCACTCGCTTTGGCATGACGGCGCGGCCAGCGTTGCCCGCCTTGAACGCCGTCTGGGCCGCCCCCAAGCCGATCTGGTCGAGAGCCTCGAAGATCTCATGCGCAAGGACTATGTTTATATTCACTGGCCCTCCCTTGAAGACCCGGTGCGCTCTGTCTATTATTTGACGACAAGGCTGCGCAAGAAGATCGCTTCTGTGCTCAAAGACACCCCACGCCACCGTATGAAGGTTTTCTGGGAACTGCTCCGTCGCGAAGAAGAAGGCCTACCCAACCGCGACATCCTCAATGCTCCGCTCGCTTGACCCGCAACGAGCCTCCCGGATCAGTTGCGCCCTGCTTCTATGGTACAAGCGCCATCAACGAGACCTGCCCTGGCGTAAGACATGCGATCCATACCGAATCTGGGTTTCTGAAATAATGCTCCAGCAGACGCAAGTCGAGCGGGTCCGCCAGTATTACCCGAAGTTTCTGAAGAGATTTCCGACCATGCAACAATTAGCCCAAGCCCCCCTCGATAACGTGCTGAAGGCCTGGGAAGGATTGGGATACTATGCTCGCGCACGAAATCTACACAGAGCCGCTCAGATTGTCCTGCGCAACTACGGGGGAAAAGTCCCCAATCAGCGCAAGGAATTACTGAAACTTCCCGGCATCGGGCGCTACACTGTCGGCGCTCTCCTGAGCATTGCCTTTGGGCAGGACGAATCGGTCGTTGATGTCAACGTGCGGCGGGTCTTGTGTCGGCTCTTGGCCATCCGTGAAGACCCGCGTCGTTCGCAAACCGAGATAAAACTGGACAAACTCGCACGCGCCCTGTTGCCTCGAGGGCGAGCTGGGGTGTTCAATCAGGCATTGATGGATTTTGGCGCAACGGTCTGCACTATTAGCGAGCCAAGATGTCTCATCTGCCCTCTCATAGACTTTTGTGAAGCGCGGCGGCTCGGCATTCAGACCGAACTGCCGATACACTCCAAAGCACGCCAGAAGCCCCATTATGATGTAGCTCTGGGGATCATTTGGAAGGGGGACAAGCTGCTCATCACCAAAAGACCCAACGATGGTCTTCTCGGCGGACTGTGGGAATTCCCGGGGGGAAAGCGCACGCCCCATGAGTCTTTGGAAGACTGTGTGCAGCGTGAGATCTGGGAAGAAGTCAACGTGCGTGTGCGTCACATAAAGCCGTTCATCACGGTTCGGCACGGATATGCGCACTTCAGTGTCACGCTGCACGTCTTTCAATGCAGCTATGCGAGAGGCAGGCCACGTGCTCAAGGATGTACAGCGTGGGCGTGGGTCACATTGCGAGACCTGAAAAAATATGCTTTTCCTTCGGCCAATCAAAAGATCATCCAAAGACTATTTGACGTCCACGGGCGCACTGCATTAAACTGTCATCAAACAGTACAAAGCTCAAAGGAGTGACGCTGTGGAAACCCGCGAGGTCTTCTGGAATATCTCTCCCCTGGGGGAGCTCACCTTCTATCTGCTCGCCCTTGTAGCTATCGCTATTTTCGCTTACGGCGTCTATCGCCACATTCGCAGAATCCTTCAGGGCAAAAGAGTCTCCTTCACATTACGCCCCTTGGGAGCGAAGCTGAGCGCCGCTCTGGCCAGCATTGCAGCCAATAAGACTATCGTGCGCCATGACGCCCCAGCGGGCGCAATGCACTTGCTCATTATGTGGGGCTTCATCGTGCTTTTTATCGGGACAGTGATCGTGACTATCGAGTACGATCTCTTTCAGAAGATCTTGGGGCTTTCTTATGGGTTTTGGGTTGGCCCGTTCTTCTTGGGCTACGAGTTGGTGCTCGACACGCTAGGGGCGCTCTTTATCGTTGGCTTAGGCTGGGCGCTCGTCCGTCGGTATGGCTTCAAACCTCAGCAGCTCACATGGAAGCCGTTGGACTTAGCGTTCCCCTTGTGGCTTTTGCTCATCGGGGTCACGGGGTTCATCGTCGAGGGCCTGCGGCTGGCGGCCACGGCTGACGGATTGGGCTACGCACCCCAATGGTCGCCCGTGGGTTTTGCAGTCTCTACGCTGGTGCAGTCTCTCCCCGTCGAGACCCTGCGCGGTTGGCATCTAGCGCTCTGGTGGATTCACGGAGTCTTGGCGCTGGGCTGGGTTGCGTATCTTCCCTACGCCCCTAAAGTGATGCACATTCTGACGGCTGGAGTCAATCTTTTCTTCCAAGAGATGCGCCCGCGCGGGCGGTTAGAAGTCTTAGACGTCGAGGGCGCGTTCGAGCGCAACGAGCCCTTGGGATTCCAGACACTCAAAGATTTGACGCGCAAAGATTTCTTAGATCTAGCAAGCTGTACCGAGTGCGGGCGCTGCGAAGCCAATTGCCCGGCCCATCTGTCAGGCAAGATTCTCTCCCCTCGCGAGATCATCTTAGGGCTGCGTGATCACGCCAACGTCGAGTTTCCCACCCTCACCCCAGCCCGCTCCCCGCAAGGGAGAGGGTGGTCTGCAGGGCCGGGGGAGGATCAAAAACAGATCATCGGCTATTCGATCAACCCCGAAGAGATTTGGGCGTGCACGACGTGCATGGCCTGTGTCGAGGTCTGTCCCGTCTATATTGACCCGCTCAATAAGATTTTAGAGCTGCGGCGCAACGAAGTGATGATTCAAGATAAATACCCCGAAGGTTTTGCAGATGTCTTTAAGGGGATGGACGGCCGGGGGAATCCGTGGGACATGCCGTCTTCGGAGCGCCTGGCGTGGATGAAGGGCTTGGATGTGCCTGTCGTTGCAAACCTCACCTCCACCCCCTCTCCGTCAACGGAGGGTGGTGCCCAAGGCGGGGAGAGGTTCGAGTATCTCTTCTTCGTCGGGTGCGCGGCGTCGTTCGATCCGAGAACACAGAAGATCGCCCGCAGCGTCGTGCAGATTTTGAAACACGCTGGGATCAAATTTGCCGTGCTCGGCGAGGAGGAAGGCTGCACCGGCGACCCGGCCCGCCGCATCGGGCACGAATATATCTTCCAAATGCTCGCCAAACAAAACATTGAGATTTTTAAGACCTACAACGTCAAGAAGATTCTCACGATCTGCCCACACTGTTTTAACACCCTCAAGAACGAATACCCCGCGCTTGGGGGAGACTACGAGGTCGTCCATCACACGCAGCTCATCGAGCAACTGCTCAAGGATGGGCGGCTCAAGCTCACCAAAGAGATCCCTGCGACGATTACGTATCACGACTCGTGCTATCTGGGGCGGTATAACAGAATCTTTGATGCGCCGAGAAGTATTCTGAAAAAGATTCCCGGCGTGAAACTTCTTGAGATGGAGCGTCGTCGTGAGCGCGGGATGTGTTGTGGCGCGGGGGGCGGGCTGATGTGGCTCGAAGAAGAACCCGGCAAGCGCGTCAATGAGTTAAGAGTGAAGCAAGCGCAAGAAGCTTTTGCGAAAGCGCGCGCAAACGATCATGCGAAGCTCGTGGCCAGCGCTTGCCCGTTCTGTATGACGATGCTGGAAGACGCGATCAAATCTAAAAACGCCGAGGTCGAGAACAAAGACATCGCTGAGCTGGTCGCCGAGGTGTTGGGTTAAATCAGAGCTGCCACACTCCAGGGATCGCGCGTCCACAGTCGGGGCAGTGCCCATCGCCCAGTCTATCTTGAAGAATCGCAAACCCGTAGCGTTCGATAAGCAGCACCCCACACCTCGGACAATAGGTGTTCTCAAAGCGCCCGGTCATTCCCGGTAAATTCCCCGTGTAGACAAAATGCAGTCCCGCGTCGTAGCCGATCTGCGCCGCTCGAATCAATGTTTCTGCTGGTGTATTATCGGGATCGGTCAGCTTGTAGTCTTTATGGAATGCCGTGACGTGCCAGGGAACATCGGGCGAGATCGAGACTAAAAATTTTGCGATCTGGCGCAGCTCGTCGTCAGAATCATTGAAACCCGGAATGACGAGCGTCACGATTTCTAACCAAAAGCCCAGTTCATAGACCATCGCGATGCCGTCCAGAATATTTTTGAGCACGGCTCCCAGCACGCGATAGTTCTTGTCTTGGAAAGTCTTTAAGTCTATCTTGTAGCAATCGAGATAGGGGCGCAAGTACTGTAAGACTTCGCGGGTGGCGTTGCCGTTGGAGACATAGCCCGTCAGCAGCCCTGCGCGCTTGGCTTCTTTGAAGACTGATACAGCCCACTCCGATGTGATCAACGGCTCGTTATACGAGCTGATGACGGCGCGTGCGCTGTAGCGTTGGGCGAGACTGACCAGCTCTTGTGGCGTGACATCATGAGGGAGAGCGCCGGCATTTCGGTCGCGCAGCGTCTGCGAGATCTCCCAATTCTGGCAATAGAGACAATGCAGGTCGCATCCGAGCATCCCAAACGTGAGCGTGCGCGCGCCGGGGAGCACGTGATAGAAGGGCTTCTTCTCTATCGGGTCAAGCCCCAGGGAGCCGACATACCCCCACGGCACGTAGAGCTTTCCGTCTCGATTGAAGCGCACTTGGCAGATGCCCCGTCTCTCATCAAAGATCACGCAGCGATGGGCGCACGCGTAGCAACGCACTCTTTTGTCTCCGAGCTTTTCGCAGAGTTCGCCCTCGCGTGCGCGCGTGTCTAACAGCTCTGCCAGCGTCATCGTTTCACCCTTCATAGAACGCATAGCATCCGTAGCCGACGACTCTAAATTTATCTCCCGCAGTGTCCCCGGAATTGCGATAGTCCACTAACTTCGCCTTCCAACCTCGATCTTTGGCAATCTGCATCAATGTCAGAATCGCGGTCTTCCCACACGCTTCAACGCGATCTTCCATCAACAGCAAGTCTAAGCTCTCGATAGCCTGATGAGCAACAGCATCGCGCTCGATGGCTTCTTCATAAGGGTAATAGTGGCTCAAGTCGGAGCTGACTATGACCAAATCAAGCTCGTCAATATACGGGCGGAGCGTCCGAGCAAGCTCGTGATAATCGCACTCGCCCGTCAGAATGGGAAACATCTTACAGTCGGTGAGGATCATCTGCAGGAAGGGCAGCTGCACTTCTAACGAGTGCTCCGGAGCGTGGGCGTCGGGATTGTCCTGAAGATCGCTGTGCTCTAGAGCACGAGCGATCAAGTCTTTAGCGCATTTCACCAAACCCAGCGGGGTCTGCCAAGCGTCAACGTCCACAGTCGCCGCACCGACGAAGTAGACATAGTGCGCCGGGCCAAGAAGAAGGACTTTCAACTGAGAACTGCCAAACTCTAAACTTTGAACTGTTTTATATCCCGTCGCGGCCACCGGCCCGGAGTAGATATACCCCGCGTGGGGCACGATCAGCCCGCGCAATTGGCCCTCAAGCGCCTGAGGCTGTGCCTGAGCAAGCAAAGCTTCAACGGTCCTGTGCAGGCGCTCAGGACTTGCGGGATAGAAGCTCCCGGCGACGGCCGCGGACCGAATGCGCTCCATCATTGCCAACTTCACCTGATTCACTTATACTGCTAAGAGAAGCCAAAAACAAGAGAGGAGAGCATGTATGAACTACCGCACCGAAAAGGATTCGCTGGGGGAGATCAAGGTTCCACAAGACGCCTACTGGGGCGCACAAACCCAACGGGCTATTGAAAATTTCCCCATCAGCGGGCTGCGCTTTTCTCGCACGTTCATTCGCGCGTTGGGCTTGGTCAAGCTCTGCGCAGCCAAAGTCAACGCCCAGCTCAAACTCTTAGACGAGCGTCATGCCCGCGCGATCGAGCAAGCTGCCCGCGAAGTCGTCGACGGCAAACTCGACGAGCACTTCCCCATTGACATCTTTCAGACGGGTTCAGGCACCTCGACAAATATGAACGCCAATGAAGTCATCGCCAACAGAGCGTGTGAACTTTTGGGGGTCACGCGCGGCGACAAGACGGCTGTGCACCCGAATGATCACGTCAATCTGGGGCAGTCTTCCAATGATGTTATCCCTGCGTGCGTGCACATCTCGGCTGCTCTTGTGGTGCACGAGGAGCTTCTGCCTGCGCTCGACCATTTACACAAAGCTCTTGAGGCGAAAGCACGCGAGTTCTCCGAGATCGTCAAGACCGGGCGGACGCACCTGATGGACGCCATGCCCATCACGCTTGGGCAAGAGTTTTCCGGCTACGCCGCGCAGATCGCGCTGGCCCGCGAGCGCTTAGAAGCCGTCTTGCCCAGAGTCTACGAGTCGGCCCTTGGGGGCACGGCCGTGGGCACGGGGATCAACACCCATCCTGAATTTGGCAAGAGAATCGCCCAAGCCCTTGCGCAAGAGACAAAAATTGCTTTTAAAGAGACACGCAATCACTTTGCCGCGCAAGCGACGATGGAGACTGCTGTTGAGTTGAGCGGCGCGCTGAAGGCTCTCGCCGTGGCGCTCTATAAGATTGCTAATGATTTGCGATGGATGAACTCCGGCCCACAGGCGGGGCTCGCGGAAATTCGCTTACCCGCGCTGCAACCCGGCTCGTCGATTATGCCTGGCAAAGTTAATCCCGTTATCCCCGAAGCGGTGATGATGGTTGCCATGCAAGTGATGGGCAACGATGTAGTCATCACCCAAGCCGCAGCGTCGGGGAATTTTGAGCTGAACGTCGCTCTGCCCGTGATCGCGCACAACCTCTTGCAGTCGCTCACGATTGTGAGCAACGCGTGCAGGGTCTTTGCCGACAAGTGCATCGCGGGGGTTGTTGCCAATCGCGAGCACATGGAGCGTCTTGCGCAGCAGAACGCGATCTTGGCGACGGCGCTCAATCCGTATATCGGCTACGACAAAGCTGCTGAGGTCGTCAAGAGGGCGATGGCTCAAGGGAAGACGATCCGCGAGGTCGTTGTAGAGATGAAGCTTCTCCCCCCAGAGAAGCTCGACGAAGTGCTCGATGTGCGCAAGATGACGCAAGGGGGTTTCATTGCGGGTGTGGGCGCCGGTGGCTAATGGCCGTGCGCGCGGCGTTGGCAAAGAAGAAGAGTATCGCTATCGCGTTGAGCAGCCCGCCCCACTGCCGCCCAATCTGCCAGAGGGCAAGATCGCCCAAAACTCTCAAGATCAGCGAGAGATGGAGTAGCGCGAGGGGGATATAGAAGCTTGCTGAAAAAGGGATGCGCACCCGCAGCAGCGCCGGAAAGATGCTCGGCGCGTGCCCGAAGATCATCGAGAAGACAAAGCCCACAAAGAGCGCGTGCCAGAGAGCGTCATAGTACGTGCCGGCGGTCACTCCGCCCCAGAACAAGCCGAGCGCTCCCGCGACGCCGAGCCAGAAATATCCAGACAAGAGACAGATCGCGATAAAACGCACCAACCCCGTTTGATACACTGTGCGCCGGGCGATGTCGTAGCGCAATAGCCATAATGCTACCACCAGCATCCCCACGGAGAGCACTCGCACGCCCAAGTCCAAGCTCACCAGAGTAAGCACCAGGCCGATAGCGAGGATCGCCAAGCTCAGCAGAAAGAGTAGTAGAATCTTGCCGGAGAGCTTCTGCAGGCGCGCCAGCTCCAGACGCTCCCCGGCAATCGTGAGCACTAAGAAAGCTCCCCACCACGGGGTGACTTGAGAGAAAGTTGTCCTCGCTGCCCACAGCCACATGCCGATCCCCAAACAGATCGCCCCCAGGCCCATGACTGCGATATGCCACGAGAATTGCTGGCGAGCAGCAACAAGATAGAGCCCTATCAGCACGGCACTGCTGGCGAGCGCCACGATGGGGCCTGCAGAAAAGCCCAAAACCCACAAGAGCGTTCCCACGGCTGCCAATAGCGGGGATAGATATCCCCAGCTCCGACGCAGAGCCACGGCTCTCTCTAAGCCGATCAACGCTCCTAGAAAGCCTATGGCCATCAGCGGGCCGTGCCCACTGGCGAGCATCTCTCGCGACGGGAGTGTCCATCCTAAACGTACAAGCCCCGCCCACAGCCCTGCACAAAGAGCCAACAGAGCCAGAGCGAGCCAGGGCAGCCGGCTGAGAAGCACGGTCAATTACTTGAGAGATCGCAGATAGGCGATGATCGCTTTGATCTCTTCGTCGGTGAGCGCGGGATTGCCGCCCTTAGGGGGCATGGCTACCCCCGTTGTGTTGGCCGGATCGCTGGCCTCCCGGCCTTTCTTAACGAATTCCAAAAGCTGCTCATCGCTCTGGCTGCTGACGAACGCAGAATTTGCCGTGATGTCTCCGCCCAACCCAGCAACCCCTTTGGCGTCTTGGCCATGGCAGGCAGAACAGCTCTGCTCATAGAGTATCTTGCCGTCAGCGACGGCCGGCGCAGTCGGTTGCTCAGCTGGTGGTGGCGCGGGCTGCTCCGTCTGTTGCTGCGGCTGCTGACCACCGCCACAGCCTCCAACGATAGACACTGTCACGAACGCTAAAACTCCGAAAAACACAAACTTCTTCGACATGAGTAATTCCCCCTTTGGTATGTAATACTAATTCTACTGCATCGTGTCATTCTGAGCGCAGCGAAGAATCTTTCCAGAGAGACCTTTCGCTTCGCTCAAGGTGACACAATGAACTGGAATTAGTATAATTTAACGCTTTTTGGCAAATCGAGCAAGCACTTCAGCGAACGTCAAGAGTTCTCCGGCGGTTTGACCGACGAGCCGGTCGGCCTGCTCACGGCTGGCTACAGCAACAATGCCGTGGCCCATCGGCGTCTGCAGTGCTCTGCTGAAAACAAAGAATGCTCTATCAGTTTCGAGCCACTCGCCGGTGTCATAATCGTGTACCCAGAAGATGGCGACGTCTTCTCTGTGTACGGAGTAGAAAGCGAGCATATCGCCGATCTCGTCGAAGCGACGTATATCGCCCCGGCGGGTCCCATACGCTACGGCAAAACGCGCCTCGCTGATGACCATGCCGCACTGATCGCACGTATCGCGCCCGTAGCGAATCTCCGGGGGGCCCTCAGACACTGATTGACACCCCGTGACAGTCGTTGCCAACGCGAGCACGAGAAACGCTCTTCGGGTCATTCCAAAGCTCCTCGACGTCGAAAGACGACCACAGCAAGCGTAACGGCAAGCAACGTCCAGAGCGCCAGCACGGCGAGCAGGAACGGCATAAGAAACTCCCCAAACGTGCGCATGGCATAGAGCCCCGCCGGGCCTAATATCTCTAATCCCCCTTGAACGATCAGCACAGCCGCGAGCTTGAAGCTCTGCACCGGATTCAGCAGCGCCAGTGCCAAGAGCTGATCAGCTCGCACGCGCAGCACCAACGCCGTGCCCATCAGGCCCAAATCGCTCAAAAATACCAACGAGAGCCAGAGAAAGAGGGCTGTTCCCATCGCCGAGGCCCCCTGGCGGGTCATCACTGAGATCAAAAAGCCCAGCGCCAAACTCGTCAACGCCAACAGCACCGTCACGCCCAAGAGCGCAAGATAGACTTCACTCTGCACAAATCCGCCCTGCCAAGCAATCAGCATGCCGCTCAACCCAAAACCAGCCCCTAAAGCCGCGATCAATGCCAGAGCCAAGCCCAAATATTTCCCCAAGAACACTTCGGTCGTGCTGACGGGCTGCGCCAATACATAAAGCAACGTGCCGCGCTCGCGCTCTCCGGCTACGCTCAACGCTCCAAGGGTCAATCCCATCAACGGGACGATCAACAGTATGAGATTGACCAAACTCGCGCCGGTGCGGCCAAACCCCGCGACGCCGTAGCTGCCGATGGCGCTCAACCCCAGCCACGCCAACGCCGACGCCAAAAGTACAAAGATCAGCGTGTAGAGCCACAGCCAGCGGTTGCGCCGGGCGTCGCCCAGCTCTTTCTGTACAAACAGCAGAACGTTCATCAGATCCACGTCAAAATACCTCACAAACTCTTATTCCATCCTTCTCCCTGAAAGGGTATAGCGTTGAGACGCTCCGCACGAGCCGCCCCTGCTCCAGCACCAACACACGGTCAGCCAAGATAGAGATTTCGTCTGGGCGATGCGAAGAGAAGATCAGCGTCTTGCCGGAGCATTTCAGCTCCACGAGCAGGCGCAGGAGATCGTCGCGGGTCTTGGCGTCTAAGCTTGCCGTCGGCTCGTCCAGGAGCAAGATCGGCGGATCGCCTAAGAGCGCCACGGCAAGCGCCAGGCGCTGCTTCATCCCGCCGGAGAGCGCACCAACTCGCTTGCGAGCATGCTCTTCAAGCCCCAGCTGTGCCATCACCCTAGGGAGAGTCTCTGAAGGGGCACTCTTCAGGCGCGCGAAGAACTCTAGGGCCTCACCAACGGTGAAGTCATCGGGAATCTGGATCTGTTGGGGCACAAAGCCGATCAAGCGCCGCGCTGCTTTTCCGTGACGGCGTGGATCGTGCCCGCCAACTTCGACCGTTCCGTCGTAGCGCACCACGCCCAGAAGGCAGTGCAAGACTGTCGATTTGCCCGCGCCGTTGGGCCCCCACAGTGCGACGGCCTCTCCGGCGTTCACTGTGAACGAGAGATCTTCGACAGCCAGAAGGGAGCCGAAGCGTTTGGTGAGGCCGCGCACGGTGATCTTCCCCTCACCCCGTGGCTCCTCTCTCCCTCGGAGGGGAGCAGAGGGCAGGCGCAAAAAACCCCATCCGAAGCCGAAAATCACCCCTAACGCGATGAGGATCAACCCTCCTGTCACGGCATTCATAGCCATACTGTTGGAAGCTCGCAGCTCTGTGAAAGTCAGTTCGGGCAAGACCGGGGTCATCCGTGGGCTTGGGTCGGTGAGCTTTGGCTGCGGCCGAAAGAGAGGCAACGCCCGCGCCGCAAACTCTAACGCTTGCGTTGCCGGGCTGTAGAGCAAGAGCCGTAGCTGCGGGTGCCGGTCTATGAGATGCTCGAACAGCCTCTCAGACTTATACTCAAGATCGCCCAGGCCGTCGCCGTCGGCGTCATAGCCCAGATAGTCGCCCCAGAAGTTCTTCGCCCAAAGGTTGCCCTCAAGATGACCTCCGCCGGCAATGCCCACCTGCTCGAAATTCTCTATAAAACTGTTTTCGGAGAAGACGTCGCCGCGCACCGACGGCAGCAGCATCACTGCTGTCTCGTTGTACGCAAAGAGATTATTTCGGAAGAGCACAGTGGCCTCTGAAGACGACGGCGAGTTGTCTACGAAGACTCCGACGCTGTTGTCGGCGAGCACGTTCTCTTCTATCTGCGCGTCGTCTACATCTTTGAGACCGATGCCGTAGCCGCTGGGGCCGCGATGCCCCATGAAGAGGTTCCTCCGTATGGTCACGCCCTGACTGTACATAGCGTAGACGCCCACGAAGTTTTTCAGCAAGAGATTGTTCTCGATGAGCGTCTCTTGGGCGTACATCAGGTGAATCCCATAGCGCCCGCCCTCGAAGCGATTCGTGCGCACCAGCACGTTGTGCGAGTACCACACGATGGCGTCGCGGGCGTTATACGTTTCGTTCCCTTCGATAGTGACGTCAGAGCTGTACCATAATCGGATAGCATCGCCGCGCTCGGCTTCGGGGACGTTGAGCCCCGTGATCTTATTGTGACGGACGACGCTCCCCGGTGCGTTCTTGAGGTAGATCCCAAAGAGCACGTCGCTCAGCTTGTTCCCTTCGATGGTCGCGCGTGGGGCTTCGACGAGAATAGCCGAATCTTCGTGGGCGAGGCTGCGCCCGGAGTTTGTGAGCACAAAGCCCCTCAGTGTGACATCCGGCGCGGTAATGTACACGATCGTCCCCCGTCCGTGGCCGTCGAGCACCGCACGGCCATCTCCGAGAAGCGTCACGGGCTTATCTATAACTATTGGGCCATAGTAGACGCCCTGGGGCACGTGGAGGATCGCGCCAGGCGGCGCTGCTGTGATCATCTCTTGGAGAGAAGTCGTGTGGGCAGTCGCGCTCCAAGAGAGCACCAGAGAGACTGCCCCGGCCCAGTAGAGCCCATTCATAGCAGCTTCTTACAGACCATCACTCCGCCCTTCGGGCACCCCGAGACGTTTTGGTGCAGCATCTTTTTGAGAAAGCGGTCGCACCAAAACGTCTCGCCCTCTCCCGTTCAGACGGGAGAGGGGCCGGGGGTGAGGGCCTCTCCTCTATAATCATGGGGCCGATATGAATGGGCGTTTGGTGCTCCAGGGCCTGTCGGATCACCCGACGGTAATGAAGCCCGAAGCCGATCAACACTGACGCTGCAATGGCCAGCCAGAAGCCCATATGTAACTCAGCGATTGTTTTGAACTGTCCCACGGTCCCCACGCCGAGCAGTGGAGGCGTAAAAGCCGGGATGCGCAGCGGCGCGTTCGGGTCCAAATTATGACCATACTGATAGAGCCAGAAGTACATATCAGCGAGAAAGATCACGGGGAAGAGCATCGCCGGCAGGGCTAAGACGGCCGCCCAACGCCGTCGTGTGTACGCGAGCGTGCTGGCCAGAAGCGCCGCAGCGCCGATCGCCAACGGTGCCAAGAACCTCTCGACTTGTGCCGCTTGGTTGAGCTTCTTCATCCCTATGTAGTGATTGAGGTTGTCTACCTCCGCCACGTCTCCTGCGAGGTGCGTGACGTAGATAGCCACGCGCAGCCCTCCTGGATACTGGGGAGCCATGAGCGTCAGGCTCCAATAGGGAAAGAGCACCGAGAGCAGCATGAGCCACGACGCGACGGTGAAGAACGCGCGCGGGAGCCGAAAAGGGTCTTCTGCAAGCCACGCTGTGAGTCGAGCGTTCATGGCGTTAAGGCTCCACTAAGAAATACCCGACCATCTCTAGGTGCAGTGCCGAACAGAACTCGGTGCAGTAGAAGACGAACGTGCCACTCTGGTCAGCATCGAATTCGACCGTTCCTGTCTCGCCCGGCTCCAGGCTCATGTGGATATTATAGCCGCCCAAGGCGAACGCGTGCGAGGCGTCGCGCGCCCGCTCGATATTCGTGATGTGCCATATGACGTGATCGCCTTTCTTTACGGTGATACGCTCAGGATTGAAATGGCTGCGCACGGCCGTCATCCAGATCTCGACAACACGTCGCCCGTTCTCCTGGCGCACCTCGATGCGCTCGCGACCGGGTTCAGCAGCGTTGGGGTCCTTGGCCATCTTCACCGCATTCCAGCCGACTTCGGGGTAGACCGCGAACGGCTTGAGCTTGTCAGCCTTGATCATCTGAGCGTAGTGCGGCTCAGCAAGGCCGATGGGCATGTCATAGAGCAGTTGCATCTTCTCGCCGCTGATGTCTACCAACTGGAAGTTTTGCGGGTGCAACGGCCCGACCAAAGTGAAGCGATCTACGGACCATTTATTGAGAGCGACAACGTACTTGCCGTCAGGGGAGACCGTATCCCCTTCAGCGGATGCGATGTGGCCGATATTGTAGTGCACCGGGAGCTTTTCTCCGAGCTTCCATGGATCTTTGCCATCCGTGCGATACGGTCCGCCCAGAGACCATTTGGCCACGGCGCTATCTAAGAACATAGAAGTATAGGCGTAGCCCTTGTCGTCGTAGACCGTGTGCAGAGGCCCCAAGCCCAGCTCGACTTGGGCTTCGACGACGTCTTCGAGCTTCAAGATGGGCACACCGTAGGAATCACGCTCGCTTGGCCCAGCAGCAATAGCTTTTTGGATCTTGTCAAACGAGTAGACCGTCACGTGTGGGTCGAGCTTGCCCCCAACGACGATGTACTCTCCCCCAGGGGTGACGTCCACACCGTGAGGGCTTTTCGGCTCCGGAGCAAAGAAGAGTATCCCGGCTTGGGCGGCCGTTTCAAGGCGAATGACGCGCATCCCGTTGATCGTCTCATATTGTCCGTTCTGAAGGACTTCTTCGGCCTTCTTCCAATGGATGGTGTGCAGGAAATCCATCTCGTTTTTGGCCGTGCCAGCTTCAAAGGGGGGATTGCCTTCTTCGATGCCGCCGGTGGCCATCTCCGCATTGAACGAGTTGCAGAAGATCCAGCCCTCGGAGACTCCCTTGCCTGAATCGCACAGGTCTTGCCAATAGGGCGGTAGTTCTATCTGAAACGAACGATTGGGGTCTACCCGCCCCTTCTGACGGTCGAAGGCCCAAAACGTGATGACGCCCCGGTATTTCTCTTTGTACTCGTCGAGCGAGGCGTACTCCCAGCCCAGAGGCGTCGCGTATTGCGGCCCTTCGATGACGTACTCTGTATTCGGCGTGACAAACCCACCGCCGTGGTCGCTGATGGCGTTGGGATTTTTGAGAATCTGCTTGGTCTCGAAATCTCGCAGGTCAATGACGGCGAGTCTGGCGTTGGCTTTGTCGTTGATGAAGAGAAACTGTCCGTCGTACTCGCCGTTGGTCTCGGAGAGCGCCGGGTGGTGGGTATCGCCCCATAGAATGGGCTTGCCGTTGGCCGCCCCACCGGCAAGAACGGTCATCGTCTCTTGCTCCCCATAGCCGTAGCCCTGCCAGGGCTCAGGTGTGAAAACACCTATGACCTTCAATAGGCGCATGGAGGGAATCCCGATGACGAGCACCTGCCCGGAGTGGCCGCCAGAAGCGAACAGAATGTACTCATCGAGCTTGCCTGAAGGGACATAGGTCTTCAGCGCTGCTGTCACATCATCGGGCGTCAGACCACGCGCCTGAGCGACTTGGGCGGCGTCCGCAGGCAGCCCTGTCTGAACCGTCTTGGGTGCGGTTGGCGACGGAGTTCCACATCCCATCACAAGGGCACCAAGAGCGACAAGAAACAACACCGTTATACAGCTTTTCATCGTGTATCTCCTCCTCCGAGGTTTGGGAGAGTTATTTGGGGGGTTCCTAAGGCCATTGTGATACACCTCTGCGGCGGATATCCTGCTGGGTTCGCACGGCTTGGGCCAGATCAGCGAGGGTTGTCCCCTGCAGATAGTTTTTGATCTGGTCGCGCACCGGCTTCCAGCGATGGTGATGGGGGCAGGGTTGCTGGTCGTTGCAGCCGGAAAGGCCGATCACACACCGTTCCAGCGCGGCTGTGCCGTCAATCGCCTGGACGATCTCACAGAGCGTGATCTCTGAAGCCGGGCGTGACAGGGCGAAGCCTCCGTGCGGCCCCCGCGTTGAGGAGAGAATCCCCGCGCGTGCCAGCGCCTGAAAGACCTTCCCTAGAAAGTGGTGGGGAATCTCTTCGCGTTGGGCGAGCTCTTTCACTGGCCTGGGCTGTCCTGACTCAGACTCGCTCAGTGCCAGGTGTGTCAAGGCCCGGATCGCGTACTCTGCGGCGCTAGAGTAGAGCACTGTTCTTTCCATTCTTTCTGTATAATTCAGATATTCAGACCTTTATATCTGAATTATACCGTGGAGAAAAATCTTTGTCAAGTTTCGTGTCCAACAGCGCATCTGCAGGAGATTTTCTAGCCCGCCCTGTTGCCTCACATAAAAAAGTACTCGAAATGGCTCTGTAGACATCCTTGAGCTGGGAGGAGTCACCGCCTATCTTAAGACGACCTCAAGCTGGACGTCACTTACCGTGAGCTAGGGGATTGGCTTCAGCCGGGTGTGGTCGGAACGTTTCGGTGCGGCATTACTCTAGAACAGTGGTCGCACTGAAACCGTTCCACAAGAGTAGGTCGCTGCCTGGGTTTATTTTTTTATCCTCTACTTCGTATTGTTTCCTTGGAACGAGCACCACACGCCTGTTGATTGCTGTCTTGTGGTCTGGGACGCTGCAACGTTGTGTTGACGTTTCTGCACAGGTGTGCTACTCTATCACTGTAAGAGAGGTTGGGGATGTTATACGGAAACCATATAACACGCTGGAGGAGTATGAGCGGATCGGCTAAAGTCTTTTCAGTGCAGCATTTAGAAACAACGCACCCTGGTGTCTTAGGCTGCGCGAAAGCGGCCTAAAAGTGTTATGCCGAAACCATATAACCAAGAGTTATGCGCTTCCCATAATTTCGTAAGCTTCTAATGGAGGAATCATGACCCCACAAAATAACGGATATCCTGTAGCCAAGTTATTGGAAGAGTTATGTGGGAATGAATTCGATAAATTCTCAACCACTATACTCTCAGAAATCTATCTCAAGGAATTGGCTTCTTATGCACGAGTTGCAGGTAAGTTGGAGGAACTCGTTTCATTCTTAATGTCTGGCTTGAAACAACAGAATTACACCCGTGCTTTCGACTGGAACTGCGGGAGCTTAATTCAGCATGTGGCGCCTGAAGTTGTGCTCGCCCAAATACCACGTGAGGGGAATGAGCGCACAGCGTTGTATGAATCCATTGGACTAACATGGTGTCTTGGAGAATTCGGGCGTCGTAACCAAGTGTTAGTTGAATTCCTTGAGGATGTTGTCGCGAACTCAAAAAGCTCTGAAAGTTGGTGGCGTGCTGCATATGCTCTGGAAAAACTTGGCTTAGTAGATGCTGTCAGTTACCTGAAATCCGCGCTACGCTCACAAGGTCTGCCAGACCTTGCAACTTGCCTTACCAATCTGGGTAACGAGCGTTATAGAATTGGACTCTTATTGCATAGTAAGTTGGATAACCTCCATGCACAGATATTGCCCAAGGCTAAAGAAGTATTATGTAGCATGAGCAGCAAACCACTTGAGCATATAGGTGCAGCATGGGTTATTGGTCGATTTAGGTATGTTGATTTAGAGGTCGAGAAGGCACTGCGCTATCTGCTTCATAGTGAAAATTACGAGATCAAATTTTATGTCCTTCAGGCCATTCGTGATATCGGGTCGATACATTTTTTGAAAGATCTGGTGCAACTGTTAGATGATTCCGATCCACTTCTTAGAAAAATGGCTGCACAGGGTCTCGGAAAGATCGACCATCATAGTTCAGTTGAGGCGTTACGCTCTAGATTGATAAAAGAGGAGTTACCACAAGTATTATCGGCAATTACTCAGGCAATTTATGATCTTACTCATTATGCCCATCGGCAAAGCATGTTCACTCGACGAACAATTGGGGCAAACGAAAATGGAATGATTACGGATGAAGCAGATAAGTGGTACGTAAATCCTGACATTTATCATATCTTTAGTGAAAGTCAAGACCCTGTAGTGGACCCCTAGAGTTGGACACATTTTAGCTCGTTTTTAGGCAAAAGTCCATCCCTAGTCTTATCCAATGCAAGATGAGCCTGAAGCCCGCCCCTGTTTCTCCCACAAGATAAGCATGGGCGGGGGTGGGGGAAGATAGCCAAACCGGCGCGTGAGTCGAATCATAGGAGGTATGATGCTCATGATCAAAGACTCGCGTCCGATGAGTATCGACGAACTGCGGGCCTTTCTGCGTTACAGTCAGGCCCTGGCCTTTTCCGCGCAGTCCCGCGCCCAAGTGGCCCTGATCAGGCAATTTCGTCAGACCGGCCAAGTCCACCTCCGTCCCTACCGCCGCCATCGCTTCCCCACCAAGTTCACCCGCCAAGACCAGCTCCTGCTGGCCGAGGTCGATGAAGCCCATGGTCGTCTCTCCGGACCGGCCACGCTCGCCATCCTCAAACGGGAATACGCGCTCTATGGCCGCGCGGAGTTTGCCCGCTTGAGCACGCTCTCGGTGGCGCACCTGTACAACCTGCGTCAGTCCCCGCTGTATCGCAGGCACGCTGCGCAGGTCACCAAGAGCAAGCCTGCTACGGCGCCCTACGGAGAGCGCCGTCGCCCCGATCCCCGGGGCCGACCGGGCTACCTGCGCGTGGACACTGTCCATCAGGGTGACCGCGACGGGGTCAAAGGCGTCTACCATCTGAACACCGTCGATGAGGTCACCCAATGGGAGATCGTAGGCTGTGTCTCCCAGATTAGTGAGCGCGCACTCGTCCCGGTGTTGCAGGATCTGCTGATGCAATACCCCTTCGTGATCCTCGGCTTCCACAGCGACAACGGGAGTGAATTCATCAACCACATCGTGGCCGACCTGCTCAACAAGCTGCTGATCGAATTCACCAAGAGCCGCCCGCGCCGCACCAACGATCAGGCCCTGGTGGAGAGCAAGAACGGCAGCATCGTGCGCAAGCAGATGGGCTATGGGTACATCCCCCAAGGCGAGGCCCAGAAGATCCAGCGCTTCTACCGGGAGACCTTGAACGTCTACCTCAACTTCCACCGCCCCTGTGGATTCGCCACGGAGATAGTGGACAAGCGCGGGAAGGTGCGCCAGCGCTATGACACCTACCGGACGCCCTTGGAGAGGTTCAAAAGCTTGCCTACAGCCGAACGCGACCTGCGACCTGGAGTGAAGATGGCAGACCTGGAGCGGATAGCGCAAGCGCACAGTGACACGGAGTATGCGCAGCTGCTGCAGCGACGCAAGGCGGAGCTCTTTCGCTCCTTTAGCAGACCGTGTATACTTGGGTAACGACTCACGCCTTCAGGCTCATTCTTCAATTGGAAAAGACT
>JBBIUX010000020.1:0-33312 GCA_037440025.1 Candidatus Fraserbacteria bacterium | reverse complement strand
GGCCAGAGCCTGACTGAGGACTTCCGGGGCGGTGAGGTTGGGGATGGGGCCATTGCTCCCAGGCACGGCTTGGGGTACGCTGGTCGTTGGGCATGTGCGAGCTCGCATAAGCTGACCTCCTGTGAAGGTGTTCGGAGGCAGTATGGGCCGCACATGCTCGCTTTTCAAGAGCACTCTGAACCTCATTGTGATCTACTGAACTTGGCTTGTCAGGCTATACGCCGCGTCGCTGATGCCATCAAGTCTGCCAAGGCCAAGGGGCGTAGGCCGCGGCATTTTGAGCCAAAGTCCGTCGCCTACGACCAGCGCGTTTTCAGCTTCCGGGAGCGCGACTGGACAGCGAGCCTGACCCTCTTGCATGGCCGCTACCGCTTCCAACTCAGAATCGGCAATTACCAGCGCTCGCTGCTTACAGGACAATCCCCCAAAGCCGCCACGCTCACCTATGACAAACAGCGCAGGCGGTACTATATCCACATTGTGCTCGAAAAGCTCGTTATGCCCCCGAATCCCAAGGGGTTTGTGGGCGTGGACTTGAACCACCACCCGATGCTGGCAGCATCTAACGGGTTCGTCTGGTTCGGTACGAGATTCCTTCAAGCACGACGCCACTTCGCCCAACTGCGCCAATCCCTCCAGGCGAAAGGCACTCAGGGAGCTCGCAAGACCCTGAGACGCTTGTCGGGCAAGGAGCGGCGTCGCATCAGACACGACCTCCACGTAGCCACTCGCCGTCTCGTTGACTCGCTGGGACCTAGCACAACTCTCGTCTTCGAGGACTTGACCTATATTCGAGAACGAACGACGGTGCGCAAGAGCCAACGCCATAAGCAGCAGACGTGGCCCTTCTATCTGGCCCAGTCTTTCGCAAGCTGCAAGGCTCTCGCTGCGGGGCACAACGTTCTCTTTGTTGACCCCCGGAAGTCTTCTCAGACCTGTCCGCGCTGCAACCACGCGGCGCGTAGCAACCGCAAGAGCACGAAGCTCTTCCGCTGCCAAGAGTGCGGCTTCCAGCACAACACGTGGAGCGTAGCTGCGTATAACCTCTCTGTCAGAGCAGGCTCTGACGGACTTGGGCCGAGCGGTGAGAGATACACCGCTTTCAGTAACCCGGCCCTGAATCAACGTGCGTTCTTCTTTGCGCATAGTTGAAAGCACCGCCGCTTTAGCGCGGTGATCGGTTACTATTCAAAAGCTGAACGCATTCGGACGCAACGGCGCGCGCGCGCGCGAGCAATTGGGGGCTCAATAGATGGGCTGTTTGCTGCAAATCGGGCTCATCAACAATAGACGCTTGCTCGCCCGGTCGCTGGACAACGTCGAGCTCTAAGTCTACATAGCGCACACGGTCTGAATAGATCTCTATAGGGGTGTTGACGTTCACATAAATGCCTTTCAGCCGGCCCTCGCGCGTGTAATAGCGCGTCTCGTACTTCCAAGACCCTGCACAGAATTCGCTCAGGGCGTAGTCGCCAAGCTCCTTGGGCACCCCCAGGCCATCGTACTGCCCCTTGCCGCGAATGTCTCTGCGCACTGTTAATCGGTGTGGAACTGCTTCTACGACCAGACCGCTCATTACCACGCTCAGTTCTGTTGACACTTTGACATGCTCGATGGCTACAGTATCGCCTATAGCCGGAGAAGCCCCGACGCGCTTATGCCGAGCTTGCTCGACCTGATGCTGATGATAGCCCGGTTCCGTCGGCACGAGGCGCGCTCGCCACCGATCGAGTGTCTGCTTGCTTGCACCAGGGACCTCAAAGAGAAGCGTTGGCTGCCCTGCTCTCAATTGGCCGGGGATGCCCTCTTCAGGATGGCCCTCTAGCCTATGCAATTCGCGTTGCAGGCGCTTGATCTCTCCTTGAAGCTCTCTCGCGTCCCGCCCACAGGCCCCGGTGCGCCAGATCACGCCCCAGCCGTTAGCAACACACTTTCTCCCCAAAGTCAGAAGCCGCTTGCGCTCGTGAGAATCAGTGATCTCCTTACTGATGCCCACGCCGTTCTCCTGCGAGAGCACGGCGAACAGGCCTGCCAGGCTCAGGTGCGTGGTCACGATGGGCTGATGATGAGCTATGTCTTGGATCTGGACGCGAATGGCTTCGCCCTTCTTGAGAGGGCACGTCAGTTCAGTTTGAGGCAGAAAGCCCATCATTCCCCCGAGGTCTACCTCGTAGCCCCATGAGCGCTTTCTATGGACCACTCCCAGATAGATCGCGCCTAGTTCTGTGAAGGCTGGGGAAGCAATGGCGTCCGGGAGTTCTGCTAAAAACAGTTCTTTCAGAACGTTCAAAGACGCTTCGGCTCCCACAGCGAGGATGCCTTGCTTATCGTCGCGATCTCGCACGTCGAGATCAAAGGGGGCAAAGCGATCTTCGGGGTCTGTGTAGGGCTGAAGCTCTTCCGTTGGTTGCACGACCTTCCAGCCATGGGCACGTGTCAACGCTGCCAGCGCTGTCGCATAGATGCCGCGAAGTCGTATGCTGTGCATAGTGGACGTTCGACAACCTTCAGGGTAGGATAAACAATATCATATAGACGGGTGTGATCGCAAGCGGAGGAGCAGCACGAATGATCTCTCTTGATGGTGCTATCGGGGGCGGCTCGGTCCTGCGGGTTGGACTGGGGTTAGCGATAGCGTTGCAAAAATCTCTCAGGGTGATCAATATCCGGCAGGGGCGGCCCAATCCGGGGCTGCAAGCGCAACATCTCGCGGGCCTGCGCGCGGCAGCGCAGCTCTGTCACGCCCAACTTGAGGGCGCTCAGATCGGCTCGCGCTTGATCGAGTTCTATCCGGGACCCATTCAAACCAATTTCTTGAAGCTACAGATTGAGACCGCAGGCTCGGTAGCTTTAGCTCTGCAGCCGATTCAGATTGCCTTGGTGAGCGCTGCGCATGCTCTTGAAGTCGAGCTGGAAGGCGGGGGGACGTATGGGCGGTGGGCTCCGCCAATTTCAGCGTTGGAGCGTGTCAATTTTGCCCTGCTGAGCCGACGGGGATTCACGGCGCGTCTGGAAGTCGAGCGTGAGGGGTTCTATCCCAAGGGCGGGGCGCGCGTGCGAGCACGCTTTGAGCCTACGCACATTCGGGAGCCATTTGATCTCTCCGAACGAGGGGAGCTCCAAGAGATTGAGGGGCTTTCGATAGCCTCGCAGCATCTTCAAAAGAGCGGGGTCGCGGAACGCCAAGCCGAGGCCGCTTACCAGCTCCTGCGCAAAGAATTCTCTCAGATCTCTGTCACACTGGAGATGCGCTATACTGACACGCTCTCGCCGGGCTCAGCAGTCGTCCTTTGGGCGATCTGCGACAAGACAATTATCGGAGGTGACGCATTGGGAGAGCGTGGGATGCCTGCTGAAAAGATCGGAGAACAAGCAGCCTCAGCACTGATCACGGAGCTGCGCAGCGGTGCGACGCTCGACCGGCATATGGCGGACCAGATCATCCCGTTTTTGGCGCTCAGGGGCGGGAGGTTCTTTTGCGCAGAACTGACGGACCATAGTAAAACAAATATCTGGGTTTCTGAGCAAATTGCCGGTGTGCGGTTTACGGTGATCGAGCGCGCGGGGATATGGGAGATTCGCTGTGGGTAGTCAGCCATCGGTGTGGGCGGGCTTATTCGACCTGTTGACAGCCCATCTTTTTATAGTCTATCATAGATGACCAACAAATAGCAAGGAGATCGGATTTTTATGTATGGGGCACTTCGTCTGGTTTTGGTATTGAGTCTTCTGATGCTCGTGGTAGGCATGACTACTACCTCACAGCCTGTTGTCAAGACGTTCAGCCCGCAGAGCACGATCTTTTCCATGGAGTTCAGCCCCGACGGGAAAACTCTAGCGACCGGCCAAGGCAATGGCACGATCTATCTATGGGACTGGACCACAGGCCAACCCCGGCGCGTCATCGCTGAGAGTTTAGGGACGGTCTTTGCCCTGTCGTTCAGCTCAGACGGGAAGCGTTTACTCACTGCCAATGGCGATAGCCAGCTCGCTTCGGTGTGGGAGGTCGAGACGGGACGGCAATTACTGATGCTCGAAGGTCATGTCGGTTGGGTCCATTCGGCAGCGTATAGCCCTGACGGGAAGTTTTTAGTCACTGGAGCAGAAGATGCGACCGTTCGAGTTTGGGACGCCGAAAACGGGCGACTCGTGAGAGCTCTCGTAGGACATCGTAAGACGGTTTTTGCTCTTGCTTTCAGCCCGGATAGCGCGGTCATTGCCTCCGGAGGAGGCGACGGCGAGATTCGTTTGTGGGATGCCCAGACGGGGGCTTTGCTGGGAGTGCTGCCGGTGCGTGTGGCAGCCGTCTTTTCTGTAGCGTTCAGCCCTAATGGAAAACTCTTGGCTTCGACCAGCAGCGACGGGGTCATCCGGTTATGGGATGTAGCTGAGAGAAAGCTCATAACGGATCGAGCCGGTCACCGTCACCGTACCCATGCCGTGCGATTCTCCCCTGATGGGAAACGCCTCGCTTCGGGGAGTATGGATTGGGCCGTCAAACTCTGGGAGGTGCCTGCTCTGCAAGAGATCCAGACGTTCAGCGAGCACGTCGAGTTTGTGCTCGCCGTAGCGTTCTCGCCGGACGGAAAATTGTTAGCCAGCGGGGGCGGTGACTTCAATATCATCGTGCGGGCGCTGCAAAATTAAATGATCTATCTTCAAGGCCACGGGACGGCGATCCCGTTCTATCGTATCAAGACGGAAGAGATCCATCGGGCGTGGAACCGTGCGGGCGGACGCGGCGAGAAGGCTGTCCCCGCCCCCGATGAAGACGTCGTCACGCTCTGCGTGAAAGCTGCCCGACGTGCCCTGGCACATTCAGGAATCGAAGCGAGAAACATTGGCGCGATCTATGCGTGCAGCGTCTCGACAGGCTACGGAGAACATACGGTAGCGGGTAGCATTGCACTGGCTTTGGGGATTGAAGGTTCCGTCTCTCTGTGTGATGTAGGGCTCTCCATACGTTCTGTCACTTCTGCAATTCAAGCGTGCAGCGATGCCATAAGAAATCGAAGCTGCCTGGTTGGGCACGCTCTACCCACCCCAAGGGAATTCTGGGGTTTTATTGGCCTACGCGACGGGGCTCTTTGAAATCCCCATCACAAGAGTCGAGAACGCCTGTGCCACCGGGAGCGACGCTTTTCGCAATGCCTGTCTGGCCATCACTGCTGGAGTCTATGACGTCGCTTTGGGGCGCTCAGATCGTCGAGCTTTTTGAGCAGCTCCGCGGGCAAGCCGGTCCGGTCCAAGTGCAAAACTCTCCAGAGATTGCTTTGCAGCACAACATTGGGATCGGACGAACGGCGACGGGGTCTGTGAGCTGTGTGCATATTCTTGGACGAGCCTGATGTCCCATCCCCAAGTGCTCAATTCCGGCACCACGTTAGACAGATTACCTCCACATCGAAGCCCGAATTTTAGAGAATAAAGATGCGCGGAGGTGATCACGAATGGTCCTGCGCAATAGAACGCTAAAACTCGGACTCTTGCTGTTTATCTACAGTCTGCCGGTCGTGGTCGTCTCATTTGTGCTCTATTGGGCCCGCTGGTGAGTGCATCAGCCGATTTCACTATAGCAAGCAGCGCGCCGACCGATGCCCTCGGCTTGCTCTGAGCGTAAGCAAGGGTAACTCCGACCAAAGCGAGCATCTAGTATCGCATTCGAACGAGATTTTCTCTCACCCGCTTGACTTTTGTCCTGGGGTGTGCTATAAGATATGGTGTCAATCTGGAAAAGGCCACCTCCGCTAAGAAGCGGAGGGCGCAAAGCTCCAGGCCCGCAGAGCACGGGCAGCTGAGCTCCTGAAGGAGGTTCCCATGCGCACATCTTCTCTGGCCAAGCTCACCCTCGTCATCGGGGTCGTCTCGGTTATCGTCGGCTGTACTCCACTCTTCAGGTCTTCCCAGAATGTCACCCCCCCGCTGAAGCCTGATTCTGCTTCGCCACTGGGGAAGAGCGGGGCGTGAGATTGCTGAACCCGCAGAAGGCCCAGAAGCTGGTAGGGAAGCTACGAGAGAAGGCGAAGTTCCAGGAGTTTGAGGGGAAGCTGGCCCAGAAGGGCAAGAGACTGGGCCAGATCCGAGTCCTGTTCGACGAGACCAACAGAGTAGCGATTGTGGGGATTGCCAATGACTGGATAAACGAAGCTCTCTATGTCTTGAACCAACAAGTAGAAACGACAGGATTTCTCGGATTTGGGCGCGATCGGGGTATCATCATCTACGTGTTCACTAATCCCAATGCAATCGGAACCGATCAAGCTCTGCAAGCAATAGAAAACTACGTGGGCAGTATGCCCGATCAGGCCAAGAAAGCCACAGCCATCTTAGTTGTCCGGGTGATGCCAGATGGGACAGTCCAATACAAATGTATTGGAGGAGCATGTGGAATGTACACTCCAGAGGAGCTAGAGAAAATGGCATGCAAGCAAGCGACCGGCAGAGCTGCTTGCGTTGCCGAGCCATGGTCCGAGCCAGGCTCTTCTGCCAATAACGAACAGTTAGATTCTGGTATAATAGTAGAGGAGCCCGACTGGGATGAGACGGATGAGACGCAAGACCCTGACGCCAACGGACCGCGTTGTCCTGTGTGTAACTGACAAGATTCAGGCATAGGTGATACTAAGGGAAGGAGCTGATATGCAGCTACTCAAAAGTCTCAAGGTGTCCAGTCTGATATTTGTCGGCTTGCTGGTTATCGGGAGCGTTCCAGCTACCGTGCCCGTGCAGCAGCTTGTACCAACGAGCGTTCAGGAGCAAAAAGGGCTACTTATAATGCCATCAGTGATATTGACCGTCTGCCCCGAAGGCCCTCCGACTTGTGATTTCCAGAGGATCCAAGAGGCTATCAATGCAGCTTCTGAAACCCCACCAATAACGACGTGGGAGGAAAAGCCGGTGATTCCGTTGATTAAGATTTCACCCGGCACGTACGAAGAGAACTTGGTTGTGCTCAAGAGTCTTTGGCTCCAAGGAGCTGGGCGTGAACAAACGACGGTTGTAGGACGGCTGGAAGGCTTGGATGCCCAACGCCCCACGGTCTTCGTCGCTGGCTCCTGGCCCATAGCTATAGGCATCACCGGCTTGACAATCGGGGGGATCAGTGAGGCAATCCAAATAGCAGGAGAGATAAGCGGCATGATCTCTGAGAATAAGATCGTAGCCCTTGGGGAGAAGGGAATAGGAGGGATCTGGCTCAAGGGAGCGCTCTCCTATCTTGTGATATCCAACAACATTGTCGCTTTTGGTGAAGCAGGCATCCACCTGGAGAGCGTCAGCCCGGCCAGTAAGGTAAAACCCGGTTTATTGGTATCAGATCCTACGTATGGCGTGTGGGTTATTGGGAACGAGATCCAAAATATTCAAAATATAAGCCTTCCCTTTGCAGGGAACGGGATAGTACTCTATCACGCTAACGGCGTTGCTATCAGCCGCAACCGTATCTTTAGGAACACCTTAGGTGGCGTCTTTGCAGGAGATGCCCAAACTATTCTCGTGTCAGAGAACTCTCTGCTGGGAAACGGGCTCGGCATCTGGATAGCATTGCCAGCCAATTTTGATATTAAGCTGCTCGGGAACCGCATCGTCGCTAATGATATAGGGATTAACCTTGGGTTTGGGTTGTCGCTTGAAATCGAGAGCAACACGATCTCCGATAGCCGGTCCGACGGGATAAGCGCCTTGCATTTGCCACCTTATTCATACCCCCTGATCGCGATCGATTCTTTGCAAGGCAACGTGATTGAAAATAACAAGGGATACGGTATCAACCTAGACCCGCAAGTCATCAGGGTCGTCGCTTGTAAGGATAACAGGGTTTCCTCCAATCAAAAAGGTGACTACAGCTCAGAGGAGTTGCGGGAGAAGTGTGGAGATTAGAGCAAGACTTGCTGCCTATAAGTATCAATCTTTGCCACCCGACTACCCCTGGCCGCCGGGGTTTAGGAAGTAGCATTTCAGAAGCTATTCATAGCGCAACGCCTCGACCGGATCGAGCCGCGAGGCGCGCCACGCCGGCCATACCCCGGCTATCGCCCCTAAGAAAACAGCAAAGAGCAACGCCCCGGCCATCAGAGAACCATCAAATGCCACACTGAAAATATCGGTCCGCAGAAACTGTCCCGCGATCAAAGCGGCAGACTGAGCAATTGCCCCACCAAAGAGCAGCCCGGCCAGTCCTCCGAGTAACCCCAAAAAGCCCGACTCTAGGAGAAAGAGCGCCAAGATGTGCCGACGCCTGGCTCCAAGAGCTTTCAAAACTCCAATCTCATGTGTCCGCTCCAAGATCGCCATGAGCATCGTATTTGTGAGCCCGATCCCGCCCACCAGCAGAGAGATCCCTGCGATCGCTCCCAGCGTCCAGCGCAGCACCCCCAGCGCCCCACTGACCAGATCGCTCAATTGCTTCGATGACTGGACAAGAAATTCGCGCTCAGCGATAGAGGCTCTCAAGGCTCTTTGAATCTCTTGCGCGAGCACAGCAGGGTCTACACCGGATGCAGCTCGCACGAAGGCCAGAGAGATGATCCCCCTCTCGTCCATCAGCTCTTCCAACTTCTCCAAAGAAAGATAGAGCGCGTAGTCGTCTTGGTCATTGCCTGTGTGTTTTAGAACTCCCGCTATGCGAAAAGAGCGGTTCTGTATTGTCACATCCTCATTCAATGAGACACCCAGATCGTGGGCCGCCCCAGCGCCAAGCACCACTTCGTCTTGAGAGCTCGCAAAGAGCCTTCCCCGGGCTACATCGAGTCCACCGAATAGCTGTCCAGCAAGAACTTCTCCCTCAGTAGAAATACCCACGACATTGAGAAACCCAGAGATTGCTGAGCTTTTCACGGAGAGCGTCTCGCGACGTACCGCCCCGACGCTCTGGACCCCAGAAATTCCTCTCAAAATAGATAGATCAAGCCGTACTGGCCGAGGTTCCCCAAAGCCACCAACCGGCACAACCAAAATGGCATCAGCGCCCATCTTGGCGAACTGCCGTTCAATCATCCGTTGCGCTCCAAGGCTGAGCGAGATGAGCGCCACGACGGCAGTCATGCCGACGGCAAGCCCCACCAGAGTCAGGGCGCTGCGCGCCTTGCGGCGAGAGAGATTGCGCAGCGCCAGAACGGTCAGATCACGCCACATCTTTCACGGCTGGGCAGAGAATTCTGTCAATTCGAGCTTGAACACCGTTACCAAGAGCAACCCACGGCGCTCTTCAATCTGCAAGAGCGGCGGGAACGGCACGGCTTTATTGAGCGTCAGCGCCAGCACCGTCAGCTGATTTGGCTTCTTTGGATCGGTGAGCACGCCGCGGATCACAGCGACACCAGCAATCTTATCGCGCTCGCCAGCTTCAAAGCGCGCCCCATTGGGCAACACATAGGCCGTGTTCGGCTGAATATCAGCTAAAAACTTCCGGAGGGCCGTGAGAGACTCGCTGTTGACCTCAAGCTGTGCGCGCGCTAAGCCCTCCAATATGCCGCGCTCTAGATCAGTTCGCGTTCCTGTGACTTCGTTGGTCGTCCGCACCGTGAACGTATCAGTCGCTATGGGCTGAATCTCCATGGTCAAGAGAATGGGATATGCCGACTTCTCTTGGGTAATTTTATAGACCGACTTGCTGGCTCCGCCGGGATAATTCTGAAAGAAGCCCCCCTGTTGGGCCAGGCCCCACAAGCCCAAGGCCATCACACCTGCAAGGATTGAAGAGACGAGTGCGCGTTTCATGTGCTCTCCTTTCTGGCCCTCACAAAAAGAAGTGGCCTTAACCGCAGTTGATGCATCCTATCCAGCCTCAGCGGCTTTGGGCGGGGTCTCCCTTGGCAGCCTCTGGGGGACGCGGTTCGATCACCGGGTTAAGGCCTTTCTTCATCTTAATAGATAGTGCTGCGTTTGTCCAGATGATGTCAGTTCACGTTAACAAAGATCACCAGACGGTTGTTCGTCTCGTCCGGCTCTAAGAGGCGATTGTCTGGGTCTACAGTCACGGAGATCTCATACGTCCCCGGACTCAAAGAGATCGTGTTCAAGTCGGCCACCAGCGTCGTGCGGGCTCCGCCATCTAAGTTCGCCACTGTTTGACGGCTAAAGACTGTATCAGCTCCCGGCAGGCTCAAGAGATTGCGATAGGTGAATTCTACAAGAAACTGCCCAGAGGGCACAGAGCCTAAGTTGGCGATCCCTGCGGAGACGCGGACGATCTGCCCTCGTGTCACCATCGCTTGATTGGGCGTGGTCGTTAGCGTCTGTGCTGCCAGATCTACCAGGCCTCCGCCGCCGACCTCGATGAAGAAGCCGGGCACACCAATAGGAGCGCCGCCGATAGTGTTATTGCGCTCATTGACCTCTTCAACCCGTCCGAAAGGACGATTCTGCTCGGCTGGGTCCACGATCACGCCGATCTCATAGAGCCCCGGCGGGAGTATTTGCGTGTTCACCCGACCCTTCGCGACAAACTCGTCTTGCAAGCCCAAGCCGGTCGTTCTTGTCCGGGTGCCGATCTCGATACACGTTGCTTGAGCAGGCACAGCCCGCAGACAGAAGGCGACTTCAAAGCCGCCGGCCGCCAGAGCACCTCTATTGCGAACAGTGACTTCTACGTTCAGCACGTCACCTTGTGAAACGCGCGGCGTGGGCGGTCCGGGCGGTAATGGCTCGGTGGTGCCAGCGGGTGTTACCTTCAACGTGGCGCGATCCGGGACGAGATCCGGTCCCTGAACGAGTACGGCTTGGCCGACGGGGCCGGGCTCACCGGGGACACCTGTGCCCGTGCTGGCTGCGTTGTTGTCTTCTCTCTGTTCATCAATGCGATTCTCTGGGTCAATCAAGACACTCAGCTCATAGAATCCGGGCCGCAGCCCATCGGTTCGCAACTCGCAGGTGCGGCGCGCGCTCTCTCCCGGAGCCAGCCCCAGCACATCGTCCGGTCGTAGCAGAGGCAGAGCCGTTGCTTCGTCCACCCGGCGCTGCGCACACTGCACTGAGAACGCCCCCGCTGGCGCATCGCCAATGTTCTCGACTGTAATGAGCACTCGCACCGGCTGCCCTGGCAGCACCACCAAGCTTGGCGGATCGAACGCCAACTGGACAATCGCCAGATCGGGCTTCCGTGGTGTGATCACCCGGAAGCTGATGCGCATCTCGTTGTTCTCTTTGTCCAACTCTGGGAGACGGCGCTGTGGGTCAATCAGCACACGGACTTCGTACGAGCCGGGCACAAGCGCGGGCAGTTGCGCTTGTGCGGTCAGCTCTGCATTCGGGCTGAGCTTATTGTTTGTACAGTTGACCGTGCAGATGATGGGATTCCAGCGCAGGCGACCGGCCTCGCGCACCGCGAATTCTATATCAAACCCTTCAGCAGCTTGGGTTCCATTATTCAAGATCTCAGCCGTCACTGTCCCTGTCCCTTGCTCCATCGGTGACGAAGGTGTCACAATGAGGCTCTTGGGAGCGAGTTCTGGCAATTTCGGCAGAGCTGTCTGAAGAGTCAGTGATGTCGCGAGCGTGTTATTTGATTCGTCCAATTCACTGATTCGGTCATCTGGGTCAACGACCACCCGCAGCTCATGCACGCCCGGCTGCAGGGCGAGTTCGGCAGTCTTCAGGCTCGCTTGCACAATCTGATGCGCCGGAGCGGTCGTTGAGGTTGCTGCTGACACCGAAGCGGTTGCGGTCGCGAAGCGACGCCCATTGATAAAAAAGCTGACGTCAACGTTCTCCGCTGGGGCTTGCCCGGAGTTAGCAACCCGCGTGGTGACGAGCACCTCGTCGCCGACACGGACCGGCGTCGGCGTCAGAACGATCCTTTCGGGATAGAGCTCCGGCCCCTTAACTGTCAGCAGTGCCGTCAGCACGTTATTCGCTTCATCTTGTTCTTCAACGGCGCCAGTGGGTTGCTCTTTGCTCGTGGGGTCCACTCGCACTTGGATAAGATACGTTCCGGGATCGAGCTTGACCGCGCTGGGGTCACGGGGATTGGGGAACTGAATTTCGGTCTGTCCATGCAGCTCGCGGCCCGACCGCTCTTCGCCAGCTTTTAGCCCTGTGGGCACCGCCGCCCGCGCAAATTCCACCAATTGATCTGATGGACAGGCGCTACGCGGCGTAGGCAGCTTACAGAAGAGATATTGCACATCAAAAACGCCAGTGTCCACTGGACCACTATTACGCATCGTAGCAATCACATTGACTGTTGTCTGTCCGTCAATCGGAGATGGCGGATTGAAGACAAGCGCCGTAGGCAACAGATCAGGCCGATTCAAGCGCGAGGAGCGAATTTGCAGACCGACGATCAGCTCATTGTTCGTTTCGTCTTGCTCGGAGATCTGATTGCTGGCATCTACCAACACCCGGATTTCATAATTGCCCGGCTCGATCTCGGCCTTGGCTGTGTCAAACGTTCCCTCGACTGTGATAGCTTGATCGCGGGGACTCACCCCTTGGAGGAGGTTGACGACACCCTTTCCGTCAGGAAAGCTTGTCCAAGGGCGAGTCGGATCACTCTTCAGACGATAGAAAAACTCGACGGTGAAGCGCGGCGCCGGGCTGTCGCCGGTGTTGACGATCTTGGCGCGAGCCATAACTGCGACACCCTTATCTACAGGCGAGGGCGGGCTGAGCACGAGGCTGGTCGGGTGCAACTCCGGCAGTGAGGGTGCGCCCGCTTGGCCCCATCCCGTAAAAATATTTGGGCCCGCGTCCAACGCCAAGAGAACAGAAGCGACTATCACAGTTATTCCGATGCTACGTATCCACGTTTGCGATCTTTTCTTAGACTGAAGCCTAGGTCGAACTGCCTTGGCGCGATTCGCCGAGCGGCCCATGGATGCCACCTCCCTGAAGATTTTCATGTGCCGAACCTTTTCTCTTTTGTGAAGACCATTTTAGCTTCTCAAACCCCGAAAGTCCAATCTCTGCCTACGGACGTCGTGTGACGAAATAGAGCCCGCCGTCGTCGGCGCCAATATAGATATCTAAGAACGAGCCGGGCCCGCGAACATAGAGCGCCGGAGTCGTGCGGATGGCTGCACGCGGATCGGTGCCAGCGCCGGGAACGGAATGTATAAACCGCAAGCGTCCACTATCGGGATCGATCCCGTAGAGATTGCCGTCTACCGAGCCGACGATGATCGTCCCTGTGCCTGTGGCTCCCAGACGACGGTCCACGACGGGCGACGAGCGCGGCAGATCACCGTCGAACGGGTTTGGGTTGCCATCGGTCACGATAGAAAAACCGAATTTTCTCTTCCCCCCTTCCTTGCCGGGGATGGTCTCCCCGCGCGCATCCTTTTCATCGCTGCGAAAGAGCGCGTAGAGCTTGCCGTCGTCGGAGACAAGGTACACAGCGTTCTTGCGGGAGTCAACGGCAGCCATGGTGCGGATCGGCCCGGGGGTCTCAAATTTATACAGCTCCTTCCCTTCGCGGTCAATCGCATAGAAAACGCCGTTGTCCGCGCCAAAGTAAATAGCCACCGCTTCTGCCCCACGAATGTCTAAGACCGGCGAACCCCGCACCGGACTGCCGATCACCACCGGCCCGAAAACATCCTTACCAAAGTTATCACGATCAATCGCATAGAACTTCCCGTCATCGGAGCCAAAATAGACCGCGCTCCGCACAAAGTCGACCAGCGGCGCAGCGCGGATGGCCCCCTTGGCCCGAATAAAGGGATCAATGGCACGTGAACCGTCAACCGCATTCAATGAGAGCAGTTGTTGGTCGTCGGCAGCCACATATAAGCGATCGAGAGCAATATCAACGGCCGGTGGAACTCGAATGGGCAAGGACCGTGGTAAAGGCGTAGGAGAGCCAACCCGGCCAAATGCTATCCGTTCGCCGGTATCGCGGTTAACCGCATAGAGATCTCCGTCATCAGACCCGATATAGATTCTATTCTTTGCTTCGTCGATCACCGGGCTTGTCCGCATGGGGCGTCGCTTTGTTGGATCAGGGTCAGGCGAGAAGACCCATTTGGGCCGGCGAGGTTGCTCGGTGCCCAACAAGGGAATGGCATAGAGATTCCCGTCGTCAGCCCCAAAATAGATGGCGTTCTTAGCAATATCTATCACCGGCGAGGACCGAATGGGGCTGCCATCGGGAACGCGAAAGACCAATTGCAGCAGGCTGCTTTGGGCCAAACTGATCGGCACAACACTGAGAGCGCCAAGTACGATGGCAACGGTGAGTCTTTTCATAATACGATGCATAGCCGCCTCCTTTGGGCAGGACCCCTACGGCTGCTGCGTTGTCAGGTCCCCAAATTTTTGCACGCGATTATTCAGCAGCTCGACGATATAGATATTGCCAGCGCTGTCTACAGCGATGTCTTGTGGGGCGTCGAACCCCCCCTCCCCAGTGCCCGGCTCACCCCATTGCCGCATGAATGTGCCGTCGGTGTTGAACTCCTGCACGCGATTGTTATTTTGATCTACTATAAGCAAGACGCCCTGCTTGGTGAAGGCCAACCCACGAGGGACGTCAAACTGCCCTGGAGCAAAGCCATTGCGCCCCCATTTGAACAAAAACTTACTGGTGGCATCGAATTTTTGGATGCGATGGTTCTCCGTGTCCGAGACATAGACACTCCCGGTTCCGTCAACGGCTATAGCTTGCGGTTTGTTAAACTGTCCATCGCCCGTTTTGAATGGGCCCTCACCATCGGGGTCAACGCACCGCCCTGTTGGAGGTGTCACCGTCAAGTTGCACTCGCTGCCCCATTTGGCGACGAATCGAGCCGAAGGGCCACTCACGTCGAACTTCTGCACACGGTGATTGAATTTGTCAGCAACGTAGGCGAACTTGCCTGTGCTGTCCAGGGCAATTCCAACAGGGGTTTCAAATTGGCTGTCACCGCTGCCTTTCGTGCCCCATTTCGCCAAAAACTTTCCGGTCGAGTCGAATTTCTGTATGCGATGGTTGCCGCTGTCTACCACGTAAACATTGCCAGCAGCGTCCACAGCAACGTCTGTGGGGAATTCAAACTGGCCATCTCCCGGCGCGAGCGGGCCGCCCCCATCCGGATCGCGACATCCCTCCCCAGTACGTAATAGACAGCGACTTCCCCACACAAAGCTTGGCTTCTTTTCATTCTGCTTAAACGTATCGGGATCGAATCGCTGAAGGCGATGGTTATCGGTGTCGGCGACGTAGATCGCCCCTTTGCTGTCAACAGCAATCCCCTGGGGGCTAAGAAAAGCGCCGGGCTCTCTACCAGCTTGACCAAACTGATCTAGAAAGAAGAGACGATCTGCCACCTTCCGACCAGCAATAAATTCAAAAGTGTTCTTCTGGCTCAAGAGACTATTTTCGCTGCGATTGCCTTGGCGGTCCACCAGCACGACCTTGAGAATGACACGCTGAGCACTACTACAGGAGATCGTAAAACTCAGCTGTCCCTCCTTCTCGCCCAAGATCCTCTCGCTGACATCAATGGGATCTACAGGCAAAGTGCAGTCGGCTATGCGTTTCGGATCGGAAAAGTTGACCAACTGGAACTCTACTCGACTCAGCTCGCCCTCGCGGTCAACGAACCCCACTTTTACATTCTGCTGTGCCCCCAGAGGAATCTGCTCGGGGAAGCTAACCCCGCTGATAATCGGCTCCGGGCCGACAGCTTTAAAAGAGAATATCTTGGGCTGGCTGACGTTCTTCTTGGCATCCTCAAGCGTCACCTGGAGGGTGACATCTTGTGGCACAGTGGTGAAGATGCGAAAATCAAAAGCTCCTTTGGTCTCAGCTTGTGCTGGAGGCTCGAAGCTGAACGTCTGATCCTTTGCAAACGTCCCTGGGGGAGCATCCTTTACTTCTGTGGCCTTCACCACAAGAAAAGTGATCTTTACAATATCTTTATTGATGTCCTCATAGCCGACGGAGCCTTCGAAATCGGTCCCATCAGCCGCAACCCAATTGATGGCAGTTTCAACGGGGGGGATGGTGCCTGGGGGACACTTATCGGCAGGCAAAGCTGGTGGCGCGACCACACATCTGGCCGGTTTGGCTTTGGGCAACAGAATATATGTGACTCGTGGGGCTTCAGGGCTTTCAATCTGCGATTGGGAAAGTAATCCAGGGGCGTTCAGACCAACGGTGACTAACAGAAACGCGACGATGAGCACCCGACCAACGCGGCTCCCCCTGCGGCTCATTTTCAACCTCCTTGGATATTTGACTGTTTTATTCTAATCTATCGCTCCCCTCTTTGCCAAGGGGTGTCCCTACAGTTTCTGTTATCGCTCTTAGCCGAAATGCGGCGGCAAAGCATACGAGCCGGTAGCATATTCGATGGGATAGAGCACAACGCGCTGGCCGGTGGGTGCGAGCTGCGTATAGAATGGCCTCACCCCGTCAAAGCCCCCGGGGGCAGTTGCAACTCCACCAAGACGATTCATACCGTAGACTTGATCATGAGCGATGGCAAGTTTGAGCGGGTCTCGCTGCTGCTCCTCTACACTGTAGAACCGGATGAAGCCCACCACGCCGCTTATCCTGGCCCGTTCCAGAGCGCCGATGAGGGCATCGGCGTCCGTGCTACGAGCGCGTTCGAGCGCATCGGCGAGCGCATAGACAGCGTCATAGCTCGTAGCGGCTGTGAAGACGGGCCTCGTATTGAAGCGCGCTTGATAGTTCTTATAGAAATTGAGAGTTCTTACGCCTACTTTGGCGGTCTCCGCGGCGAAGTCCGTGACGACGTAGCCGGCAGCCGCGCCTTTGAGGTCATCATAGAGTAAAGCCTCGTTCCAGCCAAAGAGGGCTACTTTTATCTTGTTGGCCGACCAGCCGGTCGCAAAGTCTGCGCCGATTTTGGCGTTGAAGAACGCCGTGATTGCCGCGGGGACATTGATCTTCTGCAACCGTTCCAAAAGAGTCCCGGCTTGAGTATCAGAGAGATTGCCTATGACATCCAAGCCTGCGCGGGAGAGACGAGACTGCAAGGCCGCACGAAAATCGGCACTCTGCTTTGAAGTATCACCGAGCAAGGCCACTTTGTTGGACGAAAGAATCTTTTCTTTGATGAGGCGTTCGATGAGAAATTCTCGACCGAACTCGCCGCTGTCGAAAGCCTGCACGGTAGCACTGACTAGGCTGGCACGAAAGATATACTTGAAATTGGCATAGTTGCCCACGACTTGATCGGTGCCACCCCACGGTGTCCCCGTGATTATAAAGGGTTTCTTGGCACGCGGGATGTCCAGCAGCAGAACCGGGATAGTGTCCGGTCGGGATAGACCAACGATAGCATCGGCCCCCTTGCTGATGAGATCGTTGAAGACCGTTCGAGCACGTTCAAGATCGGTTTCGTTCCCCAGATCGCCGACGATGACTTTGAATTTCAGTTCATCCGCTGCCAGTTGCACCCCATTGAGGATCCCCTGTCCAAGTGGCGAGCTGCTGCCGCCCACGACGCCTATGGACAGCGCCTGCTGGCTATAAACCAGATGTTGTCCAAAGAACCAAGCCCCTGTTGTCACCCCTAGGGCTTTCAAGAAAGTGCGCCGGCTCATTCGGTGACGGCTCTGTTGCGCTGCTCGCATGATTCAGCCTCCTTACGTAAGCTATTATAGCACGAATGCATCAACAAGCCCAAAAGCCCAACTTGCCTTGGCTGCTCAGCTACCATACAGTACCGTTACCAGAGCCAAAAGGTTTCAATGTTATTTACGCTACAGACGGGATGATATGCGAAAGACTATAATTGGGACAGTATCTCTCTATCATCCTCTCACCACCACCACCACAAGCGGGTGGTTGGAGCCCCTCCCCCAAGGGGCTCCTTATTCTTTAGTACTCTTTTTATTTAGTGGGCTTCACGGGCGCGTGAGTATCTCTTGTATTGCTCCAGTTGCCTCAAGGATGTCCGTGCGTGTCACGTCGAGGTGCGTCACCAAGCGAATCCGTCGCGGCCCAATGGCACTAGCGAGAATATTGCGCTTTCTCAGCTCAGTGACAAGTCTCTCAGCCGGCGTCTTCGTCAACTCAAAAACAACGATATTCGTCTCGACTGGTTCTAATTTCACTTCTGGGATCTTGGCAAGCTCGCCCGCCAGCAAGCGCGCGTTTCCGTGGTCTTCTGCTAAACGCTCCACATGGTGTTCCAATGCATACAACCCTGCAGCGGCTAATATCCCCGCTTGGCGCATCCCGCCGCCCAGCATCTTGCGAACCCTGCGGGCTTTCTCTATAAACTCTGCCGAACCGACCAGCATCGAGCCCACCGGCGCTCCTAATCCCTTAGAAAGACAGAACATCACCGAATCAAAGCCTTCGGTCAACTCTTTGACTGACTGACGCATGGCGATAGCAGCATTAAAAATACGCGCCCCGTCCAGGTGGACTGCCAAGCTGCGCTCGTGCGCTCTCTGGATAATTTCACGCGCCCATTCTAACGGATAGACACCTCCGCCCTTGAAGTTATGGGTGTTTTCTAGACAAATAAGTCGCGTCTGGGCGTAGTAATAAACTTTCGGGCGGATGGCAGGTTCGATCTGGGCCCAGCGTAGAAAACCGCGCTCACCAGAAAGCGGTCGTGGTATCACCCCCGAGAACGCGCCCATCATAGCCATCTCGGCATTAAAAATATGCGATGCTTCTTCTACAATAACTTCATCGCCCGGCTGAGTGTGCACTTTGATAGCGATCTGATTGCCCATGACTCCCGATGGCACAAAGAGCGCCGCCTCGCGCCCAAACAGCCCAGCTGCACGCGCTTGCAGGCGATTGACCGTCGGGTCTTCCCCGAAGACGTCATCGCCTACGTCGGCTTCGGCCATGGCGCGGCGCATCGCCGGTGTGGGTCTTGTAACTGTGTCGCTGCGCAGGTCTATTAGCTTTGGCATAGGGCTCTTTTCTACGGGTTGACAATGATCTTCCCCTTCATCCCCAAGGCTTCGTGCGGCAAACAGAAGTACTCATACTCACCGGGGACGGTGAAGGTGTATTCGTATGTGAGCCCCTGCCCCGTCAGGAGCGTCGAGTCGAAGACCTCCGCGCCCGCAGGAATCTTGTCCGGGTACGCTTGCGCCGAGTGCACACACGGGACGCCCTCTTCACACTCGTTCACCCAACGCACTCTGTCGCCCGCTTTGATGGTCAGCTCTGCTGGCTCGAAGAAGTGCCGGTTATCTTGAGTTGAGACCATCTTGACGATGTGCAGTATGCCTTGAGACGTGCCACCGCTTGTGACGATGATGGTCTTTTCGGCCGAGGCCGAGCTGCCATCGCTGCCGGTGACGACGAGCTTGACTGTATAGGTGCCCTCAGTCGTGAACGTATGCATCGGATTGGCTTCCGTGCTGGTTGCACCGTCGCCGAAGTCCCAGATGTAGCTGACTGCCGTGCCCGAGATTCCAGTCGCGAACGACACTTCAAGCGGCGCCGGACCCTCCGTGACGCTCGCAGAAATAGCCACCGACAGAGCCGCGGTCACCGTGATCTCGATCTGCGCTGTTTGTTTCGCTTCGAGCTTTGGGCTGGTCTCTTTGGCTTGCGCAGCCGTCTTCACTGTCAGCTTGACCGTGTAGGTACCACCGTTGTTATACGCGTGAGAGGCAAATGGGCCCGTGCCGGTGGCTCCATCACCGAAGTCCCACTCGTAGACGATATCTTGAGTGATCTCTTTGCCCGCATCGTCCTTCGCTGCGCCTTGGAACTCGACTGGCTGATTGACAGCGACTTGGGCACCGCTCTGCGGGCTATTGATAACGGCCGTTGGCGGCTTGACTCCGCCGCCTCCGCAGCCCGTCAAGAACGCCCCGACAAGAAACAACGTTCCTACAACGAAAAAACTGTACTTTATTCTTTTCATCTGTTGCCTCCTGTGTTTTCTCTTTTGCTTCTAAGTATTACAATGAATGTGTGATCTGCTGTTTAGTAACCCCATTCAGGAAGTCTTGTTTTTCTCAATACATCCCCCCTTTCCAACAGGTCTCTTGATCCGGCCAGCCCTCTTTCCCAATTAATGGCAAGAAGCTGCAGGCGCAGAGCTCTTCACGACGCATCTCTCCCTCCTCCTTCGTGAAAGCTACCAGCGTTTGCACCTGTCGCCCCCCCACTGGGATGACCAAACGTCCCCCCTCTGCCAGCTGCTCCACTAGGGCAGCCGGTACCTCCGGAGCAGCGGCTGTGACCAGAATTTTCTCAAACGGCGCCTCTTCAGGCCAACCGAGCGTCCCGTCACCCACCCGAAAACTGATGTTTGTATACCCCGCTGATGTCAAAAGCCTCTGAGCTTTATCAGCCAGCTCCTGCCATCGCTCGATCGTATAGACGTGCGTCGCTAATTCCGCCAGGATCGCCGTCTGATAGCCAGAGCCGGTCCCGATCTCCAGCACCCGGTCGCTCTTCTCCAACTGAAGAGCTTGGGTCATCAGGGCGACAATATAGGGCTGCGAGATCGTCTGCCCCTGGTCAATGGGCACAGGGTGATCAGCGTAGGCATGGTCCCACAGAGAGTTGGCAATGAAGAGATGCCGCGGGATGCGACGCATGACTTCCAAGACTTTTTTATCTGCGATGTCTTGAGCCTCCAAGCGCCGCACCATCTCAAGGCGATCTTTTTGTGGTGACCCACTTGAGTGAACGTCTTTCAAAAGATCATCTCCATCAAGCATATATTTTACACCCTTTCCTCGCGAGCGGGCAACTCTTCGAGTCGAAGAGTTCACAGACCCTCAGACTCTTAGGGTATGTTGAGTTGTCTTGGGAGGGAAGAGTTCCCCGCTCAAGGCGCGACGAATCACCTCGGCTTTGGAGACGGCAATATCGGAGCGCCGCGACCGAACCGAGACCAACTCAGAGTGATAGTCAACGAGCAAGCAGGGGATCGTTTCAAAACCCAATTCCCGATAGGCTCGGAAGCGATGATGCCCATCGAGAATGACCCCAGAATGTTTGTCAACGAGAATGGGGTGTCGCAGCCGGCCCTCGCGTCGGATCTCTTCACGAATCTGGCGCAGGCGCTCGCTCTCGATCTGCTCATGCTCGCGTAGCAGTGCCAAAGAGACTTCTCGAACTTCGACAGAGTGATCAGCCATACTTGGGATAGTTATCTTATGTCAAAGCGCTAATAGGTGCAAGCCTCTCTCGCAGATCGAGCTCGTTGTGCGTGATGGTGATGCAGTGATCGGCATGGAGTGAGAGCGGCCCCAAGCTCAGCCGAGGAAGCTCGTCCAAGAGGGCTACTTCGCTTGGGCTGAATTCGAGATGGTCACTCAAGACAAAAGCCACGTGAGAGACGACCTCAGCCTGGCGGATAGGCTCGCCCTGCTCATGCAACATATAGAGCTTCAGACCAGTTTTTTTAAACATTTCGAGCACATCTCGCAATCCCCCTGCCGAGATAAAAACCCCCGGTGTGCTTTCGATCTCACTCTCTTTCACTACGCTCTCCGTGTGCGCTTTGAGGGCTTTTTGGAGCAAGGCGGCCGTCGAGCGTTCGTCGGGGTTCAAGTGCTTGAGCCGACTGCCGTCCAAACGCACGGTAATCTGATCTTGCAAGACCAGATAGACCGTCACGTCGCGCCGAATTCCGTGCGACAGACAGAAGGCCGCCGTCACGCAGCGACAGAGAATATCTAATCTCCCGGCGCTGCCGGGCAGGTCATTGAGAGAGAAATCGGGCGTCAACGGCACTCGGTGCCCCAGCACGATAAACGCACGCATTTCAGCCCTTCCAATAGCTGCGCACAAAGAGCACGATCACGGGGAAAAGCTCCAAGCGCCCGGCCCACATTAGAAAAACCAAGAGCGCCTTGGATGTCTCAGGCAGCTCGGCATAGGTGTTCATAGGGCCGACGATCCCAAAGCCAGGACCGACATTGCCCAGGGTCGCCGCCACGGCACTGGCCGCTTCGATGATCTGGACGTTGAGGCCCTGACGGGCCACATCAAACAAGAGCAAGATACTCCCCAGGGCAAAGGTTGTCGCGTAGAGAATCGCAAAGATAGCTACAGCTCGCACGATCTCCTCGTTGACCACACGCCCACTGACGCGAATGGGCAGGACCACTGGGGGCTGGATGACTTTGCGGGTCTCGCGTACCATGAAGCGAAAGACCAACCAAGTACGGATGACTTTGATCGAGCCGGCGGTGCTGCCCGCACAGCCGCCCAAGAACATCAAGACCAGCAGGATCATCTTCGCCGCCGGGGCCCACTGCTCGAAATCCGTGCTGGCGTAGCCGGTCGTGGTCATGATGCTGACAGATTGGAAAGCGCTGTGCCGAAGATTCTCTAAAAAATTCCCCGCTCCTCCACTGAACAGGAGAAAGACGGTCGCGCCTACCAGGAGTGTGCAATAAAAGCGAAACTCCGTGTCCCGGACAAGAGCACGCCACCGGCGCTGCAGAAGCACCCGATAGAGCAGGCTGAAATTGAGCCCCCCGATGGCCATAAAGAGCACGGTGATCCATTGAGCAGCTCCCGAAAAGCTCACAAAGCCGAGGTCGTGCGTGGAAAACCCCCCCGTGGAGAGCGTGGTGAAGGCATGAGCTGTCGCATCGAACCAGCTCATCCCACCGACGAACACCAGCAAGAGAATATCTAAGCCCGTCAGACTAACGTAGATGCCCCACAGCAGTCGTGCGGTCTCACGGATACGAGGCGTGAGTCTTTCTAGAACAGGCCCGGGAGCTTCGGCGTCCATCAGTTGGGAGCCGCCGACTCCCAGCTTGGGCAACAGGGCCACCGCCAGCACGATGATCCCCATGCCTCCCACCCATTGGGTAAAAGCCCGCCAGAGCAAGAGTGCCCGTGGCAGCCCCTCCACATGAGCGATCACCGTTGCGCCCGTGGTCGTGAAGCCGCTCATCGCTTCAAAATATGCATCAACAACGGAGTGCAAGACCCCTGTGAGCACAAACGGCATCCCCCCAAGCCCAGCAACGACGAGCCACGCCAAGGCGACCACCAGAAAACCCTCACGAGGACGAATATCTCTATCCGTGCGGGTCACACGTTCTACGGCCCAGCCGCCTACCAACGCCACAGCCCCCGGCAGCGCATACGGCCACCAGGCCTCCCCGCTGATGAACGCATACACCAAGGGCAGCCCAAAAGCTACACTCAGCCATTTGACCAACCCGCCTACATGATGAAGCGTTGCCCTCAGGTCTACAGCTAAGTCCCAGCGTCGCATCATAAGAGCTTTTCGATTTGAGAAGTCGCTTCTTTGGTGCTGAAGGCGATCACGCGATCCCCTGGTTGCAAGGCATCCGTTCCCCGTGGGATGATCACCTTCTCGCCACGCACAATCGCTCCGATTAAGACGCCTACCGGCAACGACGCCTTGGCAAGCTTGACACCGATCAAGGGGCTCTCTTTCGAAATTTCGATCTCCAATACTTCAGCGCGGTCCTGTTCGAGCGAAAGAGTCTTTTCAATCCGCCCGCGCGTGAACCCAATGATCTCTTCTGCGATCAAACGACGCGGGTTGACAACGACATCAATGCCTACGCGCTCAAAGATCGTTATGAAATTTGGGTCTTCCACACGCACGATCACCTGTGGGGTGCCCATGCGCTTCAGCAAAAGCGCACAGAGCAAATTACGCTCGTCTACACCGATGACGCTGACGGCCACGTCGCAACGATAGAGCCCCTCTCGCTCCAGAAGTTCAATATCCGTCCCGTCGCCGTGAAAGACCAAACTGTTAGACAAGCTTTCTGCCAACCAACGACTGCGCTCCTCGTCCGGTTCGATGAGCTTGGGCTGCAACCCGCGGGCCTGTAAAATCTGCGCCAAGCGAAAGCCAGTGCGTCCTCCCCCGACGATGAGCACTTCTTTAACTGCCGGATACAGACTCAACCGACGGTTGAACTCGTTGACGGCTTCGGGCGTCCCGATGAGCACTAGCCGGTCTTTCGCCAGCAATGTATCGTCTCCGCGTGGGATGATGACCGCATCGCCCCGGATGATACTGGCAACGTTGCACTGTAAGGGGATCGCGGCCTCGCGCAGGCGCAGCCCGATGACCGGCGCATTGTCTTCGATCACTGTTTCAGTCATCGAGATCTTGCCGTCGGCAAACTCGTCAGCCACCCGAACCCCGCGCAGTCCGATAACGTCGGCAATCGCCTGTGAAGTAATGAGTTCGCTGCAGACCATCTCATCCACTCCCAGATAGCCGCGCTTCCAGGTCTGGAGATACTCGACATCTTGAACGCGCGCGATGGTGACTTTTGTCCCCAATTGCTTGGCGGCTGCGCAGGCGACGATATTGACTTCATCAATATCTGTACTGGCGATAGCCAATTCGGCGGTATCAGCTCCGGCTTCTTTGAGGGTTTTGAGGCTCGCCCCGTTGCCGAGGATAGTTAAGACGTCCAGCTCTTGGAGGGAGTCGAGTCGTTCGGGGTCTTTCTCGATGACGACGACATCGTGCCTAGCCTGGAGGGCCCCTGCGATGCTCCGCCCCACCTCCCCCGCCCCAATGATGACCACACGCATACGAGAGAGTTTAAAGTGAAAAGTTCCACGTGACAAGTTTACCCTAAAGCCGAATCACGACCGAGTGAAAGGTTTACGACGGGTATTGTATAATAATGTAGCAATAGAAAGAACATCTATGGTGGAGTGCATCCAGACAGACTTGACTCCATCCATAAACATAAAGAAGCATAATGGTTTTTCTGGATAAGCTATTGGCCGCGTCGCGCCGCAATAACAGTTGGCTCTGCATTGGGCTGGATGCGGAGCTTTCCAAACTTCCAGCGTTCCTGCGCGAGCGCCACGGCCCCCAAGCCGTCCTCGAATTCAATAGGGCGATCATCGAAGCCACGGCTGATCTCGTCTGCGCGTATAAGCCCAATCTGGCATTTTATGAGATGCTCGGCCCCACGGGGTTGGAGATCTTAGCGCACACGCGCGAGCTGATCCCTCAAGAGATTCCCGTCATCGGGGATGCCAAGCGCGGGGACATCGAGAACACAGCACGGGCTTACGCCAAGGCTCTTTTTGAGCACTATCGCTTCGACGCAGCTACAGTGAACCCCTTGATGGGCTCGGATTCCGTTGCTCCCTTTCTGGAGCGACCGGACAGGTGCGCCTTCGTGTTGGTGCGTACATCCAATCCCGGTGCACAGGATTTTCAAGAGCTAGACTGCGAGGGCAAGCCGCTCTACCAGCGCTTGGCCGAGAAGGCTCGCCAATGGAATACCAAAAATAACGTCGGTGTAGTCGTCGGGGCTACGATTCCTCGAGAGCTGGCTGTCGTGCGTCAGATCATCGGCGACGAGATGCCCATCTTAGTGCCGGGCGTGGGCGCGCAAGCAGGCGATCTCGAACAGGCCGTCAAGCACAGTGGAAACTCCCACGGAGGGTTGGCGATCATCAACGCCGCGCGCAGCGTGATTTTTGCGTCCCAGAGCGAAGATTTTGCGCAAGCCGCTCGCAAAGTTGCGATGACGCTCAGAGATGAGATCAACCGCTATCGCGCGGGGCCTCCCCTTGAGGGCTAAGCGTTCCGCCTCGTCTTTTGGTGTGGGCGCACGAGGACTTGAACCTCGGACCTCCTGCGTGTGAAGCAGGCGCTCTCCCGCTGAGCTATGCGCCCGGTAACTTGGAGTATCTTAACTCTTTTCACTCATGCTTTCAAGCTTCGTCCTCTTCTAACATCCCGGCCAAGCTCTCGCCTTCGCGCTTGCGCGTCATCTCGATCAACCCTAATTGAGTAATGTCCACAAAGTCCGCAGGCACTCGATCTTTCTTGAGCTCTTCCTGCAGCCTGCGGATCACTTTCTCGATGTGATCGCGACGCTTCATGTCCACAAAATCAGCAATGATAATGCCGCTCAGCTTGCGCAACCGTAGCTGGCGCGGAATCTCTACCGCGGCCTCGAGGTTGGTGTTCAAAATAGCCAGCTGCTGGTCTTGATACCTCACATTGCTTCCGGTGTTCACATCAATGGCCGTCAATGCTTCTGTCTCAGCAATGACCAGTGAGCCGCCGCCGGGCAGCCTGACGCGCGGCTGCAAGCTCTCGCGCAGTTGCGCCTCTACATCGCGGGCTTCAAAGAGTGGCCGCTTCCCACGATAGAGCTCAACCCGATGTAGAAATTCCTCCATGTGCATGTAGTCCAAAAAGTCCCGGATCTCTTGGTACGTTTCCTCGCTGTCCACCACGACCCGCTGAACATCTTCTAACAAGCGATCCCGCAAGAAGGCGCGCACTAAATTCACTCCGCGATAGAGCAGCGCAGGCGCTTCGGCTCGCTCTGCTTGCTCTTCAATGCCCTTCCAGGCTCCTAAGAGATAATTGAAATCTCGTTCCAAGTCTTCTTCGGAAGTGCCTTGTGCCGCTGTGCGCGCGATCAAGCCTTCCCCCTCACGCTTGAGCTTCTTCGCGATCTTCTTGAGCCGTCGGCTCTCATGCTCGTCCGTGACGCGCCGCGAAACCCCCAAGCGCTCATCCGTGGGCAGAAAGACCCAGTAGCGTCCGGGCAGGCTGATCTTCATGGTCCCCTGGGGGTTCTTTGTCCCGATCCCCTCGCGCTTCACTTGCAAGATGATCTTCTGACCACTTTTGAGCAGTTTTTGAATCTGGGGGACTTGCCCCTTGCGCCCTCTCTTCTCGCGCCACAGACCGTCGCTCAATTCTTTGATAGATAAGAAAAGCTTTTGATCGAGTCCGACATCTACAAACGCAGAACTGATGCCCGGCAAGATATCGCGAACGCTCCCCTTATAGATATTGCCCAAGAGACGCTCCGGATGGTCATAATGGATCTCCATCAGGCGGCGATCTTCTAATAAAGCTATACGCACTGTTGGTGCTACCGTCTCAATAAGGATCTCCTTGATCGTACGGCATCACCTCCTTGGAGTCACCGCTGCTCTCTAGATCGTTCAGCAGCTCGATGATCGTTCGTTGAAAGACCGGATGAGACTGCCCCGGGGCTATTTCGGACAAAGGCACTAACACAAAGCGCCGGCGGTGCAGCTGGGCATGGGGGATCTGGAGATCAGGCTCGTTCACGACGAGTTCGTCATAGAGCAGAATATCTACGTCTATCTCGCGTGAGCTGTAGCGTTCACGTTCCTGCCGCCCCACAGATCGCTCGATCTGTTTGCACAGGCTCAACAGCCCATACGGAGTTAAGTCTGTCTCGATCTCAACGACTGTATTGAGAAACCAGGGTTGGCCTTGCACGCCAACAGGCTCGGTCTCATAGAGCCCTGCCCGCCGACAGAGTGAAATACCAGGAGCCTCAGCCAGAGATACAATGGCTCTTTCGATAAAATCTTCTCGCTGGCCTAGGTTCGACCCTAGGCCGATAAACGCGCGAACCATAGAAACGACAGTGATGAGTGCCAAGTGAACAGAGAGCAGCAGGGAGCACTACTCACTGACCACTAATCAGTCGTTCTGTCGCGAATCACCTCAGCGGCAACCGCGTCGAGCGCGATGCCTGCGGCCACGGACACCCGCAACTTCTTCACCCGCACCCGCACCCGCTGCACCTGCCGAAAATCTTTCACAATCTTCTCCGCTATCGCTTGCGCAAACGTCTCGAGCAATCGAAATGCGTACGCCTCGTTCAGCTCGCGAATCCGTTCAATCACTTGAACGTAGTCTACCGTCTCAGAGAGCTCATCTCTGCTGGGAAAGTCAAATTCCACTTCGGCATCAATAGCAAAAAGCTGGCCGCCCTCCCGTTCGTCGTCGCGCACGCCGTGATGCCCAAAGAGCTGCAAATTCTCAATAATAAGCTTATGAGACAGAATGCTTGTGTCCTTTCCACCAGGCGCGGACCTCGCCGACCAGAAAGAGCGATCCCGTTACACAAATCAAATCGTTCTTCTGTGCCAGGGTCGAAGCTGTCTCCAGTGCTGCAGCGGCGTTTGCTGCTGCCAAGCATCTCTTGCCATACACACTCACAAGCGACGCCAGAAGCGCTGGCCGTACCCCTCGATACGCAGCCCGCGTGACAATAATCTCATCTGCTGCTGGCGCAATTTCGCGAACCATCGCTGCAGCGTCCTTCCGGTCAGCTATTCCCAACACTAGAAGCAGGCGCTCATACTCTAACGGGCCCCATGATTCACGGAGTGCCCGCACCCCTGCAGGGTTCTTCGCACCATCCAGCATAACATAGGGGCTTTTTTGAAGCAACTCCATCCGTCCGGGCCACTGGGTTTTGCGCAGCCCCGCCCGGATCACTCTCTCAGTGATAGCGCGCTCGCCTAAAGCATCCGCAGCTTCTACAGCCAAGACAGCATTCTGAAGCTGATAGCTCCCCAAGAGTGAAACTTCTAAGTCTTTCCAATCCCGCCAGTCTAAGCGCTGGCCGTCCCAACTGTGGGATGTCGCCCGAAGCCCGGATAAATCAAGTCGAACCAACTGAGCGCTCTTGAGACGGCACTCACGCTCGATCTCAGTGAGCGCCTCAGGCTTGGACTCGGCCGTGATCAGTATCCCCCCTTCAGAGACGACGGCAGCCTTCTGATACGCAATCTGCGCAATCGTCTCCCCGAGCGAGTCCTTGTGATCAAGCTCGACATTAGTTAAGACCGACACCCTCGCAGAGACGACGCGTGTCGCGTCTTTGCGCGCACCCACGCCACACTCGATCACCGCCCAGTCTACTCTTTGCTTGCGAAAGTAATCGAGGGCCATCAGCGTCAGCACCTCAAAGAACCGTGCGTGCTTTTCGCTCTCTGCACCGTACAGTTCTTCAATAACCGCCCAGATGCGCTCAAACTGAGCCTGAAACTCTTTGGGAGAGATTTCGCAGTTATTGACGCGAATACGCTCTTCGGGGTTGATAAGATGGGGAGAAGTGAACAGCCCCACGCGAAAGCCCGCCTCTTGCAATATCTGAGCGAGAAACGCACAGACCGAGCCCTTCCCGTTGGTGCCAGCCACACGGATGGCCTGAAAGTTTTTGTGCGGGTTGCCCGGATAGATAAGAATTCGCTCGAGATCAAGCCCGACCCCTTTGAGATTATAGAGCTTCTGGAGCATCTCTTCGTAGCTCATACAGCCGCCAGCAGCCGGCGCAGCGGACCGAACTCGTAAATGCATCCATCGTCCGAGACGGGAAAGACTAAAAAATCTTCCAAACGGCTCTGCTGCACGCAGGGCGAAAGGAGTTGCTCTTTGAGAAGATCGCTCCCCCGGACGAGCTGATTGAACGACGGCAGCACCAACAAATTTCTCCCTCGGAACTTTCCTACCAAAAAACATTTATAAACTTCGACGCGCTCCGTGACCGGATCGCGCAGACCAATGGCAGGGTGCTCATGGCCGATGACGAGCCAAGTTGCCCAGGGCAGGCACGGGGGCCTGCCCCTACGGGGGGATGGGCCGGGGGAGAGGTCAGAGGGGCTGAGGGCCTCATCGCCGTGGGTGAACCAGCAGTTCCCTTCTTGATGGCTCTTCGTCACAGCGACTTGCGAACTGGCAAGACGCTGGAGCGAGCCGTCATGGTTGCCCTCGATGAGAACGATCTTCTCCGTCCACGAAGCGAGCCAACGCAAAAATTCTTGGGATTCTTTGGACTCAGTCCGTGAGAGCGGGCCGAACTGATGGCGCAGATCACCGTTGATAATAATTGTGTGTAACAGTTCCGACGGCGTGACGTGCAATTCTTGAAAGATTCGTTCTAGTCTGTGCTGAACTTGGGGGAAATGTTGCCGCGGCACGAAGACACCCTCGTCTCTGAACGCCTCTTCGATCCCCAAGTGCACATCGGCGATGGCCAGCGCTCTCATTGGGGGTAAGAAGAGCGCCAGATCAACCAATTCGAGTTCAGGGGCAATCGGTAGTGATCGCATCGGGGAATATTGTACTCAAGGGGAGAGCCAGGAGCTAGTTCTGCTTCTGTTGTATCTTCGCCCAGGTGTCTTTGAGCGTCACCGTGCGGTTGAAGACCAACTTCTTTGCCGTTGAGTCCGGGTCGACACAGAAATATCCCTTGCGCTCAAACTGAAAGCGATCCCCGACTTTGGCGTCGGCCAAGCTCGGCTCGAGTTTACAGTTTTGCAGAACAATGAGCGAGTTCCGGTTGATGTTCTCCTTCCAGCTATGACCCTCAGAGAGATCGAGCGGGTCCGGCTTGGTGAAGAGACGCTCATATAAGCGCACTTCGGCGTCAATAGCATGGTGGGCTGAGACCCAATGGATCGTCGCTTTCACTTTGCGTCCATCGGGGGCATCTCCCCCACGCGTCGCGGGATCATAGGTGCAGCGCAGCTCGACCACATTCCCCTGCGCGTCTTTAACGACGTCAACGCACTTGACAAGATACGCATAGCGCAGCCGGACCTCGCGTCCCGGCGCTAGCCGATAGAACTCTTTCGGCGGGTTCTCCATGAAGTCTTCGCGTTCGATATAGAGCTCTCTGGAGAAGGGGATTTTGCGCGTCCCGGCACTCGGATCTTCAGGATTATTGATCGCTTCGAACTCCTCGACTTGACCGTCAGGATAGTTGGTGATGACCACTTTCAGCGGATCGAGCACGACCAAGCGGCGCAGGGTGCGCTTGTTCAAATCTTGGCGCAGACAGTACTCTAACATCTCAATCTCGACGATGCTCTCGACTTTGGTTACCCCCACTCGTTGCATAAAATCGCGAATCGCTTCGGGCGTGTAGCCGCGGCGGCGCATGGCCGCGATCGTCGGCATGCGGGGATCGTCCCAGCCGCGCACGTGCCCCTCTTGTACCAACTGCAGGAGCAGCCGCTTGCTCATCACCGTATATGTGAGATTGAGCCGGGCAAACTCGATCTGTTGAGGATGGTGAATGCCCAGTTGATCGAGGAACCAGTCATAGAGCGGTCGGTGGTCTTCGAACTCCAACGTGCAGATGGAGTGCGTGATGCCTTCGATAGAGTCCGATTGACCGTGTGCCCAGTCATAAGAGGGGTAGATGCACCATTGATCTCCGGTGCGGTGGTGGGCCGCGTGACGGATGCGATACAGTACGGGGTCGCGCATATTTAAGTTGGGGTGGGCCATGTCGATCTTGGCCCGCAGCGTTTTGGAGCCATCGGGGAACTCTCCGGCGCGCATTCGGCGAAAGAGATCCGAGTTCTCTTCTACCGAGCGATGGCGATAAGGGCTCTCTTTCCCCGGCGGGGTGATGACCTCCCCATTTTTAGTTATAGCCTTCCCGCGATACTCGCTGATCTCTTCTGCAGAGAGATCGCAGACGTAGGCTTTGCCCTGCTTAATGAGCTCCTCGGCCCACTGATAGAGCTGTTCGAAATAATCCGAAGCATAGAACTCGCGGTCTTCCCAGTTCGCGCCGAGCCATTTGACATCGCGCTTGATGGCGTCCACGTACTCTTGCTCTTCTTTTTCCGGGTTGGTGTCGTCGAAGCGCAAGTTAAATTTGCCCTGAAAGTCTTGGGCAATTCCGTAATTCAGCAAGATGCTTTTGGCGTGGCCGATGTGCAGATACCCGTTAGGTTCTGGGGGGAAGCGCGTGTGGACGCGGCCCCCGAACTTGCCCGTCTTGATGTCGTTCTCGATGATCTCGCGGATGAAGTCTTTTGGCGTTTCGTTCATCTGCGTCTTTTCTCTTTCCATTCAGAGCGAGATTGTAGTTCCAAAAGCACGGGGATGCAACTATGCGCCTGTCTCCAAGAGCATTAATCCGGATACTCGGCGACAGGGAGCCTCCCAACGAAATAATCTATGATAACATCGGTGTCTACGACGACGCGGCCGTGATCGTCCATTGTTTGCGGAGCTCTGCGACAGCTTGCCGGGTGCGTTCGGCCTCCTCGGGCGCCCAAGCGCCTTTGCGCTTCAGCAAGGTACAGCGGGTCTCCTCTGCTTCAGCATGATGCTGGAGATAGAACTCGACGGCCTCCTCCACGACGCGGGAGTAGCCGCGCCAGCCGCGGCGGGCTGCAATGGCGTGCAAGAGAGCCTGATGCTCTTCCTTCAGATCAACAGTGGTTCTCATAGCAAATGCATTCTAGTATTGTAATGCTCCATTGTAAAGTGTCGCTGGATGACGCCTTCCCCGGAAGACTCTCCGATCACTGTGCTTGCCCGTTGAAGCCGAGCAATAACTTTGGTCTTGCCTATGAGTTCCATCGTCTCAAAGAGCCCGGCTCCCGCCGTCTTGCCCGTGAGCGCGACACGACAGCTCTGGGCAACGTCTTTCAGCGTCTTGCCCTGAGACTCTAGGTATGCTCGTGTCGCTCTCTCTAACTCCGCTGCCGCGAAGGGGGTCACTGAAGCCAGTGCCTCCGCCAGTGCGCGCAGCAGCTCGACCTTCTCCGGCGTCAGGAACTTCTTCACGGCTGCTGGCTCGTAAGCAATGTTATCCGTGAGCACATACCGCGCGGCCTCAGCCAAATCCACCAGCGTCCGACAACGCTCTTTGAAAAAAGTGACGAGATCGGCTAGTTGCTCGTTCGGCACAGCTTGCGCTTCAGCCTCGCTCATCATATTGAGCTTCACCAAGAACGGGCGCAGCAGCTCACCCAAACGCTTGGGGTCACCTGTCTGAATATAGTGATGATTGACCCACCAGAGCTTCTCTTCGTCGAAGATCGCCGCCGACGGGTGTACAGCTTCCAGCGAGAATTTTTCGATCAGCTCTTCTGTGCTAAAAATCTCTTGATCGCCGTGCGACCAGCCCAAGCGAGCCAAATAGTTCACAAGTGCTTCGGGCAGAATTCCTCGGTCGCGAAATTCAAAGACGGCAGTTGCGCCATGACGCTTGGAGAGCTTGCTGCGATCTTTGGCCAAGACCATCGGGACATGGGCAAAGATCGGCACGGGATAATTAAAAGCGCGATAGAGCAATATCTGTTTCGGTGTATTATTTAAGTGCTCATCGGCGCGGATGACGTGTGTAATGTTCATAGTCACGTCGTCCACGACGACAGAAAAGTTATACGTTGGCCGCCCGTCGGAGCGCAGGATGATAAAATCGTCCAGCTCAGAAGAATCGAACTCGACCCGCCCGCGGATCGCGTCTTCGACGGCGATTATGCCCGACTGGGGGATTTTCAAGCGCAGCGCGGGTCTACGTCCCTCGCTCAAGAACCTCTGCTCCTCTTGGGCGGTCAGACTGCGACAACGCCCGTCGTACTTGGGCTTCTGCTGAGCAGCCAAAGCCCTCTTGCGCTTCTCTTCCAGCTCTTCGGGCGTGCAGTAGCACTTATATGCTTTGCCTTCTGTGAAAAGTCGTTCAGCCCACTCGCGATAGAGAGCGAATCTGTGGCTTTGGAAGTAGGGCCACTCGTCCCAGAGCAGCCCCAGCCAGCGCAGGCTTTCTAAGATCGGTTCGATCAGCTCAGGGCGATTGCGCTCAGTGTCTGTGTCTTCGAATCTTAAAATAAAGGCGCCCTTGTGCTTACGGGCGAAG
>JBBIUX010000019.1:0-34543 GCA_037440025.1 Candidatus Fraserbacteria bacterium | reverse complement strand
CTAAGGCCTTGCGCAGGCTAGGCGGTGACCCCTCCCAGCTCAAGGATGTCTACAGAGCCCTCTGTAGAAAACCTCCCTGGGACCGGCGACTCAAGTTGCCGGCTCAGCAGGTGGAAGCGTGCTCACGCACGCTCTGTCATCCTGAGCGCGTGTCATTCTGAGCCCAGCGTCATTCTGAGCGTTAGCGAAGAATCTAGACCCTTCGCTTCGCTCAGGGTGACAGCCGGCTTCAAGGATTTCTACAAAGCCACATAGATATAAGCTGTAGTCAGTGACTGCCGCTTGACTTCCCCGCCCCGTTTGTGATACACATTACATTACCGATAGTGGCTCAACCACTCAAAGCGATTGGACATCTGTTCCGCAGAGAGTGCGGTCAACAGCTTGAGAGTCCGATTCATCGAGATAGAGAGCGACTGCGGCCATCGCTTAGGGTATCGCTTTGAGCTTGGCTTGCCAATACTCTTCCGAGTTTTCCGTGAGGATTCGATCCATCTCTACTCTTTGTGGTCGTAGTAGTACGAGAGGGCATCGTAGACTTGGGCGAGAGTGAGATGAGGGAAGAGCGTAATCAGTTCTTCTGGAGTCACTCCCTGGCGCAGCACATAGGTCACGACCGAGCGGACGGGGAATTTCGTGCCCTTGATGAGAGGCTCTCCCCCGCAGTGATTCTTGTGTCTTGCAATATGAGGATGAACCGTCCTCGGTCGTGCAGTGGCCATGAGTCATCACCGTGTCTGAGAGATTGTAAGCCATCAGTATAGATGGCGCAACCCCGTTCACTTGACTTGTGGGCGGTTTGTGATATATATCAGTTAGACTCCGACGCGAACCTCACGCTGAAGAACCTGACGGTTGCCAACGGGAGAGCGAGCGGCGATTTTGGTGGCGGCATCTTCAACTTCGTCGGCACGGTGACGATCAGCAACAGCACCTTCGTCGGCAACAGCGCTAACCTTGGCGGCGGCGCTATCTTCAACGAATTAGCCGGCGATGTGGTGACATTGAAGAACACCATCGTTGCCAACAGCCCCAGCGGCGGGAACTGCTCAGGATCGGGCGCGATCACCAACGGTGGCGGGAACCTCAGTTGGCCGGACACGACTTGACCCTCGGCGATGTCAACGACGACGGCAAAATCAATACCATTGACGCCCGCCTGGCGCAACAGCACGCCGATGGCGTCATTACCCTCACCGGCAATCAATTCTTGGCTGCCGATGTGGACACCGACAGCGACGTGGACTCTGCCGACGCCACGGCCATCGCCAAGAAGGGCATCGGCCTGCCCACCGGCATTCCGGGGTTTGCCAGTCTGGAAGACAGAGGGCAGAAATCAGAAGTCAGAGGTCAGACGACTGGTCTTCTGACTCCTCTCCTCTTCCTGGTGCTGGCGGGTGTGCTCGCGCTCGCGCGACGGAAGAAGAAGCTGGCGATGCTCCTGCTGACGGGAGGCTTGAGTATATTGACCGGCTGTATAGAGTTTGCCGGCTTGGCTCCCCCCGGCGGCCCCGCGATCTACCTCACCTCCACCTCCATGCCCAACGGCGCGACCCGCACGATAGATCTTGTTGTCCAACAGCTCACGAGTGGGGGAGGCGCGGCTGCCCTGCAGGGGCGGATCACCTTCCCTAGCGGGGTGGCGATCCCAGGGGTGACAGCGATAAACGGGTTTGTGGTGAAGGCGCTCTGCGGGACGGTGGGAGATCCGTGTGCCGGCGCTAATGAGCTGCGTTTTTCGCTGGTGAAGTCGAGCGTGGGCGGGGTGAGCAATGGGGTCGTGTTGCGGCTGGCGGTGTCGGCGTCAGGAGCGCCGGGCACGGTGTACACCCTCAGCTGGGCAGGGAACGCCCAAGCGCCGATCGTCCTCGGTGGAGATACGAACACGGAGATCACCGGCTTCAGCGCCGGCAACGGCCAGGTGAAAGTCCGGTAACCCATCAGAACTACGAAAAGCGCAGAAAGAGGCTTCGGGGGCGCGGAAAAGCTGTCGTTCCGTGCCCTCTGTGCTGTTTATACTTTAGTGTTTTTGTTCCCCTGGATTGCTGCTGCTCTGTGCCTGTCTCTCCGCCCGCACGCGCAAGATCGCGTACCCGAAAAAACCGATCATCCCGATGAGCCCCGCAATAAGAAAGACCTTCGGCGCCGTCGGCGGCGAAAAGACCATATATCCCAAACCGATAAACCCAACGACAGCACTGATTAGCATCACAACAGCAAAGAACAATTCGCTCATTGTGCGTCGTCTCCTCAGTCAAGTTTTGCCTTATTCTACGGGACGTACTCTGTGAATGCAAGAGAGAGACGCGACGGTCGCCTGTCTGTGGGGCACTGCCCCATACGTCCACCTCCCACCGGAAGAAGTCGCTCCTCTGCCTAGACCTTAGACACCGTTAAAACGCTCTCTCGCTTGTACAATATGAACGACGAGCCTTGAACCCAAGCGAGGTGCTATGCGCCGACAGATTTGTCTTCTCGCTCTCGTTGTATTGATCTCTACCTTGCTTTCGAGCGTGCCCTATGCAGCTTGCCCCTCGGGGAATGTAGTGATTACCGTCACGGCCAGCCCGTTCGCGATGGTCTCCAACCAGTCGGGTGTGAACGGCCCCAGGGTCGCCACGCTCTCCGTCAAAATCCAGAACACCGGCACAGGCCCCGTGAACAATCTCGTTCTCTCTATTGGAAACGGAACTGTTCCGGGCACATTCGACGAAGTCGGCGGGCATAGGTTACAAATGCTCGGCTCTACGAGCGATGCCACACGTCCCTTGGGGAACCTCGCCGCTGGCGCGACGCGAGTTGTCTACTGGCACGTCACCTATCCATCTACGATTGATGTCTCCTACCCGTATACTGTCTGGGCCACTTCTGATGACGGCTGCTCGGCATCGCAGAACGCCACGTTGCAGACGCGCAGCTCTTCCGCCGCCAGCGCCAATCGTATTCTCCCGTCCGATGGCTCGGTAACGGTGGAACCCAGTTCCGGCCAGATCGGCTTGGGGCAACTGGTCACGGTCACGATTACAGGCTTCGATTTGGGCACTGTAGGCGCCGGCCCCGAAGCAGTAGAAGACGTCTGGTTTCAGCCCGTCAGCAACTCCAGCTTCGACCCCACGTGCTTACGATTGATCAGCACAGAAGTCGCACTGAATAGCATCAATGCCACGCCCTATAGCGATCAGCTCTATTTTACCGGTATCAGCTCCAACAACCCGCCCCCCAATTATAGCCGTAATCTCTCAGACTACGTCAGATACACTTTTATCGGCCTGAGAAATTGCTCGACCACGCTCCAGCCCTACCAGCAAGCTGCCTCCGGCAGCGGGCACAAGTTTAATACGGATATTGGCGCGATCAATCTCAATGTCCAAGTCCGTGAGGCCCTGGGCAAGCTCACGCTGGACAAATCCGTCAGCCCGACAACGGCTAGTTCCGGGACGATTTTGACATACACGGTAGAGTACGGCAACACCGGCGGGGCCGCCATCGGTGACTCTGATTCGGGCAACGGCGTCACGATCACGGATCAGCTTCCGACGACGGTGAGCTACGTTGCCGGAAGCGCGACGTGCAGTGCCGATTGTCTTGTGCTCTGGTCCACCGACGGCGGGGCGACGTTCGTCTCGACCGAGCCATCTTCGGCCGCGAGCGTCAACGCTCTTCGTTGGGTGATTCTCGGTCCCCTCCCCGCCGGGCAGAACCCCGCAGGAACAGTGGGCTTCCAAGCCACGGCGACTTCTGCTGATGAGCTGTGCAACCCCGCTCAAGGTGCTATTAGTACGGCTGCAGTTATCGCTGCTGATACAGCGTGTGTGAACAGTTCTACGGACGTTCAGATCACCCAGGCCGGCCCGGCGACCGTCCTGCCCGGCGGCTCGTTCGCTTATACCGTGAGCTACCGCAACAACGGGCCCTCCGTCGCCGAAGATCTCATAATCACTGACACCCTGCCCAGCGGCGTTCAGTTTGTCAGCTCCAGTCCACCGCCTACGGGTAACTCCGGCCAGGCGCTGACGTTTGTGATCGGCTCGCTCCCTGCCGGCCAAGGGGGCTCCATCAGCATTCAAGTCTCGGCACTCAGCTCGCTTACCAGCGGAACGGTTCTGACCAATATCGTTCAGGCGATCACGACATCTCCAGAGACGAATACTGCGAATAATTCGGCGTCGCTCAACACGACCGTAGGGACGGGCACCCAGGGCCCCATCGTAAGAGCGACAAAGACGGCTTCCATCGTCGAGGATAAGCCGCCCTTGGGCGCCAGCCCCGGCGATACGATCGAATACACCGTGACTATAACCAACACGGGCTTGAGCCCGGCGACCGGCGTCGTCTTTCGCCAGACACCGGACCCAAACACCACGCTCGTAGAGGGCAGTCTCACAGCCACCAGCGGCACGATAGTATCGGGAAACAGCGCCGGTGACTCCCAGGCACGAGTGGACCTGGGCAGCCTCCCCCCCAACGCGTCGGTGACCGTACAGTTTCGTGTTCGGATGAAAAGCTCGCTGCCCCAAGGCACTGTGAGCATTCGCAGCCAAGGGCTGGTCTCCAGCAACGAGCGCCCCGATGAGCCAACTGACGATCCCGCGACGCCCGCTCCCCATGACCCCACGGAGATCATCGTGAGCACGGCGCCATTTCTGAAAGTTCAGAAGACTTACACTATGTTTAACGATCTTGATGGCAACGGACAACCGAGCGCCGGTGATATTCTGAAATATACGGTCATTGTCACCAATCTCGGCGACGAGAACGCCGGCTCAGTGATGCTCCACGATGGGCTCGACCCGAATGTCACGTTAGTCATCGGCAGTGTGACCACAACCCAAGGGGCCGTGATCTCAGGCAACGCCGAGCGCGATCGTTTTGTTCAAGTCAACCTGGGCACGTTGACGGGCAACGGGGGAAGCGCCACCGTGACTTTTCGCGTCGGGGTGAACATTCCCCTGCCCGGCGGCGTCGCTATCGTCTCGAACCGCGCTGTTGTCAGCAGCGAGAGCATCCCAAGCTCCGTGAGCGACGATCCCACAACCCCCGGCGAAGATGACCCGACGGTCACTTCCGTGATCGAGCAGCCCTATGTCTTGGTCACCAAGCGCGACGTTCTCAAACATGACGCCAACGACGACGGCCTGCCCAGCCCCGGTGATACCCTGAGCTATCATATTTCAGTCATCAATACCGGCAACGCCGACGCGACCAATGTCTTTTTCAGCGACACCCCGGACACAAATACCGTGCTCGTCGTGGGCAGCGTGCGTGCCTCCCAGGGGACGGTGCTGACGGGCAACACCGTCGGCGACACATCCGTCGGCGTCTCTTTAGATGCGATTCCGCGATCCGGAGGAGCCGCTCAAATCTCTTTCGATGTCCTCGTGAAGGATTCTCTTCCTTCGAGCGTCGTCAGTGTTGCCAACCAAGCGCTGGTCAACGTCCCCGGCGTAGGGAGCATCCCCAGCGATGACCCGGATACCCCTGCCCAAGGCGACGCTACGGTGACCGTGATCGCGGCGGCACCCTCTGTGCACTTCACCAAAGACCTCTTTCTGGTGTACGACGCCGACCGCAGCGGCGGCATCGGCCCCGGTGATATCATTGAATACGTGCTGACTCTGATCAATATCGGCTCACGGGATGCCACGGATGTCGTGCTCTCCGACACGCCCGACCCAAAGACGCGCCTGCTGGTGAAGACTATCAAGACAAGCCAGGGGAGTGCCCTGTCGGGCTTGGCGAGCCCCACCGCGAACGTGACCCTGGGAACGATTGGTGCGCTGGGTGGACGGGCGCACGTCAGTTTCCGCGTCCAGATCAGCAACCCCGTCCAGCCCGATGTGCTCGTGCTCTCCAACCAAGCCCAGATCTCCGGCTCAAATATCTCTGTGCAATACAGCGATGACCCTCGCACTCTGACGCCCAATGATGCAACCCTTGTTGCTCTGGGGGGGGCTTTTCTCCTGTGCGGAGACGTGGACAATAACGGCATTGTTGATGATGCCGATGCCCAATTGGTCGCCCTGGCCGCGCTGGGCACGGTTCGATTGACAGAATCTCAACGAGCCGCTGCTGATGTCGCTCCGCCCTTCGGCACGATTGACGTGCGTGATGCCACGCTCATCAGCGAGATCGCGCGCGGCTATCGCGCCTACTGCCCGCCGCTCGATGTACGGACTGCTTCAGCAACAGCACTACAAACCTCGGTCCCTTTGCACGTAGAGCATTTTATGAGCCCACGCCTCGGCCGAACGATTCGCTTCAGTGTGCAGGGGAGGGGTATCTTTGAAATGCACGTTCAGGTCTTCAATCTCGCTGGCAAGGCAATTTTTACCAGCACGTGGCAGAGGGGCAGTGAACTAGAATGGCAAGCTTTGACAGGTGACGGGCGGCCCGTGGCGAACGGCGTCTATCTCTATGTGATCTCTGTCCGGGGTGCCGACGGCTCGTTGGCGCGCAGCCGCGTGCAAAAGTTGGTGATCCTCCGATGAATCTCTCTCGATCTCTGCTCTGTCGCGTCTTAGCTCTAGGAGCGCTTCTCGTCTTGACAGGCTGTGAGGGGTCTTACAGGACACGGGTTATGGTGAGCACATTGGACCTTCCGACGGGCGGCACGGGCGTTATCCGTATTAGCTTGCTCAATCCCCCCGATGCCCAAACGATCCAAGTCGGTCCCACAGGGCTGCTGACGTTCGATCCCTCGGTGATCCAAGTCACGGGTCTGACAGGCGTGAACGGGTTCACCGTCTTCGGGAGCACCATCAATAACATAATGGGCTGGGTGCAGTTTGCCGCGGGCTTTGCCGGAGGGAGCATCCGGCCCATCGTTGCACCGGGGCTGAGCGTGCTCGACATCACCATCATAGAGATGACCGTGCAGGCCATCGGCGCTGCCGGTGCCCAGACGGCCTTGACGATCACGGGCGTAGATGTCTTCACGGACCGCGTGGGGCAACTAATCCCCATCGCGACCGGACAGCCCGGCAAAGTGGTGATCATCGCGCCATGAGACGAGAGACCCGGAAGTCGGATATCAGAAGGCAGAAGGCAGAGGCCAGAAAGTCCATCTTCTGTCTTCTGACTGCTCTCCTTCTGACTTCTGTCCTTCTATCCTCAGCTGTGCGAGCCGCGCCGGTCTCCGGTGAGATCGCCGTAGCGATCTTCTTCGAGCCGGCCAATCAAGGCCAAACGAAGATTGATCAGATCAACGTCGACGTCGAGACGACCGTGCGCCTAGGGCTGTTCATCAGCGGGTTAACGCTCACCAGCACAAGCGTACTCAGTTTCAAGGGCGCGGAGTTCCAAGCCTTCGAGATGCAAGCCGGGATGGTTGTCTCCATGCGAAATGTCGTGATCTTTGCTCCCAATATTCTCGAGGTGGACGATGACCCCCTCTGGACGGTGCAGTTTGCTTCTCCCGATCCGGGACTGGTCGGCGTTCCCCTGCGCATGTTCATTGACGAGCTGGCATCGCCGCTGGATCTGGCAAAGCTTCTTGCGCCCACGGTGGACGATCCATTGCAATTGCGCAAGCTCATCACCCAGTTGGCGATGAACGTCTACGGCGTCACATTTTCCGTCACTATGCTGCTGGCAAACTTCGGCGCGGTGAACCAGCCGGATATGCAGAGCGGGCTGATCTTCGAAGCCGGCGGTCTCACGGTCGGCGGCGTGGAAGTGATCGCGCAGACATATATCGGTGCTCGCCAGGGCTGGGAGTGCTTTGGCGAGTGCAAACTTGTCGAACGCTATTTTGAAGGGCGGGTTGTGCCGGGATTCCAATTCGAAGAAGAGAAGCTTTTTATCAGAAACCTGACGATTGCCGGGGTCACGTTCGGCGCGGAGCTGGCCTTCGATTTCACGACAATCGAGCTTTCTCAGATTGTGCTGTCGCTGCGCGTGGCGGTGCTTGGTGCGATCGTAGAGCAAAAGATCGTGCTGAACGATCTTGCTACCCCGTCATTTGTCAGTTTTGGCTGGACAGTGCAGTTGGGCGACGGAGTCTTTCAGATCGAGTTTATTGACCCCAATGGTCTCTTTCAATTTCCGGCCAAATGCTTGAGTTTCTCCGTCGAGTGGGAAGCAATCTCCTTCAAAGACGAGCTGGTCTTGCAAGACCCTTTAGGGTTGATGCACACCATCGAAGTGACAGCTCAGTTTGACCCCTTCCGGTTCCGGTCGCAGACGGCTTTTCTGGGAGGACTCATCAACGGCTTTTACAATCAAAAAGTCGAGCTGAGCTGGGGAATGGTCGGGCCGGGGACGTGGGCCTGGCTCGCTACGGTAGAAGCGCAGGTCCGCCGCGAGTATCTGCTCTATATCAGCCCTTCAATCAGCGCGAAGTTCTAGCACTTGCGTTGCTCTGTTGCTACACGCTAAGATTAGAGCAATGAGCGAGATGCGGTCGCTGTTCACTAAAGACCTAACCCCAACCCCTTCGGGAAGAGGCTCCCCTCCCTCTTTAGGGGAGGGGGCGGGGGAGAGGTTCTTCACCGTCAGCCAGCTCAATCACGTCGTTCACGATCTGCTCGAATCCGGCTTGCCCGCCCTCTGGGTCGAAGGCGAAATTTCCAACTTCATCCATCATCGCAACGGCCATATGTATTTCAAGCTCAAAGACGAGTCCGCCGAGATCGAAGCCGTGATGTTCTCTGCCCAAAACGCGCTCTTGCAGTTTGAACCGGGAGACGGGCAGAAAGTCATTGCGTTCGGGCAGGTGACGCTCTACGAGCGGCGCGGGCGCTATCAGATCAATCTGTACGAGATGCGCCCGGCGGGCATCGGGAAACTTCAATTAGCGTTTGAAAGACTCAAAGAGCGCCTCCAGGCCGAAGGGTTGTTTGATGCCCGCTTCAAGCAGCCGATCACAACCTTTCCGGAGCGTATTGGCATTGTGACTTCCCCCGAAGGGGCTGCCCTGCGCGATATTCTGAAAATTCTGAGAGAGCGTTATCCCGTCGTTGACGTGCTGCTCTTCCCGGCCAAGGTTCAGGGCGAGGGCGCTTCTTCCGAGATCGCCGAGGCGATCCGGCAGGCCAATCGCTACGCTCTGGCGATGGAGAAGATAGACACGCTGATTGTCACGCGTGGGGGCGGCTCGTTGGAAGACCTGTGGGCGTTCAACGAGGAGGCGGTCGCCCGCGCGATCTTCGAGTCTTCGGTGCCCATTATCTCGGCCGTCGGCCACGAAGTGGACATAACAATTGCTGATTTGGTCGCCGACGTTCGCGCCCCGACGCCGACGGCCGCCGCGCAGATGGCCGTCCCGGATCGCCGAGAGCTTCTCGAATTTGCCCAAAGCTCGCTCGCGCGATTGCACCAACAAGCCTCTTCTCGCATTGAAGACCGTCTGTTGCGCCTGCAAATCTTTCAGCGCAGCCGTGGGCTCCATCGGCCAGTACAGTGGCTGCGTGAGCACCAGCAGACGTTAGACCACTCAGGCGAGTTTTTGGTGCGGGCCATGAACCAAAGATTGATTCGAGAACGCGAGCGATTGCAAAGAATAGTCGGGCGGCTGGAGAGCCTCAACCCGCTGAGCGTCCTTCGACGCGGGTTTTCTGTGGTCGAAAGCGAGCAAGGGCAGATCGTGCACTCAGCAGATCAGGTCACGGTGGGGGAGCGCGTGAAGATCAGATTGCATCGAGGGCGACTGCTCAGTCGAGTCGAAGCGAAGGAGGCCAACGATGAAAGAAAAACCTCTGAAAGTTGAGGCGGCGCTGGCGCGTTTGGAAGAGATCGTCAGACAGCTAGAAAACGAACAGATTTCGCTCGAACAATCTCTGGAGCTTTTCGAAGAAGGGGTGAAGCTCGCCGACACGATTCAAAAGAGACTGAGCGAGGCCCACCTGCGCGTCAAGAAGGTTATTGAAGAAGCTGAAAGCTTTAAGGTGGAAGACTTCGGGGGATAGTTTGAATCACGGAACACACAGAATGGGCCACGGAAAGCACTGAAAGAAACCGCCTTTTCTGTGCGCTCTGCGGCCCCTTCAGGGCTTTCCGTGATTCAAACATTTCAAAGGAGGCACATATGCGTTCAATATGTCGCGGCGTCTTCGTATTTCTGATCGTCATAGCCGGGAGCGTCTTTGCCGTATCGGCACAGTTTCTCGACTTAGATCCCAAGCTCGATTGGCACGTTCTACCAACAGAGCATTTTAACGTCATTTATCACGAGGGATTGGAAGCTATCGCCCAAGAAGCAGCCCTCGTCAGCGAAGAGGCTTTTCAGTTTTGGGTCAAAGAGCTGAAATACACCGTGCCTTTCAAAATGAATATTATCTTGGCCGATCCCGCGGACTTTGCCGTCGGCGCGGCCAACCCCTTCGGCGATGTGATCGCCAGCGTCTCCAACGCCCGCGTCTTTAACGAATGGCTCAACCCGCAAAATCCCTCGTGGCTTGAGGACGTCTTATATCACGAGATCGGCCACGTCTTCGATATTATGAAAGCTTCAGGGCTTTCTGAAAGACTGCGCCCGTGGCTCGGGCCGGTGCTCACGCTCACGAATAGCGCCAAGCCCGGCACAATTATCGAAGGGATTCCCATCTATTTTGAGCTCAAACGCACTGGAGCATCGCGATCCAACTCCGCCCGTGATGCCATGTACTTCCGCGCTCAAGTCCTGGAGAATAAGTTTATCTCACTAGATCAGATGGGCGTCGGCTATGGGTATGATCCCCAGCACTGGCCTTCAGGGTATATGCTGGCGCACGACTGGGGCGCGTGGTTCGTGCGCTTCATTGCTGAAAGATACGGGGACGACAAGCTCGCGCTCATTGATGAGATCAACGCCGACTCGCTTCTGCCCATACTCACGTTTGGCGCGATCAATGATTTTGGGAGCGTCTTCAGAAAAGCCCTTGGCGTCTCGGAGCAAGAACTCGAGCGAGCTTGGCAAGATTGGCTCAAGGCCCAGTTTGAGCCCCAGATTGAGAAAATCAAGAGCGCGGGCGTCACGCCCTCCCAAAAACTAGGGCGCTTGAGCTACTGGAACAACGATCCCGCTTGGTCGCCCGACGGAAAGTCTCTCTATTACTACTATCACAAAGATAGAACTCGCGAAGCGTCCATCCGGCGCATCACCCCTGACGGCAGAGACGATCAATCTCTCTTCACCGTGCCCTTCGAGCTGGACTTCTTCCGACCGCCGTTCTTCGCCCCAGCACCCCACGTCTCCCCTGACGGCAAGTACGTGCTCTACACTAGACACGAGATCTTCGACAATCGCTATATCTACGCCGATCTCTATCTGTGGGATTTGGAGAAGAAAGAAGAGCGTCGGCTGACCGAGCGCGCCCGCGCGTACCATCCCGTCTTCTTCCCCGACGGCAAAAGAATTCTCTTCGCCCAGCAACGCCCCGACGGCCAAGCGCCGATCCTCGCGATCTACGAGTTGGACAACGGCCGAATTGTCCCATTCTTCGAATTTCCCGAAGGAACTCTGATAGATTCGTTTGCGATCTCGCCCGACGGTACAACGCTCGCCTTGACGCTCTGGAAGATGGGCGGTTACCAAGATTTGTATCTGCTTGACCTCTCCCCCAGCCCCTCCCCTGAAGAGGGAGGGGAGCCCCTTCCCTTTAGGGAAGGGGTTGGGGTTAGGTTAACCCCGATCACCCAAGACAAGCCCGGTGATTTCGATCCCGAATGGTCCCCAGATGGGCACTTCGTGCTCTTCAGTTCCGAGCGCGACGGCGTCTACAATCTCTATGCGTATCGTCTCTCTGACGGCCAGTTCTTCCAAGTGACGAACGTGCTCACCGGGGCGTTCGCCCCGGCGATCTCTCCGGACTCGACAAAGATTGCGTTTATCGGGTACAGCACCAAGGGCTACGAGCTGCACTTGATGGACTACGACCCACAAGCTTGGAAGCCAGTGCAGTTCAGTGCTGAGACAATCCCCCAGTGGGCCGGCTGGCGCAAGAGCGATCTCCCCTCGCGCCCCTATCGCGCTGAAGAGTTCTTAGCGCCGCGCCTGTGGGTGCCCATTCCCAATCCGTTGCAGCCCGCTGTCATCTTGGTTGGGTTCGACCCCCTCGGACACCATGACTACAGTCTATACGTGGGATTTGACATCAAGACGCAGCAGCCGGCCCTCGCATTCGACTACTCGATGGAGTTTGCGCTCAAGACGGATCGGCGCTTCTTGGGCTGGCTCGAAGACACAATCAATTCGTTAAGCCCTCGATTCATAGCCCATCTGGAGCACACTGCGGAGTTCGAGAGCACGGCACGGGCGGAGCTTGAGCTGACGACCTCGCGCATTGTGGGCAGGGTACAGAGGCTGGCGCTGGGGGCACAGCTTCGCCAAGCTGAGCGCCTGACTCCGTCGTTTCTAGTGCGCTACAGCGAATCGCTCGAGGGCGGCAGTGATCTGGTGCGCATCGGGCGCGATCTGGAGCTTGCAGCGCAGTTCGTGCTCGCCGCAAATTCCCAATGGAAGATGCTCTTTCAGATTCGCCAGCGGGAGAGCATCCAGTTGCCCTTTGGATTTGAGAATCGTCTGAGCCGGCTGACGGTGCTCGCGCGTGATGATATGAAGCCGTTGAGCGTAGGCGGGCTGGGGGAGTTATGGTCTCTGCGGGGCTTTCCAAGAGACTTCAGAAAAGCGACACAGGTGATCTACACAGGGTGGGAGTTTCTCTTCCCCTTGATGCACATCGGGCGGGGGATAGGGCTGTGGTCGGTCTTCTTTGATCGCATAGATGGGGTGCTTTTTACAGAGGGGGTGCATCTCTCTGGCAAGCCCCTGTCGGGGGACGAAGCTTATTTCAGTTACGGGGGTGAGCTGCGTGTGAGAGTTGTGCTTGGCTATAGAGCGCCTGTAGAGCTGAGGGTGGGGCTTGCGCAAGGACAAGGACAGCTTCAGCCTGAGTTTTATGTGGGCTTTGGGAGTGGGTTTTAGTTGCCTGACCCAAGCGGTTATAATGTCTCAGCTAACTGAAGAGGGTGAAGGATGGCGTATGAGCATTCCTGATTATCAATCTATCATGCTACCACTCCTTGAGTTCGCCGGAGATGGGCGCGAGCATACTGTGAGAGAGGCGATAGAATCGCTGGCAGCCCGATTCGGTCTTACTGACCAAGAGCGCAAAATGCTGCTGCCAAGCGGTCAGTACGTGAGCATCATAGCAGCCATAGTGTGACAGCGGGCGAGCGCGAGGCGGTCTACGAGGCGGTGGTGGAGCTGGTGCGGACGCGGCTGGAGAAGGCAAGGAGCGTGTGATAGACTGATAAGCTAGAGGTGATCGCGATGAAGCAAACCTTGACGTTAGAAGTGCCTGATGATGTCTATGAGGCTCTTCAGAAAGAAGCAGCCAAGACCGGCAAATCTCTGGAGCAGCTAGCCCTCGACTGGCTCTCCCAACAAGCCCGGCGAGGTCGTGTCGAGGCCCTTAGATCCTTCTTCGGGGCTTGGCAGATGACGCCCGAAGAACGCGCACGCATCGAGAAGATGCTCGACGAAGAGCGCCACGTGGAGGAAAACGCTGTTTGAATTACCTCTTCGATACGAATCATGCCATCGCCTATCTCAATGGCGACCCACGCCTTACGCCCTACCTCAGCGCCGCCCAGACCGCTGGTGATACATTCGCAATTTCGACTGTCGTCCTTGGAGAGTTGTACTATGGGGCCTACGCGAGCCAGCGCCGCTCAGATAACCTGGCGAAGCTAGAGGCATTTGCTGCTCAGTTGATTGTTTTTGACTTCGACACATCAGCGGCAAGCGAGTTTGGAAAGATCAAAGCTGAGCAACGAGTTAAAGGGAAGCCTATCCCCACAGCCGATGCCCAGATTGCTGCTATAGCCCGCTTACATGGGTTAACACTGCTTACCAACGATATTCACTTTCAGCAGATTGATGGATTGAATATTGAAAACTGGCTTACGTGAGCATCATAGCAGCCATAGTGTGATAGCGGGCGAGCGCGAGGCAGTGTATGAGGCGGCGGTGGAGCTGGTGCGGACGCGGCTGGAGAAGGCACGAAGCGTGTGAGGAGGAGGAGGATGCCTAGAAAGACTCTAGAAGTCAGCATTAATCCCGCTGTCCTGAAGTGGGCCAGAGAAAGTTCCGGGCTGAGCATCGCGGATATTGCCAAGAGGGTCCGCACTAGCACGGAAACAGTAGCGAAGTGGGAATCAGGCGAGAGAAAGCCCACCCTGCGTGCATTGAAAGAATTGGCCGTCTTCTTGAAGCGTCCTCTTGCAGCCTTCTTCTTGCCTGAGCCCCCTTTAGAGCCGCCTCTGCCGAAGGATTTTCGGGTTTTGCCCGGCCAAGAGAGTTTGCCCCTCTCCGAGGAAACTCGCCTCGTGATCCGAGAAGCCCGACGGCTCCAAGGCGTAGCCGCCGAGTTGATGCGCGAGATGGGAATTGACCCTACAGCTAAAATCGGGCGAACTCACCTTCAGACCGATCCGGAAGTGGTGGCAACCAAGGAGAGAGAGAAACTCGCCATCAATTTAGAAGAGCAATTCAGCTGGACAAGCAGTCATATGGCTTTCCGCGCGTGGAGACGCGCCATAGAGGAGATGAACGTTCTCGTATTCCAGATGCGCATACCCCTGGATGAAGCCCGAGGGTTCTCGTTGGTGGACGGTGGACCTCCCGTCATCGTGGTGAACATCGCGGACTCGATCAATGCCCGCATCTTCACCCTTTTTCACGAATACGCCCATCTCCTTCTCGGCACTGCAGGCGTTTGCCTTCCAGAAGCAACCTTCGCAGACGAAGAAGCTGTGGAACGATTCTGCAACCACTTCTCCGGCGCTCTCCTCGTCCCAAGAGATGCTCTATTAGAAGACGAAGAGATTCGAGCTTTAACCCGATCTTTAAGCATTTCTGATCTTCAGTTGGAGCAGGTTGCCGCTCGATTTAGGGTGAGCAAGCAAGTCATCTGGCGTCGGCTGCAGGTCCTTGGCGCAATTCCCCTCAAGAGGTACCGGGCGAAGCTCCAGCAGTGGGAGGAGCAAGAAAGCCAAAAACCTTATCGTAAGAAGCTTGCTTTTGGTGTCCATCCCGCAAAGCGATCTGTATTGCAAAAGGGACCCTTGTTTACTTCATTAGTATTAGAAGCTAAAAATCTCGAGATCATCACCTACAGCGATGTATCTGATTATCTCTCCATAAAAGTCAAACATCTGGACCAAGTAAGGTCTCTACTGCAAGTGCAAGAGCGAGGAGTCAATGCATGAGAGCACGATCTATTGTATAGACACAAGCGCTTTGGTCGATCTTAAGCTGTGGTACCGGATGAGCACTTTCCCGAGTCTCTGGCACAATCTCGGTGAGCTGGTGAAGGATGAGCGGCTGATTTCTGCCTATCAGGTTCTCGAAGAGCTTAAGGAGAAGGACGATGAGCTCCTTCGTTGGGCAAGGAAGAACAAGAGAATGTTCAAGGCCGAGGATGAAAATCAAATTCAGGTGGTTCAAGAGATTGTAATACTAATTCTACTGCTGCATCGTGTCATTCTGAGCGCAGCGAAGAATCTTTCCAGAGAGACCTTTCGCTTCGCTCAAGGTGACACAATGAACTGGAATTAGTATAAGTAGATTTCCTGGTCTTGTCGATCCGAACAAGCAGATCCCTGAGGCAGATCCATTTGTCATTGCGCTGGCAATCCTAAAGAATAGGGAAAGATCCCTTTTTGGTGAGCAGTGCGTTGTGGTCACTCAAGAGCGACGGACGGGAACGGGAGGAGGGAGACCACGGATTCCCAATGTATGCCTGGCATACGGAATAGAATGTTTGCACGGTCCTACAGCCTTAGCAGAGTTCTTTGAGCAGGAGGGCTGGAGATTTTAGAGCACAAGGCGGTCTACGAGGCGGTGGTGGAGCTGGTGCGGGCGCGGCTGGAGAAGGCCAGGAGCGTGTGAGATATCCCAATGCTCGTTGTTAATTCACCTTGTGGTCGTCTATAAAGAGCTTAGCAAGATCGATGGGTTCATCTTGACGGCTTATTACGCTTCAGCACCATCCAAAAGGAGAGTGGTTACATGGAAACGCTCAAGATCTTAGAGGGCAAACCCCAGCTCAACTGGGAATACGATGAGGAAGCGGATGTACTATACATCTCGGTGGGGAAGCCTCGCCCGGCCGTGGGAGTGGACATTGGCGAAGGGGTCATTGTCCGCTGGGACGAGAAGAAGAGAGAGGTGGTAGGGCTTACGATCATCGGGCTGCGGGCGCGCCTGGCCGAGGGCATCGTGTAACTCTGTAGGAAGAAGGCTGGAGAAGGTACGGAGTGTGTGATAAACTTGATTTAATCGAGGTGAACATAAGATGAAGAGCATCACCCTTCAAGTGCCCGATGAGGTCCATGAGGCGTGCCAGCAGATGGCAAGGAAGTATGGGCGGACGGTGGAAGAGTGCGTGCTGGAGTTTATGCTCAAATATGGTCCCAAACCGCGCCCGCAGTTGACGGAGGAAGAAGCGCGTGCGGCATGGGAGCGGTTGGAGCGGCACATGGGCGCACAGAACCTTGGCTATGCCACAGGCGCAGACAATGAGAGTATTGACGCTGATCTGGCGCGAGAATACGACAACCCCCACAAGAAGGAAACATGATGTTGGTGGATACTTCGGGACTTTTCTGTTGTCACCATGCCAGCGAGCGACAACACGCCGACGCCACCACACTTTTCAAGAATGCTTCCCTGAGGCTGTCGCACAGCTACGTCCTGGCAGAGTTCATACCCTTATGTCGAGCGCGCGGCTTAAACGTCACCGCTGCTTTAGCTTTTGCAGCAGACCTGCTGGATAATCCCCTTGTGGAGATCGTCTGGGTCGATGAAGACTTGCACCGTGCCGCTCTGGCCTTCTTGCAGCAGCGTTTAGACAAGGCCTATTCGTTATGCGATGCTGTCAGTTTCGTACTGATGCGCGCTCGCGGCATCACCGAAGCGTTGACTACCGACTCCCACTTCGAGCAAGAAGGCTTTGTGAGATTGCTGAAACCGTAATACCCCCGACCGCCGCGCGCCGGACGGTGAGCGCGAGGCGGTGGTGAATCTGGTGCGGGCGCAGGCTGGAGAAGGTGCGGAGCGTGTGATAGACTCATCCGTGAACAGCAAGGAGGTCACGATGAGCAAAAATTCTTCGCTTCTTGGCATATCTCTCTCGGTCGGTCTCTGCTACGTTGCTTTGAACGCGTTGGCCCTCCCCAACGAGATCTCCTACGAGATCCAAGCCCGGCTCGACACCCAAGAGCACAAGCTCTACGGCACTGAGAGAATTCTCTTCACCAGCAAAGCCGATAAGCCCCTCAGAGAACTCTATCTGCACCTGTGGCCCAATCGCTTCGCCGAAGGCAGTGTGCAGTCTCGCGAGATGGGCGCGAACTCTTTCGATATGCTCTTCCACAATGGCCCCGACTACGGCTATCTCTTCATTCAAGAGCTGAAGCTCAACGGCAAAGAGATCTTATACTCTATCGACGACACGATCCTCAAAATCGAACTCCCAACCCCCATCGCCCCTGACCAGACCGTCGAGCTCTCTCTTGTTTTTATAGTAAAGATTCCCAATGCGCTCGAACGCCTGGGGCACGACCGGGGCAATTATTATATCTCGTGGTGGTACCCCAAGCTGAGCGTCTACGATGAGCGGGGCTGGCACCCCGACGTCGCCCATGCGTTCGGGGCGAGCGAACCCTACGAAGACTTTGCGCACTACTCCGTGAAGCTGACCGTGCCCACTGAGATGGTCGTCGGCGCCACCGGCCAGCTCTACCGCGAGACGGTCAACGACGACGGGACCAAGACGCTCACATATATCGCCGACAACGTGCACGACTTCGCGTGGGTCGCCGACGCCCGCTACCAGATCGAGACTCTTCAATGGGAAGACGTCACGATCGTCTCTCTCTACTTCCCCGAGGATGCTGCAGCTGGAAAACGCGCTGCACAGTACGCCAAAGACGCTCTCGAATACTTCAGCAAGCGTTTCGGGCGCTACCCCTACCCCAATTTCACCGTCGCTGAGATCAGGGGCTTCGGGTTCGCCATGGAGTACCCCCACCTGATTCAGCAGAGTTATATGCTCTATCGCATCCCGGAGCTTTTCACGATGCTCGACAGCATCACAGCACATGAGACGGCCCACCAATGGTTCTACGGGATCTTTATGAACAATCAGCTCGAAGAGACTTGGCTCGACGAGGGCTTCGCGACGTTTGCTCAAGCGAGCTACATCGAGCACAAGTACGGAAAAGACGCAAACTCTTTTAATACTCTTTGGCTCAAAGCTCAAGGTCTGGGCTTTCTCACCGAGATACTGAAGGAGAGCAATGAGCGTGCGGGCTTGCTCAGCACGTACACGCGCATTGCTCGTGAAGGTCGTGAGGTGCCGCTCACCACACCGTTGCACAGAGTTCCCCCTGGCAAGACTGTCTTGCCCTATCAGAAGGGCGCGCTGATGCTCTTCGCTCTTGAAACCCTAGTCGGCACGGAGACGTTCGATCAGATTTTTCAAGAATACTATCGGCGCTATCGGTATAAAAAAGTCACGGCCGAAGATTTTATGAAGACCGCCGAAGAGATCTCCGGGCGCGATCTGAAAGAATTCTTCGCGCAATGGCTCGCGAGCGCCAAGACCATTGACGTTATCGTCGAGGGGATGAAGGCCCAAAAGATTGAGAACAGATACGTGACGCGCGTGATGGTGCGTCAGAAGGGCGAGATGCGCATCCCTGTAGACGTCGAAGCGACGCTCGCCGACGGCAAAACAGTGCGCCACCGCTGGGAGATGCTCGATGACCAAGGGACGCTCACGTTCATCACCGACCAGCCCGTAAATTCTGTAACGCTCGATCCAGACTCTGCTCTTCCCGACTTGGATCGTTCAGATAACACAGCTCCCAAGGGTCTGGATCTGAGCCCGTGGCTCGATCACGGGATGCTCCATAACCGTCCCGACGACGGGTTGGTCTTGGGCTTAAGAGTTATGCACTTAGCAGTCGGCTGGGCGTTTGGGCTTCAGAGATTCGTCTTCAAGCAAGAGCTGAAGCGTTCCTTCTGCTTCGCCGATCGCTGTACTTCCCAGTGGAGCTTCACGCAGAAAGACGACGGACATATCTTTGCTCTCGATGGGGCGATCCACCTGCGGTGGTATCGCACCAGAACAGCTGTTCAGCTTTCGCTGAGCGCGCTCTACCATGATCGCTATGATGTGGCGCACGATCCGGGGCGCATCTTCTCCGTAGGGGTCAGCTATGAACGTCGCTCGCAGATCACACGTCTTCTGATGAGCTACGAGCTGGGTTTGAACGTATGGGGCGGGGAGTATGCATTTCAGAAATTCTCTTGGAGCCAGGAGATTCGCAATCGCTTGTGGTGGCAGATGCTTTGGGTGCAGCGCATGGTGTGGGGATGGCGGGAGAGGCGTGAGCCGGAGGAGCGCGATTTCCATCTCAGGGACTTTGCCGGTTTGCGCGCGTTTGACGTGCAGAGCGACTGGGTCTTTGCGCAAGTGAATGAGCTTCGCCTGCCCATCCCGGCCCTCAACAAGATCGATATTGGGCCGATTCCGCTCTCCGTGGGCGCGATTGCGTTTGTGAACATGGCTCTGATCAGCTTAGAGCAAAGAGCACTGCGTGCGGAAGTCGGCTTGGGCGTGACGGTCGGATTTTACGGAGCACCGATTGTGTATATAGAATATCCCTTGTGGGTGAACACGCAAGAAGGCACTCGGCTGGGCTGGAGCGTTCGCTTCGAGCGCGAGTTTCAGATTGGGTTTTAAAGAAAGAAAAGATAAGGAGGTGCCCTATGCGCGGACGGCGCATTCTGTGGGTCATACTCATTCTCATCGGAATTTACGTGATCTGGGTCGCGGCACAGCAGATTTCTTTCAGTATGCGCCCCAAGGTTGCCCTGGTGCGCCTGAGCGGCCCCATCAGCGAGTCTGTAGACACCGGGCTCTTCAGCGGTGGCGGGATCACCCCGGCTCACGTCGAGGGCTTTCTCAAGAGAGCTGAGCGAGACCCGTCCGTAAAAACACTTGTCTTGCGCATAGACAGCCCCGGCGGCACCGTCGCCGCTTCCCAAGCGATTGCCGAAAGCATCAAAAAATTCAAAGAGAAGACGAAGAAGCCCGTCGTCGTCTCGATGGGCGACGTCGCGGCTTCGGGAGGGTACTATATCTCGCTCTTCGCCGATAAAATTATTGCTCATTCGGGGACGACGACGGGGAGCATCGGCGTCATCGCGCTGCTCTTTTCGGTCGAGGAGCTGCTGAAGAACTTGGGGATTCAGTCTGAGATTTTCAAGTCTGGAAAGTATAAAGACATCTTTCGCGGGCTGCGCCCGCTCAGCGATGAAGAGCGGGCGTTGCTTCAACAATACGTGGACGAGTTCTACGAGCAGTTCATCAACGCTGTTGCGGAGGGGCGCGGGCTTCCCGTTGAAAGGGTGCGGGAGCTGGCGACGGGGCAGCCGTATACAGGGGCGCAGGCCCTCCAGCTTGGGCTGATTGATCAGCTAGGAAGCTTAGAAGACGCTGTGCGCATAGCACGGGACTTAGCTGGGGTTCCTGAAGCGGAGGTGATCGAGTACCGTCCGCCGGCGCCGGGGCTGCTCGAGTTGCTTTTTGGTCGCGGCGGCGCTACAAATTTTACGGGGGTGAATGAGATCAAGCCGGAGGTGTTCTATCTGTTGAGGGCGCTGGAGGGCTGGCACGCCGTGCCGCGGTATTAAACTGTGGGAGGTACCATCGTGAGCACCGAGCAATCGAATTCACTATTACACTTCTTCGCTGAGCTGGGCGACCTGATCGCCCGGTATGCTGCCAATTCAGGCTATGCCGTCGCTATGGTCATCATTGGCTGGGTCGTCTGGCCCATTGGTGCGTTGATCGCCAGTCTCTTGATCGCTAAGCTCTACACACAATCGCAGACGGCTTTTCAACCAAGTCAGCCCGCGCCCACGCTGACACCTCCACGCTCAGAAGATTGGCTCATCCTCGGCGGGTTGTTGTTGATTGGTATCGGCGTCTACTCGCTCGTGAGAGAGTATCTCCCAGAACTGCCCTGGGCAGTCTTGCTCATCGCTGTCGGGGTGCTCTTAGTCGGCCTGGCCTACGCGCGTCGCGGAGGTGGTCCGAGTGTCTGAGAAGATTCATAGCCCATACAAATATCTCTTCTGGGGGGTCGTCTTCATATTGGGCGGGGTGGCATGGCGACTCTCGCTGATGGGCTGGTTCGAGATGTCGTGGCGCTTCGTGCTGCCGGGGGTTCTGATTATCTTCGGGATTGCGCTCTTGATTTCGGGCCTTGTGCGCACCCGTCCGGCGCGGTCTGAGACCGACTCACAGCAAGGAGGCCAACCATGAGATCGGGCACTGTTCGTTTGGGCGAGTTTTTGATTTTCGTTGGTGCCTTCGTACTCGCGCTCCAGTACATTGATTGGGGAGCCTTTGCTCCCATGGAGCTTGCAGATTTCGTTATCACCGCTGGGGTTGCTTTGCTCATTTGCTTCGTTTTGGCCTTGTGGTCGCGCTCGCCGCTCTTCGACGAGCTGCTTCACTTGATTGCTTTGATCATCGGCGCGACGGCGCTGGGGCTGCTGGTGTCGGGGGCGGGAGCCTCGGCGTTGGTCAACCTGGCCGGCTCGGAGCGAGCCGAAAAGACCGTCTCGTTCGACGGTTCCTTCTCCCCCGACGCAACGACGCTTACTGTCACGCTCGACGTACAGAACGGCAGCGCGACCGTGCAGACCTGGGAGAACGAGACATTCCAGATCACGATCACGGCGCGTGCTCGCGCGTGGAGCGAGAAAGAAGCCCAGAAAATTCTGAGCGGGGTTACGTTAGAACCGCCTCGCCTCTCACCCAGCGAGATCAGTTTCCGGGCTCCGCGCCTGCCGTTCGGTTTTTTCGGTAATATCGAGACAAATATTCAAGTGCTGCTGCCACGCGGGCGTGTCTACGAACTGCATCTCACATCGGTCAACGGGGCGCTCAACGCGCAAGAGATCAACGCCGCACAAGCCGATCTGAGCACGGTGAACGGGCGCATCCAGGTGAACGCTCTAACGGCGCAACGCATGACGCTGCGCACCGTCAACGGGGCTATCGGCGGCCAGGTATCGTCAAGTGAAGCGACAGCTTCCACCACGAACGGGCCTATTGATCTGATCTTGGGGAGCGTGACAGGAAGCTATGAGTTCAGTGCACTCAACGGTTCTATCGAGCTGGATGTGCCCGCTGACCCTCAGATCGGGTATTCGATCTCAGCGCGGAGCGTGATCAGTCGGGTCAGAGTACAGATTCCCAATCTGGTCTATCGTCAGCAAGAACGCCGTCGGGTCGAGGGCGTGACAGACAGTTTTCAGCGCGCTGCAACGAAGATCACCATCAGAGCGAACACAACCAATGGGGGTATCGAGATTCACTGAACCGTCACGCGCATTAGCACAAAATCCTCAGGCACGGATTTGCCTTGTTTCACCAGCGTCGCTATAATCCATCGCGAGAGATGGGGCACGAAATCTTGAAGACGACACGGTTGGACTGGCACGGCAAAGATGTTATCTCCATCCGTGATTTTTCCCGCGAACAGATTGAAGGCGTTCTTGCCCAGGCCCATTTGATACGCCCCGACCCAGATCTCCTGCGGGGCCGGGTCATGGCCTCCCTCTTTTTTGAGCCTAGCACCCGCACCCAGCTTTCGTTCGCTACGGCGATGCAACGCCTGGGGGGGCGCGTGATCGGCTTCTCTGGAGTCGAAAGCACCAGTTTGGCGAAGGGCGAATCACTCCAAGATACAGTGCGAACTGTCGAAAAATACGCAGATATTATCGTGATGCGCCATCCCCTCGAAGGCAGTGCTCGCCTTGTGGCCGACACCGTAGCCATACCCGTCATCAATGCCGGCGATGGCGCCAACCAGCACCCCACCCAGACTTTAATGGACCTCTTCACCATGAAAAAGTTCCAAAACAGGCTCGACGACTTAAAAATTGGCCTGGTGGGCGACTTGAAATATGGCCGGACAGTGCACTCCCTAGCGACGGCACTCACACGGTTTCAGAAGATCACGCTGCGACTGATCTCGCCGCCGAACTTGCGTATGCCCCCCGCTATCTTGCAAGAACTGAACGGCATTGTGCCCTACGGCGAAACCGAAGAGCTGGATCTGCGAGATCTGGATGTCGTGTATGTGACGCGCATCCAGAAAGAGCGCTTTCCCGATATCGAAGAATACGAAAAAGTCAAGGGAGCATATATTATTGATGTGAAAGCCTGTGAGATGCTCAAACCGACGGCTACGCTCTTACACCCGCTGCCCCGAGTGGACGAGATCGCTCCCGAAGTAGATAGCCTCCCCCAAGCGAAATATTTCGATCAAGTGCAGAACGGTGTGCCAGTGCGCATGGCCCTGCTCAAATTATTGCTAGTGGGAGCTTGATGGTCATGGACGACGTCGAACTCAAAGTCTCGAAAATCAAGAACGGTACAGTGATTGACCATATCACAGCGGGGATGGCCCCCACCGTGCTGAAAATCCTGGGGATCGGTCGAGGATCTCCCGATACGGTGATCGTAGCGATGAACGTCAAGAGCGGTCGCTTGGGTTTGAAAGACATGGTGAAGGTGGAGAACCGCGCCCTGCCTGCTGAGGCGGTCAAGAAGATTGCCATTGTGGCTCCGCACGCTACAGTCAACATCGTCAAGGATTTCAAAGTCACGCAGAAGCTCCAAGTCGAGCTGCCCCAAGAATTGCTCGGTATTGTTCGCTGTCCCAACCGCAACTGTATCACCAACAGCGGTGAGCGAGTCGTCTCGTTCTTTCTCATAGAAAACCGTGATCCCATCTGCCTGAGATGCCATTACTGCGAGAGCCTTGTCGAGGGCCCCGCGGCAGACACGTTGCTCTGACATGCGTCTCTTTTACTGCCTGGAGCTTCCGGCTCCTATCCAAGCCGAGCTAGATCGGATTGTACAGCCCCTGCGGTTGGCTGAGGCCCGTGTGACCTGGGTGCGGCCCGAGAACTTTCACGTTACTGTCAAATTTCTCGGCGAGGTCAACCCGACAGTCGTGGACGCCCTTAAAGCCCTTGGGACACAGATTACCCCATTATTTGACACATTCGAGCTCACCTTTGACACTGTAGGAGCGTTTCCGAGCAAGCAGCGCCCGCGGGTCTTGTGGATCGGCTGCCGCCAAGCTCCTCAAGCTCTCTTTGCCTTGCAGGGACAATTAGAAAGAGAACTGACAAAAATGGGGTTTGAGGCCGAGCGGCGCTTTTCGCCGCACGTGACCGTCGGGCGGGTCAAAGACGAGCACACGTCGCGCTTGGTGCAGTTTTCTAGAATAATTTCTCAGATCAAGCCTTTCGAGTGTCGCGCGCCGATCGCGAGTTTGACATTGATGGAGAGCCGGTTGTCGCCGGGGGGCGCGATGTACACGCCTGTAGCGACGTGGGAGTTAAGGCCCTCACACTCAGCCCCTCTCCCGACCTAACCCCCCTAGCCCCCTTCCCTAAAGGGAAGGTGGAACTCCCCTCCCTCTTGAGGGGAGGGGTCGGGGAAGAGGTCAAAGTGAGGGCTTTCACCAGAACTATGCCCTTTGAGTATCTCGAAGTCACAGCCGAAGTGGGCATCCGTGCATGGGGAAGCACACTTGCAGAAGCATTTGTTGAAGCCGCCCGCGCGCTCTTCGAGCTGATGGTGGACAGCTCTGCCGTGCGGGTTGAAAAAACTGTCTCCGTCGAACTGCATGCGGAATCCCCTGAAACTCTTTTGGCCGACTGGCTCAACAGGCTCATTCTGGAGCGCGACCGAACCGGCTGTGTCTTCTCGTCGTTCCATGTCGTAATCACATCACAAGACGAAAAGCTCTCACTCGCTGGACACGCGAGCGGAGAGCCGTTCGACAGGGAAAGACATGACCCACGCATAGACGTCAAAGCTGTGACGTATAATAATCTTCAAGTCCTCCAACAAGCCAACAGAGTTCAAATCGAGTGCGTGTTGGATATCTAAATATGCCAATGCAACTTCAAAACACCACGAAGCCCCGTCGCCGTCCCTTGCTGATGGTCTCGATCTTCTTTGCCTTGGGGATCCTCGCAGCGCACGTCTGGGAGTGCTCGCTCGCCTGGCTTACCGGACTGACAGCCCTCATGCTCGCTTTGGCTATTGCGAGTTTCTTCAGCCAGAGGCCGCGCCTGCTGCTCAGCACGCCCTTCGTGCTCGGCACTTGCGCAGCTTTGGGCGCACTGCTCTACACCAACGCACGCTTCCCCGCCGAAAGACTCTACGAACACGCTGATAAAATCCAGCATGTCCAGGGCATCGTCGTCAGCTACCCCGACCACGGCCCGGAACGCTCTCGGTTTGTGCTCAAACCCCGCAGTGTCCCAGGGTATCTTCAAGTCTTCTATGATCATACGCGCGACCCCGAATATCTTCGCATTGACTACGGCGACGAACTGATCATCCGCGCGCTCGTTCGTGTGCCCAAGCGCCGTGAAGAAGATCTCTTTGACTACCGAGAGTATCTGAAGCGTCGCGACATCTGGGGTGTCATCTGGGTTTACCGTGAGAGTCAGGTCCAGATCGTCGCGCGTCGCCGGGGATCTTGGGTATTACAGAAGGGCTACGACCTGCGTCAAGAGCTGTTCGCCCGTTTAGAGGGCTATCTTCCTCACCCTCACAGTAGCCTGTTAAAAGGGCTCATCTTCGGCGAGCGCGAGAGCCTTCCTGAAGAGATCGAGCAAGACTTTCGCGACGCCGGCGTGATGCACGTGCTTGTCGCTTCTGGTGCGAACTTGGGAATGATTCTGGCTTTATTAGCCCTCATGCTTAGTTGGCGGGGCTTCAATTTCTCTCGGCTCTACTTCCTCGCGCTCCCCATTGTCTTTATCTATCTTTTGGTTGTCGGCTTTGAAGTGAGCTTGGTGCGGGCGACCTTGATGTTTCTCTTTCTTACTGTAGGGTTTTTCTTCGCCGAGCGCGGCTGGATACTCAAACGCTGGGCCGATCCCTTACACGGGTTGGCCGCGGCCGCTCTCGCTATTTTGCTCTTCGATCCCGAAGCGCTCTTTGAAGTCGGCTTTCAACTGAGCTTTGCAGCCACACTGGCGATCTTAGTCTCCGTGCTCTTCCTGTGGCCGGCCCTATGGGATCGCTTGGGTTTCACAGAACAAGCTTTTCGTCAAAAGCTGTCGGGGAAGCGTCTGGTACGCTGGCTGGTCCTGTTTTTGCTCGTTTCGCTGGCAGCGCAGCTCGGCGTTGCTCCGGTGCTGGCATATCACTTCCATCGAGTCTATCTGTGGGGTGCGATCTTGGGAAATGTCGCTATAGTGCCGCTCGTGACGGTTGCCCTGTGGGGTGGCATAGTGCTCTTAGCAACCAGCGCACTTTCGGTGCCCTTTGTTGTCGGCTTGTTCGCCAAGCTCGAAGAGCTGCTCCTAGAACTCATCATGCGGCTGAGCGAATTCTTTGCTGGCTTGCCCGGTGCAATTTGGAGTTTCTGAGAATTTAAGACTGCTTCCCCTTGGGCTTGCTCAGTTTCTCGCGCGCTCGGATGAGCGTCTCTACCAAATCTTCAAAGTCCTCCACAGGCATACTGAGATCTACGTACCCATACTGAAGATAGATCTCTTTCTCACTGTCATCATGCCAGACGCTGATCCACGTATCGCTGGTCGCAACGGTCTCGGCTAGGGCTTCAACGGCCATAGTTCTCACGCTCCTGCTTCTATGAACAGTATTGCCGAAAACCACCTCAAAAGACAAGCTTGCGTTGCTATCTGGAATTCTCTAATCTTGCAAGGAGTATGGCTCGTGTGCTTGGCATAGATTTGGGAGAGAGGCGCCTGGGCTTGGCGATCAGCGACGAGAGCTGCATCCTCGCGAGTCCTCTTATTGTGTATGAGCGCCGCGAACTTGCAAAAGATATAAAATTTCTCAGCGATCTCGTCGCTCGGCATCAAGTTGCCGAGATCGTGCTTGGACTCCCTCTCAATCTGAACGGTTCATTAGGGCCGAAAGCAGAACAAGCCCTAGAATTCAAAACATTGCTTGCAGAGAGACTGAAGCTGCCTGTGCATACCTTCGATGAACGGTTGACTACTATTGAAGCCGAGCGCGTTTTGCTCCAAGCCGATATGAGCCGACGCAAACGAAAACAGAGAAGAGACGCACTCGCAGCCGTCTTGATCTTGCAAGGATATCTAGATTGTCAACGGTGAAGGGGGGAGTTAGTTCTGTTCAGAGAGCACTTCAAACCCTTGGGGGAAGAGATCGCTGCGATAGAGCCGAAAGCTTTCGTCTCGGTCAGTCTCATCGCCCTGCAAGCCCAATAGGCGCTCGCCAGAGAGATAGAGCTGCATAGTAAAACGCTCGCTTTTGAGAAGGTACTCTTCGGCATCAACAGCGCGGGTCTCTACACTGGCGTGAAGTGCCCGTAGCTGAACCTTCCCCTTATAGACGACCCATACTTCAGTCCCGCCATCGCGGCGGTCGCCTCGCAAGCTGATAACTTTTAGCCTCTGCGGGGTATCAGAACGAGCCCAGAAAGGCAGGATCGTGTATGAGCTGAACATCCCCAGAAGCAAGAACGGCTCTTCGGGCAGTGTAATCTCGGTCTGGTGTTGGCCGTCGTCTACGATGCCCTCAGATGCGCCGAAGCTGGCGCTGATTTTGCGGTTGCCGACCCCGATGGGGCCGCTCAACGCCAGCTGATAACTCAGCGGACGTCTCTGTGCATCGAAGGTCATCGCTTGCACGAATGTCGCTTGGACACTGAGAAAGACGAGCTTGAAGTTAAGCGTTCCTTGGGATTGCAAATGGAGGTCACCGTTCTCTTGACGTTCGAGTGTATAGCTCTCCGTGCCGAGGCGCTGGCCCCGGGCTTCGATCACCAGAGCGCCGTGATCAACCGGCCCGACGGCGATTGCCTGAGGCACGTCTTGCGTTTCTGACTGAGGGGTTGTCTCCGGCGGCGGAGCCGATAAAGGTGCCGAGGTGTCCGTAGTGCTCGTGGGCAGGGGCGGCACCTCTGGCAGGGCCGACGGCAAAGGTGCCGGCGGCGCACCCGGCCCTAAGGACCACCACAGCCAGCTCCCAGAACCGAGGGCTATCACCAAAAAAACAAGACCAACAAGTGCTAGTTGCTTGCGCATAAACATACAGTTTTACCCGACGGAGGGCGCTCTGTCCAGAGATTTGACACCGACCATATGTGACAGAGTAGAATAAACAAAGGACGCGAGGGAGAGAGCCCTCACCCCCTGGCCCCTCTCCCGTAGTACCGGGAGAGGGGTGGCTGAAAGCCGGGGTGAGGACTGCAATCAGGAAGAAAATATGAGAAAGCTTGCATTGATTCTGAGCGTTCTGATTTTTGGCTCAGAGCTTGCCTGGGCACAGCCGCGCATTGGGCCGCTCTGCGGCTACACGCCTCCAAAAAGTGAGTTTCGCGATCTGAAGCTCTCGGCAAATTATCGCTATTATAACGACCAATTCAAAGATGACCGTGACAACGTGAACTCCGGGAGCCTGCGGGCCTCCTTCGCACGATTTCTCGATGCGCCGTCCTTCGGCCTCTCTCAACAAGCAAATCTGAAACTCGACATGACCAAAGAGGCTTTCAGCTATCAGGCTGAAGGCTCTGCGAACTTGCGTGCTTATTTAGGGCAAACAAACTTCTTTTTGTTCGCCGGGCTTGAGTCTCAGGGTGCTACGACTTTCAAAAATCCCGGTGTCCGGGCCTCGGCGGGCTTGGGGTACGGACGCTTCAAAGACGTCACAGCTCTTTCAAAAGCCCTCAAAATCCAAGAGCGGCTCTTGGGGCTGAAAGCGATCTCCGCGCCGCTGCCGGCGGACACCCTCTTCGGCTTGGCTGACGCCATCGGGCGCCGCTTAGAGTTTTCTGACCTCGTGAGCCTTGTGCAGCATCTTGAAGAGATCATCGAGGCGAGCGGCTTCGTCCCTGAAGGGCAGCTGGGGGCCGTCGCGCTCCTGCGCATCGAAGAGATCGTCAACGAGACCGCCGACGAGAAGCTCTGCGGCTGGGAGCTGCGAGTGGGGCTAGGCTATGAGCTTCTTGACCCCCAAGGAGGGGCGCGCGACTGGCTCACATTAGCATCATTCGAGTACGCACTCGCACCGGCACCGCGCTCGCAGTTCAAAAGCAGCCTGCGCTTTAGCTCATCGTTAGCACTCTTAGAAGACTACGTGCTCATCGCGCAAGCGAACTACGCATTTCGCATCAGCGAGACAATAGATTCTCAAGCATCGTATACCTTCGTGCGCACGCAAATCAAAAACCGAACGCCGTTGGACATCCAGAGCATCGATCTGCGCGTGACGTTCCAAGTGCAAGCGAATCTCAATCTCGCGGTACAGCTAGAATTCACACTTGCGAGCGATTTTGAAGAATGGACCCAGGGCCTGACGGTCACGGCAAATTATGATCTTTTCTAAAAGATTTCTTCTGTGTGCTCTCGTGCTGGTGCTCGCTCTCTCTTCTGTTGCTGAAGAGGTTCGTGCTGGCTCGGAGCGGCCCACGCGCCCGATGGACTATATTTTTCTCGAATTTCTCTTCGGGGTACAGGGAGCAATCGTTGGAGGCGGGCTGGGCTTCTATGCGACCTATTGGACGCTCTCGCTGGTGCAGCCGTGCCCGCCGGTACAGCCGGAGCGTCGGGCGTGTGAGCTGGGCACCTCGCTGATCTCGTTGCTTGTCGGGCCCAATCTGGGCATCCCGCCGGGGGCGACGTTTTTGGGGGTCTCACTGGCCGGCGCTATTGTCGGAGTCCAGGGCAACATACTGTTAGCGTTCTTGGGAAGTATTGTCGGGACTGTAGCCGGAGCTGCTCTAGCGGGCAATTGGGTCATCGAACCGACAGATTTTTCGCTGGTGGTCAACCCGGTGACGATGGCCGCGCTGGGCGCGACGATCGGCTACAACATCGGCGCGACTGCTAGAGTGCCCGAAGGTGTCGCGCCGACGTATACACTCACGCTCTTCGCGCGGCGCTTTTGAAGCCAAAGAGATTGTGAGCCCCGGGGATCACTCGATCCCCGAGGCTCCGCACCTGCGTCCCGATTCCGTCCTTGATCCTTACTGCTTACACGCGGTCAATCTGTAGCTTCCAGTGCCTGTGGACGAGAAGTGATGGACCCGGATGTAGTACGTCCCGCCGGCCGTCAGACGCACTGCGTAGCCTTCCGGATCAACTGAGAAGCCGCCGTCCACACTTACAAGCAGAGTATCGGTGCTAGAGCGCAACTGGATGACGCTATCGAAGCTGGGGTCGGGAGCGACCACGACGAAGATCACGTCGTTGACCGCGGCGGTGAAGGCAAAGTAGTCCACATCGCCTGCGGTGATGCTCCCGCCTATGCGCCAGTTAGGCACCGCCGGCACATTATTGGCTGTGGCTATGGTGCCATTGGGCTCAGTCTCGGTGAAGTCCGTGTTGGTGAAATGGCCGAAGAAGTTGTAGTTGGCCATCGCTCCGCCGCCGAAGCCGTTGACGGTCCAGACGTTTGTGCTCGCGGTCATCGCCGCGTTGCCCAGTAACGAGTTGAAAACGCTAACACTGGTGATCGTGCCGGGCAGGACGGCCGGCGACGTTGGAGTATAAGAAGCGCCGTCGTCGTCGTCGCAGGCGATCGAGCCGCCGGGGCAGTTGGATGGCGTCCCCGTAGCTGCAGCCATCAATCTCAAGATACTATCGCTGGGCCCTTGGACGTAGCCCCAGGCTTGGTTGCCCGCGGTCGCTCCGGCCATCGGGCCGAAGTTGTCCGTCGCGCCCGAGCCCACGCTGTCGGTCAGCGAGACGATGGCGCAGGCAGGCAAGCTTGGCGGCGGCGGCAGCGGCGCGACCTCGGTGGCGAACGCCCAAACGAAGGGCGCAGCCATCGCCAGACCTAAGGCGCTCGAGCCGGTCACCTGCATCTGATAGGCCCGATTGAACTGCAAATTGGTCGTAGGCGAAGCATCGGGGTCGCCGACGGCCCAGGTGAAGGTCGTTGGGCCGCCCGTAGGAGAGCCGATGGTCATGTTGCAGGCCCCGAACGGTCCTCCATGTCCCGGACCGGCCGCTTCGCCGGTGCAGCTCAAGACGAGCGTCGCCGGGTCCATCGCCTGATCAAAAGTCACGCTGATCTCACTGGTGACCGAGACGTTGCTGGTGCTGTTGGCCGGCACGGTGCTGGTGACTATTGGGTGGGCGGCGACTGTGCGCGTGATGCTGGCGGTAGCCGTCCTGCCCGAAGCCGTGGTGAGCGTGACGCTCAGCGTGCAGTTAACCGTTTGTGTTGTCGGGGTGAATTGGGTGGTCACGGTGGTCAGATTGGTCGGTCCGATCGTAGCCGGGGCAAACGTTCCGCAGGCCGGGCTGGCGCTAAAGCTATAGGTCCACAAGCCCGCGCCGCTGCCGGGGCTACCGGTGGCCGTCAGCGTCACGGGCGTATTGACGATATAGGGACCTGCAGGCCCGGTGAGGGCGACGGAGGGCGCAACAGTCGTACAGCTTACGAGCCCAATGACAAGAGCCAATGCCGACAGAGATAGCCCTCTCTTCAAGGGCGCAGTCATTGAAACCTCCTTTTTATTTGTGTTTCAATTATCTCCATTCTGCGTGTTCACGACGGCCTCTTCGACGTCAATGATCGGCTTGGGGATCGCCGGGCCGGCACCAAAGCCCGTGCGCGGTGCGATCACGGCATCCGCGGTAGCTAGGACCTTCGCTCTGGCACCCGACTCCGTGAAGCCGTTGCCACGCAACAACGCGATCAGACCTGCCACATACGGCGCGGCGAACGATGTCCCCCCGCTGGGGCAGTAGTTGATGCGGGCCGGGAAGCACATGAAGGTGCTGGGGAACTGCCGCGTATTGGCACCGAAGACGTCCCAGCCGGGCGCGGCGGTGTCCACATCGTCACCGGAGTTGGTGAACCACGCCATCTGGTCGTTCTTATCGGTAGCAGCCACGGAGAAGGTGTTCTTGCAGCTGGCGAAGAGCGCGCCAAGCCCGCTGGCTGGGCCCAAATTGCCGCTGCTATTCCCCGCGGCGACGACCAAGGTGCCGCCGGCGGCCAGGAAGGCATCGATCACGCCTTGGAAGACCGTACCGGGTGTAGGAGTAGTCCCCTCGACGTCACAAGAGGTAGTATCGATAGCACTGCGCAAGATCGGGCCCGTTCCAATGCTCATGTTGGCCACTTGTGCGCCGATAGTAGAAGCGTAGGCGATCCCGGCTAACAAGGCTGAGGTGGGACAGCTGCCGCCGGCGGTGCAGACCTTGATGGCGACTACTTCGGCCTTAGGCGCGACCCCGATCTTGTTGTCCGCTGGATGATCACCGGCGTTATTCAACTCCGCAGCGACGATGCTGGCCACGAAGGTCCCGTGGCCGTTATCATCCTGGGCGGCGCCCCCGGGGAAGGTCACGCAGACTCCGGTGAGGCAGTTGCGCGAGAGGCCGTTGTTGACGTTGTTATTTAGATCAGGGTGCGTGCTGTCAATGCCGGTGTCAATGATCGCCACGCGAATCCCCTGGCCGAGGTTGATCGCACTCACACCAACGCAACCGGCCAGCACCAGCGGAAGGCCGATGAGCGCCAACAGCACAAAGAGCCCGCGGTTGCGCCGGCGGGCGAGCCCCGCTCCAACAAGGCCCACCGCACCGATGAGCAGGAGCGCCAGGTTCGGGCTGCCGTCGCGCCGCTCCGTCGGCGCTTGGCCGATGATCCTATGGATGGCGGGGAAGATTACTTCCTCCGCGTCAATGCGGTCAAAGCCCCAGTCGTCGCCGATCGTCTGCTCCAGGGGGACAGACGGCCTGCCCTCTTCAGGTTTTTCTTTATCCTCTCTTCTCCGCCTCTGCTCCCACTCACTGATCAGCTCACGCGGCGGGATGATCCTCAGCTCCACGTCATCATGGACGGCCTGTACGCCCTCTTTGCCCGTCTCCTTGAGCTTGCTGACCAGCTCCGGCGGGATATCAATGATTAACAAGTTCTCGACTTCCTTCAGTTCGTTGATGACCTGTCCGCCCAATTGCTGGACCAACTTCATGATCTCGTCTTTGTTCTCCGGCGCCACCACGACGATCTTGCGCTCCGGCGAGGCAGCAACCGTCCATCCTAACACTGAGATGATGACCGCAACTGCCAGCAGCCCTAGCAAACACTTTGCAGCTCTCATGTTCAGAACCTCCTTCTAGCTTTTTTCAGACCCTATGGGCCGAACTTGCAGGCCGTCATGGTGTAGGCATGCGTCTCGGTGCCGAAGCCCCTGACGCGAATGAAGTACGTCCCGGCTCCCGGTTGGACGGAGAACCCTTCGGCGCAGGGATCGCCGCCGAAGCAGCCGTATATCTCTGCGCTGAGGACGTTGGCGTCAGCAGGATTCCGTAAGCTGATCACCCCATCTAATGAGGAGCCGTCCTGGTTGTGGTCCCCGCCGACGGTGTCCGGCGTGCCGTCCACCCAGACGACGATGGTCTCCCCCGCCGCAATCGAGATGGGGCCGTAGTAGTCCATGTCGCCAGCGGGGCTGATCTCCCCATGGCGCAGCCAGTCGCCGGCGGCTACGGTGCCGGGGACCGACTCGTTATAGGGCGTCCCGGGTTTCTGGGGATTGCCTACCGACGCCGCGCTGAAGACCTCGCTGCAGACCGGCAGAGCCGGAACGGCGTTTGCTGTGCCGACGGTATCGTTGGGTTCGCTCTCGCTGGCGCCCACGTCGTCCGTCACGTGGATATACAGATCATGCGCCCCGATGTCCCCGCCGCCCCAGCTGACGACCGCGAGATTATCCCCCGGATTGACTCGATGCCCAGCGATGATCGAGTTCAGGCCACCGCCGCCACCGGTGGGCGGGAAGTTAGTATAAGAAGCGCCGTCGTCGTCGTCGCATTCGTCGCCGCCGACGGAGGGGCAGTCGGTGCCGGCGATGCTACCGTTGAGTCCGATCACTGTGTCGGAGGGAAAGGTGCCATCTTTAACATAGAACCAGCCGCGGTTGGGCGAGATGACATCGCGCGTGATGCTGGCGGTAGCCGTCCTGCCCGAAGCCGTGGTGAGCGTGACGTGCAGAACACAGCCGGCGGCGGGCGCCGTTGGCGTGAAGATCGTCGTCACGGTGGTCAGATTGGTCGGTCCGATCGTAGCCGGGGCAAACGTTCCGCAGGCCGGGCTGGCGCTAAAGCTATAGGTCCACAAGCCCGCGCCGCTGCCGGGGCTACCGGTGGCCGTAAGCGTCACGGGCGTATTGACGATATAGGGACCTGCAGGCCCGGTGAGGGCGACGGAGGGCCCAACAGTCGTACAGCTTACGAGCCCAATGACAAGAGTCTTATCCAATGCAAGATGAGCCTGAGCATGGGGGTTGCCCCAGGCGGCGTGAGTCGAAATCCTAGGAGGTATGATGCTCATGCTCAACGACTCACGCCCCATGAGTATGGATGAACTGCGGGCCTTCCTGGGCTCCACTGAGGCCCTGGCCTTCTCCGGACAAGACCGCGTGCAGACCTACGCCTGGATTGAAAAAACGCTGCGCCAGTACGGCTATCTCTCCCGCACCCGCGCTGAGA
>JBBIUX010000018.1:0-35628 GCA_037440025.1 Candidatus Fraserbacteria bacterium | reverse complement strand
GGCCAGAGCCTGACTGAGGACTTCCGGGGCGGTGAGGTTGGGGATGGGGCCATTGCTCCCAGGCACGGCTTGGGGTACGCTGGTCGTTGGGCATGTGCGAGCTCGCATAAGCTGACCTCCTGTGAAGATGTTCGGAGGCAGTATGGGCCGCACATGCTCGCTTTTCAAGAGCACTCTGAACCTCATTGTGATCTACTGAGTGTATATAAAGGCGGCAAATGGGGTATCTATCTGCGCGCTCCCGATCTCTATTTTGAGCTGATGGACAAGTTCGGCGACCGTTTCGTGCATTTGGGCGAGATCGCCGAGATCAAGCGTGGTGTGACTTCTGGCTGTGACGATTTCTTCTTCCCAAGAGATGTCTCAACAGAGGCGTTGAGGGATATATCTGATGCAAAAAAGTTCGAGTCGCGCTACGGGGTCAAGCGCCGCGAGGTTGAATCCGGGCGGGTGAAGATCGTCGAGGCCGGCGATGGCTCGCGGCGGCCTATTGAATCCAAATATTTGGAGCCTGAAGTCCACTCGCTGATAGAAATTGACTCGGTGTCTATTGACCCGAAGAAGCTCAAGCGCCAGATTCTTTTAGTTTCTGAGCCTAAGAGCAAGCTCAAGGGGACGTATGTGCTTAAGTACATTCAGTGGGGTGAGCGCGAGACGTTTGACGATTCTGAGGGCAAGACCGTGCCACAGCGCAGCACAGTGGCCGCACGGCAGTCGGCAGATCGCCAATGGTACGACGTCACCGTGAAGCGTCGCGGGGATTGCTTCTGGCCGATGACCCACCAATACCGGCATATTATCGCCTTTAACGACGACTATCTAATTTGCAACCATCGCCTTTTTGATGTCTTCGCCCCAGATAGTGTTGATCGAAAAGCTTTTTGCGCGATTTTGAACTCAACATGGTGTGCTCTTACTAAACACTTCATCGGACGCTACCAAGGTCGCGAAGGAGCTTTAGACACCGAAGTTTTTGAAGTCAAGCTGATGCCGATTCCTGCCCCCCGCAAGGCTTCTAAGACTGTTAATAAAAAATTGATTGCTTCGTTCAACAGCATGAGCCAACGCACCATCGGTCCGATGCTCGAAGCACGTTTTGCCCAGGCGAAACGCTATGCGCATGTCAGGAACTTCGAGGACAGCCCCGTTGAGTTGCCTGAAGAACTTCAACAAAAAGACCGCCGCCAACTCGATGATGCCGTCTTTGAATTGATCGGTGTCAAGAAATCTAAAGAACGTGCTCAATTTATCGAGCGACTCTATCACGAAGTGGCGCTTTTCAATCGCCGCGTGCGAATTTTGGAGCTCCAAGCTATTGAGAACAAAATCAAAGCCGGTCGTAAGGCAAGCACCTCACCCCAAGCTATCGCTGCTGAAATCTGGGACATGCTTGTTGCTGAAGGCACCGTTCCAAAGCTAAGAATCCCTGACGATTTCGTGCCTATAGGTGCAGCCTGTGACATTGTTACTCTGCCTGAAGATGGCAAAGCCCGCATCATTGATGAGGGATTCAACGGCATCCAACTGAAAGTAGGACAGAAAACTGTTCCGTTGCGACACCCAGCACAAGCCAAGCTGGCCCAGCTCTTGGCCCAGCTTAAAATCAGCGGCCCCGTGACATTGCCCATTGACCGCGGAGACTGCGACCGCATGCGCGAGTCTTTGAACGAACATCTGGACGAATGGCAAAAGAAGTTTGCTGAGCTGGCGGGAGAGCGTACGAGCAATGAAGACTTGGCCAAGAAGATCGAGAAGCACTTGTGGCTCTCGCTACTTCGCCATCCGTTTCCCTAAGAAGCAATCTGTAACAGTTTCTCTTTTGGGCATTCGTTAACCTGATGCACATCACTTCCCGGCATGGCTCATATCATTGCGCTTGCGGGGGTTCATTGGGTAGAATAAAGCGTAGCCGCTCGCAGTGGCTGAAAGCACAGAGCGCGAACGTGTATAATGCCGAGCGGAGGACGAAAATTGTATGATCGGTGAAAAAGTCGTCGTCGAGCGCCAAGACTTTCAAAAGCTCTTTGATGCCCTGCGCCAACGAGGCTACCAAACTGTTGGTCCCACTGTGCGCCAGGGCGCGATTGTCTATGATCAGATTGCTTCGGTTGAAGCTCTTCCCATCGGATGGACGGACGAACAAGATGGCGGGACGTATCGTCTCAAGAAACGGGACGATCAAGCCCTCTTTGGCTACGTCGTCGGGCCGCACTCGTGGAAAAAATTTCTGCACCCGCCACTCTTGAGTCTATGGAAAGCCAAGAAAAACGGAAAAGGCTTCGAGATCGTCCCGGACAACAGCGACCCTCCTCAGTATGCGTTCATCGGAGTCCGGTCGTGTGAACTCCACGCTATTGCTATTCAAGACCGCGTCTTCACCAACGGCAAATATGTAGACCCAATATACAAAGCACGCCGTGAGCGAGCTTTTATTGTCGCGGTCAACTGCGTCCAAGCCGGCGGGACTTGTTTCTGTCTCTCGATGAAGACTGGCCCCAAAGCGATCTCGGGGTTTGATCTAGCGCTCACCGAGATTATTGTAGATAACGGGCGGCATTATTTTGTCGTTGAGGTCGGCACAGAGCAGGGTGCCAGCGTTCTGCAAAAAGTACCCAATAAAAAAGCTCAGCCGAGTGATGTCGCCAACGCCGACGAGCGCGTGCAGCAGGCCACTCAACAGATGGGCCGCCATCTCGACACAACAGACATTCAAGACCTACTCTATAGAAATCTAGAGCATCCGCGCTGGGACGAGGTCGCCACGCGCTGTCTCAACTGCACGAACTGCACGATGGTCTGTCCGACGTGCTTCTGCACGACTGTAGAAGATGTCACGGATTTGACCGGCCAAGAAGCGGAGCGCGTGCGCAAGTGGGACTCGTGCTTTACTATGGATTTCTCGTATGTGCACGGTGGCAGCGTGCGCGCTTCTCCCAAGGCGCGCTATCGCCAGTGGATGACCCATAAATTAGCGAGCTGGATTGATCAATTCGGGACGTCGGGGTGTGTCGGCTGCGGGCGGTGCATTACGTGGTGCCCAGCGGCGATTGACATCACCGAAGAGGTCCGCGCCATCAGAGAGAGCGAACTCAGCAAAGCGTAGAAAGGAGAGTATCTGTGGAAACGCTGGAACGCCTGCTGTCGGAGCATCCCTTCTTTAAGGGATTGGACCCGCGTTATATTCAATTGATCGCCGGATGTGCTCGCGAGGTGACTTTCAAAGCGGGAGAGTTCATCTTTCGTGAGGGAGATGCGGCATCGCACTTTTGGTTGATACGGAACGGCAAGATTTCTTTAGAAGTCTTCGCCCCGGGGCGGGGACCGATCATGATCGAGACCCTCAGCGACAGCGATGTGATGGGCTGGTCCTGGGCCGTCCCCCCCTACAGAAAACAGTATGACGCACGCGCCTTGGAGCTGACGCGCGCCTTGGAGTTTGACGCGCTGTGCATCCGCGGCAAATGCGAAGAAGAGCCCCGGCTGGGCTACGAGCTCTTCAAGCGCTTCTCACAAATTATAGGGCAGCGCTTGCAAGCCACGCGGATGCGGCTCTTAGATATCTATGGTACTCACGCTTAGACCGCAGACGACGCCGGCCGTGCACATTGACCCGATGATGCCCACCCCCTTTCGCGTGCAACGGGTGCGGCGCGAGACATCGGACACGTTTACGCTGGAGCTGGAGGCCCTCGCCCCGGCCGTGAGGGCCTTCGCGCCGGGGCAGTTCAATATGGTCTATCTCTTCGGTGTCGGCGAGGTCCCGATCTCGATCAGCGGCGATCCGTCGCGACCAGAAATTTTGGTGCACACCGTGCGTGCTGTCGGCCCAGTGACCACAGCGATCTGCAAGCTGAAGCGAGGAGATATTCTGGGCGTGCGTGGCCCCTTTGGCAGTTGCTGGCCTGTCGTAGAAGCTGCCGGAAACGATATCGTGGTCATCACCGGTGGCGTCGGTTTGGCCCCTCTGCGCCCGGCGATCTATTACGTGCTGGCCCATCGAGGGGAGTATGGCCGCGTGGCACTGCTCTACGGTGCCCGAACACCGGGAGATATGCTCTACAGGAAAGAGCTCGAAGCGTGGCGCGGACAGTTCGATCTGCAAGTGGACGTCACGGTAGACGCGGCCAAGCCCGACGAGTGGCGCGGCAACGTCGGGGTCGTTACCACCCTCATCCCCAGAGCTCATTTCGACCCTCATCATGTGACGGCGCTCGTTTGCGGCCCGGAGATCATGATGCGTTTCACGATTCTAGAGCTGCAAAAGCGCGGCCTGCGAGACGATCAGATTTATATCTCGATGGAGCGCAACATGAAGTGCGCCATCGGCTTTTGTGGGCGTTGTCAGTACGGCCCCAATTTTATCTGTAAAGACGGTCCAGTCTTTCGGTTTGACACCGTGAAAGCGGTCTTCGGAAAGCGAGAGATTTAATATGCCCAAAAGCCGAAAACCCAAAGTCGCCGTGTGGAAGTTCGCCTCGTGTGATGGCTGCCAACTGAGCCTATTAGACTGCGAAGACGAACTGCTCGCCGTTGCGGGAGCTGTGGAGATCGCCAATTTCCCCGAAGCGTCGCGTGCCGTGATGAAGGGCCCTTATGATATATCGCTGGTCGAGGGCTCGATTACAACACCGCACGACGCCGAGCGCATCCAAGAAGTCCGACGCGTCTCCAAATTTCTCATTACTATCGGGGCCTGTGCGACGGCTGGCGGCATCCAAGCCCTGCGCAACTTCAAAGACGTCAAAGAGTTTATCTCTATCGTCTATGCCAAGCCTGAGTATATCAGCACATTGGACAAGTCTACCCCCATTGCCGAGCACGTGAAAGTGGACTTCGAGCTGCGTGGATGCCCGATCAATAAATATCAGCTTCTCGAAGTGATCAATGCGTTTCTCAACGGGCGCAAGCCCAACACGCCGTCGTACAGCGTTTGCGTGGAATGCAAGCGTCGTGAGACGATCTGTGTGATGGTCGCACATGGGACGCCGTGCTTAGGCCCGGTGACGCAAGCGGGCTGCGGCGCGATCTGCCCAGCGTATCATCGGGGCTGTTATGGCTGCTTCGGCCCGAAGGAGACGCCGAACACAGCGTCACTCAGTGCCTGGTGGCGCAAGCTGGGTGTCAGAGAGCACGACGTAGTGCGAGCGTTCCGGGGGTTCAACGCCTACGCCGAGCCGTTCCGAAAGGAGAGCGAGGCCCATGAGCAAAAGCAGTAAGACCATTAGAGTGGATTATCTTGCGCGGGTCGAGGGCGAAGGCGCGCTCTACGTCAAGATCCAGAACAACAAGGTCACGGATTTAAAATTTAAGATCTTTGAGCCGCCCCGCTTCTTTGAAGCTTTTTTGCGCGGGCGCAACTTCAGCGAAGCCCCAGATATCGCGGCGCGTATTTGTGGGATCTGTCCCATCGCCTATCAGATGAGTAGCTGCCACGCGATGGAAGACGCTTGCGGTGTCAAAGTCGAGGGACAACTGCTGGCGCTGCGAAGACTTATCTATTGTGGCGAGTGGATCGAGAGCCACGTGCTGCACGTGGCGATGTTACACGCCCCGGATTTTCTGGGCTACGAGAGCGCCATCCACATGGCCAAGGACCATCCCGATCTCGTGCAAAAAGCGCTCAAACTCAAGAAGATCGGCAACGAGATCGTCACGCTCTTGGGCGGGCGGGAGATCCATCCGATCAACGTGCGCATCGGCGGCTTTTATCGAGTTCCGACTCAGCAAGAGCTACGCCCACTCGCTGAAAATCTCAAATGGGCCCGCGACGCTTCGTATGAGCTCGTTCGCTGGACGGGCACGCTCGATTTCCCAGACCTCGAGCAAGACTACGAGTTCGTCGCACTGAGACACCCGGACGAGTACCCTTTCAATGAAGGGCGGCTCGTCTCCAACAAGGGCTTAGACATCGCGATTCGCGAGTACGAAGAGCACTTTGCCGAGGAGCACGTTCAGCATTCCAACGCCTTGCACTCGGTTCTCAAAGCCCGTGGTAACTACTTTGTCGGCCCATCGGCACGGTATAGTCTTAATTTTGACAAATTGCCCAGCTCGGTGCAGAAAGCAGCTAAAGAAGCAGGCTTAGGGCCTGTCTGCAAGAACCCCTTCAAGAGCATTATCGTGCGCAGCGTGGAGACGCTCTATGCCTGCGAAGAGGCCCTGAGGATTATCAGGGAGTACGAGATGCCGGAGGAGCCCTTCGTTGAAGTACGCCCACGGGTTGGAGTCGGCTGCGGCTGCACCGAGGCCCCGCGGGGGATTCTCTACCATCGCTATCGCATTGACGGCAACGGGAATATTTTGGACGCCAAGATCGTCCCGCCGACATCTCAGAATCAAAAAACTATCGAGAGCGATCTGTGGCAGTTCGTCCCGAAGAACATCAACCTCCCCAAGGAGAAGCTGACGTGGCAATGCGAGCAGGCTATTCGCAATTATGACCCCTGCATCTCGTGTGCCACGCACTTTCTGAAGCTGCACATTGAAAGAGAGTAGGGGCGTACGCCCCTACAAAACCGGTCTGCCCTTGGGCGAAGCAGATTCGCCCTTACAGTAAGGACAGGGCGACCCTGCCCCTACAACTCTCTCACCGGATGTTTATGCTCCTTTCAGCGATGTTGTTCGTCTCATCGCGTTCTTTGATTTTATTCTCTGGGTCTACGATCACCGTCACGATGTACAGCCCGGCTGAGTCACCGTGGTTGAAGCCAACACCATCTGCTGCTTTACTATAGCACGAGTAGCGGCAGTTGTAAAGGGGGCAATATCTGACTAACGTCATGTTCTGAACTGATGTGAACCATATCATTGCTCGTCTTTCTGGTTTAGACTATATACACAGAGCCATTCAAGGAGGGAACCGACATGACCACTCGCAGTTGGGACGACGAAGAGGTGCTGGACCAGACGGCCTGTCTGGTGACGGAGTGTGGCGAGCGCGCCAGCCGGTGCTGGGCGCTTCAGATGGCCTTAGATGAGCTGATCGGGCATGTGGGGCCATGGAAAGTAGCTCATTTTATCGCCACAACTCCCAACAAGGCTGCGGCGACGGCGTTGGAGCGCTACCTAGAAATTCACTGGCCGAACTACGCCTACACGGTCGAGCAGATGCTCGCGGCGACCAACTGGACAAAAGAAGCCGACGAGCTAGAGAGGGAGTTCGGCGGGGATTGAAAAAACTTCGCTATCGTCTGCGAAGTGCGCTACAATAAAAGCACCATGAAGGCGATGGTCTTAAAGAAACTCGCGCGGCTCGCAGAGAACCCCATCCCTTTAGAACTGCAGGAGCTGCCCCAGCCTACCCCAATAGAGCGCGAGATTTTAATAAAAATCTCGGCGTGCGGCGTCTGCCACACAGAACTTGACGAGATCGAAGGGCGTACTCCTCCCTCACAATTCCCAATGATCTTGGGGCACCAAGTCGTCGGGCGCGTCGTCGCACTTGGCCCTGATACACACACCTTCAAACTCGGCGACCGCGTCGGTGTCGCGTGGATCTATTCGGCGTGTGGGCAGTGCAAGTTCTGTCTACGGGGCGAAGAGAATTTGTGCTATCGCTTTCGTGCGACGGGCCGCGACGCCCACGGCGGCTACGCTCAGTATATGACCGTCTCCGAAGATTTTGCGTATCCCATCCCGGAAGTCTTCTCAGACATTGAAGCCGCTCCGTTGCTCTGCGCTGGCGCTATCGGGTATCGCTCGTTGCGACTGACAAATCTTCAAGACGGGCAGAATCTTGGTCTGACGGGCTTTGGGGCTTCTGGGCATTTGGTGCTCCAGATGGCGCGCCATCTTTACCCACACACCAAAGTTTTTGTCTTCGCTCGCAGCGAAACTGAAAGATCTTTTGCCAAAGAGCTTGGGGCTGTCTGGGCCGGGGACATCGGCGAAGAGTCTCCCGAAAAGCTGGACGCGATCATCGAGACGACGCCAGTGTGGCGTCCCATCGTCGAAGCGTTGAGAAACTTAGAGCGTGGCGGGCGCTTGGTCGTCAACGCCATCCGCAAAGAAGACACAGATAAAAGCGTGCTCGCGCAGCTCGACTACGCGACGCATCTATGGCTAGAGAAAGAGCTCAAGAGCGTGGCCAACGTCACCCGGCGCGACGTGCGCGAGTTTCTGGAGCTTGCTGCGAAGATCCCGATCAAGCCCGAAGTCCAAGTCTATAGATTAGAAGAGGCCAACCGTGCCCTGAGGGAGCTGAAGACACAAAAGATTCGCGGGGCCAAGGTCTTGCAAGTTGAATAGGCTGGGTGAGCGGACTAGACTGGTGGTAGGAAAGGGGCATCGTCGGGAGATCCATCGAAAGAGATGAATAAGACGCACGTTGCCTATCCCACCTATCTGGCGCTTTACGAGCGCGGGCTCTTGCGCGAGCGCGTCGCCGAAGCGCGAAAGCGCTTAGCAGCGTGTACGCTCTGCCCGCGCGTCTGCCGCGCCAATAGACTGAAGGGCGAGATCGGCCAGTGCAACGTCGGTCGCTGGGCGTTAGTCTCTTCATTCGGTCCGCACTTCGGCGAGGAGCGAGTTCTGCGCGGCACCTACGGATCGGGTACGGTCTTCTTCGCTGGCTGTAATCTCAGATGCGTCTACTGTCAGAACTACTCCATAAGCCAGCTCTTAGATGGCGCAGCCGTCAGCGCAGAACGCTTAGCTGAGATATTTCTCGAAATCCAAGAGATGGGGTGTCATAATCTCAATCTCGTCACGCCCACGCACGTCATCGCCCAGATTCTCGAAGCGTTAGAGCTTGCGATCCCCCAGAGCTTCCGGCTGCCCATCGTCTACAACACGTCGGGCTATGATTCTGTTGCGGCGCTCAAGCTTCTAGATGGGATCGTAGATATTTATATGCCCGATCTGAAATACAGCGACTCGCAGATCGCCCAAAGATATTCGGGCATTGAGCATTACTGGGAAGTCGCGCGGGCAGCTTTTAAAGAGATGCATCACCAGGTGAGTGATCTCGTCATTGAGAACGGGCTGGCGGTGCGTGGGCTGCTCATCCGGCACTTGGTCTTGCCTAACGGCTTGTCCGGCTCAAAGGACGTGCTGAAGTTTATCGCCGAAGGACTTTCGCGCGATTCGTGGGTCAACATCATGGCCCAGTATCATCCGGCGTATAAGGCGTTTGAGTATCCGGAGCTGTCACGGCGGATCGCTTCTAAGGAGTACTGGGAGGTTGTGGAGTACGCGCGCTCGCTGGGGTTGCATCGCGGGATTCCCTTGGAGTATGCTGACTAAGGCGCACAATGCTGAGACCCAGGAGGTGAAAGCATGAGAACGCTCCAGGTTGAGCTGCCGGACGTCCTGGCGGCGGAGCTCGAGGCGCTCGTTCAGAAGGGATGGTTTCGCAGTGAAGATGAACTCATTCGATTGGCGTTAATCGAATTTGTACGGCGCTATCGCTTGGAGCTGTTGGAGCAGTTCCAGCGAGAGGATATCGCATGGGCCCTTCAGCAAAAGCCAGTCAAGCAATGAGGCGAGTCGTCTCGGACACAGGTCCTTTGTTGCATCTTAGCGAAGCCCACGCCCTGCAGATTCTCCGTTCCGTAGGGGAAGTCCATATTCCCAAGGCCGTGGAGGCCGAGATGAGCCGGTTGGCCTCGACATGGCGGATACCGACCTGGATTACAGTAGATGCCCTTGGTGCTCTTCAAAAGAAGCAAGCTCAGGCCTGGCAACAAGCGGGACTATTGGATTTGGGAGAGGCAGAAGCCATCGCGCTGGCCAAGCAAATCCGAGCTGATTGGTTGCTCACGGATGACACCGCAGCACGACTCTTTGCGCAGGCAGTGGGGCTAGAAGTGCATGGCTCTGTTGGCCTCGTTCTGTGGGCCGCTGTAATGGGACACCTTCAGCGTGAGGAAGCTGAAGGTGTTTTAGATCGGTTAGCTCAATCGTCGCTCTGGATTTCGCCACGGGTCTTGGCTGAAGCGAAGGCTGTCCTGTATCAGTTGAGATGAGACGGTTATCGTAAGGACAACGAGAAGCCGTCGAGCAGGCGCGCTCGCTGGGGTTGCATCGCGGGATTCCCTTGGAGTATGCTGATTGATTGGTGTTTGCAAGCTAGCCCTTTGTCGTGTCAGCTTATGTAAGAACTATCTTACGTGAGGTGTAAGACCATGATTGCTGCGACAAAACTCTCCAGCAAGGGCCAGATCGTGATCCCTCATCCCATTCGCAAGCAATTGGGGCTGCGTAAGGGAGATACGTTGATCATTGCCAGCCACGGCGACACTCTTATCTTGAAGAAACTCTCGCTCCAACAGATCATCGCAGAAACGAACGAGCAATACCGCAAAGGGCAGACTCTCAGTATCGAAGAGGCCTTTGAGGGATTGGTGTGACAAGCCGTCCTTGGGACATTCAGCTCAATCGCAATATTCGCAAGCGCTTGGAGCGTCATGGGAGGGCAGTCAACCGTCGGTTGAAGGAAGCCCTGGAAAAGCTACGAGAGAATCCCCAACGAGGAGAGCCTTTGAAGGCTCACAGAGGCGTCTACTCGTTAGGGGTAGGGACTCCCAGTGGGGAGTTTCGGATTATCTATCGTTTACGCCACGAAGACAGCGTGATCTTAGTGGACTTGATCGAGCCGCGCGAGGTGGTGTATAAGCTCTTGGAGCGCCGAAGGCGGTGAATCCTCATGCGCCTCTGCCTCATCCCGTTAAAGATCAATAGCCGCGGATGTGCTATACTTGTGCTGGAGGTGAGCTGATATGGTTCGCAAAGTTCTCGTCGTTTTGGGTGCTCTGAGCTGGCTTGGTCTCATCACAGACGCGCAGTTTTCAATTCCCCTGCCGCCTGTCATCGTAAGCATCTCTCCTACCTCTGGGACCATCGGTACAGAGATCACTATATACGGGCAAGGGTTTACAGGGTACAACGATATTGCCTTCACGCACCCAGATATTAAGTGGGGAGAGAGCAACACGGCTTATCTTGATGGAGTCGCATCTTCTGACGGCCGGACCCTGCGCTTCACTCTTCCTGATATCCTGGGGGCTTGTGCCTTCTCCCAAATGAAGCCAGGGGAAGCATGCCCTTCGGTTGGGCTACCTATGCCGGTAGGCCGTATTCAAATCGCTGTAGTCCATCGCAACGGCATCAGTAACAGCGTGACGTTTGAGCGCGTGAAGAGCCGACTAGAATTGGCCCAAGAGATTATCTACAACTCTCCATCTTACAGCAAGCTCTCACAAGTTCTCGACGAGATCGCCCGAAGAACAGGACGTTTCACCTCCGTAGGGATTAGAGAATGCGATGGAAGGATCTGCGTAGTCGTTTGGATAGAAAAAGATGTACCTAAACTCAGCCGGAAAATCCCCACTACCATTGAGGGGTTCGAGGTTAGAGTGTTCCCTTGGCTTGGCGAGTTAATCGAAATCAAACTGACCGGCACAGCTCAATCTTTTCAGCAACTGATTGGCGGAAGCTGGTGGATCGTGCGCGTCGACAGAGTGATCTCCGGCCCTCAGCCCTGCTCGGAAGAACTGAAAGTGATCACGTGGACATCAGCAGCGCCGCCGGTCCTCTGGGGCAACGCCGATCCAGAGATCAAACCCAACGACCGTGTGCAAGTCTACGGGCGCTACACGGAAGAAGCCGGTGAGTGCTCCGTTACACTGATGGGCTCTGAGCAGTACTTTATTCGCTTGCCCATAGAGCTGAGATCAGCACAGATTGAGATTCGGCCCAGCTCGCCGACAACCGACGACGAGATCGAGGTCACCCTGAGAGCCGAGTTCAACCGCGAGTTTGGAAACCCTTGTTTCGCCGGTGCTCAGCTTGCTTCTCTCAAGAGGGAAGACGCAGCGACGTTCTCCGTGACTGCCGGGGAGGTGCCGCCCGGTCTGGCTTGCATTCTCATCTATGATCCGACCAAAGTCGGTCAATACACTCATAAGCTAGGCAAGCTCCCAGCAGGAGAGTATCTCTTCAAGCTCTATGACTTTGAGAAGCTCTTCATCAGTGAGCCATTCCAAGTCCGAGAGGCAGCGCGCTCCATAGAGAGGGCTTTAGATGCAAACGGCAACAGACAGTTAGACGACCCAGAGATCATCCGGGCTATTAATTTATGGATTCGTCAGGAGCCCGTGCCGGGCACCGGAGGCCGACGGATCACGGACGCGACGATGCTCGCTTTATTGGATTTATGGGTCAAAGAGAGGCCCATCGAATGAAGCCCTGTTGCTGGCCTTGCGCCGCTGTAAACTCAAGAGGGGTTGAAGAAGGGAGCTGCAATGGAGTGGTGGCAGAGTTTCTTCGATGAAGATGCGGGCAAAATTATGTTTACGGAAGAAGCCTGGCAGCGGGCCGAGCAGAACTGCGATGCATTAGTGTCGCTATTGGGGCTTCAGCCGGGAGCGAAGATTTTGGATTTGGCGTGTGGGCCGGGGCGCTTCGCTCTCCCCTTAGCCAAGCGCGGCTTTCGCGTCGTCGGGCTGGATATCTCAGAAGTCTATCTCGAGCAAGGGCGCGCCAAAGCGAAGGAGCAAGGGCTTCAGATAGAGTTTATTCACGGCGACATGCGTGCCATCCCTTTTGAGAGCGAGTTCGATGCCGTCATCAATCTCTTCACGAGCTTTGGGTACTTTGAGAAAGAAGAAGAGCATCTGCAGGTGCTCAAGGAAGTTCGCAAGTGCTTGAAGCCCGGCGGACGGTTTCTGCTGGAATTTCAGAACCGGGACTGGTTGATAAGACACTTCCAAGCCCGCGACTGGCGGGAGTATAAAGACTTCATAGTGCTGGAAGAGCGAAAACTGGACCTTGAGCGTAATCGCCTTGAGGCTCGCTGGATCATGCTGAGGAGCACAGAGCGCAAAGAGTATTCTCTTTCGTTGCGGCTGTTCACGCTGGCTGAGCTGCTGGGGCTCTTTGCTCAAGCAAGGCTGAAGGTGTTAGGATACTACGGAGGCCTTCGACAGGAGCCTTTGAATCTGGAGACCAACCGGCTCGCCATTCTCGCGGAGCGGGCTATGGGAGACTCATAATAGGGAGGGCCCCTATGGAAGAGAAGCCCATCGGCAAGGTGACGCACTTCTTCGGGCGCATCAGCGTGGCCGTGCTCGATCTCACGGAGCCCTTGAAATTGGGTGACACGATCCACATTAAAGGGCACACAACGGACCTGACACAAAACATAGAGTCCATGCAGGTCGAGCACAAAGATATTCAAGAAGCCAAGCCCGGAGACCAAGTGGCGATCAAAGTCACGGGGCGCGTGCACGAGCACGATGTCGTCTACAAAATCATCGCATGACAGGCAATACCCTCGTCATCGGAATTGGCAATGAATATCGTCACGACGACGCCGTGGGGTTGGTCGTCGCACGGCGTCTGCGAGAAAAAAATCTCGATGGTGTCAAAGTGCTTGAGCTGAGCGGCGAGGGAGCTGCTCTCATTGAAGCCTGGAGGGACGCAGAGACGGTTATCTTGGTTGACGCCGTCCATTCAGGAGCAGCGCCGGGGACAATCTATCGCTTCGCAGCGCATCAGCAATCTATCCCAACGAAATTCTTTCACTATTCTACTCATGCGTTCAGTGTGGCCGAAGCGATAGAGCTGGCGAGGACACTGAACCAACTACCGTCGCGCTTGATCGTCTACGGCATCGAGGGCAAAGATTTTGCCGCGGGTGAGGGGATCTCGCCTGAAGTTGAGCAAGCAGCTTCCAGAGTCGTAGATAGTATAACCGAAGAGCTTCGATAGCTTTCTTCCGTGCTCCTCAGTGCATTCCGTGATTCTCACAATGTGACCGAGCGCAACTTCAGCTCTGACGTAAATCATTGAATCCTTCTCGAGAGAACAGTATCTTCTTAACGAGGACAAAAACTGTCCTCGATGGGGCGAACAATATGATTCTCACGCGGCGGAGCGACTACGGCCTGCAAGCGGTCTTCGCGCTGGCGCGAAGTTCTCAACACCTGTCGGCCAAGCAGATCGCCCAAGACCACAATCTCCCCCTGGCGTTTGTCAAAAAGCTTTTACAGAAGCTCTGTCGTGCTGGTCTGGTGCGAGCGACCCTTGGGAAGCAGGGCGGCTACGCGCTCGCTCGATCCCCGGGGAAAATCTCGATCCGCGAGCTGCTGGAAGCGTTAGAGGGGAATCTATCGCCGGTCTCGTGTCTGACTCCAGATCATATGTGCGAGCTGACTTCCGGCTGCGCCACACGACGCATCTGGGAGCAGATAGACCGAAAGCTTCAAGAGGCCTTGGAGTCCATCTCGCTGCAGGATGTTCTGACTTTGACCCAAGAGAGAGAAAGCTGAGATGACGAGCTGTCACGGTGCTGAGAGAGCGATGACTGCTGCGACCGATGTGGGCAAGATCGTGCTCGTCGGCGCGCCCAACGTCGGCAAGAGCCTGCTCTTCTATCGTCTTACAGGGGCGTACGCGACGGTCTCGAATTATCCGGGGACGACGGTCGAGATCACACACGGCTCTCTAAGATTTTCAGAGAACTCTTACGAGGTAATCGACACCCCCGGCCTGCGCTCACTGCTCACCCTCACTGAAGAAGAAGAAATCACAAAAAATATCTTGCTTCGCGGAGAGCCTGCGGTCATCGTCCACGTTGCTGATGCGAAAGATTTGGAACGCTCTCTGTCCCTCACGCTTCAGTTAACAGAGCTAGGCCCACCGGTCGTGCTCGTGCTCAATATGATAGACGAGGCCGTCAAGTGCGGCCTGGATATAGACCGTCGCTATCTCGAAGAAAAACTACAGATTCCTGTCATCTTTACGAATGCTCTTGAAGGCCAGGGGATCGCTGAGCTTCGCCAAACCGTCGCCCAAGCGCTTCGGCTGCCTCCACGCTCCCGGCGCCCGCGCGAACTCACTTTGAATGAAGCCGTTGAGTTGCATCGTCTTGCGCGCACGCTTGCTGCTGGTGCACTGCGACAAACCCAGACGTCCTCGCTCTCGCTTGCTGAGCGCTTGAGCCAGCTCACCGTCAGCCCGTTCACCGGCGGGCTCGTGCTGGTGCTGGTGCTGTGGGGGCTCTACGAGTTCGTAGGCGTCTTCGGCGCGCAGACTGCCGTCGAGTTCTTAGAAGAGACTGTCTTTGGACAATATATCAATCCCTGGGTGACGCAGTTTGTTCAAACGCTCTTGCCCTGGGTTTTTTTACAAGACTTGCTGATCGGCGAATACGGGATTTTCACGCTGGGGCTGCGCTACGCTATTGCGATCATTCTGCCCATTGTGACGACGTTCTTCTTCGCTTTCGCGCTTATTGAAGATTCGGGGTATCTCCCCAGGCTGGCGATGCTCATGGATAGATTGTTCAAAGTGCTCGGGTTGAGCGGGCGGGCCGTGATCCCGATCGTGCTGGGCTTCGGCTGCGACACCATGGCAACGTTAGTGACACGCACATTGGAGACGCGCCGCGAGAAGCTGTTAGCGACTTTTCTCTTGGCACTGGCGATTCCGTGCTCGGCGCAGCTGGGCGTGATCTTGGGATTGCTCGCCGGAGACTCGCTGGCTGTGGGAATCTGGGCCGGGGTCATCGCGCTCAACTTTCTCGTGATCGGGTATTTGACAGCGAAGCTCTTGCCGGGGGAGCGCTCGCTCTTCTATATTGAGATTCCGCCGCTGCGCCTGCCCACACTCAGCAATGTTTTTGTAAAAACCGTCACGCGCGTCCATTGGTATCTCAAGGAGATCTTGCCGTTCTTTCTGATCGCCAGCGTTGTTATTTGGGTGGGCCAGATCACCGGTGTCTTTGGAATGGTCGTCCGTGCGTTGGAGCCGATTGTGCAACTGATCGGCCTGCCCGCAGAAGCAGCTGTCGCATTCTTATTTGGCTTCTTCCGCCGTGACTACGGGGCCGCCGGGCTCTATGACTTGCACAACGCCGGCGCGCTGAGCGGCGTCTCTTTAGTCGTCGCCGCCGTGACGCTGACGCTCTTTGTGCCGTGCGTTGCGCAGTTTATGATCACCGCAAAAGAGCGAGGGTGGAAGACGGCCATCGCGATGGCGCTCTTTATCTTCCCCTATGCGTTTTTCGTCGGCTGGCTCGTCAATGGAGTTTTGACAAAATTAGGAGTGCGGCTATGAAGTGCGCTCTCTGTGGATTTGAGTTCTCTGATGCTGATGCGAAGCGTCCGTGTACAAGCTGCCCTCTCGGAGCAAACTGCGATCTCGTCTGCTGTCCCAACTGTGGGTATCAGACACCGGGGGAGCCACGCTGGCTCAGAAGATGGCGAGGCCGCCGGCATCGAATTCGGTCTACTGAGTCGCCCGAGCCGTCGGCGGCGATATCCCTTGCTGCCCTCAAATCGGGATGGGATGCCGAGATTGTAAAAGTCTATGCTCATGACGACGCCGTCTTACGGAAACTGACGGCGCTGGGACTTGTGCCGGGCGTGCGGCTTCAGCTCTTGCGAAAATTTCCGTGCTATCTCTTGCAGCTCGGTCATGCGCAGATTGCACTGGACAAACAATTAGCTGCGGCAATTGGGGTGCGGGCTGATTAATGTTGTCGATAGGTGCACAAGACACGTAGGGGCAGGGTGATCCTGCCCCTACCACGTGGTCGCACCAAAACGTTCCGGTCTGCCCAAGGGCAACTTTTGTGGTAGAATGATCTTGAACAGGAGCACTTGTCACCAGCAGGGCTTTTATGTACTCACTGTATGGGGTCTTCTATGCTGCGTATCGAGTTTCTGGGCGGTTTTCGGGTCTGGTGCGACGGGGTCCCCATCACGACCTTCCATTCCCAAAAAGCTCAGGCCCTGCTGGCCTACTTGGTTCTCTTTCGGCAGCGTGCCCATCCCCGCTCGTTCCTGTCCGGTCTGCTCTGGGGCGACTGTGACGAACCCCACGCTCGCGCGAACCTGCGTGGCACTCTTCACTGGCTCCGCAGGGATCTGAAAGGCCCTTACCTGCTGAGCGAGGGCGCCTCTCTGCGCTTCAACACCAAGAGCGAGTACTCGCTCGATGTCGAAGAGTTCGAGAGAAAATTGGAGGACGCGACGCACGGTGAGGAGCGTGCCCGTCTCTTGCAAGAGGCGGTGACGCTCTATCAAGGCGACCTGCTCGTGGGCTTCTACGATGACTGGGTGCTTACCGAACAAGAGCACCTCAGAGAACTCTATCTGCAAACCCTCAAAGACTTGAGTGCGTATTACACCGAACACAAAGAGTACACCCAGGCCATCACTTGGGCACGTCGAGCACTGGCAGCCAACCCCTTGCAAGAAGAAGTTCATAGAGCACTCATGCAACTCTATGCGCGCGCAGGGGATCGCGCGGCAGCCCTCCAGCAATACACTGAGTATGCTACCATCATCCAAAGAGAGCTGAACGCTCTGCCCCTGCCAGAGATGCAGGCCCTCTACGAGAGACTTGTGCGGGGAGCTCCGCTGGAACCGGCCCTGGAGAAGAGGGGAGAACTCCCATCGGAAGTGCCGTTCGTGGGCCGCGAGCGCGAGGGCGCGACCCTGAACGCCCTCTGGCAGCGCGTCTGTCAGGGCCAGGGGCAAGCGATCCTCGTTGAGGGCGAGATCGGCGTGGGGAAGACGCGCTTTGTGCAGCACTTTATTGAAGACCTAACCCCATCCCCTTCCCAGCGAAGAGTCGGGAGTCCAGAGTCCAGAGTCGAGGGACTCCAGACTCTGGACCCTTCTTTAGGGGAGGGGGTCAGGGAGAGGTTCTACATTCTACAAGGGGCTGCCTACGCCGACCAGCTGCCCTATTATCCTCTGCTGCAGGCCGTGCGCAACGGTCTACAGAACGTTTCGACGGCAACCTTAGAGCAGTTGCCCATACTCTCGCGGGGCGAGCTGGCTCAATTTGTCCCGGAATTCCACGAGCGCTTCCCTGACCTCAAACCCAACCCTGTCCTCCTGCCCGCTCAAGGCAAAGCTCGCTGGTTCGCCGCGCTCACGGGATTCTTTGAACTCTTAGCCCAAGAACGCCCGGTGATTCTCTTCCTTGATGACCTACATTGGGCTGACGACGTGATCTTAGAGTATCTCAGCTACCTGACAGGGCAGCTGACAGATCTCCGTATCTTGCTGATCGGCACCTATCGCGCTGAAGAAGCACTAGAAGCAAGCCGACTGCGAAGGTGGCTCGACAAGCTCGGACCCGGACGCTCTTATCACCCCCTGAGGCTCTCGTGCCTCTCGGGGGAGGAGACGGGCCTGCTGCTCGAACGACTGTTGGGCGAAGGGGTGGGGCATGTCGTGCCGCTCCTATACGGCGAGACCGAGGGCCACCCGCTCTTTCTCACAGAGTTAGTGCGCACGCTGGTGCAGAGCGGTCTGGTGTGCCAAGACCGAGAAGGGCGCTGGCAGCTAGCCATTGAAGAGATCAGCCCTACCTACTGGCCGGAGAACCTACGAGAGTTGATCGGGGCGTCGCTGCGGCGTGCGCCGGCGAGGGCGCAGAGCCTGTTAGGGCCGGCAGCAGTGATCGGGCGGGCGTTTGAGCTGTCGGTCCTGCGAGAGGTTTTGCGTCAGCCTGAAGAGAGGCTGCTCGACCGACTCGACGAGTTGCGCCGAGTTGGATTAATCGTAGAGCGCGAGGGGCGCTATCAGTTCCATCACGAGCTGACGCGACAAATAGTCTATGAGAGTCTGAGCACAGATCGACGCAAGCTCTGGCATCGCAAAGTCGGACAGGTGTTGGAGGCACTTTACCCAGAGCGCCTCGATGAATTATCGGGAGAGCTGGCAGAGCATTTTGAGCGAGCTGCTGCCCCACTCAAGGCAATAGCCTATGCAGAGAGAGCAGGGAGACACGCCTGGCGCACTTACGCCTACGGAACAGCTTTGCAATTCTATGATCGCGCCCTGAAGCTCGTGGAAACAACAGAAAGCCCTAACCGTCTAACAGATTTTGTGAAGTTGCACCGTCTCCGCGCCGAGGTGTTCAATCGGCTTGGTCGGCGAGATGAACAAGAGGCAGCTCTACAATCTGCCGCCCGTTGGGCCGCGCAGACCAGCGAACGCGATCTCTTGGTCGTTCGCAATCTCTGGGCCGATTTCTATATCGCCACAGGACGCTACTCGCAGGCCCTGGAGGAGGCCCAAGCGTTGCTCGTGGGTGCCCGTGCCTTGGGTGACCGAGAGCTGGAAGCGTTCGCACACCAACAGATCGGGCTGGCTTACCTCAACCAGGGTGAATATCGGAAAGCGCTCGCAAGCTTTGAGATCACGGCGCAGCTCTGCCAAGAGATCGGAAGGTTGGATCATTTAGGGCTGACGCTGACGAACATGGGTGTAGCTTACGGCTATTTGGGAGAGCACAGTCGGACCCTTGGTCTCTACCAAAGAGCCTATGAAGTAGCACAGCAAACGGGCGACCGACTCGGCCAGGGCAGGGCCTTGACCAACCTGGGGATTGTTTATAAGAAACTGAGAAACCTTCAGAAGGCTTCCGAATGCTCAAAACAAGCGTACCGTATCTGGCAAGAGATCGGCGACCGCCGTGCCGAGAGCCACACGCTCATCAATCTCGGAAACCTATTCCGAACGCTCGGTGAGCTGGACAAAGCTCAAGAGTATTTGGAGCGAGCGAGCGTGTTGAGCCGCGAGATCAAAAATCTACAAGGGCTCGCGATTGCGCTCCACAATTTGGGCAACCTGCACGGCGAGCAACGACAGGAGTATGCGGAAGCTCTTCGCTATGAGCATGAAGCCCTCACTGTCGCGGAGCAACTGGGCCTCAAGGGCCTGATGGTCCACATCCTGTCGAATAGCGCTATCTTTTGTGCCCGGTTAAGACGACAGCCAGAAGCCCTTGAACAATCGGAGCGGGCGATCCGTCTGCTCAAAGAGACTCAGGGGACACCGGACCCGCATGTCATTTACTGGAACCATTATGAACTTCTGAAATCCCTGGGGCAAGCGAGCTCTGATCAGGCCCATGCCGCGCTGCAGGTTGCTCATGAGACACTTCGGCAGCAAGCTCAAACTATTACAGACTCCGCACAGCACGAGGCTTTTCTCACCGCTCCTGAGAATCGCCAGATCCTCCAAGCCTGGGAGGCCGCGCAACGTGGGTCCCAATCAACCAAAAAGAGCGACGAGGGGCCGGGCTGATCGCCCAGCCCCTTTTGCGCTTGGCTTGCGATGATCGAACCGCTCTTTTACTTCCCACCCCAGAATCCTGTGGGGAATTTGTTCAGATTGCCGCGGAGGTTCCTCCTGCCGACGCTGCATGTTAAGAACAGAGAAGCCTGTTCTAGTCCCTCCGTTTCAGGAGAATATAATCGATCCCGTAGGATGTCTGCGGGCGTGAGGCCAGTGCGTTCGTTCCCACGATCTCGGCGCTCAGGGAGTGAGCCCCCGCTTCCAGTTGGAATACTCCCAAGCTGATCGGCCCACTAGGTATTGCCTTTGGACCATATAAATCTATCGGAGCCCCAGCAACCGTATCGTCAACGTAATGCTGGAAGATCCCAAAGTCAAAAGACCGAGTCGCGCCGAGGTACACTTCATAACGTCCGGCAGTCTCCACGGAAAATCTCATGGTCAGGCGATTTCGCACAGAGCCCTCAGTCCACAAGATCTGCGCGCCGCCGCTCCACCAGCGCGGCTCTATTCTCTTCATGTCTTGAATTCTTGGGCGTCCGGCTGTGGCCGTATAAGCGAGAGTTTCCGCTTCGATTGATGCGGGGCTCTCTCCCTCGAGTATCTTCTGAAGAGGTTGCCCGGCGGTGAGCAGAAATACTTGACGGGTGATGATTGTCTGTGTCGCGGACAATGTTCTATTCTCAACAGCTGCTACGTCTTTGTAGTACGACATGATGTTTCGTCTTGGCAGAGGAAAGGCCACGCCGAGCACCGTTACAGTGTCTACGGCTGTGCAGGCAAACTCCAACCTATTCACATAAGGGTCTGGGAGCGTATCGGTGATGCCATCGCCATCGAAGGCCAGCGGGTCACGGTTCTTGCCGGCAAAATAACTCTCCGCCTCACTGATGGAATTGAACTCCTTGGCAAAAGTGTGCGGCAACCCCAGATAGTGCCCGAGCTCGTGGACAAATAGATCAATATTCTCAGCGCAAGGGTTAGGGCGTTGCCTTCGAATGGGCATGGCGATAAAGTCCGAGCCTGCTGCATAGAATCCCCAGCCAGTCGGCGATGGACCAGAGCCGTGTCGAAAGAAAACTGTGATCACTCCCGGACGCTGCGCGGCGATGGCCTTCCCCGCCAGCGCTGCAGGATGATTCCGCTCCACTGGAGGGTCCATGCTGTTAAGCAGTGTGCTGCGCATGGTTGAAAAGTCTGTGCTAGACTCCGATGCGTCAAACTCTACACGCACATTCGCAGCCGCAAAGATGCGATTGGCGAATTCGACCCACTCCGCGATCTGAGCCGGTGTTATCTGAGCCGCCCTGCTGCCGCCGTCGTCAGAGAGCAGAATGGCGTGCATGCGCATTGAGACCAGCTCGCCGAGAGCGTTCGTGCTTGGAGCAGGCTGAGCAACAAGCGTGGGTCCGCTTGCCCATAATCCCCAAACCACCCCGGCGCAGAGCAGCGCCAGGCCCAACCGACGGACTGACTTAATCTTTCTGATGTCCATCAGGGACACCTCCTCCATTAGAGATGAGTATAGCATAGACCGTGAGCGTCACGAAAACGTCTCGGAAGTTTTTCTTACCTCGTGACACTGACAACCACATTTGGCGTCAAGTCCCCAAACCATTCGACCCTCTCCTGCACCATCTTCCATTGGAAGTTATAGGTACCCGGCATAGAAGGGGCCGTAACCGTGAAAGTGAACGTCACTTCATTCCCTGATGAGACTTCCACTCTCACCCCCTCACGGATGACGGGCAACTCGATCCGATGAAATCCCCAATTGCGATTGTCTTGAGGATTTTGCGCTCCTAATTGATACCCTTGGGCAGCAGTCCAAGGAGTGGTACCGGTGTTCTTCATCGTCACCGAGACGTCATAGCGTTGGCCGACTGTCATCGTCGCTGGCACCGATTGGCGCACAAACTGTGCATCATTGCGGCAACCATTGGTGAGAGAAAATTCGAGATCGAACGTCATTTCCGCTCCGGAACTCTCCTGACTTCGGGGAGCCAGAGCCACAGTCCTTGGGTTGCTAGCGGCTACGGGCAGGGGTTCGATTTCGGAAGCCAGCCAGAGCCCAGAGAAGCTGCCGAGCCGACGAGGAGAGGGAGACTCCCAAGCGATCAGCTCAAGATAGACAAAAGGCCCCAGCCGCCCCTCAAAAAGCACTCGATTAAGGGGGTGTGAGGTCCCCGTCTTGAGTGTGTACGTCTTCTCTAGAGGCAGACGCACGATAGAGCTCAGTAACTCTTCGGCAGCGGCAAAGCTAGAAGCACTGCGCGCCCAAAGATAGGCAGGCGTACTCTCTTTCTGACTGCCTAACGCATGAACGACAAGCGCTCTGAGCTTGGCCTGGAGAGCGACTTGAGAGCAGAGGGGGCCAACACGCCTGACCGAGTAGGTGAGTTTTGTCTTGCCCACCACGGCATTCTCTCTGACGACCGGCAGTTCAGCTTCGTAGGCTTGGCTGCGCACGCCCCAATTCCGGGCTTTTGCGAATTTGATCGCGTGTACGCCCAGCAGCGAAGCGCTTTCTCCCAACGCAGAAGGGAGACGCTGTTTGAGAGACTCTGCTTGCGCATTGGGCGTAGCGTTGTTCGTGAGCCAAGTTGCCGTGAGAATGGCCATCTCTTCGAGCAATCTTGGCGATGATGTGTTCAGCCAGTTCTCGTTGGCTTTAGTGTTATCCAGCGCGACGAGCGTGAGTGCCAGCTCGTCGTTCATGCGATCTTCGGGAAGAGCAAAGAGTGGGATGCTCTCGCGGGCATCGCTCAAGAGTTCTTGGCCCAGCGTGACTGGCTGCCAGAGTTCGGTGGGCCAAGTGATCTTTTGAATGCGACTGCCCGTGCCGGCGACCCCGGCGAGCATCAGATTGAGATTGACCGGTGCTGGGGTTGGGTTGATCTGCTCGGTCTTGACCGCATCGAGCGTGACGACGATATAGCCCGACGGTGATGGTTGCGGCTGAGCTGCGTTCGGTTGCCAGGGCAGAAGCATCATTCCGCCCACGATTACCATGAGCCATTTGAGTTTGTGCACTGAAACCTCCTTACCTCACCCCGCCTTCGGCACCCCTCTCCGAGCCGGAGAGGGGCTGGGGGAGAGGTCAGTATGCTAATACGACTCGCGCACGATCTGAAAGATGATCGTCGCACTGCCTCCGCCTCGGGAGCTGTTGTTGTAGCGAACCCCATACGTGCGCGTCACTCTCTCTCCCCGCGGTTCAGCCAGCGTTGGATCGAGCCAAGGAAAGACAGTGAAAGCTGCAACGGCAAGCGTGTCGTCATCATCAACGGGACTATCGTCCTCCAGCGCGGCCACTTCCACATAAAGAAAAGGCAACACGCCCTGATCGGTGCGTAGCTCTTGGTTGTAGCGCAGAACCGTGCCGTCGTTGCAATCGGGCGTGTGGGCGTCATCCGCTGAGAAGGGAACCGTGTCCAACCGATCTCCGGCAAAATGTGTCGCTGCTTGTGCGAAGAGATAGCAATCGCCGTCTCCTCGGTACCAAGGTTCACTGGAGTTGTGTGTGACCACGGCTCGCAAGAAAACCGAGAGGCGCATCTCAGGCGGTGTGACCCGCCGGATCGTGTAGCGCACGGCCATGCCCTTAGCGCGAAATTCATGTGTTTTGCCTACACCCCAGTCTTGCTCTTTGCTGAATTTGTGCACGTGAATGCCGATCTCCTCGGCTTGGCTGAGCCATTCGGCCAGAGCCTCTCCTATTTTGCCGCCCACGAACTCGGCAGCTTCCCGGGCTAGAGGACCACCACCCGCCCACTCGGCAATGAGGCCTGCAGCCTTGGCCATGCCCTTCTCAATGAGGAATTTGAGCCAGTCTTTGAGCTGGTCGTCATCCACCGCCATGATGAAGATCGCGAGGTCCTGCCCCATTTCGCTCTCTTTCATGGCGAAGATGGGGATCGCTTCTTGTTCACGGGTGATGGCCAGCACGGGGTTGAGATCGTTGAGTTTCTTGGGAAGACTGGGTGCCCGAGCCAGATCAAGCAACGTCTCTCCAGAGTTTGCGTCCTGCCAATGCTTACCGGGCCAGTGGACTTGCTGGACCTTGCCTGCACTGGCCGTAGCAGTCATCAGCACAACTTCTCCGGAACCGAAGGGGTCTTCGTCGTCGTGGATTGTCACTGAATCGAGCGTGGCGACTATATAACTATTCGGGTTTGGTGCGGTGACGGGAGGAAAGAGGGGGGGAACGAACAGGGCCCCCGAAGGCTCATAGCGCGCTTCAAGATTCTGCACTAACAGAGGCTCACTCAACGTGAACGACAGTTTGGGCTCGCTGTAGGCCAAAGCATCAAGGGCGCCGGGTGCGCTCCAGATCCAGAGTTGGAAGCGCAGCTTGCCCCCGTCAATAGTGACCTCTGTGGGTGCTTCCACAGTAACAGTCGCACCCTTATTGACAACCACATCGAAGGCGGTCGCGCGTTCGTCTGTCCCGGCGGGCTCGGTTACTTTGACGGGGACGCTGATCTCGCGAAACTCGCCATTGCGCTCGACTACTGCTTTTACAGATAGTTTTCCGCGCTCCTGACCGACGGTGCGCAAGAGCGAGACGCTTCCCGATGCCGAGGCGCTTGCGCCTGTCGCGTCCTTCACGTTGATCTGCACGCTGGCGCTGCCGCCCTGCGGTGTGTTGACGGCAAACTCGTACTTCCCTTCACGCGCTGTATCGGACTCGAAGGTTTGCGTCTGGCCCGATGGGTCGGTTAGCTCAACTTTGATCTGCGGCGGACTCGTCCCGCCACTGATACCCCACTCTACTGTGATAGTGTGGCTTATGTTGGGCAGACCGACCGCTGATGCCGAGAGACGCAATTGAATGCCCAAGCCCACTTGGGCCGCCGACTGGAGAACGCCTATGCTGGTCACTAGAACCAGCGCCAACGCGAACCATCGTATGCGCTTCATTGTATATCCCTCCTGTGTGTGATTTGGATTCTGAGTTGCTGTGCGTCGTATCTGCTTCACTGGGCATCACCTCTTGTTGAGATTCTGAAAGACGTTCTGTTCGTCCCGATTGACAAACCTGCTCGTGTTCCTTACACTACCCTCACACTACCCTCAGCAGCGTGATTCACTGCGGAGAGGAGAAACGGTATGACCATCGTCAAGCTCTTGGGCAACGGCCAACTGGCTCTCCCTGAGGAGATCGTCAAAGCATTGAAGCTGACCGAGGGCACACTGCTCCAAGTCGAGCTGCGCAACGGGACAGTGACGCTCCGGCCACTCGACCGCCGAGCAGCGAAGAGACGTTTCGCTGAACTCGTCGCCAAAGAGCGCGAGGCATTTCGGAATGTGGACCCCAAAGAGATCGAGGCGGTCATTGCGGCAGCGGTCGCCGCCGCCAAGCAAGAAGAGCTTCGGGCCCTCAAGCGGTCGAAACGATGAGCGCTCTGAAAGTGGTGGTTGACACCAATATTTGGGTCAGTGCCACCCGACAGACCCGCGGGCCCTCGGCCGAACTGCTCAATGCGTGGCTGAAGGGCCGCTTTCGACTCATCATGTCCCCTGCTATCTTGGCCGAACACCGCCGCGTGTTGTTTGACCCGCGCGTACGGAAGGGCAGTCCTTTGACTGATGAAGAAGTTGAAGTTCTTCTTGACGTGCTCTCCACTTCTGCGGAGATCCGCGTTCCCGGCGCTCTCGATCTCAAAGTCGTCCGAGATCCCACGGACAACAAATACCTCGCGGCTGCCGTCGAAGGCCAAGCCGACTACATTGTCTCTGGAGACAAAGATCTTTTGGATTTGGGTCGCTACGAAGAGATTAAGATCATCTCGCCGCGCCGGTTTTTGCAAGTTCTGGCGGCTGAACGCTGAGTTCTCGCGCATTGCTTCTACACGCTCCTTGTCTTCGCTGAGCCAGCCCAGCGGAGGAGGTTCCCTCGCCGAGGCCGTGTGGTCTCGACTCACTGACACTTTCCTAACTGCACGCTCGACTGGGCCGAGGAGCTGGAGTTGCTCGCGTCCTTGGCGGTTACTTTGATCTTCATCGAGCCGCCACCGGGGTAGTTGAGTTGGAACTTGCGCTCGCCTTCCAATGGCAAGTCTTTGATCGTCTCAACTTTTCCGTCGGGTCCAGTGATCTCGATGGTGACCGAGATCGGCGGGCGACCGCCTGTGACTTTCCAGGTCACTGTCAGCTCATGGCTGAAGTTGGGGCTGCAGACTTGCTTGGCGGTCGCGGTCGTGGTCACTTGCAATCGAGCCGGGTTGGCTTCGATGATCGCGCGGTCTACCGCCCCGGCACCGGTGGCGTCTTTGATCAAGAGCTGGACCACATACTCGCCGGGCAGATCGGCGACGAAGCTGGGTTTCATTGCGCTCAGGTCCGAGATTGCTGCCTGACTGCCCTCCAGCTTAGCGACAATCTCCCATTGATAGATGAGTTGCCCAACACCCCGTGACTTACTTCCGTCCAGTTGGACAGTGCTACCAGCGTTGACGGTCTGATCAGGCCCAGCATCGGCCACCGGAGCAATTGGTGTAATTTCTATCTGAATGCTGGCTTTGCCTACAGCTCCGCTCTTATCTTTAGCCTCCAGCGTGATTGTGTGGAGACCCGGCTGCAAGTCGGTAGCAGCAATCGAGCGGCCAGTGCCCAGTGCACCTTGGTTGTCGGAACTCCACTGGAGCGCTGTGCCGTCCAAGTTACCATCCTCGCGGTCAAAGGCTTCGCCGACGAATACGACCGTTTGAATCGTCGAGAAGCTCTCCTTGTCCGCTGGCGAAATAATGCGGGCCTGTGGAGCCTTAGTTGGTACGCGGAACGTGCCGTTGGAGTCATCCATGCTTGTGTTCACACCATCGGTGGCGATGACTCTGAAGAGGGCGCGATCACTGCCGGGCAGTTCTCCCAGATTGACTGGGTAGCTCGACTCTTTGATGCGAACATCTATAGTTTGCCAAGTCTGACCAGCGTCAGGACTGTAGAGCAAGCTATAGCTCAGTTGGTCGCCGTCCGCGTCGCGACCCTGCCAAGTTACTATGACCGTTTGACCTTGCAGAGTTTCTCCACCGTTCGGGAAGCCAATTGTGACTTGCGGCGCGTTGGCGCTGACGGAACGTGAGGCCAGCTCTTTGCCGCCCTTAGAGATCACGATGCGGCTCGTGCTCGGAGCGTAGGGGACAACTTCGGCTATCAAGGCGGTCTTGTCTTCATGAGGTTGGGCATCGGTATCCTCCTTGGGCTCGAAGGGATAGCTTGCCAGCGTTCGCCCTGTGCTGTCGAGGAAGTCAATCCTGAAAGGACTGCTCGATGGTCGCAAAGAAAGCTTTAAACCGGGCAAGTGGTATAAGGGGTCGAGCTGGCCGGTGCCGTTCGTTAGATTGAGATCCCCCAGCACGAGCAGGCTATCACTCACGACAGTCTCCGAACTGTCGGCAGTCTGCAAGCTGAGGGTCTCCAAGTCTCGCAGCCCCTGCAAGATGCCTTTGTACGTATAGTCCGAGATCCACTGGTTACAGCGATACGTCATAACATCTGTCCAGATATCGGGAGGATAGACTGCACGCGGGATAGCTGGGATCCCGATACCAGGGTTAGGATCTCCGACGTCAAATCCGAAGTGACGCAGATCTGGCCCGCTGATGAAGCCGTTGGCATATGGATAGTTTGGATCTGGATCGGCTGGTATCCCGTCGCAGGCATCACTGAAGCCCGCATGCTTGCGGCCATAGACATGACCTAACTCATGGCCACCGTACCAATCACCAAAGGAGCCGTCTGTATCCCATCCACTTGAGGGTCCGGTCGGCCCTGAAGCAACCTGAGCAGGGATACCGGCGGCAAGGCCTCGCAGAAAGCCTCTAGTATCGATAGCGAATCCGTAGTAGCGGGTTCGATCATCGGTGCCCATTCCGGTATCAAGGCTGTACATAGCCGAAAGCTTCTTGTTGACATCCGCCGCTGTGAAGTCCGTATCTGGGACACCAGTAAAGGCACTCATAGTAGCCTGCGAGCTGGATACTCGATCAGTCGGATATGCCCGCCGGAGCCAAGAGACCAATAGATCGAAGTCTCTTTGTCGCGGTGTAAATGTTTGCGTGCCACTTATGTCCGTGATCGTATAAGGCACACTCACGAGTTGCAGCCGCACCGGTGGAGCGTTTTCGAACGCGTAGTAGATAGGTATTTGGCCAGGACCGGTTCCCCGCGAGTTGTCACAGCCATCACAGGACAAGAAAGACTCGTTCCCCTCAATGTACAGATGCCCAAGGCGGAAGTGTATCCGTCCTTCTGTGATCCACTCCGGTGGAAGCTCGAAATTCAAACTGGCGTTGATGTTTCGCCGTTTGGCCGTGATGTCGGTGGACGAATCAACAGTGATGGTGTTCAGCGATTGCAGATTACGAGAAGTGCTCGTTGCGGATATGGGAAGGAAGTCACCACAGAAAGGGATTCCCTCGGCCCTGGGGCGACATGCGTTGAACGCTCCGGTGACATTGCGGATCTCGCTCGTTGCCCCCTCCACACGCAAATAGACTCTAACCACAGTCCGTTTACCCGCGATCAACGGGACGGAATTGTCCATGTCCTGGATCGCCTGCGTCACTTCCATTCCTATGAAGACAAACTTGGTGCCGCCGGGAATTTCCGCATGGTTGACCGTCACGCTGGCCTGACCAGTGCCAAAGCAATCTTTCACTTTGACAGTGACCGTATTGGACCCCGAGGACAATAAACCGTCAATCCGTACCGTGCCAAAAGTGCCACCCATCGGTTTGACCAGATCGCTTGCCAAGAGGTCGAGCGACGAACTGCCTGCCGTAAGTGTAGCGTCTTCCAGCGGAGCCTCTGTGCTGATAGCACCCTTCAGAATGAACTCGTTATTCTGCACGGTCAGTCCACTCGTGGGCTCCGTCAAAGTCACGGTCGGATTGCGCGTGCTCGGACAAGATGGCTTCGGTCCGGCGGTGTCGAACTCGACATCGTCCACGGCTAGCCCGTTCATGAGGAACGAGTCCGGTGAAAAACTCACCAGTGCACGGGTAATGTTGGCACTTGCCGAGGTGAACTCGAGCGGAATCCTAATTGGTTGGGAGCTGTTACTCGGATTCAGTGTGGCTTCCCGTCCTGTCGTACTGGTCAATTCTCTGCCACCGCTATCAAATGCCCTCAAGATGACTGTACGCCTCTCTCTGAGTTCCCCACGATAGCCCATCCAGACCTTAACTCGTGTCTGTGGAGCTGTAAAGGTCATCTCGATCGGCGTTGTACAGAACTCTTGACTGTAGCATTGTTCGATGGCCTTTGTGCCTCGAGCGAAGCCCGGGATGGGAATCACCTTCGAATAATCAAGTGCCCATGGCCTATTGAAGGTGATCCCCTTGTCCGCGTACTGGTTGAACACGCGTACTTGACCGCCCTGCCCCGGCCCAGTAGTCGTTAAATCCTCAAAGTCAATTACGACTGGACCGAGGGAGACGGCAGAGTTAACCGGACTACCGACTTGAGGCCGAGTCATAGACAGGGCCGTCAGCCCCATCAAGATAACGACGCCGACTACGAACCATCGTATGCGCTTCATCATACATCCCTCCTGTTTGTGATTTGGATTCTGAGTTCCTGCGCATCGCATTTGTTTCACTGCGAATCACCTCCCTTGAGATTCTGAAGCTGCTCTTCCAACTCCGTCTCGCTCATCGCTCCGAACTTTCTCCAGACGATCACACCCCGCTCGTCAACCAGGAACGTCGCCGGTATCTTGGTGGCTTGATAGCTAGCCGACACCTCGCCCCAGGCGTCCTGCACGATCCGATACGAGACGCCGACTTCCCACAAGAAGGTCTCGATGGTGTCTTTGTCTTCCAAGAGATTGACGCCGATTACGACGATCTCCGGGTATTTTTCGCTCAGCTTCTGGAGCATCGGCATCTCGCTCCGACAGTACGGACAGGTGCTGGCCCAGAAATTGATGAGCACGAAGTGCCGCCCGCGAAGATCGCTCAGGAGGGGCGAGGTCACCTCGCCCTTACGCATATCCGTGAGCGCGAAGTCCGGGGCAAGCTGGCCAAGCTCAGCCCCCTCCCCCATAGACCTAACCCCCAGCCCCTTCCCTGAAGGGAAGGGGAGTTCCCCTCCCTCTTTAGGGGAGAGGTCAGGGTCAGGGTCAGGGGCCAAGAGGCCCCCACCCCCCAGCACCATTACCGTTAGGAGCCCCACACCCGCTATCGCTCCGACCAAAAAATAGAGCTGCTTCATGGCCGACCTCACTGATATACAGCGACCATCGTCGCGTTCGAGTTGAGCGTGACGGTCACTTGCTGATTGGTGTAGACCTGGCTGTCCAGCTGCCAGCGCACGAACTGCGGAGGACAGACCGTCGCGTTGCACGTATCTGATCCGTTGGCGTACTTTGGCGCGCGCAGCGTCACTTGACTGCCAGCGTTGACCGTCACTTGGAAGGTCGTGGTGCGTGTGCCCTGAGACGGATTTAGAACTTGAATGGGCACATTCAGTGACTGGCCGCTCGTCAGTTGAGCGGCAACAGTCAATGTGACTTGAGTACCGCCCCCGCTGTCCAGCACATAGATCGCCGCAATCGTCTCGTTCTTGTCGGTGCGCCCTGAGAGCGGGTTGTTTCTCGACAAGAACTGACCGTCGGACTCCCAGCGATCGAAGCGGAAGGTCGCGTCGCCCAAGCGGATCGTCGCCGGCGCTTGTATTGTGATCGCAGCATTCAAAGCCAACTGCACTGTGAAGGGCGTCGTCCGTGAAGTTCCGTTGACCGTGATCGGTACGTTGGCTTCTGTCCGGGTTGTCAGTTGGGCGAACGCTTTGAAGTTCAGCGTGCAGCACTGCGGCTGTGTGGAGCGCACTTCGATCGTGATCGTCAGCGTGCCCGCCCGGCGGCTTTGGCTGTCGAAGAGATCGTAGATCAGCGTATAGGTCGCACTGGTGTTGGGCAGGGCTCCGGAGAGCCGCCCTGTGCGACCGGAGACGTCAAGCGTGAAGCTGACCCCCGACGGCAGCGGGTTGCTACCCAGTTGTCCAGATACAATGTTGCACCGCGCAATAGCTGCCGCCACATCGGACGGGAAGCTGCGAACGGCAGAGAAGCCCGACGATGTTCCGCCGTCGAACGTCCCGAAGAACCACTGTAGATTCTCGTTGCACGCCGGTATCTGTTGGCTGACTTCTTCATAGACGGCGGTCAATGTCCGGTCTTGATCAAGCGTGACATCACGGCTGTTTGAAGAGCTTGAACTCTCGCCCTCTTGCCACTCTTTGAATCTTAACTGCTTACCGTCCACTGTAGCTGTCGGCGGTGCGATGGCTGTCAAGCTCGTCTTCGCGAGCCTGAGACTGAAGGTCGTCTCTTTCGTGAGATCGGGAGAGCCGCTCCGCTTGAGGGTGACGGACACCTTGATCGGGCCTACCCCACCACCAACGGTGGCCCCTCGCTTCGGCCCTATGGCATTCACCGTAAGCGTGAAAAGATCCGGGGTCTGACACTCTTGCTCTTTGCACTGGGGATCGGTGACCGCCGTGATCGTCGTATCTAAATTCTGAATGACTCTGACAGAAGTCTGCGCCTGCGTGAACGTCTGCGCGACGGCATTAGCTGAAGCACTGGCTCGCGCTGCCGCAAAGGCCGAAGCCTCAGCCCACGCCGTAGCTCGTGCGTAAGCATCAGCCGAAGCTGTTGCAGCCGCTTGCGCTTGCGCGACGGCCTCGGCTTGGGCGGTCGCCTGCGCCGAAGCTTCTGCGTTGGCGTTCGCTATGGCTTGCGTGCGCACGGCGACTTCGGCGTGCGCGCTTGCCAGAGCTTGAGCGCTCGCTTCGGCACTGGCAGAGGCCTCTACAGCAGCTTCCACGGCTGCTTGGACTTCAACGCTCGCCTTGGCTTCGGCTTGAGCCAACGCATTCGCTGACGCATAGGCTTGCGCCGACGCGCTCGCTTGTGCTTGAGCAGCAGCTTTGACGCTCGTTGTGACTTCTGCGTGAACTTCCGCAAGCGCATCGGCGGCCGCGTGGGTGTTGGCCGACGCTTCGGCTGATTGTTTGGTGATGAAGTCTAAGTCAACGGAGACTTGGGCATCTACTTTGACCCAAACATCGGCGATCGCATGGGCATGAGCCCAAGCTTCAGCCCCGGCATCTACAGCAGCTTTGGCCTGTGCTTGCGCTTCGTCCAATTTGCCCTCTTGGACGGCCTTTTTGGTTGCTTCTAAAGCCGCTTGGGCCTTGGCATTCGCTTGAGCTGTCGCTGTGGCTTCTGCTTCGGCCTTGGCTTTAGCTTCCGCGAATGCTTTGGCCACGGCCTTCACTTTGGCGCTGACTTCTGTTTCAGCTTTGGCTGTCGCCTCTGCAGCAGCTTGAGCGTTCGCTTTCGCTTTGGCGATAGCTTTGAGTGCCAATTCGGCTTTGGCTTTTGCTTCCGCTTCGGCCTTTGCGGCAGCCTCTGCTGCGGCGTTCGCGTCGGCGACGGCCTTGGCCATCGCTTCGGCGGCGGCTTTGGCTTTCGCTTCTGCCTTGGCTCTGGCACTGGCGGCAGCGTCAGCTCTGGCTTTCGCTGTGGCAGAAGCCTCTGCAGTCGCCTTGGCCATGGCACTCGCCGCGGCTTCCGCTTGTGCCATCGCTTTGGCAATCGCTTGAGCAGCAGCTTCAGCACGGGCGTGAGCGCGGGCGGCAGCGGTCGCTTCGGCCTGTGCGCGGGCGAACGCGACCGCCGATGCTTCGGCTTGGGCTTTCGCAAACGCCGCGGCTTCGGCCGTCGCCGACGCACTGGCGCTGGCGAATGCCCCGGCGGTCACCACGGAGTTGGCCATGGCCGTGGCGCTGCCACAAGCTTCGGCCTTCACTGTCGTACACTGAAGTTTCTGCTCGGCGGCCTTGCAGACCTGCGGCGCTTGCGCCTGGGCTTGTTGGACCAAACGCCGAACGTCGCTTGAGGTAGCTGAAGCTTGTTCAGACGCCCGCGCTGCAGCCCCCGCTGAAGCTTCCGCGCTTGCTTGTGCGACGGCAACCGCTTGTGCGGAAGCTTGTGCTTGAGAGAAAGCCCCCGCGGTCGCTTGCGTGCGTGCCTTGGCCCGTGCGTTGGCTTCGGCGCTCGCCTTGGCTATAGCCGTTGCACTGGCTTTGGCTTCCGTTTCGACCTTCGCTGCTGCACTCGCTGAAGCGCTTGCTTTGGCTGACGCGTTCGCTGCGGCATCTGCGGCAGCTTTGGCTTCCGCTTCGACGCGTGCCTTGGCTTCTGCCGATGCTTTCGCCGAAGCTTTCGCATTAGCAGCAGCCTCAGCAGCAGCCTTGAGAATGACTTCCGTCTGCTCTTTGATCTCGACCTCGGCCTGCGCAACGGCGTGAGCAGACACTTGGGCCTTGGCTTTCGCTTCGGTTGTCTCTTTCTGAAAAATATCCAATTGCGCCTGCGCCGAAGCCTCTGATTTGTCCACGGCCTCTTTGGAGGCTTTCGCTGCTGCTTCGGCTTTGGCAGCCGCGTCGGCAGCCGCTTGGGCAATAGCTACCAATTGTTGCCCCTGCTGCGGCTGTGCCACTCCGTGCGATACGACCCCGGCTCCTGCCGATCCCAGTAGGAGCGCCACCAATAAGAGAGACCCTATTAGGGCTCGCTTGTGCTTGTGAACCCTCATGAGTTCAACCTCCCTTTCGCTGTTAGCGAGAACTGTGCGACGAACATCTCTGTCTGCTCACTATAAACTGTCAGCGTCACGAAAACGTCTCGGAGATTCCGCTGGCCTAAACAGAGAAATTGACATCTGCACTCCCTTGCATTACAATAAACTACACCTATGGAACGCCAATTGACCCTGCGACTGTCAGACGAGTTGGCCGAGAAGTTGGAGCTCGCAGCTCACCGCCTGCGCCGCAAACGCTCCGAAGTCGTGCGCTTGGCCCTGGAGCAGTTCTTGGAAGACCAAATAGAAGCACGCCCCATCGAGCGCGTCCGCGATCTGCTGGGACGGATCGAGAGCGGCTTACCCGATCTCGGCCAGCGCCATCGAGAGTATCTCCTAAAGCGTCTGCGCGATGGCCGCTGAATTGCTGCTCGACACCGGGGCGTTCATCGCTCTGGTAGACCGAAGCGAGACGCATCATGCTGCGTGTGTCTCGGCTTTGGGGCAGTGGACAGGCCCCATTGTGACCACAGAAGCCGTCTTGACTGAGACGCTCTATCTCGTTGGCTCGGAGTGGGAAGCTCAGCGCGTTTGTCTCGAATTCTTTCTGCGCGGCGCGTTTCTCTTGATCCCTTCTTCTGTGGCCAGTCTGCAGCGGGTTGCCGTGCTGATGGAAACGTATCGCGATATCCCGATGGACTTCGCCGACGCTACGTTGGTTACTTTGGGAGAAGAGCTGGGCACGGACTTCGTTTTCACGCTGGACCGCCGGGGATTTTCGGCGTATCGTTTGCAGGGCCGACAGCCCTTGCGCTTGATCCCCCAAACCTAACGATAAAGGACACTGAGGGGCCGAGCGGTGCACGCACCCGACCCCTTGTGCGCTTGTCCTGCGATGCTTAACAACGCTCTCTCGTCTACGAACGCTTCACAGCGTAGAAGCCGAATGGAATGTTGTTCCACCACGTGAGCCCAGCGATAATTCTGCGGTCTCGGGTGAACATGTACCCATCGAACTTCTGCCAACCAAAGTCGAACTTGATAGAAAATTTGATCCGATGTGTGGGAAGGGGGGTTACAGAACACTGGCCTGAGCGGTTCAGCGCGGCGTCTGCTTCCACTGGACGGACGACTCCATCCGTACCCGTGTAGGTTCCGTAGAGCCTGCAAAACTCACCCCCACGATCCAGGACCAGCACGCCTTTCCACCCGTCGTGGTTCATATCATAGGTGCCCAGGAATTCGTCCCTCTTGGGGTCAGACCTCGGATCACTCTGCCCCAACACCATCGCCACAGCAAATGCCAAGCCAACTAGAGCTACTACGCTCAGAGTCAGCACTATCTTCCGTTTATCGTACACAAACTTCATCGCTGATCCCTCCTTAGGATCGTAAGAGTTTGGCTCATTCGAGCTTCTTTTTAATATAAACAACGAGCGTTTCGAAAACGTTTCCTCTCAAATGAATAGATAAAATCGGGAATTTGCATGTTCGCCGCGCGAATCCGCACGTGATGCGCGCTGGGGGTATAAGCTGCATTGTGCGTGCCGATGAAGAATTCGCACAGCCAATCCGATAAAATACAGACGCCCAGGAGGTGGATCTCAGTGTGAAAAGCGTCTATCACTTGCATCTGACCGATGAGCAGATCGAGGGAGCGAAGCTCGCGCTGCTGCCCGGCGATCCCGCCCGCGTGGAGAAGATCGCGCGCACTGCCCCGTTAGAGCGAGCGCGCTTTCTCGCGTCTAAACGAGAGTACACGACTTGGATCAGCTCTGACGCCTCTCCACTTTGTGGCTCATCGCAACCCTCCGAGCTTTGCCGCCAGCCGCAGTGCCCGCCCCAGCTCCGGCGGCTTGGCCTGCTCCCACAACTGCAATGCCAGCCACAGCCAACTCCCCTTCCCTCGCCCCAAGACCACCCGCCGGAACCCCTCCGGCACCCCGAACAATCCCAGTAAGGCTAAGACTACCGTCGCCACCACCAGCCCC
>JBBIUX010000017.1:0-38449 GCA_037440025.1 Candidatus Fraserbacteria bacterium | reverse complement strand
GCCGGGGCTTGGAAGAAGGCTTTAGAATATTCGGTGCAAGCGCTCAAGAAGGCAGTGAAAGAGCACCATCACCAAGAGGGGCTGAAGCTGGCCGAGCTGGGCTTAGAAGCAGCGCAGAAGCTGGAAGCTGCGGGAGAAGATAGAGCCTATGTAGACGGGCAGCAGTTTGAGCTATTGGCCTACCGGTTCGAGATCTACAACTTGCAAGGGCGGCGACAGGAGCAACAGCAAGCTTTGAATAAGATGAGAGACTTGGCCGAGGGGGAGAAGGGCAAACAAGCCCTGGTATTCCAAAAGAAGAGTGATCTATATTGTAGATTAAGAAAGTACTCTGAGGCGGAGGAAGCCGCCAAGAACGCCTTAGAATTTTATCGGGAGATTGGGAACAAACAAGGCCAAGGGATCAGTCTCTACCATATAGGTAATGTTTATTGGAGGCTAGGGCAGTATGAGGAAGCGCTGTACTATTTCCAGCGAGACCTAAAGCTTCGTCGAGAGATCGGGGACCGACTAGGACAGGGACATAGCCTGGGCAATATCGGTGTCATCTATGGCAATCTAGGGCGGTACGAGAAGGCATTACGCTACCTTCAACAAGATCTGGAGATTTGCCAAGAGATCGGCGATCAGTTGAGCCAAGGGGTCTGCTTGATCAACATTGGCAATGTCTACGATATCGGGGGGCAGCATGAGAAAGCGTTGCGCTGTCGCCAGCAGGCCTTACAGGTCTGTCAAGAAATCGGATATCTACAGCTCCAAGGGGCCTGTCTAACAAATATCGGAAGTGTCTACTGGAACTTGGGACAGTATGAGGAGGCATTGCAGCACTACCAACAAGCTCTGGAAATCTGCACGAAGATAGAGGACCGAGGAGGTCAAGGAGCTAGCCTAGGTAATATCGGCCTCGCTCACACTCAGTTGGGGCAGCACAAGAAAGCATTGCAATACTACCAGAAAGCTCTAGAGATCTGCCAGGACACCGAGAATCAGTGGAGTCAAGGGTACAACCTCAACAATATCGGCACCGCCTATCGCGAGCTGGGGCGATATACCGAGGCGCTACAGCACCACGAACAAGCACGAGCCATCTTTGAGGAGCTAGGAGCAAGAGATATGCAGCTTACGTGTCTATCTGCGAAGGGAATGGCCTATCTGGAACTCGATGAAAAAGATAAAGCGCTGGCCTGTTCCTCAAGGGCGATCCAGATGCTTGAGAACGGACAGACCTGCGAATTTCCACAGGAAATTTATTTCGATCATTATAGGGTCTTGTCCGCACACAACTCGGGTGAGAAAGCCCTGAATTACTTGCAAAAAGCCTACGACGAAGTGATGCAGCGCGCCGAGAAGATCAAAGACCCCCAGCTCCGCGAGAGCTTCCTCAAGAACGTCAAGATTCACCATGAGATCGTCACGTCGTGGGAGAGATATCTGAAGATCTAGCCGCCCAATCCGAGCCGCGCATTTTCTCTATTCCGCACAGATTTTCCGTTAGTACCTCCTCAGTACCAAGCTGTGTTAAACTTTTTACGAGAGTAAAGGACAGAGCCAGAGTCGGTGCGGCTGCAAAGCTGGATATTCAGCAGTCGTGGGGACATCAACCATCGTAGAGGGAGTCAAGCCGATGCAGGCAAGATTCTTGATCATTGCGAGCATGCTGGCGATGATCTTAGTTGTAGCACGGGCTGAGACCATCTGGGCACAAAGCACGGAACGCGGATACCTCGCTTACATCAATGCCTACAACCAATGGACGGTGAGTGTCAGCTCAGGGTCCTTCTACGCAGTTTGGATCAGGGCTGACGACAAGTGGGTTGACTTTGACCTGTATGTTTACGACTCTACTGACACTTTGGTCTGCTCAAGCACAGGCCCTGGTGGCTTGGAGTTATGTATCTTCTACGCTTGGTATAGTGCGTATCGCATCAAGGTTGTTTCGGTTGGTGGTTGCCCACCATCGAGTGAAGCTACGGAACACCGATCCTGTGGTGAAGGTTGGTACACCCTAGGGATCTAGCCAGAGGCAAAAGGAGAGCGGAAAAATCTGAGAGCAGTCCCTTCCGTGTGGGCAGAATCCCCACAATCACTCACGAAAAGGAGGTAGTCGTGACTGCGATGAAGGTGAAGAAGATGAGGATAATCATCATGTTGGCGATCACAGTAGCGTTGATCGGAGTTGGTTCGAGCGGCACAGGGCTTTCACAGCCTCAACCCCAGCCACCGGCTGCGGCTTCTCTGAATTTCCTTGTGAGTCTGTTTATGAAACAGACAGTAGAAAAGTTCGATTCAGTGTTCTTCCAAGGCAGGGTTATCACGGGCGCAATCAAGAACACTGAACTGACTTTCCTTCTTGAGGATGGTCAATCGGCAGTTTACAAGACAAGCGAGATCGCCGCTCTAGGCTTTGAATTAGACAGGGTCTACATCGTGCTCCAATCGGGGAAGCGCTTGATTGGTCGGTTGCTTGCAGCCCTAGAAATAGTTCCTGCAGGTCTTGGGGATCAAAGAATCACTTTCCCCCCTGTAGCTTTGGAGCGAGCTTTCGCGATAGTCTTGCTGAAAGGTCAACTACAGCACTTGAACACCGCTGAGTTTCAAGAGGTGTTAAATCGAGTGCTGAACTTGCTCGCACGCCATGATGTCCTAGTCCTCAAGAACGATGGGGTCTTGGCTGGTATAGTGACCAACCAAGTCTTTCAGATCAATGACCTCTTCTTCAACAAACAGGATATCGCAGAGATCACCTGTGGTCCGCCGGATCAACTACGACCCTGGGTCGGTCCAGTCGTGGTCGGAAGCATCCAGAGCAATCTGGTTACGCTGGATGTGATTGATGCGCAGATGAGCCTCGCCCTGTTCATCAACCTGCGGGTGAACCTCGCGTTCCCGATGCCAATGATGGCGCGTATCCTCTTCCTGGATCGGACAGCTACTTTTCTGCCCAGTGAGAGATGGATAAGCAGACGAGCAGAACTCATTCCATGAAGAAAAAGGAGGAACACTCAAGAATAGGGAAACAGAGAAGAACTTGGGTACCAGAGGCGGGACAGGCTGGGAACTTTGCAAATCAGCCGTAAATAGCTCCGGCCTGCCTCTTCTTTCTTGAACGCTGACAATGACATTCAGCAAGGTAAACTGTTAAGGATCGGACTAGACACTATCGTAAAATAGACGCTCTGCCGTCACCCACCCCAAAGACCGATTTCTTTTGCTTTTGACAGTCCAATTCAGTATAATTGTGCAACGGGGTGAGAGACTTTGGTAGAGAAAACCCATACGAACTCTGCAGTGACAGCTGCTGTTGGCCAGTACGGCGTAGAACAGATCAAGGTTTTAGAAGACCTGGAGGCCGTGCGGATGCGTCCGGGGATGTACATCGGGGGCACCGGCCAAGACGGCCTCATGCACTTGATCTGGGAGATCGTTGACAATTCCATTGACGAGCATCTTGCGGGAGCGTGCACCGAGATCAAAGTAACAGTGCACGAAGACAACCGCGTCACGGTTTCAGATAACGGGCGCGGCGTCCCCGTGGACATCCATCCCGAATCTGGGATTAACACCGTCGAATTAGTCTATACGAAACTGCACGCTGGCGGAAAATTCGATACCGGCGGGTACAAAGTCTCTGGGGGCTTGCACGGCGTGGGGGCCTCGGTCGTCAATGCGCTCTCGGAGTTTTTGGAAGTCGGAGTCTGCCGCAACAGCAAGCGATACTACCAGAAATTCCAACGCGGCGAGAAAGCGTGCGATCTGAAAGTCATCGGCGACGCTCAAGAGACCGGTACGACCGTGACGTTCTTGCCTGATCGGCAGATCTTCGGCGAGATCAAATATGACTTTGCGCGGCTGGCGCACCGGCTGAAAGAGCTGGCCTATCTCAATCCGGGGCTTTCGATTCAACTGGACAACCGCGCCACCGGCATCCAAAGACACTTCAAATACGATGGCGGTATCGCGGCGTATATCAAAGAACTCAACGAAGCTCGCAAAGCCCTTCACGACGATATTATCTATTTCAAGGACGAAAACGGGGCTTCGGGGTTTGTCCTGGAAGTGGCTATGCAGTTCACCGACGAGTACGATGAAAATATTTATAGCTTCGCCAACATCATCAGCACCAAAGAGGGTGGCACACACTTGATGGGCTTCAAGACAGCCCTGACCCGCGTCTTCAACGAGTACGGCCGGGAGAAGAAGATCATCACCCAAGACGTCGAGAACCTCGATGGGAAAGATGTTCGTGAGGGATTGACGGCCATTGTCTCGGTGAAGCTGCGCGATCCTCAGTTCGAAGGCCAGACCAAGACCAAATTAGGCAATCCCGATGTGCAAGAGCGGGTTTCCAATATCGTGCGCGAGCAGTTGGAGCTCCACCTCAACAACAATCCGGGGACGGCGCGCGTCTTGTTAGAAAAAGCCCTCCGCTCTCAAGAGGCCCGCCTCGCGGCGAAGAAAGCCAAGCAGTTGGTCCGGCGCAAGGGTCTGCTCTCCAGCACGGCGCTGCCGGGCAAACTGGCCGACTGCGCCGAGAAAGAGCCAGCGAAATGCGAACTCTATATCGTTGAGGGTGACTCAGCCGGCGGAAGCGCTAAGCAAGGACGGAACCGCGAGTTTCAGGCGATCCTTCCCTTGCGCGGCAAGGTTTTAAACGTCGAGAAGGCCGCGCTCAATAAACTCCTAGATAACAAAGAATTGAATGCCCTCATCACGGCGTTAGGTACCGGCATTCGCGAGGAGTTTGATCTGGAGCGCTTGCGCTACCATAGGCTTATCTTGATGTGCGATGCGGATATTGATGGGGCGCACATTCGCACGCTCTTGCTTACCTTCTTGTTTCGAAATCTCCGCCAGCTCATTGAAAAGGGTCACGTCTACATCGCCAAGCCGCCGCTCTATCAACTCAAGAAGGGCCGACAAGTGCACTATCTCTATTCCGATGAAGAACTCAACGCTCTGCGGGGCAAAGACGGGCATCTTGAGGTGAAGCGCTACAAGGGCTTAGGGGAAATGAACCCCGAAGAGCTCTGGGAGACCACCATGAACCCAGAGAAGCGCATCTTGAAGCAAGTAGACATCAATGATGCCCTTCAAGCCGAAGAGCTCTTCAAAGTGCTCATGGGCAGCGAGGTCAGCCCGCGCCGCGATTTTATCTTAGAGAACAGTGACATGATCACGAACTTGGATATTTAAGCTCTGCTGGTATACTGCAACGAGGTGACGCACACTCATGGCGCAGGTCATTGGCGAACTTCAAAAGATCATCTTGACCTACGACGATTATGTGCGCCTGCCCAATGATGGGCGACGCTACGAGCTCTTGGAGGGGGAGATCTTTGTGAGTCCTTCACCAGTGACAAAGCATCAGAGGATTTCAAGAAATCTATTGACTATCTTACACCATTACGTTACTCAACATAAGCTCGGTGAAGTGTTCAGTGCGCCCATGGACGTCATCTTATCTCATATAAACGTCGTCCAGCCGGACTTGCTCTTCGTCTCGAACGAGCGCAAGAAGATCATCACCGAGAAGAACATCCGAGGTGCTCCTGATCTGATCGTCGAAATACTCTCAGAGACGAGCGCAGAGCAAGATCGCATGGCCAAGAAGCAGATCTATGCCAGACACGGCGTCAAGGAGTATTGGCTGATTGACCCTGATACCGAGACTGTGGAAGTCTACCGACTCGACGCGAAGGCGAGAATCTTCCAGCACGTTGCAACCTACCAAAGCGACGAAAGTTTTCGATCTTCGCTCTTTCCCCGATTGAAGATCACGCTGGGCGAGCTGTGGGAGTAAACTGTTCAGTCTTCTTCTTCTGCACCCGCTTGACCATTTTTAGCCGAAAGATCTCTTCGCGCTCGTTCTGCTCTAAGACGTCTTCGATATAGCGTTTCTTCGCCTTGAGCGCCGGGATAATATTCTCTTCGAGCGCGTTTATTTTGCTATTGAGGCTGCGCATCTCGCGCCCGACGGTCTTAATATTATGCTCTAAATGCGCAATAGCCAACATACGGTCCAAGAGCTTTTCGGCGACCTCGGCGCAGGCTTCGATGCGGCTGCTGGTGCTGGCCGGGTTATACCCCCGCGAGAGGATGTCGCGTTTGACGTCGGGGTGCTGGGCGCGAAAGATCTTCGTGCCCATGACGTTGTCACGCGTGATCTCTAGAGAAACATCTTGGCTGGTTGCCAGCGCCAACGACTTCAGAGTGACCGAGCCGTCACGAGCCCGCGTGAGGGCCAATAAGTCTTTCTGGCGCTTCAGGTCTGTTAATAAAGCTTCGCGTCGTCCTTTGTATTGGCGCACCATCCCCAAAAATCTATTTAAGAGCGCCTCTTTTTTCTTCTCTAAGATTTGTTTGCCGCTCTGCGCAATAGCCAGTTCCTGCCGAGTGCGCAGCAGCTCATCACGGGTCGCTTTAATAGTCTCCATTGCGTCCTCCGAAGCGCCGCTCGCGCCGTTGGTATTCGAGAATCGCGCTAATCAGCTCTTTCTTGTCAAAGTCGGGCCAGTAGATCGGCGTCGAGATGAATTCTGCGTAGGCAAGCTGCCAAAGCAGAAAATTGCTCAATCTCATCTCGCCACCGGTGCGGATGACCAGATCAGGATCAGGGGTGCCGTTGGTATAGAGAAAATTGTGAAAGTTTTCTTCGCTGATAGCGTGAGGGTCGAGACGTCCGGCGGCGGCTTCGACAGCTAGCTTGCGTGCAGCGTCAATGATCTCCGCCCGTCCGCCGTAGTTGAGCGCTACCGTAAACGTCAGCTTCCTATTGTGCTTTGTCTCTTCGATCACATGCTGGACTTTGCGAACTAACGCTTCTGGGAGCCTTTGGTCCAATCGCCCAATGACGCGCACGCAGATACCGTTGCGCTTGAGCTCATCGAGCTCGTCATCTATTGCCCGTTCGAGCAGTTTCATCAGAAAGCTCACTTCACTCGATGGACGATTCCAGTTCTCCGTGGAGAACGCGTAGACTGTCAGATATTTAATACTCAATTGGACACAGGCTTTCAGCGTGCGTTTGACCGCCTCTCGGCCGGCTTGGTGCCCTTGATGAACGCTCAGGCCGCGCTGCTTGGCCCAGCGGCCATTGCCATCCATAATGATCGCGATATGCGTGGGCATGTGCTCGCGCTCTAATCGCGCGAACAGTTGTGCCTCTTCAGGCTTCGTGGCGACGGTGGTATTGAGCATCTGCATATGGTTCGAGAGCCCCCTTATAGTCCTCACGGTCTTCTATATACTGGGCGACGTTGTGCAGCACGCGGGCTGCCCTCAGCCCGAAGATGGTTTCGATCTTCTGTAGGCTTGCGTAGACTTTGTGAAAATTCTGGGCGATCAGTTCTTGGGCGTGGTGCACCGCACCGGTTTTAAGAATGAGCGCACGCACGTGGGCAAGGTCATGTCGAGCCTGCTTGGGGTTACGCAACGCAGCTTCGAGCAGGTCGCGTTCGCTTGACGAACTCTCCCTCCAGCTCCGCAGCAGCAGCGGCGTGCGCTTCGCTTCAAGCAAGTCGGAGCCTTCGTCTTTGCCGATCTCATCGCGCTTGCCGAACATCCCCAGAAGATCATCTTGGATCTGAAAAGCAATGCCCAAGGGGATCGCATACTCGCTCAACACGGCTAGGTGTTTTGTCTCGGCGCCTCCTAAGACAGCCCCCAGGTGCAGCGGGCCTTCGGTCGTATAGCCCGCTGTTTTCAATTCATAGATTTTCAAGATTTCGGCTTCGCTCAGCGTAGCGAGCGGTCTCATGCCCAAATCCACGTCGAGCAGTTCGCCGAAGGCGACGCGATAGATCACCTCGCTGAAGGTGTGCACAGCCCTCAATCGCCGCTCGAGGGGAAACTCCGCGCGGACGAGAATTTCATACGCCAACGCCGAAGCGATATCGCCCATCAAGACTGCCATGGATAAGCCAAAATGTTCTGGCTCGCTGGCGTATCGGGCTTGATAGCGTTCTTCTCGAAAGTAGTCCCGCCAGAGCAGGTGCATCGTCGGCCCCTGACGGCGCTCGACGCTGCGATCTATCACATCGTCATGGATGATGAGCCCGGTTTGCAGCAATTCCACGGCAACCGACGCTTGGAGAACGGCATGTGCGTCCGCGCCTCCCATACAGAGATACCCGCAACAGAACAGCAGAGGCCGGATGCGCTTGCCACCACGTGCTGTGAAGCTCTGCAAACTAAAGCGCCGAGCGCTGGTCAAGGCAGTTTGTGCCAGCGGCGGCAGGTCTTTCGATTCATCGGCTTTTTGTAAAAGAGCGCTAGTCAATACTTCATGGAACGCTTTCTGAAAATCCGCTACGATTTCCCCGATTGCGCGGTCACTGGCCAGCAACTGTAGGATATCTGCAGCCACAAACAGCCCTCTCCTTAGTTTGACCTAACTCCTTCCCTGCTCTCAGAGAAAGAAACCAGCCTGCTTCACGATACACTGAATGGTGCCGATCGTCAACGCCCCTTGTCCTCTGTTGTGGGTCACGGACGCGCGGCTGTGGCTCTCTTGGACATATGCTGTTCTATATATCTGTCTTCGATGCGCCGCAGCTCAGAGCGTGGCACTTCGCCGAGCAAATTCCAAGCCAGCTCTAAGCTTTCGGCCACCGTGCGCGGTCGCTCCCCCTGATTGATGAGCTCGCTCTCAAACCGTTCCACAAAGCGTAGAATCTGTTTCTCTGTCGTGCCCAAGCCCGCGCTCCCGATAATCGCTGTCAGCTTCTCTAACTCCTTCCCCTGGGCGTAGAGCGCGTAGAGCTGGTCTTGCACCTGACGATGATCTTCTCTCGTTTTGTCCTTCCCAATCCCCAAGTTCATCAGGCGCGACAGACTGGGCAGCGGGTTGATCGGCGGGTAGAAGCCCTTTCTGTCCAGCTCGCGGCTTAAAATAATCTGCCCCTCGGTAATGTAGCCCGTCAGGTCAATGACCGGATGCGTAATATCATCGTTGGGCATGGTGACGATGGGTAATTGAGTTACTGAGCCTTTCTGGCCCTTGATAATGCCCGCACGCTCGTAGTTGGTCGAGAGGTCCGTATAGAGATAGCCGGGATAGCCGCGCCGGCCGGGGATCTCTTCGCGCGCCGAGCTGATCTCTCGCAGTGCATTGGCGTAGTTGAGCATATCGGTCAAAATGACTAAGACGTCGCGGCCCTTATCGAACGCGAAGTACTCTGCCGTGGTGAGCGCCAGGCGGGGCGTGAGAATTCTTTCGATGGTCGGGTCGTCGGCCAGATTCAAAAAGAGCACAGAGTTAGACAGCGCACCAGACTCTTGGAACTCTTTGTAAAAATAATTATACTCACGCGACGTGATGCCCATCCCGGCAAAGATGACGATCAGCTCTTCTTTCGATTGACGAATAACTTGCCGGGCGATCTGCACGGCGACGCGATTGGCCGGGAGGCCCGCCCCAGTGAAAATGGGCAGCTTTTGGCCCTTCACGAGCGTGTTCATCAGATCTATTGCCGAGATGCCCGTCTCGATAAACTCAAAGGGCTGTCGGCGGCAGACGGGGTTGAGCGGGCTTCCCGTGATGGGGCGTTCGACCTCGGGAAAGACCTCTCCCAAGCCGTCGCGCGGGTTTCCTGAGCCATCGAGTACGCGACCGAGCATATCTTCTGAGAGTCCCAATTTGACGACGTCACCGCTGAAGAAAACAGCAGTCCCCTTCTTATCCAAGCCATCGCTGCCCTCAAAGACCTGCACGACAATGGCGCTCTCGCCGACTTCGAGGACTTGGCCAGATTTTTTGCGTCCCAAGCTGTCTACGAGCGTGACGCGTTCGCCGTAGCGCACCTCGGAGACGCTCTGTAAAAAAACCAACGGGCCTTTAATATCGGTGATACTGCGATAGGCTTTGGCGTAGAGTGCGGTGCTCATAAAGCATCTCCCTTAAGATGATGTTCCTAAAATCTCTTTCCGCATCTGGTCCAGAACCCAGATCCGTGCCAACGTCGAGGCATCAACGGCCTTGCGCCGGGCTAGCTCTTCCAAGACACGCTTAGCCGTAGGCGGCAACTGAAGGATAAGACGAGCATTGTTGGGCTCGCTCAAATATTGTATTAACGCCTCTTCAAGATCCGAATGATCTTTATCTATCTCGAGGATGCCGGCCTTCACGAGTTCTTCCGGATCATGCGAGCGCAGAAACTGCACGATCTGCTCATCACTTGCGCCGCGCCCCGGCGGCTTGATTCGAGATGTCATCGGCGATACCTCCGGTAGAATCGCTTCTCTTGGTCAGTCATGCGGCTCATGTGAAAGATAATGAAATCCTTTTCATAAAAACCATGCTTAAATGCGCTCTTTCGGAACTTCCAGCGAGCCATTGTTTATTATATCATGAGCTCAGAACTTTGCCCGTCAAGTCTTCAATGAATTTGGGAAAGTAACTCTCCGTCTGCTCATTGGACGTATAGCGCATCTTGCTCAGTTGCTCCCAGCCCGGTAGCTTCACCATCTCTTCGTACGAGATTTTTCCGACCAACGCTGTGCACGCTCCGTAGAAAGCGAGAATCGCTTTCATCATATAGTACTGTTTCTTGAGCGGGCAGAAAGCGTCCACCTCGTGGAAGGCGTTCTGGCGCAAAAAGTCATCGCGCACCGTGCGTGCGATATCTAACAAAAGCTTGTCGGGCTCGCTAAGCGATTCTTTCCCGACAAGCTGTACGATCTTCTTGAGATCGTCTTCTTTCTGCAAGATCTCCAAGAGCTCCTTGCGCATCTCCAGAAAGTCCGCGCCGACTTCTGTGGTGTACCATTCTTGGAGGGCATCGAGATAGAGTGAATAGCTTGTCAACCAATTGATCGCCGGGAAGTGACGGCTGTAAGCCAAGCGTGCGTCGAGCCCCCAGAAGGCCCCGGCAATCCTGAGAGAGTTCTGGGTGACGGGCTCTGAAAAATCGCCACCGGGCGGCGAGACCGCGCCGATCACCGTCACCGAGCCTTCACGCTTCTCACTCCCCAAGCAGATCACCCGACCGGCACGCTCGTAAAATTCAGCAATACGGCTCGCCAAATACGGGGGATAGCCCTCCTCACCGGGCATCTCTTCTAGCCTTCCCGAAATCTCGCGCAACGCTTCGGCCCACCGGGAAGTCGAATCGGCCATCAACGCGACGTCGTAGCCCATATCGCGATAGTATTCAGCAATAGTAATTCCCGTATAAATGCTGGTCTCGCGGGCGGCGACGGGCATATTGGAAGTATTGGCGATCAGAACCGTGCGCTGCATCAACGGCTGCCCCGTGCGCGGGTCATCCAGATGAGGAAATTCTGTCAGCACTTCCGTCATTTCATTGCCGCGCTCGCCGCAGCCGATGTAGACGACCATGTCAGCATCGGACCATTTGGCAAGTGCTTGCTGTGTAACAGTCTTGCCAGAACCGAAGGGGCCTGGGACGATGGCACTGCCGCCCTTGGTCAAGGGGAAAAAGACATCGAAGACCCTCTGACCGGTGATGAGCGGCATCGCAGCAGCGATCTTTTGGGCAATCGGCCGTGGGCGTCGGATCGGCCACCATTGTCTCATGATGAGCTTCTGTCCGGTGTCCAACTCCGCCACGGGGTCTTCTCCTGTAAAATCGCCCTCTTTGATCTTGACGATCTTGCCTGAAACCCCTTCCGGGACTAAGATCTTGTGCTGGATGGCCGGGCTCTCTTGGACCCAACCGATGCTGTCCCCGTGCGCGACCTGCTGTCCGGTCTTTACGGTGGGCACAAAATGCCATTTCTTGCTGTGCGATAGGGGATCACCCGTGGCGCCGCGCGCGATGAAATTCCCCGTCTGGTCGCGAATGATCTCCAATGGGCGTTGAGTTCCGTCGTAGATCATCCCTAAAAGCCCTGGGCCGAGTTCAGCCAAGAAGGGCTTGCCGTCGCTCTTGACGGGTTCGCCGACTTTCAAGCCGTCCGTCTCTTCGTAGACTTGGACGGCGATCTGGTCACCCTTCACTTCGATCACTTCGCCGACCAAGCCCAATGCGCCGACCCGCACCAAATCGCGAATCTTTATGCCTTCCATCCCCCGGGCGTTGACGACCGGCCCGGAGATGCGTGAAATCTTCCCAATGATCATAGATTATCACCCTTGTTTGAGAGTCTAGAGTCTGGGAGTCCAGAGTCTGGAGTATCGAGGGTGGAATAAGACGCACGTTGAGGTGGCTTCAAAAGATATTGCGTAAATGTGAGCGGCATTTTCGAGATCGTCTCAGCTTGATGATAGAGTTTTTGAAACTGTTCTGAGCTAACATACTGCTGATCCAAGGCCACATAGAGCGCCGCTTGCACTTCCGCTGCCGATCCATGTGCCTGAAACAAGAATTGCGCAAACTCTCGGTCTGTTCGTCGTGCGAAACCTTCCGCGATATTCAGCATAATGGACACAGCAGCCCGGCGGATTTGGTCCTTGAGCCCAAAGTCCTTGGCAAACGCCTCTTGCTTTGTCACTGCGTAAATCCCCTGAACCAACTCTCTGGTCTTCTGCCAGGCTTGAATATCCTCAAATCGCTGAATCGTTGACATGGTGCCTTCTTTCTAAGACCCTAGACTCCAGGACTCTAGACTCCAGACTCTTAGTCTCCTTCCACGTAGATTTTCTGGCCCAGATACCGTCGTGTCAGTTCGTCAATATATGTCTCTTCGCGGGCGACTTCTTCTGCGGGAAACGACGCGATCATGGGCAGCTCGCTGCCGCCCAACGCCCGCTCGAAGCCCTCCATAAAGCGTTCGTCTACTAAGACTAAGCCGACATCGGGCATGGCGCGAATCTGCTCGACGATGCGGCCAATCTCGTCGTGAGAAGCGATCTCAAAGACGGCGATGCCCGCCAGACGAAAGCCGTCGGCTAAATCTGACGGAGCGACGATGACCGGCTTCATGCCAAGACCTCCAGCGGGACGAGATTCTCCTCGATCTGCGCGCGCGGGGCCCGGCGTGCCAGCCCGCTGGCAATGACTCGCAGGTTCGTGATTTCGGCACTCTTGCGCCAAATATAGCCGAGCGCCATCTGCATATCGAAGAGCCGTCCCAAATCGAGATGACAGAGTTCCGTGTACAGAAGATTTTCTAGTCTCTCTTGGAGGCGCGGGGCGCTGAGCTGCTCCTCGAGCGCGCTCAAGGTGCCCCCATAGGGCGAGCGGACCAGCTTCTTCCAGAGGTCGCTTTTGTCGGCCGAGTCCAACAGTTCTCGCACGGCCAAGGGAGAGAAAGAGCGTCCCCCTTCGAGAATATACCGATACTTTTCGTCCGACTGCACCCCCGATTCGATGATACGCAGGGCATAGACGAGATTGAGAATATCGGCTTCGGTGCCGAGGGCCTCGCGCACGAAGCGAGCGTTCTCATCATGATGGCGTTCACCGAGCACTTGGTGGGCATAGCGGAAATAGAACGAGTCTACGGCGTGCTCCAAGAGCGCCAACTTGCCCGTGCGCTCATACTCAGCGAAGACAGCAGCCAAGGGCTGGTAGTAGCGATTGCCGGCGCTTAAGAGATAGTCGAGCACGCCGCGCAGGGTCTCGCGCTTGAGCGGCTCGTGATAGAACGCACGAGGGTAGACGATAGACGGGTAGAGATTTCGTGCCATCTCGTCGGGAGAGACGCCGGCGTGAACGCCCCGCAGGATCGTCTTGAGATTGAAGACCTCGAAGCGCTCCAGAACAAGCTGAATAAGCTCTCTTGTGGCTTCTGGGGCGATGCGCACCAGGTGTGTAAAAGCGCGCTGGCCGTTGCGGAGCACGGCGTGCTCGATACTCTCATACCCGGAGAATTCAACGGAGCAGCGTTCGATCTCCGGGGCGTAGTCGGTCTTGGCCAGAGCGTTGACCAGCTCGCCCAGCTCGCGCAGCTCCAGCAGCGCCCGAAAGTATTCGGGCTTTAGGAGCTTGGCGAGCATCACTCGGACACGCGTATTGAGATATTCGTAGGACATAGCTACTCTGACAATGCCCGTCCCAGCTCGGCACGGTAGCGGGCTCGCAGATTGGCCAAGCGTGTCTCCAGATGATTATCTACGACCAGATCGCCCTGCTCGTTGGTGGCCAACAGTCCCCCGACAGTCTGAATAGGATCGCCGAGCCGGTGTCTGGTGTTCTTCGTAAGCTCCTGAGCGATCTTTTGATCTTCTGGGGCCATATGGATGACGAGAGCTCTGGGAATCGCCTGCTCGGCTTCGCGCAGGCAGCGTTGCAAGAATCTCTGATACCCGGCCGTATCGGCACGTAGATGAGCCATTGCGTCGGCCAGTTGCTGAAAGAGCTCTTCTGCGGTGTGGCTCTTAGCCCGCAAGAATGCGGCGCGGGCTTGGGTGCGTGCGTGGCTGAGCACCGCACGGCGTTCTAGCTCTAACTGTCCCTCTAGCTCGCGCAAGACGCGCTCGCGTTGCTCAGTGATCTCGTGCTCTGCCTGAGCCACAATCTCTTGGGCTTGGCGCTCGGCTTGGGCCAAGATCTCGCGAACTTGTCGCTCCCCCTCGGCTTCGATCTGTCGCAGAAGCTCCATCTTTTACAGATTCTACAACAAGAATATAACGACAAACCCGAAGACGACCAACGTTTCGGGAATAGCCACGAAGATCAGCGCGCTCACAAAATTCTTTTGATCTTCGGCGACGGCCGCCATGGCCGCCGGGCCGATGCGCGACTGCGCGATCCCTGTCCCCAGCGCCCCGCCCGCAAAGGCGATCGCCGCGGCAATTGCCTTGAGCCCTGAAGCTAAGGGGTTCTCGGCGTACTGCGGCAGCTCTTGGGCCAAACCGGCCAAACATGCACCAACGACAACGACATTGAAGATGAGTACAGCTACGGCTAGTTTTTTCATAGGGCCTCCTTTGGTAGGCCCTCACCCCCGGCCCCTCTCCCGTTGTGACCAACGGGAGAGGGGTGGCCCGAAGGGCCGGGGTGAGGGCCTCTATGGTATACTCTTCTCACGAAACGGTTCGTACTTGCGCCCTCCCATCTCTAAGAATTTTTGAAAGAACTCGACGTAGTGCAAGCGCGCCGACTGTACGGTAGATTCGAAGAGCGCCAGCCCCAAGTTCGCCGAATGCGCCACAACCCCGATGATGACGGCGAGAAAGACGTTGTGCAGTGCTTCTCCGGCTTCGTTGATCAGTTCAGCGATCTTGAGCCCGACCAACCCGAAGCCCATCAAGCGCGCGTAGGAGATAATATTGCCAACGTAGCTCACGAGCTCGAGAATGCCGATCAGGCCCTCGGTCATAACGAGCACGACGAGGGCAACTGCCAAGAGCGCGAAGCTGGGCGTTTTCAGGGCTTCGGGAAGCTGTCCAGCGAGAACTCCAACGACCAGCCCTAACCCCACCAACGCCCCAATGGCGGCTATCTTCGCGAGCGCGTGCTTGCCGTCTCTTTCTCGGAGTGCGTTCATCGCGCCCAGTACAAAGCCCAAAATGATCTGCGTTGCGCCCAAAGCCGCACAGAAGAGCAACAGCTTGTTTGTCTGCTCGCCGCGCTTGAAGTGCGGATACGGCAGAATAAACCCGAAGAGTTCTGCAAAGATCGCCCCAAAGAAGATCGTCGAGATCGCGCAGTGGAGCGCGATCTGGCCTGCTTGCCGAGCGAGGGCCGACTGAGCAAAGCGGCGGCGCAGCCAGAGCGCCAGCGCGCCGATCACCAAGCCGTAGCCAACATCTCCGATAATGATCCCGAAAAAGAGTGGGAAGAAAAAGCTCACGAAGGGGACGGGGTCAATCGTCCCGTACTTGGGAACGCCCATAATAGAGATGAAGAGCTCATACGGGCGCGCCCAAGAGTTATTCTTGAGCGCCACGGGGATCTCATCGTGAGAAGCCGGCTGCGGGTCTTCGCGCACAATGATCCCTGGGAATTGCTCTGTGAGCTTACGGGCAAAGAGTTCGTATTCGTCGTGGGGAAGCCAGCCCGTGATGACCACCGCATAGTCGGTGTAGCCGAAGCGCTCAAGCGCGTCTATTTGCGCGATTCTGTTTATCAAGGCGCGCTCGAGAGCCACAAGCTCGGCCCCATACGTTCGCCCCAGCTCGCGAAGTCTCCTGTCGATTTCTTGCAGCCGGACCGGGCTTTCGGCGAGATCGCGCCGGAGCTGCGCGATCGCTTCGGGAAGCGACGTGGAGGAGATGTGCGCGGGCAGTGCCAGCGGGCGAACCCCTTTGGCTTCTAAATATTCCCGCACCGCCGGAGCGTACTCGGTCGCAACGCTCACGAGCAGCTCATGGCGATCTTGGGGAAGGGCGTGGGCGCACACGGTGCACCGCCCCGCAAGTGCTTTCTGCAAAAACTGCGCGATCTCTTCCGAAGAGATGTCGCTGCCCCCCACTCCAACGAGCACCTCACACCCCGGCTGCACCCCGACTTCTCGCACGAGCACTTCCGTCGCTTCGAGAAGATCTTTCAGGTGCGTCGCGGCGTCGAGGCGCTCTTGGAGCTGACGACGCTCCGCGATAAGCGGGCGCACCTGCTCTTCCAGAGCGTGCACGCGCTCGCGCGCCCCGCGCAGATCGAAGAGTGTCTCTCGCTTTGTCTCGCCGGCATCGGCGAGCACGTCGCGCAGCCCCCGCACCTTGAGCAAGAGATCTTCCAGATCTTGGCGTTCTTCAGCGAGATGCTGTGGGGAGGCGCGATCGGGAAAGACCAAGGGATCAATATGCAAGACCCCGAGCTTCTGCAGGAGTTTGCGTTCAGGAAGAGCGAGGTCGGCATAGGGGGGATCAATATGCAAGACCCCGAGCTTCTGCAGGGCGCGCACCAGATCGCTCTGCTGCTCCTGCGCGGAGATCACGTAGGCGCGGGTCATTCGGCGCTGCATGGTCGTTACTCGAAGAAGAGCTCCCGTCTGAGTTTTTCGAAGAGTTTGGCGTGTCGGGCCTTCAGGTGTTCGCCTACGCGATGGACTGCGGCGTGGCCTTCGGCGATAATTTTTTGAGCTTCGGCTTCAGAAGCGGCGCGGGCTGCAGCGCGGCGCCGCTCGATCTCACGCTGTAGCCCTTGGGCAGCTTGCGCTTTCAGATGTGCTGCGCGCTCCCGCGCTTGCGCGAGTATCTCTTCGGCGCGCACGCGGGCTGCTGCTAAGCGCCGCTTGATCTCTTTCTCTTTCTCGCGAACGGCGACGAGCTCTGCAAAACGCTCTTCTGGTGTCAGCTCACGCTGGAGTTCTTTCGTCATGGGCTACCCTCTCTGCCGACACGCTCCCGTGCTTGGTGTTTTCAGAGAAGCACGAGATGGGGGCTGTGTTGAGTATAGCAAACCGTCTCGGCGGCTTCAACCCGGAATTAGCGCAACGCCCGCACGTGCGGCCAACGCCAATAGACAACGAGGCTGAAGCCCAGACAGATCAAAGCTCCCAGCGAGAGCGCCGTCGGCGCGCCGAACTTTTCGGCGACTGCTCCGACTTGCAGGCTCCCAAAGGGCAGCATCCCCATGAACATCAGAGTATAGAGACTGAGAATCCGGCCGCGCAACTCGCCGGGCACAATGGTCTGTAACAGCGTATTTGTGAGGGCGTTCTGGGTGATCAACCCCCAGCCAAAGCCCACTAGAGCGGCGAGCGACACCGGAAAGAGCTGTGATTGCGCAAAGACCAAGAGCATTATGGGGAAGACGAAGTTCCCTACGGTGAGCAAGACCCCCTTGCGTTGGTAGTTGCCCAGTGAGGCGAGAATCAGTGCTCCCGTGAGCGCCCCCAGCCCAGCAGCCGCCATCAGAAAGCCGTAGCCCTGTGGGCCGACTTTGAGGATCTCCCCGGCGTACAAGGGCATAAGTGTCATATACGAAAACCCGAAGATGCTGGAGACGCCCATCAAGCTGAGCAGGGCCAGCACTCTATTGTTGCGGCGCGCGTAATCGAGCCCGGCCCACAGACTCCGCCAGACCGACTCGTGATTGTCGTTCTTTTCGTGCGGGTGACGGTCCATGAGCAGCAATCCTACGATGACCGCTGAGTACGAGAGGGCGTTGAGCGCAAAGCAGACGCCGATGGCGATGCGAGTTGCGCTGTCGGAGTCAAGGGCAAACTGAGAGTAGATCCAAGCACTGAGCGCCCCCAAGAGCGTCCCAGCGATGGCCGGGCCGACGATGCGCGTGCTGTTAAATACTGTAGAATTCAAGGCGATGGCGTTCATTAAATCTTCGCGGGCGACCAGCTCGTGAATGAGCGATTGCCGTGCCGGGGCATCTAGAGCGTTGATTGTGCCCAACAGAAACGCCAGAGCAATGACATGCCAGACCTGCACGGCCCCCGTCAGGGTGAGCGTGGCCAAGATCGTCGCCTGCACGAGCGAGGCGCTCTGAGTGAAGAGCACCAATTTCTGACGATCAAAGCGATCGGCAGCGACGCCGCCTAACAGTGTGAAGAGCAAGACAGGCAAGAACTGCGAGAAGCTGACGACGCCTAAGCTGAAGGCCGACTTTGTGAGCAAATAGACGAGCCAGCCCTGGGCGATGGACTGCATCCAGGTTCCCGTGAGAGAGACGAGCTGGCCGGTCCAGAACAGGCGATAGTTTCTGTGGCGTAGGGCGCGGAAGGTGCGGGGCAGTCGTGCTCCGGCCAGGCCGGGGACTTGGACGCTGTTGGCAGGGACGACAGGCTCTGTCTTGTTTTTTGTTTGTTCTGGGATTTCTACTTCGGTGACTTGGTTGCTCACGGCGGAAATTATAACGCGGATAAATCGAGCGCACAACAGGGGGCTTGACAGATGCCCCTGAAATGTGTTATAAACTTTCCCGAGGTCCGGCAAACGCCAGAAACGAGCTTTTTTTATGCGCTTAGCACTTTCTCTCAGGCCGGCCCGCGTCCCCTGCACCATCCCCTTTGACTACGCGCACGCTTTGACTGCCGTCGTCTATGGTTTTCTTGACAGTGCTTCACACGACTACGCCCGCTTTCTACACGATGAGGGCTATCGCTCCGGCGCAAAGCGTTTTAAGCTCTTCACCTTCTCGCAGCTTCTGATCCCCCAGCGAGAGATCGTGCAGGGAGGGCTGCGCTGTCTCTCGTCGGAGATCTCTTGGCAGGTCTCGTCGCCGATCTCCGAGTTTATAGAGCATTTGGCGCAGGGGCTCTTGAGCTTGGGCCGGATGCGCTTGGGAGAGAATGAGTTTGGGATTGCGCGCGTGGAGGTCTTGCCCGTCCCAAGATTTTCAGACGAGATGCGTCTGCGGTGTCTATCGCCCATCGTCGCGGCGACCGGCTCAGAACGAGACGGCAAATTCGGGGCGCGCTATCTGCGGGCGGACGATCCAGAGATTTCCGAAGCAGTGCGCAAGAATGTGCTGGAAAAGTTCGTTTTAGTTCACGGGCGGGAACCGTTAGCCAGTGAGCTTTTTGTTGAGTTTGACCGGGAGTATGTGCGCCGCAAGGGAGATGAGATCTATCGGTTGGTGGACTACAATGGCACAAAGATTAAAGCGATTCTGGCCCCGTTCAGCGTGCGGGGCAGCCCTGAGCTGATCGAGATCGGCTACGAAGCGGGCTTTGGGGAGAAGAACAGCATGGGCTTTGGGATGGCGGAGGTCGTTAAGGGGGGAGATCGGTAATTGTAGTTGTGACCGTCTATTGCTACTATTACTGATGGAGGTGCTCAACCATGAAGATCACCTATGACGAAGAAGTGGATGCGTTGTATATCAGTTTCAAAGCCACGAAGCAAGTTGAGACCAAGCGGATTGATGAGGACATCGCTTTCGACTACGACGAAGAGGGCAGGATCAGTGGGATTGAGGTGTTGGATGCCAGCCGGAGGATCGCAGAGGTCCCGAAGAAGGATGTCCCAGTGAGGGTCGCTCTTCATCGGAGCAAGGTCGTGGCGAAGTGACATCAGGCGCGCCGATGGCGCAAGCTATGAAGCCGGCTTTGGGATGGTGGGGGCTTAGAGCAAGAGATAAAATTGAGCAGAAGCGGAAGTGAACGACATGAAAGCGAAGACGAAGCACGAACAGCTGGTGCAGGCGGTCGAACGATTGGTGCGGCGGACCACTCGCCACGCGCTCCAAGGCGCGGCGCTCGCCGGCTGTTTGAAGCTCTGGCGGGATTTCGCCGCTCGGACCGACATCAGCAAGACGCGCAAGCCTGAGGTCTGGGCGGCGGCCGTCACCTATACGTTTGAACGGATGTGTCTAGGCAGTCTCTCCCAAGCCGAGACCGCTCATATCTTTGGGGTCTCGCCGATCACGGTGAGCCAGAAGCACCGGCAGATTGCAGAAACTCTCAAGTTGGTGGTCTTGGATGCCCGCTATGTGCCGGAAGCGATGCGCGCGGCGCTCCAGCGGGAGTCGGGGCCTTGGCCTGAGGACCTGTTGCTGACCGAAGCTCCCTTGGGGTGGTGGGGCTTGCCGCCGCGCCCGCCGATCGAACGCGTAGCAGATCTAGAAGCTTGGCTGGAGGCACGGGAGCGCGGGCCGCTGCGCCAGGCACAAGATTTGGTCTATGACGGCTGGGAGGCCCTCGATGCGCTGCTAGGGCCGGGCGACCCTCAAGAAGCCGAGCGTTGCTTCCGTGAGGCGCTCCGGCTCGACCCGACGCTGGCCGATGCGCACAACGGGCTGGGCAATGTTGCTGAAGCGCGCGGGGATTTTCTCACAGCCGAGGCCCATTACAAAAAAGCCCATGAGCTGGCCCGCGATGCGCTGGGGAGCGAATCGCCCCAGGCTTTCCACTGGTGGCTGGCGTTGGAGACGCGGCCCTATATGAGAGCGCGCCAAGGGCTGGGCTGGGTCTATTGGCAGACGGAACGTTACCGGGAAGCGCTCGGCGAGTACGAAGCGCTGCTGAGACTGAACAAGAACGACAATCAAGGGGCGCGCTATGTGATCGGGCCGCTCTATCAGCTAGCGGGCGACCTCGCAGAGGCCCTGCGCGCCTATGAGCGATTTGCCAAACACTATCCCGATGACATCGGCGATCCGCATCACGCGTTCTGCTGGGGGTTGGCGCTCTACGAGGCGAATCGCCGAAGAGAGGCTGTAAGCCGCTGGCGGCAGGCGCTCTTTCAGAATATCTATATCGCCCCGCTGCTGCTGGGGGAGCAGTTGCCAGGGCAAGCGATCTGGGTGGGGTCTAATTTGGCGTGGCCGGACTACGCCGAGGACTATCTGGATTTATATGAGGCGTTATGGGAGCGGGTGCCGGGAGCGCTGGACTGTTTGCGTCGGCTGTGGTTTGATCCAGAGATACGAGCGGATGTGCGGCGATGGTTGGAGTTGGGCGAGCGGTTAGAAGCTTTGGCGGAGTCGGCGCGGGATAGAGAGCCGGGAGCTGATGAGGAGTGGCGGCGGCTGATTGAGCAGCAGTGGGCGATTGAAGAGCGCGCCCCCAGTGCAGAGATGGTGGCACGGGTGGTGGGGGAATAGACAAATGCTATATGGCTGTCTATCGGCGTTCGGCGGGGCGGGTGCAGCCGCTGGGATTCCCTTGTTCGATCGGGCAGGGGCGTATGAGCGGTTGCGGGTTGCGTGTCAGGAGGCCCAGCGGAGGTTGGAATTAGTGCGGGAGCGCACAGGATGGCGAAGGGCGACACAGAGCTGACCGAGATTGGAGGAGCGGGATTGGGATTTGGAATGGTGGAGGTGATCAAAGAGCATCATGAGAATTGAACTCGCATTGACAGGTAACCCCTGGAGCGATTTGGGCATTGTGAGTTTTTGTCAGGAGTTGATGGATGGTAACCCGCCATTTCTGGACGGTGCACCTGTGTGGACAGAACACTCCATCATCGTGCGCCTCCACGACGCCGCGCCGCAGGAGGGTTTGGACGCATGGTTCGCGGAGGTGCTGCGGTCACGGTGGAATCAACTCTACTGGCCCAGCCGCGCTGCGAAGGCATTGGGGCAGAGGTTGGTATTTGACAAAGAAGGATTCGTGGACACAAGTAAGTCGCTTCCGCTTACGAAAGAGCAAAAAGAGCAGGTCAAAGAGAAAGTCGGTACGGCGATTCAACTCAAGGACGAAGCACGAGTTGCCCAAACGCGACTGAACTACATCGGTGTCCCCAAGGATGAGCGAACTCTGCGAGCGGAACTGAAAAGCGTTGTCGCTGAGTTCATCGCGTCGTGCGCAACGAGGCAGGAGGCATCAAAAACGTGCGACTTGTGTGGGCACGCAAGCGATGTGCTCCACCCAATGACACAGAGCAATAATCCGCTGCTCAACAAGCACCACAACTCAAAAGTGCGTGGAGCGATGGGCAGTAATGGCTACTACGAAGTGTGCCCCGTGTGCCGATTGACGAACCTGTTTGCCACGTTGGAGCCAAGCGTACCGTTTGTTTATCAATCCAGTGAACGGGAGACGTTTCTTATACTTCCCGACATCTCCGACCTGCATTTGCTAAACCGCGTGATGCAACGACTCAAAAGGGACAACTTGTTGGATCTGAGCCGACCTGATAAACTCCATACCTCCACCAACTTGCGTGAGATGTGGGCGTGGGATGAATGGTCTCTGGCTTTGGTGTTGTTCCACAACATCTTCTATAAATTTTCCGTCCCCATTCAAAGTGAGAGCGATGGAGAATGGGACTGGAATCCAGTATTTGATGAGAAACGCGATGTGCCTCGTTTGACTCGCTGGCTCATCCTGCCGTTTGCAAAACCTCAGAACGTGCGTTTCGGCAACATTCATGTTGTCGAAATTGACCACAGACTTTACGACTTCATAAAGCCGATCCGGTTCGACGACGAGACAGACTTGCAGCTTGTACCTGATATTTTAAGTTGTATCCGTCCGCGTCGTGCCGACCAAATAGACCTGACGCGCCGCCTCTCTCGTGGTATTGTCACGAGCGACACGGCTGTGATGAACGATGCGCTATTCAGGTTGTGGAAGCACGTTGACGATGTTTTTGTGTCTCCGCGCGCGGGGCGACCGCACCCACTGCGGTTGCTACCGCGCTTCATTCAACACTTTTTGGAGGTGAATGATGTGTTAGATAGACAGTTGCGTGAAGACTTGCGGGCGCTGGGGCACACAATTGGCTCGGTGTTCTCCCGTGACGTGACGCTGGTGAGCAAAATTTACAACGCCTCCAGCGAGAGTGCCTTACGGGAGGTGCTCAACCAAGCTCTGTTTCGGCTTTACAAAGTGGGACTGAGCGGAGAAAGATCAGAAGAAGGGCTTCTGCGTGTCGAGGTGAAGGGCGACAACAAGGAAGTGACGCGTATTAGTGGTGAACGCATCACGCGGCTGTTGGACAACCTATCACCTGCAAACTGGAAGGTAATGGCGGAGACGCTGTCAACATTCGTTTGCCTGTCAGCGTTCAACGCAAACTTCCCGCAGTCAGCGACTACGGAATCCGCGAAAGGAGGAGATCAGCAATGAGTAAGTTGAAAGGCATCACGATGGTTTGGTTGAGCAAGACGGATTTGAGCAACCTCAACGCAGGTGAGGGCGGCGGCGGTAACGTTACCGAACTGAAAACCTACGACAACGGACGCAAGTCGTATGCGTCAGGGCAATCGGTGCGCCATGCGATTCGGCAGGCGGTGGAGCGACTTAATCCTAATGTCTTTCGCTGCACACCCGAATCGCCTTGTGGTAAGGTGGCGGAGTGCTGGCTCTGTGACATTTTCGGCTACCTGAATCCGAAATTAGGAGAGGGCTTTGACCGCCGTTGGTCGCCGCTCAAGGTGACGCCTGCGCTGGGGCAAATCGCGTCAGAGATTGTGACCGATTTGCTGATTCGCATGAGCGAGCGGGAGAAAGCCGAAGATGAGAGACGTGACCAGCGCATTGCCTACGTGCAAATGATGGCGAACGTCTATCGCATAGGGTTGAGTGTGGACGTGGCGAACCTTGGCAAGGTCATCCAAGCGAAATATACAGGCAAAGGCAAAGAGCAGAAATTTGAAAAGTGGGAAACCGTCGCGAACATCGGCGCAGAGAATCGCCGCACACGCGCCTTAGCCGTGCTGGAAGCCGTCGGCGGACTTGCCGATTTTGCCAAACAAGCGCGCAATGCGGCGTCACTTGCACCTGACGTGCTTTTGGCTGCGACTCATCCGCGCTATACACACCGCACGCTGCGCGCACTGGCGCTGAACGATGAGGGCAACGTCAACGAGCAAGAACTGCGCGTTGTGCTTCAGGACTTGCAGGATGACGGAGCTCAACTATTCTTTGGGTTCACGCCGAATGTCGTGAAGAACGAAGACAGGTTGCTTGTGGTCACAAAGGAATTCAGTCTTGAGCCGCTCAATCCCGCCCGTGCGCTACGCAAACTGATAAATACTGTGAAGGAAGCCGAAATCGAATAAAGGAGGTGGGAACAATGGAGCAGGTTCTCACCTTCGGGTTGACCTGTCCATTTTGGGCATCGTTCCGCAACCACAGTACGGTCAATGTCCACGTAACGTATCCGTTCCCGCCACCTTCGACGATTTACGGCTTACTCAATGCAGCGCGCGGCAAGCCGCAGGACTGGCATGACGACCGCGATGCATGGCAGATTGCGCTTGTCGTTGAACAACGCGGGCGGCTGGTGGAGACGTTCAGCAAAATCATGAAAATCTCGCGTGGCGACGAGGGTGAAGGCGCAGCAGCGAAAGGTGTCTTTGACCGCACAACGCTCATCCGCCAGAAGTTGCTCGCGCCGCACTACCGCGTCTATCTGAAAGGTCCGCTCGCTTTGTTACAGGAAGGAGAGCGTGCCTTGCTCAATCCGCACTGGGCGCTGTATCTAGGCGAATCAGATGACTTGGTGGATGTGCAGAAGCCACATATCGTCGGCGTTGCACCACAGGCGGACACCCAGGCGCACTCTATCATCCCTGCCATCGTTGCAGGATGTCAACTAGTCAGCGTGACGGTCAAGTTCCGACAGATTGGCAGGCGTTGGACGCCTGTGCGGCGCATTTACTCGCTGCCACCAGTGGGACAGGAGGTGACGTTGCCTCAACCGATGTCTATGTATAGGATTGAAGGAAGGAAGGTCGTGTTCGATGAGCGCACAGAAGATACTGGGCAAACCTAAACAGACTTTGTTTGGTCATCTTGAGGACTGCCTGACCGTGTGCGACGAACTGCTCGCCCGACGCGGTGAGTTCCTGCACGGGTTCTGTACGCGGTTCGGATGGGACTGGAACGAAGTTCGGAGTTTGCTCCGCTTTGCCATCTGGTTCCACGATGTCGGCAAGGCAACGGAGGAATGGCAGAGATACATCCGTGACCCCGAAGGAAAGGGAAAGATCACGCACGCGCTAGTATCTTTCGCGGTTGGACTGACGGCATTAGGTTTGGACCCACGCCATTTCACGCCCGATGCAAAAGCTGCTGCGCTGCTAGCAATTCTGGCGCACCACGGGCAATTGCACGACGGCGCGTTTCGTGAAGACGCGAACCGCCGCACGGTGCATCTGTGCCTTGACTTTGTCCGCGAGCATTTTGAGCGGTTTCAGAGCATTGAGTCAGGAGTCACCCGCAAGAAATTGGGATCGCCGACGTTGCCTCTTGCGCGAGCGGGTGAGGCTTTAGACAGATGGAAGGAAGCCGTGGCGAATTTAGGAGACGAGAGACTGCGTTTCAAGGTGCTATACTCGCTGATGCTTAACTTACTGACCGCCTGCGACGTGACAGCAAGTGATTGGCTGTCGGCAGAGGGCTCCCCCAATGCGCCTCAGGAAGCGAGCATCAAAGCGAACATGCTCAAAACGGAGATTGGCAAGTTTCCCTTTTACGATTTGACATCGTTACTGACGCTGCCATTTGTACCTGAGGGTAAAGCACCGAACGAGTTGCAGCGTCAAGTCATGGCACACGATGACACGAGGCTGATTCTGAACGCGGGTTGTGGCGAAGGGAAAACGGCTGCCGCGCTGCTGTTCGCTCAGAAGTGGATGAAGCAAAACCGCATTGACCGCGTGATTTTGACTCTGCCGACGAAGTTCACGGCGAACAATCTGTTTCGTGACCTGACGGGCACTAAGAAATATGCTATTCCTCAAGAACTCGTTGGCGTCGCACACGGCGATTCGATGGTATTCTTAAAGCAACTGCTTGGCGAAGAGGACGACGCGAACTTGATTGCTCAGGAGTTTGAGAACACCTTCTATGCCAAACCGGTGACCATCTCCACCGTTGATCATTTACTGATGAGCCTGTATCACGGCTACAAGTTCGCGGATCGCGCCTTCTTCCACATTGCCTCCTCGCTGGTCGTTTTTGACGAGGTTCATTACTACGAAGGCACGACGCTGAAGGCGATTGCCGAAGCAATGCGCGTGCTGACGCAGTTAGGCGTGCCGCATCTGGTGATGACGGCGACGATTCCGAGCGCGGTGCGGCAGCACATGGACGAGTTGCAAGGTTATGGCGAACGGGCACAGCCATATCCGTTTCACCGCGCGGGGGCAACTATACCGCAACGCGAGGAGTCGAAGATACCCTTTGCCATTATCCATCATGACACGCCACTCACGACACCTGATGAACCGCTATCAGTCAAAGCGCGCAGCATCATCGAAGCACACGCCCCCCTGCGGCAAATTGTGTTTGTCAACCAAGTCGAACGCGCCAAGCGCGTCTATTGGGCATTGAAAGATGGAGGAGTTTGCGAGAACCTGATTTGCTATCATGCGGGGTTCATCAGCCGAGACCGCGTGCGCAAAGAGCAGTTAATTCGCGCACTATTCAAGCCACGTAAGGAACGGACAGATGAGGATATTGCTTTGCTAGAGAAAGAGGGATTTGTCAACTCGGATACCTGTGTGCTTGTCTCCACGCAAGTCAGCGAGTTGAGCCTTGACATCAGCGCCGACGTGATGCACTCCGAACTTGCGCCCGTGGACTCACTGGCACAGAGAGGCGGGCGCTTGCACCGTAACGGCTGGCGATTCACTGCGCCCTGCGGTTGCGAACGATGTCAGCGCGACGACTTGAGCGGACATCAATACGTAATGCACCTCTATCCGTTTGCCGGCTTGGAGAAAAATTGCCTGCCCTATGATGCCGATGTGCTCCTGCGGTCTTGGGATGCTGTTGGCGGCATTTACTCTTTCCCCGATGTCTGCGATTGGGTGGACGCTGTATATCCCTCCAGTGACTCACTGATACATACTGAAATGGCGAAAGCGATTCGCACCGATGCCGTGTTTGGCAAGCAGCCACAGGAAAACTTTGCCAAAGACCCAAATGAACAAGGGCGAGTGGTCATCCGCGAGTCACGCTACTTAACCTTTGAAGTCGTCCCGATTGAATTTGAGGAGTGCGTCACAACGGATTATCGTAAGCACAAAACTCATCATGTGCTCATCACTCAGAGAGCATTCTGGGGGGCGCAAGAAAAAATTCATCTTCGATATGGAAAGTTAGTCTTGCTGGGTCGGCGCGGACAAGTCCGTGTGAAAAAGTTACCCTTTTGGATTGTCAACGCGAAGTATTCCTTCGAGATAGGTCTAGAGTTGGCAGAGTTCGGAATATCGAACTTCCAATAGCAAGTATATGGTCACTCTTATCAACTGCCCGCAGCTCTCCGCCACCGAGCGCGCTGTCTTGAAGCGCTTCGCCGCGCAGGTTCTGGCTCTTCAGCAAGGATTGCAGTTGACAATAGGCCCGCAAAGTCGTAGAGTGGCTTGGCCAGCCAGAAGGGAGGTGCACCTATGGCCGCGATACCCGGAAAGCCCCTGGAAGAGTTGATCCGCGAACTCCCCCCAGACCTGCGTCAGCAAGTGCAGGACTTCGTGGAGTTCTTGCTGGATAAACGAAGACCGCAAGGCCATGTCAAATTACGACAGGACTGGGCAGGTGCCCTGGAAAAATACAGGGACAGGTTTACTTCCTTAGAACTTCAGAAGAAAGCTTTAGAATGGCGAGGCGATTGATATGGCTTAACACTCGTGAGCTTTGATGCCGATTTTGACCGCACGGAGCGCGGACGGAAGACGCCAGAACAAGCACTGCAAGAGCTTGCACAATAAGAGAGAGCACTGAAGGTGACCCCGGATGGCACCGCTCGTGAGCACGAATCCCCTCTTCACCGGCACTCAGGTCAATTACTCTCTCGTCTGCCCACGCAAACTCTGGCTCTTCAGCAAACTTGCAGTTGACGACACATTCTCAAAGGCGTATAGTGGGCTGAACCCAGCTTTATGAAGGAGGTTGGCACCATGGCGCAATCGGTCTTGATCGAGCTGGAATTGCCGGAGGATTTGGCACGTCTCACCCTGCCTCCTGCCCTCCATCAACGGTTACAGATGTTATTGGATAAGCAAGATGCCGAAGGATCTCTCACCGAACAGGAGCGCCAAGAGGCCGAAAGCTTAGTCAATCTTGCGGAATTGCTCTCGCTGCTAAAGCTGCGCGCCCAACACGCACAACAATCTTCCCATGCCCCCTAAAACCATTCCGGCACAGCTGCGCTGCCTGGTCATAGAGCGTGCGCAAGGCCGGTGCGAGTATTGCAAACTCTCCCAAGTAGGCCAAGAAGCCAGCTTTCACATAGATCACGTGATCCCCCTAGCACATGGAGGAGAGACAGCGTTGGAAAATCTAGCCCTGGCTTGCGTCTCTTGCTCGTTGAGAAAAGGAGCTCGTGAGCAAGCACCCAACCCGCAGACCGGCGCAATCGTGCCACTGTTCAATCCGCGCCGTCATCGTTGGGAAGAACATTTCGCTTGGGCAGAAGACGTCATGCTCATCGGCTTGACCGAGGTCGGGCGGGCCACTATCGCCGCGTTGGACCTAAACCGTCCTTTAATCCTAGCCATCCGCCGCGCGGAGACGGCTTTTGGGCGCCATCCGCCTTTGTAAAGGAGTCTACCATGACCAGCTCACCCCTCTTCACCGGCACGCAGGTCAATTACTCTCTCGTCTGCCCACGGAAACTCTGGCTCTTCAGCAAAGACCTCGACATGGAGCACACCTCCGAGTACGTCGAGTTGGGAAGGCTCATCCACGAAAGCTCTTTCCAACGCGAAGAGAAAGAGATTCTCACTGATAGAATAAAAATAGACTTCTCCGCCCGCCAGGGCGTCATCAACGAGATCAAAAAGTCCGACGCCGTCGAAGAGGCCCACGTCTTCCAAGTACTCTACTATCTCTACTACCTCAAGCACGCCAAGGGGCTCGCTGATATTAAGGGCAAGATTCACTACCCGAAACTGCGCCAGACCCTCGACGTCGAGCTGACCACCGAACGCGAAACCGAACTGGAGAAGATCTTAGAGAAAATCAGAGAGATTCTCGCGAGCGAGCAGCCACCACCACGCTTAGGTAAAATCTCGTTCTGCAAGAAATGTAGTTATTATGAGCTGTGTTATACGTAGATTCAAGCGTAGCCCGGCGAGTGAACTCGCGGGCTAAAGTCTACAAAGTCCCTTCGGGGACTTTCTATAGCCTGTGCAAGCAGGCTTCGTAAACATAGCCCGCCACTTTAGTGGCCGGGCCACACAGGAGGTCTGCCATGAGCCGCAGCTACTACATCTTCAAGAGTGGGACTCTGTCACGCGAGCAGAACACCGTCTACTTTGAGAACGCCGAGGGTAAACGCGCCATCCCAGTCGAAGACATTGACGCGCTCTATCTCTTCGGCGAAGTGACACTCAACAGCAAGTTTTTGGATTTTTTGGATAAGCACGGGATTTGTGCGCACTTTTTTGACTATTATGAGCACTACTCTGGGAGCTTCGTCTCCCACCAGCCCAAACAGTCGGGATTCTTGCTCGTCCAACAGGTGCAGCACTATCTCGACAGCAAGAGGCGTTTGACGCTCGCGAAAGAGTTCGTCAGCGCCGCGACCGACAACATTTTGAGAAACCTGAAGTATTACAAGAATCGCGTTGAGGACGGTCAGACCGTCGAGCAAGTCATTGCTGAGATTGAAACTGAGCAGCAAGCGATCCCCGCGGCTCGTGACACGATGGAGCTGATGGCGATCGAAGGCCGTGTCCGGGACCGATACTATCAGAGCTTCAATCTGATCTTAAATTTAGAAGAACCATTTCAGAAGCGCGAGCGCCGCCCGCCGACCAACCCGATCAACGCTTTGATCTCGTTTGGCAATTCGCTCCTATATGCGACGACGCTCAGCGAGATTTACAGAACGCAGCTCAATCCCACGGTGAGTTTTCTGCACGAGCCGGGGGCGCGGCGCTATTCGCTCAGCCTAGATTTGAGCGAGATCTTCAAGCCCATCTTGGTAGACCGAACGATCTTTAAGCTCGTCAATGAACGAATGCTCAGTACGGACGACTTCGAGCGCGAGCTGAATTATTGCTATTTGAAAGACGGGGGGCGCAAGACGTTCGTGCAGGAGTACGAGAACAGACTCCAGCAGACGATTGAGCATAGAAAGCTAAAAAAGCACGTGTCTTACAGGCACTTGATTCGGCTGGAGTGTTATAAGCTTGTGAAGCACATCGTGGGCGAGGAGCCGTATGAGGGCTTTCGCATGTGGTGGTGAGGGTGGTCTTGACTGTTCTGGGGTGATTCTGTTAGATTAAAGAACTACACACGTGGAGAGGTTGGCCAGTCATGGAGATTCACTTGAAGACGCTGACGCCGCTGTGGACCGGTGGGGTGGAACAGCAATGCGACCGGCTGCACGAGACGGGGATTATTGGCTCATTGCGGTGGTGGTACGAGGCACTCGTGCGGGGGCTGGGTGGGTATGCGTGCGATCCGACGAGTTCAAAGTGCCAAGATCAGAACCACTGCGTGGCGTGCGAGCTATTCGGCTGCACGGGATGGAAGCGAAAATTCCGCTTTGATTTGGAGTACAATGTGGCTGATCTCAATCAGCGTGAAGGACTTAAAGCAGGGGCATGCCTGAATCTGCGACTAATTGAGCTCAAGAGTTTAGCTGAAGAAGAGAAGTGGCTGTTAGCCAAAGCGATTGAGGTCGCTTGTCAGTATGGGGCCATTGGAGGTAAGAAGACCCTCAAGCCCCAGAAAAATCCAAGGGTAGGGCAGGATTACGGATTAGTGAGGTTGGAGAAGAATATCGAGCACAAGCCAATGAGTTTGGAACAAATGCGCAAGTTCTGTCGCGGCTTTCGGCAAGATGCTACCCCGCAGTGGCCCAATCTTCGTTGGTTTTTCTTTGTACCAGGACAATTCCTTTGGAGAAAACAAATGAATGCGTTAATGGGCCTTGACGATAAAGGCAAGCCGCTTCCAACTCGAAGTGAGCTTCAGAAATTTCTTGGAAGCACTCAGGCCGGTGTGAGCAAGAAGCTCTTTTCATTCAAAGAATCTGGAGGACGCATTTGGGGCTACGTTGACAACGAGCAGAAGCTAAAAGAGGTCAAAGAGCAGCTTGAGCAATTCCAAATCCCAAAGAGCAGTATTCTCGATGGCTCGCAACTTCTTGAGCGAATGGCGGTGATGACATGAAGCGTGATCTCTTTGCCGAACATGCTGGTAGGTGGCAGGGCCATAGCAGTTTAGATCTTATAACCCAGGTACAACTTCTAGCAGAAGCACTCGTTTCAGACAACACAGAAGCTCGGCAGATTCTCAAGAATTGGGTTATGACGAAGAAGCTAGACGCCTACTTACAACGGCAATGGCAGGACTTTATAGCAGCTTGTGACCCTTTGCCCGAAGTCTCGCTCAACGCTCTGCCTTCCGGTTCTTTCGCTATTCAGTTCAAGTTCAAGCTATGCAAGCCCTATCTCTCTAAAGACGAGCAGGACTTCTATATCCTCGACAACCCCGTGCGCAAAGACAAAGTCTTTAAGCTGCCCTACGTTGCGCCGTCTAGCTGGAAGGGGAGCTTACGCTCCGCTATACGCTTCGCTCGGAACATAGTGCGCCTCTTTGGTCCAGTGAAGGGAGAGGAAGATGAAGAGGCTTTTTGCCAAGGCCGCCTGCACTTCTTCCCCACTTTCTTCACACAGATGGACTTGGAAGTCATCAATCCTCATGATCGGCAAAAAGGCGCAGGTAAGAACCCTATCTTCATCGAGAGCGTCCCCGCTGGCGCTCAGGGCACCTTCACCGTGCTCTACGTCCCCTTCGACCGCATTGGCCAAGATGAAGGCGAAACGAAGCGCCAAGTCGCTAAAGATTTGAAGCTAGTGGCCCAGGGCGTCCAGGACATGTTTACCCAGTACGGCTTCGGGGCCAAAACCAGCAGCGGCTTTGGCGTGGCTGACATCCTCTCCGGCACGCTCACTTTGAGAATTGAGGACGCGGTTACCCTGATAAAGCCGACGCCTTCGAGGGGTGAGACTCACTTGCCCCAGTATCTGGAAGCTCCCGACCGGCTCAAGGCCGAGTTTCTGACTCCTCAAGGCACTCTCAAATCAGAAGCAGAGTATCAGGCATTTCTCGAAGGCCGGGGGAAGCAATTCACCAAAAAGCAGCGCCAACTCTATGAAAAGGCTAAAAAATGGTGGCAAGGTCAGCAACAAAAGGCTAAACCCATGCCTCAAGAGCTGCAGCCTGAGCCTGAGCCTTCTCCTCAACCGCGCTGGTGGCAACGAGAGTTCCAAGGCTCCCAGGGGTTGGACCACGTTATTCACGAAGGCTGTGCCCGATTAGAATCGGAGGGAACGCCATGAGTGGCGAACTGGAGAAGCTCAAAGAGCATCGCGACGCAATCTTGCTGGCAGAGGTGGCGGCATGGCTGCATGATATAGGTAAATTAAGTACTCAGTTTTTGTATCAGATGTCGCGGACACCTTCTGCAAAATCCCAGGAATTCGAACACGAAAAGGCGGTCGAAACAATAGATGGTTTTGTTGAGGGGCGGCTTTTGAAGACACTCAAATCGCAAAGATTACGCGATCTCCTGCGACTCAATTCTATCCAGAATCAGGCACAGATCGGGCAGATTTTGGATTTGATCTTGCATCATGACAGCAGCAAACACAGTGCTTTCCTTGTCCGATTGCTGAATCGGTGCGACGGGGCAGACTCGGGTGCGGACAAAGGAACGACCAGAGAAGCTGGTCTACCCAAAGAAGCGAAACAGATTTTCGAGAAGACTTTTGTGGCTACAGCCTTTGGATACGAGTCCAGCAGATTAGAGCCAGCACAACTGGACGAGTCTCGAAAAAGACTCAGCTCAGCTGTGGGCCAGTCCTTCATAACGATAGAGTCCAACATAAACCAACTCTCCACCGAACGCTCAGCGATCTGCCGCTCTATATGCTCTGAGTATGCAAAGGCACTAGCCGAGACACGACGTTCCGCGAATGACGTGACCCTTTGGGATCATTCCTTTTCCGTAGCAACACTTTATAAAACAGCCCTAGCTAGCTTTCTCATCAACGGCTCACTGGATATTGACCACCTCCGCTGGTGCATCCTGCGCGTCAACTTCGACGTGCTCAGCCTCTACGCCAAAGCCATCAAAATCGCCGATCTGTTGGGCTACCAAGATAAAATCAGGCAAGCATGCCAAGAGGCTAAGCAACTGGTTGAAGAAGAATACCCACTGGGCAACGAGATCTACCGCGACACGACGGGCATCTATTTCACCTTCCCCGATATTGAGTTGCCGGATGAACTGAGCGACCTGATCCGTAAGGCAGTCGAAGATGTTGAGCCCGAATTGGTGCCGCACATTGAAGTAGATCCCGCTGAACCCTTGGAGACATTACTGTCTAGCGCACACCAAAGAGCGCGGAAGGAACTGACTCAACCGATTACTTCTCAAAACTTGAGCACACATTGGCAGGAGGAATGGGCCAAAGCTGATAAGGACCGCACATGGGAACTCTGCCCCGTCTGCCGCCTGCGCCCGCGCACGGAGAGCGCTGAAGTGTGCGAAGTCTGCGAACAGCACCGCGGCTCACGAGTCGAAGAGTGGAAGCAGAATCCTGCTCAGACCATCTGGATGGACGAGATCGCGGACCACTACGATCGCGTGGCTCTTCTCGTCGGCAAGTTCGGATTAGACGATTGGCTGTCGGGTGATCTCGTACAGACAATGTTGGTGAAAGCCGACAACGATCCAGCGAAGTGTGTGCCGAAAAATCCCTCTCCCGCCCGCTTGCGCCGCGTCTGGGAGACGTGCCAACGCTTTTGGACGGAGACGGTTGCTAGAATTTTGGACGCCCTGCCCCAACGCACACGCTGGAGGTTGAGCATGGGTCCGTTGCCACGAGAGATGCCTGAGGGCGCAGTCTGTGACGGGACGTTGAATGGTCAGCCAATCAGCGTGTGGCGACAAGGAAATCATCTGTTGACGATTTCGTTTGTGATGGAGAAACCGTCAGGGCAGCTAAGCGTGTCATGGGAAACGGGACAACGCAAGCTCCATTGGACGGGACAGATTATTGACGCACAAGAGGCCGATGAAAAGTTCTTACGCTATCATCCATCATTGACTCTGCTCGAATCGCCCGATCAGTTTCTCGCGCTCGTACCCGCTAGCGACGCGCTGGACATCATCAAGAAGATCAAGGGCGAATATGAAGAGCAAATGGGCAAGGTGCGCAATCGCCTCCCGCTCCTTCTGGGTTTGATCTTCTTCCCGCGCAAGACCCCTTTGACTGCTGTCATGGAGGCAGCACGAAGAATGCTTGAGGGCGTGAAGTTCAGTGAGGCGGAATGGAAAGTTTCACGGCGTGTCGATGACACACTCCAATTCGACAACGGCGTCAAGTGGCATGTACCGACGAAGATGGGCGATGGCACCACAGATGATCTCTGGTATCCCTACTTTTTCGTGTCGGATGGTGTAGACGCAAGCGATCGCTCGCGACGTTTTCAGCTGAAGAAACCAGATGAACAAGATGCGCAAAAAGCCGGTGCAGTCAGTGAGAGATATGCGGACCGTTGGCTAGTACACGTGAACGATTTGCGCGACGGAGACAGGGTTTGTGTGATTCCCTCTCACTTTGACTTCGAATGGCTCGACACCAACGCCCGACGCTTCGACGTCTCTTACACCACTCAAGGCAAGCGTCGCGCTCCTGACAAGCACAACCGGCCGTATCTACTCGATGATGTGGAGCGTTTCGAATGTTTGTGGCAGCTCATCTGTGAGAATCTGACCACCTCACAGGTCAAACAGCTCGACGGACTCATCGAGGCCAAACGCCAGCAGTGGGAGCAAGGAACAGGCTCTGATCTCGCACAATACGATGAAGTCTTCAAGCAGTTTGTGTGCGATGCCCTAAAGAATGTCAAGTGGAAGCATGAACCAGAAGATTGGCACGGACTGTATCACGCGGCTCTTACCGGCGAGCTGCACGACGTGCTCCAACTCTATATGGGAATTCTCAAACGCAAGCCTGAAGAGAACCAACAACAAGGAGGCAGCCAGCAATCGTGAACTACAAGCAGCAACGCTTTTTACTGATGACGCTCGATCCGGTCCATATCGGGACGGGCGGCTATCGGCTGGGTCGGGTGGACAACTCGATTGTGCGCGAGCCGGGGACGAATCTCCCCAAGATTCCAGGGACAAGTTTGAGCGGTGCTATTCGCACCTATGCTGCTTATCGCTATGAGAGCCCGAATTGCGCCGGGCAGGGCCAAGCCAAAGATGATCGTGCAGGGCATTGCGGAAAAGATCACTGTCCCATCTGTTATACGTTCGGCTACATCACGGGCAGTGAGGGCGGATACGCTGGCGTCGTCAACATATTTGACGCGCATATCTTGCTCTTTCCCGTGCACTCGATGGCCGGACCGGTCTGGGTGAGCACCGTGCAGCGCTTGAAGGAGTTCGGATTTGGCACAGATACAGACCCCACAAAGCCAGAGGAGTGCGTCCTTGTGGGGGATTGGTGGAAACAGAACGCGCTCAATCTGGGTTGGATTATGCTGGAGGCAAGGAAGGGCGCTCAAGTGACTGAACCTAACGGCAGCGGATTGGCTCAGCATGAAGCTTGGGCAACCGTTAAGGGGCGTCTGGTCCTCGTCACAGATAAAGTCTTTTCACAGGTCGCCAATTCAAATTTGGAGGTGCGCACTTCAGTAGCCATTAATCCGATGACTGGGGCTGCCGAGCCTCGTGCACTCTTCACGTATGAGGCCATCCCTAGGGCAACTTGGCTGGTCATGGATGTTGTGGAGGACGATTATCGCGGCAAATTCAATGAGTGCAAGAATCTCAATAAGCTGGATAATGCCAACAGTTCCTTAGATGTGGTGCGCGCCGGGTTGAAGCTCATAGAGTATCTGGGGGTAGGTGGGATGGGAACGCGCGGCTTTGGGCGGGTAAAGCACATTGCTGACTGGAATACCTCTTCGCAAGGAGCAAGACATGAGTGAGAAGAACACGCTACGCAATCTTGATCGGGTAGCGGCAGAGACGGCGCAAGAGATTGTCCGGCAAGCAGGGTCAGACGTAGAGAATTTGGTCCAGAAAACCATGGGCGTCCTTCAGGAGAATGGGGTTTATGCCTGTTTGCTATTTCTTTACTCTCGATCTGAGCGAGAGGAAAAGCAAGCAAGAGCGATTCGCGAACAACTTCTACAAATGCTGGGACATGAGTTACTTCGTCCACTGCAATTGGGGCTTAGCGGCAGCGCCAGCACTTGGAAGTGGGAGAATGTTTCTAAGCAGCTATTAGAGGAACGCAGAGTGTTTGACGACCTAGACAAGCTCTTGTTGATTAAAGAGCTCTACGAGCAGACGTTGATCTACTCACGGTATGGGGCCAAGGCAGCTAAAGAATGCGCTGAGTTGCAAGCATCGTCATCATGACCTGGATTGCCTATCGTATCGTCTTCCGACTGCTGAGCCCGCTCCACGTGGGCTATCTCAAAGTCGGGAATCTCATGCGCACTCGTCACTACGTTCCGGGCAAGACACTGTGGGGTGCGCTTACGGCCCGCTTGACGCGCGATTTTCCCAGCTTGATTGACGACCCGAGCAAGCCCTATGAGGACGTTGAGGCCAAAGTCAACACCCAACTCGCATTCAGCTACTTCTACCCCGCGCTCGATCCTGACGAGCCGCTCTGGCCCGATCTTACGAATGAAGACTTGGAGTACGGTCCTTGCGCGATGCCGCCCGACGAGTTCACCTGGCGCTTGCTCGCTTCCTATGCGTCCACTGCCAGCGACGCCGGTCGCGCTGCGGCTGAGGATGGAAGCCTCCACGAGGTCGAGTTCATCAATGCTTATGACAAAGAGACAGGCGAGCCAGTCTATTTAGTGGGCTATATCTTTGAGCGTCAGGGCTGTGAGCTGCCCTGGCGGGAAGTGCTAGGGCGATTGCAACTAGGTGGTGAGCGACGATACGGTTGGGGGCGAGTCTGTTTGGAGAGGCAATCGCAGGCTGATACGTCTCTTTTCGGCTATGCTTTCGAGCGAGATAAGGACCGTCCTAGGGTGCACTCGGAGAGGGATCAGCCTATCTTAGCCCATGCGCAAGCTGTTGGGATACAAGCGCGTGGGCAGATTGAGCCATTCTTGGGGAGAGAGACGCGCACTGATGGGCGATTTGGAGGCTCTGGGTTGCGAAGCGTGCAGATCTGTTGGGTGCCGGGCTCGCAAGTAGCACAAGACTGCTCCTTTAGCCTTGGAGAGTTCGGGATATGGGATCCCATTTAACCCCCGGCCAGCCATGTCCACGGCACGGCGGAGCACCAGCGTCTCGAAAAATCCCCCCAGCTCCCGCGCCCCCTGCACACTCTCTTGATCATAATACCCCGCCAAATGCGCCGCGAGCGCCGCATCGGCCCAATAGGCCTTCGGGGCTTTCAGGGGCTTTCTGGACTTCGTCGAGCACAACGTGGTCGGCACCGGCCCAGAGGGTCAATTCACCCGGTGAATGATTATCATTCATGAGGTGAATAATAATACAAGGAGGTCTTCAGGTCAAGTGTGCGATGCACCTTGGTCGGCGCGATGGCCGCTGCTATAATTCTTTGTCGAGAAGATTTATAGCTTATGTACGTGCTGATCGTCTATGACGTGGACGTGAGCCGTGTGCCCAAGGTCTGCAAGTTTTTGCGGAGGTATCTGCATTGGGTGCAGAACTCGGTTTTTGAGGGGGAGCTGCGCGAGTCGCAGCTCGAAGAAGTGCGCTGGGGGCTGAAGCAGCTGATAGACCCGGAAAGTGACTCGATCTATCTCTATCAGGTGCGCGATGCGAAGTGGTTGGACAAAGAGATCATGGGACAGGAGCGCAGTCCCACGGACGCGATCATTTGAGGGAAAGCGATGGCTTTCGATTTGACGGGGAGTCGTCGAGGGGGGTATAATGCGGGTGTTGTCCGACGGGCCGACGGGAGCGGCGGGGGTCTTTGACAAGTGGATAGGGCTGATGGCAAGGGCGAAAGCGCGACAGTCGTCGAGGTCCGGGAGTTTGTGCAGAACTGGGGCTCGACGACGGGAGCGCAGCCAAAGTAGGGGGAGATGGGCCTCTTGGAGGGGTGTGAGGCTCAGGGGATAGAGCTGAAGTGGACTGGATTTCCCCACGCCGTTCAAGAGGCCCATGAGTCGTCGAGATCTTTGCCTTTTAATTGGACCAGAGTGGTATTGAAACCGGCGTCTATTTCGCCGCGGATGTAGCGAAATATCTCTTTTAATTGGACCAGAGTGGTATTGA